>JAILPW010000017.1:0-69810 GCA_024699245.1 Clostridia bacterium | reverse complement strand
GCTTTGAAATAGAGTTTTCCACATTTTCGAGGGTTGGAGACTGTTTTTGAGAGCTTTTCTAACGAAAAATGAGAGAGTTTTACACATTTTAAAGGGATGCCCCCCCAAGTGATTTCAATCACTTTTGAGACATCCCCTTTTTCTATTCCGTAACTTTTCAGGATCTGCAGATTCTTTTCTTTTCGAGAAGAAGCCTCAGCTTATTCGATCAAACCTGGTTGTCGCTGTACTCTTTGTAGAGGGATCTGATCTCATCCATAGCGGAATTCATCTTGATCTGGAGACGGGAGATATCCTTGAGATTCTTATTTCTGATAGCCATCTTAATGGAATCGAAAGTGCAGAAGTGCTCGTCTGTGTTCTTTGCAAGAGAGAACTTGATGCTCTCGATATCTGACCATGCATCGTTGTCATATGTGCTGGAATCGTTATGGAGCTTAACTACCTTACGAAGAAGTGAGATGTTGGAAGGAATGATTCTGTCCATGAGCTCCATCTGCCACATATCGAGCATAGCATGTGAATAAGAAGAAAGGATCGTGTCGCTGAAAACGTCGCCGGCACAGAGGATCTCGAGTCCTGAATCAAATGAGAGGAAATCCTTAAGAGAATCATAAACAGTTGCCGGAGGTACACCGAAGAGGTGATCTCTCTCATCTTCTGTCATGCTGTCGAAAATGTCCTCTTCACAACGATAGAGTCTGTCTTTCTCGAGATAATCAGCGTCTTCACCGAATGGCTTAGTAAACTCAGCCTCAAGTTCCTTGATGGACTTGTTATTGTTTATTGCATAGTTGATACCGTCAAGCATGCACTGGTAAATAGCAGAAAGACAAAGATATGTGTTTGTATGCGGGTTAGGTGAGCGGAGCTCAAATCTGGTTGCATACTTGTTATCGAGTGATCTTACGAGACCCAAAAGAACCGATCTGTTACGGGATGGAGTCTTAACGTCCATACCGATAGAAGCTACTGCGTGTGTTGGAGCTTCGAAACCAGGCTTCAGTCTCTGGAATGCATCGTTAGAAGCCGAAACAAACGGGTTGATGAGCTGATAGTTCTTCATGATACCCATAAGTGAACCCCAACCGATACGGCTGAGATACTCGTTCTCAAAATCCTTAGGAGCGAAGAGGTTAACCTTCTTGCCGTTGTTAAGATATGCAACAGCATTAACGTGTGTATGCTCACCGGAACCGGCAACGCCGTACAAAGGCTTAGCAGTAAAGCTTACCTCAAGACCGTGCATACGGAAGATCTCTTTGATAAGGATACGAGCCGTGATCTCGTAATCAGCGCCCTGAAGCGCATCTGAATACTTCCAGTCAACTTCGAGCTGCTCCATGATACCGTGGAAATCACCTGTAGAAGAGATAGCAGCCTTAACGCCGCCTACTTCCTTATGACCCATCTCAGGTTTAAAGCCGTAGAGGTCGAGGAGCATGATGACCTGCTCGAGTGCAGTTCTTACGGCACCCTTGGTTCTCTTCCAATAGGACTCCTTGAGGCCCTGTGAAATGGAAAGTCTTTGGGAGGAAACAGTCTCGTCAGGGGAGTTAACCCAGAATTCAAGCTCTGTTGCCATTATGATATTTATCTGCTTGAGATCATCGTGATTGAATCCGTGCTCTTCGCAAAGTGAAGCATCGTTTCTGAAAAGCTCCATGAGCTTGTTTTCGAAGTATGTAGCGCTCTTTTTAAGAACTGAACGGGAACATACTGCTTCACCATTGTGATAGAGGAATGACGGGATACGAAGTGTTCCGACCGGAAGACCTGTCTCCATGTCAATGTGTTCATAGTTATAATCAACGAACCAGACTACTTCAGGGTCCGGTGTAAGGTCTACTTTACCGTCATTTAATGTAGCAATACCCGGAAGTACAACGGAAGAACCGTCTGTGGCGATAGCCTGACCGTTAATGTATTTCTCGATATTCTCTACAAAATCAGTTATAGGGATCTTTTCGTCTGTATCGTTACCTGCGAGGTCAATACCGGCAAGGGATACGAATCTTATCTCTTTATGTTGCTCAAGTATCGTCTTGATGTCCTGTTCAGAGTGCTTTTCTGGCGGAATGATGTACGTGAGATTAGGATTTACCTGAAAATTGATCATATAGATACCTGCCTCGTCTTAGAGAATTATGCTATGTATTCTAACATAACGTTTTTTTTGATGATATAATCGCGCTCGTTCAATTTTATTAAAATTATATATATTTAAAAACAACTTTATTGTAAAAATGTCAATCATGGGTAACAGCTTTCTAATATGAGTTGTCGTCAGATGTTTTTACTTGATTTTTGGTGTACATATAGTGCAAAATCTAAATGTTGCACTTCAAAGCAATAGTATTTTTGGGAGATAGCTGCAGGGATAATGAGTATCAAAGTTTTCTTTTCGGCGTTTAATATTGACGATTCGAAGAATAAATGGGGCGTTAGAACAGTGTTCCTTGTTTTGTCATTGTTGATGATCCTGGCTATTATGTTCCCAATCGGTAATCCTAATACTGATGAGCTCCTGGCAATCTATCAGAAGATGCTCGATAATCCTATGCAGCAGGTATCAAATGCTGAACTTAAAGAAATACTCATGTGTGGTCTTTATCTTTTCAGCGTTATCGCATATGACTATTTGGCTCACGCTTTGGCTATCATCACTGCTGCCGTATTTATTTATACCAGGCATCCCGGAAAATCCCCTGAACGTAAGAAGGCAGTCATCAGAAGCACGATCATTTCTTGCCTTTTCCTGATGCTCATTTTTTCCATCGTTAACTCTCTTCATGAGTCGTTTTACATTATCTATGCGCTTGCCATGTCCTATCTATCAATGATCGGCTGTAGTTACATCTCCGGTGATCACGGGTTCGGAAGCGCGTTCAAGCATGGTTTTCAGTTTATGAAAACCAATGCTCCCATGTGTGTAGTGAATTTCATTTTGGTGTTTTTGGTTTTTTATTTTGCTAATTTTTTCGTCAGCATTTTGGATGCGGGAAATGCCTATACGACTATCGTTTCCGCACTTGCAGGTGTGCTTACGATATACAAAAGCCTTGTTTACGGGCGTATGATAGGCTCCTTGTATCTTTTTGGAACGAAATAATTATCACAAAGACTTCCGTTTTCATTTGAACTATTTTGTGCTTTTGTTTTGTTGTGTTTTTCGAACATATAATTTATTATTATTTAGGCTACTTAAATCTTAAGAGTTTTATACATTTCCGTAATGATGATGTGGAGGAATAATCATGGACGTTAAACAAGAAGCTATCAAGAAGCATACCGAATGGCAGGGTAAGATCGAAGTTATCGCTAGAGCTCCTGTTGGAACTAAGGAAGAGCTTTCTATCGCATATACACCTGGAGTTGCTGAGCCTTGTCTCGAGATCTCCAAGGATGTAGATCTTTCATATAAGTACACAAGAAGACATAACCTTGTTGCTGTTGTTACAGACGGTACTGCAGTTCTTGGTTTGGGTGACATCGGACCTGAGGCTGGTATGCCTGTTATGGAAGGTAAGTGTGCACTCTTTAAGGCTTTCGGTGACGTTGATGCATTCCCGCTTTGCATCCGTTCCAAGGATGTTGATACAATCGTTGACACTGTTGCACTTCTCGCAGGTTCCTTCGGTGGTGTAAACCTCGAGGATATTTCTGCTCCTAGATGCTTCGAGATCGAGAAGAAGCTCAAGGAAAGATGTGATATCCCGATCTTCCACGATGACCAGCACGGTACAGCTGTTATCACACTTGCAGGTCTTACAAACGCTTTGAAGATCGTTGGTAAGAAGATGGAAGATATCCATGTTGTAGTTAACGGTGCAGGTGCAGCTGCTACAGCTATCACTAAGCTCCTTATTTCCAGAGGTCTTAAGAACGTTATCCTTTGTGACCGTAAGGGTGCTATCTATGATGGCAGAGACGGACTTAACCCTGCTAAGGAAGAAATGGCTAAGATCACAAACCCTGAGAAGAAGGCAGGTTCTCTTGCTGAGGTTATCGTTGGTGCTGACGTATTCATCGGAGTTTCCGCTCCAGGCGTTCTCACAGCTGAGATGGTAGCTACAATGGCTAAGGATCCTGTAGTATTTGCTTGTGCTAACCCAACACCTGAGATTCTCCCTGATGAGGCTAAGAAGGCTGGTGTTGCAGTTATGGCTACAGGTCGTTCTGACTTCCCGAACCAGGTTAACAACGTTCTTGCTTTCCCTGGTATCTTCCGTGGTGCTCTCGATGTAAGAGCTTCTGATATCAATGATGAGATGAAGATCGCTGCTGCAAATGCTATCGCTGGCATCGTATCTGATTCTGAGCTCAATCCTGAGTACATTCTCCCGGATGCATTCGATCCACGTGTAGGTAAGGCAGTAGCCGCAGCGGTTGCAGAGGCAGCACGTAAGAGCGGCGTAGCACGTATCTGACAAATTTAGATATTCATTCACCCCGCTCAGATCTTCAAACGGAGATTCTTGACGGGGTGAATTTTTATAGATAAGGAGAAAATAATATGGTCAACAGAATGGAATTGCTCAAGTTAATCAAGAACAACGCAAAGCTCTGTCCACGTGAGATCGCGGTTATGCTTGGAACAACTGAAGAAGAGATCCAGGCTGAACTTAAGGCTCTATGTGATGAGGGAATAATCCTCGGATATACAACTCAGATCAACTGGGAAAAGACTGAGAAAGAGTCAGTTATCGCGATGATCGAGGTAAAGCTTTCCCCTATGAGAAACAGAGGATATGACCATATAGCCAATCTTCTTTGTAAGTATGACAAGGTTGCTTCTTGTTACCTTGTATCCGGTGATTATGATCTTATGCTTATCTATGAAGATGATAATCTTCGTGAAGTTGCTAGTTTCGTATCTGAAAAGATCGCTCCATTGGAGGGAGTTTTGTCTACTAAGACACACTTCATCCTTAAGAAGTATAAGATTGACGGTATTGTTTCTGACAGAAACGATAATGATGACAGGCAGACTGTAATTCTCTGATAAGAAGGTTTGATATGGATTATTCTGATAAGATTTCCGATGTGGTAAAAAAGGTACCGCCTTCAGCTATTCGAAGGTTTTTTGATCTTGCCAATGAGATGAAAGATGTTATCTCTTTGTCTATTGGTGAGCCTGATTTTGTTACTCCTTGGAACATAAGAGAGGCCGGTATCAATTCTTTGGTTGATGGTTATACACACTATTCTCCGAATGCCGGATATATTGATTCCCGTAAGGCGATCAGAGATTACATTTCTGACAGATATGGTGTTGATTATGACCCTAACGGTGAGATCCTCATTACCGTAGGTGGTAGTGAAGGCTTGGATCTTGTTGCAAGAGCCCTTATTAATCCGGGAGACGAAGTTATTATCGTTGAGCCTTGTTTTGTAGCATATAAGGCTACGGTTTCATTCGCTCACGGTGTTCCGGTCGTAGTTGAAACAAAGCCGGAGAATGATTTCAAGCTTCAGCCTGAAGAACTTGAAGCAAAGATCACCGACAAGACAAAATATATAATTCTCGGATATCCGAGTAATCCAACAGGAGCGATCATGACTAAAGAGGATCTTTCGAAGATCCATGATGTCCTTGTTAAGTATCCTGATATTTTCGTAATATCTGATGAACTTTATGCGGAACTCAATTATGTTGAGGATAAGCCAAGCTCGCTTATCCAGTTTGAGGATATTAAAGACAGAGTTATCATGATCAACGGTTTTTCCAAATCATTTGCTATGACCGGTTGGAGACTTGGCTATGTTTTGGGTAACAGATCTTTGGTAGCAGCTGTTACAAAGATACATCAGTATTGTATTATGTGTTCTCCGTCTATGAGCCAGTTTGCGATCATTGATGCTATCAAGAACGGATTATCCTATGTTGATGAGATGAAGGATGAATATAATCACAGAAGAAGAGTGATCATTCAGGGTCTAAAGGATGCAGGACTTGATTGTTTTACTCCTTCAGGAGCATTTTATGCTTTCCCGTCCATTAAGGGACTCGGATTATCATCTGAAGAGTTTTGTGAGAAGTTTCTTAAGGAAAAGCATGTTGCTATTGTTCCCGGAAATGCTTTCGGTGAATGTGGTGAAGGCTATGTAAGAATAAGTTATGCTGCATCTATGGAATCGATTAATACTGCAATGGAAAGACTTGCAGAATTTGTAAAGGAACTTAAGGAAGGAAAGTATAATGCTTGAGTACGATAATATAAGACTTGATCTGGAGTCTTACAAGGAACCGGTTGCAACACTTCGCGAGTCGCTTCATATCGAGCACACTATGGTTGAGATCAGTGAGCTTGAAGCCAGAACTCAGGAGCCTGATTTCTGGAATGATGTTGATAAGGCACAGAAGCTTCAGACAAATCTTAAGAGACTTCAAAAGAAGGTAGAGTCGTTTAATAACCTGGCTACTGAGAGAGAAGACCTTTTGGCTCTTTGTGAACTCGGAAATGAAGCTGAGGATTTAGATACTCTTGAAGAGCTTAAGGAAGGTGTTGAGACATTTAAGCATGACTTTGAGAAGATGCGTCTCGAGACTTTGCTTACAGGTGAGTATGATAAGAACAATGCGATCCTTACTCTTCATGCAGGAGCCGGCGGAACAGAGGCTCAGGATTGGGTAAGTATGCTCTACAGAATGTACACACGTTGGAGTGAGATGCATGATTTTGAAGTTAAGGTACTTGAGTATCTTGACGGAGATGAGGCAGGTATCAAGAGTTGTTCGATCATGATAACAGGTGAGAACGCCTACGGTTTCTTAAGATCTGAGATCGGTGTTCATCGTCTTGTCAGAATCTCTCCATTTGATGCTTCCGGACGCAGACATACATCTTTTGCTTCCTGTGAGGTCATGCCTGAACTTGATGATACCATTGATATCAAGATCGATCCATCTGATCTTCGTGTTGATACATATCGTGCAACAGGTAAGGGTGGACAGCACATCAATAAGACAGACTCAGCTGTTCGTATTACTCATATCCCCACAGGTTGTGTTGTTGCGTGTCAGTCGGAGCGTTCTCAGATCCAGAACAGAGAGACTGCTATGAATATGCTCAAAGCTAAGCTCTTTGCATTGGCTCAGGCAGCTCAGATGGAAAAGATCGAAGACCTTAAGGGAAATCAGCTCGATATCGCATGGGGTTCACAGATCAGATCCTATGTATTCTGTCCTTACACAATGGTTAAAGACCACCGTACCGGATATGAATTGGTTGATGTTGATTCTGTTATGGACGGTAATTTGGACGGATTCATCAACGCATTCCTTTCCGGAATGAAGATCGAGAAATAAGATTATTTCTATTAATATCAGATAAGGGATAGTCCTGTAGGGCTATCCCTTTATTTATTTGTTCTTATTTTTGTGGCTCAATTGTTCGGTAGGTTCGATTATAGGGATCTTAACTTTAAAGATCGCGCCGCCTTCTTCTTTGTTTCCTGCTTCAACCGTACCGTTATGTTCTGTAGCGATCGATTTAACAAGAGCAAGACCGATACCGTGTTTACCATCGCTTCCTTTAGCGAATCGTTCAAACAGGTGCGCCATTACTTCATCGCTTATTCCCGGACCATCATCTGATATCTCAAAAACGACATTCTCGTTGGTCGAGTAGCAATTGAAGGTTACTATCTTATTTGCATATCTCAGACAGTTGGAGAATATATTTTCGAGCATTCTGAAAATATCATTCTCGTTAGCCAGGATATGAACATTACTCTTAATAGATATATTATTTATTAATTCCTTATCAGTAAGGAGGAAGCTGCCCCTGATCTTGTCGATCGTGATCCCCAAAAGCTCATAGACATTGACGATCTGCTTTTTGACCTCATAGTTGTTCGAGGCTGAAAGATCCATCTTGGATATCGAAAGAAGGTTTTCTACCATGTTCGAAAGTCTTGAAGATTCGGAGATTATGACATCAACACCTTCGTTTTTGTCAATAATATCGTATTTCATACCTTCGGCATATCCTTGTATAGACATTAAAGGAGTACGAAGCTCATGAGAAGCATTTTGGAAGAATGTCTTTTGCTCTCTATCATTTTCTTTGAGCTTTGTGGCCATCTGGTTCATGGTGTTCCGCAGCTCATTTAGTTCCCGGCTGGCTATGGAGCCGTTATATGTATCGAAATCTCCCTTTCTGATCCTGTTGGCGAATTTGGAAAGTCGTCTTGTAGATTCAAGGATAGGGAATGAGATGATGATACTCAGTACACCTGCAATGATTATAGCTATAACAGTTATCCTGAAGAGGATCTTGTTAACATTCTCCATGTTTGTAGTTGTATCAATATAAAAGAGAATGTAGTAATTATCTACTACTTTATTATCTGATTTACTTTTAAGTGTGGCAAAACGGTACATATAGGTCCTGCCGTTTATCACTATCTTACGGTTTTCATTCCTTTTTGTCTGAATACCGTTTTTCTCAATAATCTCTTTGAGGATCTCCTTTGTTCTGGAGATAGAGTCGGAAGAACCGCTGGATTCAATATCCCTGAAAGATCTGTAAAGCTCTTTGGTCTTGTCGGTGTAACCGATATTATAAGTATTGTATGTAGGCCAGAGAACGGTGTACTTGTCTACGGAACTGTCATTTGTCTCATCCTCGTAGAAAAGTACCAGATTGGTCTTTTCGTTTGAAACATCAGCAGAATAAATGATCAGATTGATAAGCTCATCACGGAGATCTTCCTGAGAGGCATAATCATTAGGGGAAAGAGTGTTTGCGAATGCATCAGAAAGAACCTTCGTGGAACTGATAGCAGAATCGATACGGTTTGAACACTCATTATCGATGTCACGAGCATAGTACTTTGCGAAGGCATAGTTAAAACTGATAAAGAAGAATATAATGATAACCGAAAAAGCAGAATAGAAATGAAGCGCTAAAGGAGTCTTAAGTAATCGCTTTTTAGGTGATTTGCTCGTCCCGTTATCTTTATGCTTGAAGATGGACATCAAGGGTACCTCTTAAGAATTATTCAGATTTAGCTTCGTTTTTGTTTTCCAATCTAAAACCGTAACCCCATACTGTTGAGATCAATGCATCAGAATCGATTATCTTCTTACGAAGACGCTTAACTGTATCATCAGCGACTCTGGTCTCGACCTCAGTCTCGTACCCCCATATTTTATCAAGAAGTTCCATTCTAGGAATAGCTCTGTCCTTATTGATGATCAGATATGAAAGAAGTGCATACTCATTTGGAGTAAGCTGAAGTTCATCATCTTTAAGTGTTGCAGTCTTGTTCTTAATATTCAGACTGATATCTGCAAATGTAAGTGTAGAAGAATCAAGTTCCTTGTTCTCCTGGACAGCTTCTCTTCTTTGAAGGATGGATTTTACCTTAGTAACGAGCTTAACAGGGGAGAACGGCTTGGTAAAATAGTCATCGCTACCCATATTAAGTCCTTCAATATAATCGGAATCACTGTCACGTGCCGTTAGCATAATGATCGGAACATTACTGATCTTTCTGATCTCACTGCAGATAAAGAAACCGTCACGACCGGGCATCATTACGTCAAGGATAACAAGATCACACGGATCTGATATGAATTTCTTCAGGAGGTCATCACCTGTCTCGAAACCCAAGCAATTGAATCCTTCTCGATCCAAGAACTGCTTAAGAAGATTTCTGATGTTGTTGTCGTCGTCGGCAATATAAATAATCTTATCCATGTGGTTGAAAACCTCCCATCGAAAAGATTTTATAATAAATTTTAATAATACACATAGTAATTTGGTGAAAACTTGTGGAAATTGAAAAAAAGAGTCTGTAATGGTTGTGTCTTACGGAAATGTAAGGAAAAAGCATTTGTTTATTTGAATATGTTAGTATACAATCGATTTGTTTATTAATAAGTATTATGGAGGAACTATGAGTACAGTATTGGTTACAGGTGGCACAGGTTTTATCGGTTCTCATACTTGTGTTGCTCTTATTGAATCCGGATATGATGTTATCGTAGTAGACAATTTATATAATAGTAAAAAAGAAGCATGCAACAGGATCTTTAAGATTACAGGAAAGGAAGTAAAATTTTATGAGATCGATTGTTGTGATAAAGAAGCTTTACGTAAGGTTTTCGAAGAAAATAAGATAGATTCCGTAATTCATTTTGCAGGGCTTAAGGCTGTTGGTGAATCAGTTCAGATGCCTGCAGAGTATTATAGAAACAATATTGACAGTATTCTTACAGTAGTGGAGCTCATGAAGGAGTTCGGTGTTAAGAACATCGTA
The DNA here is from genome assembly GCA_024699245.1 of Clostridia bacterium. Taxonomy (GTDB): domain Bacteria; phylum Bacillota; class Clostridia; order Saccharofermentanales; family Saccharofermentanaceae; genus Saccharofermentans. The sequence continues at coordinate 59,538 of JAILPW010000017.1, read as the reverse complement.
TTCAGTTCTTCAGCAACTGTTTACGGATCCACAGGTAAGGTTCCGCTTTCTGAGGACAGCCCTCTTGGTGAATGTACAAATCCATATGGTTGGACTAAGTGGATGATCGAGAGGATCCTTTCAGATATCGCATATAGCGATCCTACTTTAAATGTAGTATTACTCAGATATTTTAATCCTGTCGGAGCTCATGAGAGCGGTCTTTTGGGAGAGGACCCTCAGGGAATCCCTAACAATCTGTTCCCGAACGTTGCAAGAGCAGCTGCAGGTGTGATCGAGTGTCTTAATGTTTTCGGAAATGATTATGATACTCCGGACGGAACATGCATCAGAGATTACATTCATGTCTGTGACCTTGCTGAAGGTCATGTAAAAGCTCTTGATTATGTTGCAACAAAAAACGGTGGTAGATACGTCTTTAATCTGGGAACCGGCAACGGCTATTCAGTTTCCCAGGTTATTACTGCCTATGAGAAGGCCTGCGGAAAGAAGATCAACTACAAATTCGCTCCAAGAAGAGAAGGCGATCTTCCGGTTAGTTATGCCGATCCTACCAAGGCTAATAGAGAATTAGGCTTTAAGACAAAGTACGATATGGACAAGATGTGTGAGGATTCTTGGCGTTGGCAGACAATGAATCCTAACGGATTAGAATAAAGGAGAAAAGAATTGGGAAATAACGAGTTGATGTTTCCGGGTAACAGCAGAAAGCCGGAACGCAAAATGCCTGATAATAAAGTGGCTGTGAGGAAGACAGACGCTCCTGTTTCAGGTGTGAACATTAGGGAAGAGAAACTTCCGACTGAAAAGAAAGTTGTAGAAAACAAATTCAGTTACGAGGAGAAAAGTGAGACTAAACCGTATAACGCAGGCAGCTTTAAGTCCGAGACGGATACGGTTGATGATTACATCGCCAAGAAAAGAAAGAAGAGGAAACTTCGTAATAAGATACTGTTATATTGTGGAATGGGTATCCTCGGCCTTTTGATCGGTGTAGTTATTTTCGGATTCTGGTACAAAGAGTACCTTTTGAATCAGATCGATTATATTGAGCCTGAGCAGAATGTATCCTTTGTAAATGATGAGGGTGAGGTCATTGAGATCTCTAAGCTCAGAGAAGAATTGGAGCCGGTGATCCCGGTTATTGAAGATGATTCCATACATAACTTCCTGTTGATCGGTATCGACAGCCGTTCCAAGAGTTACCAGAGCGACGGAAAAGGCGGTCTGGCTGACGTAATCATGATAATGTCCATAGACAGTTCAACAGGATCTATTAAGCTGGTTTCTGTAGCCCGTGACTCATATGCTTATGTTCCGGGATATAAAAATCCAATGAAGATCAATGCTGCTATGTCTCAAGGTGGTCCTGATCTCCTTCAGCTTACTATCGAAAACACATTAAGAATATCGATCGACGGATATGCCTACGTTAACTTTATCAATATGGCCGGAGTAATCGATGCCGTCGGCGGTGTATATATCGATGTAACAAGTTCTGAGCTTTATAGTCCTGCAGGTCTTAATGATAACTTGGCTGAGATCAACAGCATCGCAGGTTATGCATCCGATTTCCAGCAGGTCAATCAGACCGGTTATATCTGGGTTAACGGCCGTCAGGCAGTTGCATATGCCCGTATCAGACATGTAGGTAACGGAGACTATGAGCGTTCACAAAGACAGGTTGAAGTCTTAAGAAGCCTTATGAGCCAGTTCATGGGTATGAGTGCAGCTAAGAAAGCTACTTGTCTTCCGGATATATTGGGCATGCTCAGGACCAATATCGATAAGGAAAGTATTGAAGAATACGCTTTGGATTTCCTTCCATCACTTAAAAATGCTCATATCGAGTATCTTCAGTTGCCGCTTGAAGGCTTCTTCAATTCCGGTATGTACGGTGATGAATGGAGTATCAGGAACAACTGGAACATGACTATTCCTTATGTTCAGATGTTCTTCTACGGTGAGACTACGGACTTTGATCCTGTAGATGAGATACCTAGTGCTCCGAGCAACGATAGCTGTCCGACAGACTTCGATCTTGAGGCACACATTTCAGGTTAAAATCATTTAAGGACTGATACCTCATCAGTCCTTTTTTCTTTTCGAAAACACTTTTTGACTTTTTTTGATATTCGTATTGACATCATATTTTTCTAGGGTTATATTATTTGCGTTGGCACTCGGAACACATGAGTGCTAATCTAAGATTTTCAAAGGGAGGTCATGCAGTATGACAGTTAAGCCTTTAGGAGATAAGGTAGTTATTAAGAAACTTCAGGCAGAAGAGACAACCAAGAGCGGTATCGTTCTTACTTCTAGTGCACAGGAGAAACCTCAGATTGCTGAGATCATCGCAGTTGGCCCTGGTGGAATTGTTGATGGTGTTGAGATAAAGATGGAAGTTAAAAAGGGCCAGAAGGTAATCGTTCGTGATTACGCAGGTACTACAGCAAAGATCGACGGAGAAGAGATCATCATTGTTCGTCAGGATGATATTCTTGCTATCGTAGAATAATCATATAAGGAGTGATATAAATGGCAAAAGATATTAAATATGCAGAGGATGCCAGAAAGTCATTGGAGATTGGCGTAAATAAGGTCGCTAATACTGTTAAGGTTACTCTCGGACCAAAAGGAAGAAACGTTGTTCTTGATAAGAAGTACGGAGCTCCATTGATCACTAACGATGGTGTTACTATCGCAAAAGAGATCGAATTGGAAGACAGATTTGAAAATGCCGGTGCTCAGCTCGTTAAGGAAGTTGCTTCCAAGACAAACGATGTAGCAGGTGACGGTACAACAACAGCTACACTCCTTGCTCAGGCTATCATCCGTGAGGGTATGAAGAATGTTGCAGCTGGAGCTAATCCTATCATCCTTCGTAAGGGTATCTCTTTGGCAGTTGATAAGGCTGTATCTGAGGTCCTTGCAAGTGCTAAGAAGGTTAACGGTTCAAAGGATATCGCTAAGGTTGCAGCTATTTCCGCCGGTGACGAATATATCGGTGAGCTCATTTCCGAGGCTATGGATAAGGTTACTTCTGACGGTGTAATCACTGTTGAAGAGAGCAAGACAATGGGCACATCCCTTGAAGTTGTTGAGGGTATGCAGTTTGACAGAGGATATCTCTCATCTTACATGGCAACAGATATGGATAAGATGGAAGCAGTTCTTGATGAACCATACATTCTCATCACTGATAAGAAGATCACAAATATCCAGGATGTTCTTCCTGTTTTGGAGCCTATCGCTCAGCAGGGCAAGAAGCTCTTGATCATTGCTGAAGATATTGAGGGTGATGCTCTTGCTACATTGATCCTCAACAAGCTCCGTGGAACATTTACATGTATCGGTGTTAAGGCTCCTGGCTTTGGTGACAGACGTAAGGCTATGCTCGAAGATATCGCTATCCTTACAGGCGGTGAAGTTATCACATCCGATCTCGGCAGAGAGCTCAAGGATACAACTATCGAACAGCTCGGTCGTGCTCATCAGGTTAAGGTTACTAAGGATAACACTATCATCGTAGACGGTAACGGTTCCCAGAAGGATATCAAGGCTCGTGCTAATCAGATCAAGGTTCAGATCGAAGAGACAACATCCGAATTTGATAAAGAAAAACTCCAGGAGAGACTTGCTAAGCTTTCAGGCGGTGTTGCAGTTATCAAGGTTGGTGCTGCTACAGAGACTGAGATGAAAGAAAAGAAGCTCCGTATCGAGGATGCTCTTGCAGCTACAAAGGCAGCTGTTGAAGAAGGTATTGTTCCTGGCGGCGGAACAGCATTTATCAATGCTATCCCTGCTGTTGCTGCTTTGCTCGAGACAGTTGAAGGTGATGTAAAGACAGGTGTATCTATCGTTCTTCGCGCTCTTGAGGAGCCTGTTCGTCAGATTGCTGCAAATGCCGGTGTTGACGGAAGCGTTATCTGCGATCAGATCAAGAACAAGAAGCCGGGTATCGGATATGATGCTTTGAACGATGTATATGTAGATATGTTCAAGGCCGGCATCGTGGATCCTGCTAAGGTTACACGTTCAGCACTTCAGAATGCCGCATCCGTATCTTCTACGCTTCTTACAACAGAAGCAGTTGTAACAGATATCCCTGAACCTGAGCCGCCAATGCCAGCTCAGGCACCGGGTATGTATTAATCCTTGATTTTTACATTAAAGAGGTTGTTCCGCTCTGCGGAATGACCTCTTTTTATTAAAAGATTGTTAACATATTTTGAGTTTATGGTTATATGATGTTATGTTAATATACGAAAGATGTTAATGATGGGAGACTATTGAGTTGATTGACGATATATATGTAGAGAACTTTGTAAAAAGGGAAAGAAACGCTGCTAATTCGTTGTTTACGGTTTGTAGCATTGCGCTTTGTATTGTCCTTATTGTGTTCATAAATGTTATCCCGATCTTATTAGGAATAAACGTAATATTCTTTACGGGTGTTATTTCTTTTGGACTCGGATTCCTGTGTTTTTTGATAAACAGGAGACAGAATGTCGAATATGAGACTTCAATTACCAATGATAACTTCACTGTATCAAGGATCCTCGGAGAGACTAAAAGAGAACTCTTGGCAGATTTTAATATAAAAGAATGCAAAAGGATCGCTCCTGTTACAGGTGAAAATTTTGACAGTGATTATAAAGAAGCTTCATTGCATCTGAATGCTACCAGATATAAAGATTTTGAAAGAACAGATTCAAATTGGTACTGTTTTGTTGAGTCAGACGGAATCAAGTACATAGTTGTCTTTGAGTTCCAGGATAAGATGTATAAGGCCTTTAGAAGGTATAATCCCAGAAATACTCAGTTTATGAGAATAGTTGAAAAGAAGGAAGATGAAGAATGAGTTTTCCAAATTTTACCGAAAGGAATTTTAACGTGGAATGCCATGAGTGTTCACGTAATGATCTGATATTTCCATCGGTGCTTACCGGTGATTTTCAGGAAGTTGCTGAAGATGGTGTAACTGATTACGGATTGGATACTCCGTCTCTTAAAGAGAACGGCTTTTGCTGGATCATTCTCAGAATGTCTGTTGAGATGGACAGATTTCCGGCTTGGAAGGAAAGCTTTAAGATAAGAACCTGGGGTTGTGGTACCAGAGGTGTATTCTGGCGTAGGGATTATACCGTTTTCGATAAAGAAGAAAGAGAGATCGGAAGGGCATGTTCGGAGTGGATAGTTGCAAATGATGAGAACCATAGTCCAGTCAGGCCAAATCAGGTTGATGAGGTCTTCAAAGATCGGACTGAGGGCAAGATCTTGGATCCTCAGTGGAACAGGCTGGCTTTGGAATATAACGCACCAAAGCTCAGATTTCCTAATGATATTGATTACTTGGGCTCCCCGGTAATAACTAAGTTTGCGGACTATTCAGAGTTGGATCATAATGACCATGTTAACAACACAAGGTATATTGCATGGGCTTACGATGCTCTGTTCAAACTCGGAGTTGATCTTACTTCAGTCAAAAAGTTTGACATAAATTACCATGCTGAAGTCTTAAGCGGCGAGAAAGTGGATATTTATCATTCCAATGAAGACGGCTTTAATACGATCTATGGTTATAAAGAAGACGGAACAAAAGTCTTTATTTTTAAATGCAGATAACAAGAATTTTTAAATGTTGAGGTTTTATATTATAATAAATGAATGTCTTTAATCTGGAGGGCAAATAATGATTGAGATAAAGAATCTTGTTAAGCGTTACGGAAAAAAGGTAGCAGTTAACGGAATTTCGTTTACCGTTAATAAAGGTGAGGTATTAGGATTTCTTGGACCTAACGGTGCAGGTAAATCAACAACGATGAATATCATTACGGGATATTTGTCCTCTTCATCCGGATCGGTCGTTATAAACGGTCATGATATCCTGGAGGAACCGGAACTTGCTAAGAAATCCATCGGATATCTTCCTGAACTTCCGCCGCTTTATTTGGATATGACAGTTGTTGAATATCTGAACTTTATGTGTGATATGAAGGGAGTTCCGTCTAAGGACAGAGCTTCTCATCTTGCCAAGATAATGGCACTTGTTAAGATCGTTGATGTAGCAGACAGACTGATCAAGAATCTTTCAAAAGGTTATAAGCAGCGTGTCGGTATCGCTCAGGCTATGGTAGGAAATCCTGAGATCCTCATTCTTGATGAGCCTACGGTCGGCCTTGATCCTAATCAGATCCGTGAGATCCGTAAACTTATTAGGCTTCTTGCCAAGAATCATACGATCATAATCAGTTCTCATATTCTTTCAGAGATACAGGCAGTCTGTGACCGAGTTGTTATTATCAACAAGGGAAAAGTTGCTGCTATTGATTCTCTGGACGGAATTTCAAACAAACTCAAGGAAACATCCAAGCTTCTCGTTGCTTTCAGAGGTGACCCTAAAGCTGTAAGCAATACATTAAGAGCTATTCCGGGTGTAAAGGATTCCTTCATTAGAGAATCCAAGAATCCGGAGGTCGGTCAGGTTGAGTTGACAGTCGTTAACGACAATGATGTCAGAACTTCTGTTTTCTACACAATGGCTAAGCTCAATTGTCCTATTATCGAGATGAGATCTCTCGAGGCTTCTCTTGAAGAAGTGTTCCTGAGTATCACTCAGGAAGTTTAATGGAGGGTTTATTATGTTGGCAGTTTTCAAAAGAGAATTTCTTTCTTATTTCAAATCTCCTGTCGGTTATATCGGTTTTGCACTTTTTGCTTTTCTTTCAGGCTTTATGTTTACCTCAGCCTTTAAGGTAGCTTCGATCAACATGACAAGTATAATAATCAGACTTTGCAGTTTCTTCCTTATCCTGATCCCTATTGTTACAATGGGACTTCTATCTGAAGATAAGAAAAGGGGTACGGATGTTATATACTATACTGCTCCGATCCCGCTTTATAAGGTCGTGCTCGGCAAGTACTTAGCTGCAGTCAGCCTTTTCGGGGTCTTCTATTCAACGATCATAGTTCAGATAATAGTTACTAAGATGTTTGGTGGTGTTATCGGATTATCTGTCTTGTCTGCAACGATAATATTCTTCTGTATGGTGTTTTTGTATGTCGCCATCGGTATTTTCGCTTCATCGATCTCAGATAGCCAGATCATCTCTGCGATAGTATCCTTTGTATTTATCCTTATTATCCAACTCTTACCGACTATCGGTTCTTTCTTGTCTTCCGGTATTATTTCTCTCATGGGAATCTTCGGAAAACCGACAAATAATACGATTACTTCTGTAAGAAATGCGATCGTAAATGCATTCAATTGGCTTGATCCTATGAACAGGATCAATACCACAAACCTACATATCCTTAATGTAGTTTCTATCATTTATTGTTTGAGCTTTGCTTTCTTCTTCCTTTTCCTTACATACAGGATGCTCGAAAAGAAACGCTGGTCTCAGGCGTAATAGTGGAGGTGGTATTAAATGTCTAATAAATCATCTAAGAAATTAATTACGGATAAGAGAGCAGCTAACCTTAAAGTATTCTCTATCGGCTCGGTTGTAATCTTATTTGCTATCATTTTGGTTTTAAACATCCTTTTGTATCTGACTCTTGATAAGGCTTTGTCCTTTGATATGTCTTCCAATTCTCAGAATTCCATTTCTGAGGAAACAAAGAAATTTATTGATAATATTCCGGATGATAAGAAGGTCAGGATCGTAGGCTTGTTTGAAGAACCGACCGGATCTTTGGAAGGAACGAACTTCGAGTATATTATCCCGATGCTTAATTCGATGGATGTATATGCAGGCGATAAGATTTCTGTTGAATATGTAGATCCAAATAATGATCCTACGATCATTAATGAGCTTGATCCTGATCAGCTTACAGATATCCGTACCAACAGATTGGGTCAGTTCGCTGTCAGTTGTAACGGAAAGACCAGATTCGTTCATCCTTTGACTGACTGTTTCTCTCTTAATTATGATTCAAACGGACAACCTTATCCTACATCGAACAAAACAGAGTCAGCCTTTGTTAACAGCATCTTCTATGTAACTACGGAGAGTACTGAAAAGGCTTACTTCCTTACGGATATTCAGGGATCTTCTCATGAAGTGATCAGTAGTATCCTTATGTCAATGAACGTTGAATGTGAAGACCTTTCTGTAAATACTCAGGATTTTAAGATCCCGGCTGACTGTAATATGCTCTTTATCTTGAATCCAAATGCCGATATTTCCGAAAAGGTACAGGAAGCAATTAAAGAATATATTTGGAGAGGTGAAAAACCTTGTAACATTATTGTTTCCGTCAGCTTTGGTGCAGAGAACTCAGCAGAGAGTTATCCTCACCTGAATAATGTTTTGAACGAAGTAAATCTTGCCATTGAGCATAGATGTATCTGGGAAAATGATCCGGGTTACATATTGGATTCAGAATCCGGTACAAGCAAAGCTCAGCTTGTTGATACATTCGCTGCTAATAACTCATCAGGATTTATTATCTGCAGATATCCGAGAAATATTGTTCATTATGGTGCTGATGTAACCGGTATTGTTACAAAGCCTATTGTCCAGTCATCTGATTCGGTTTCTCTGGTTCATCTCAATGATTTTGATGAAAACGGTGATCCTTTGTATGAGGAGGCCGGTGCAAGTAACGCTGCTATGGTCGCTTATTCTGAAGGAATGGATCGTCCGATAAATGTCTTTGTTTTCGGATCTGAATATTTCACGAATGATAATGTGTTGACTTATTTTGGCAGCAACAGTGAAAACATGCAGTTCTTGCGTACATTACTTAGTCACATTTCTATCAGCGAAGATCAGTACACTATTCCTGCTAAGGATATTAACAGTTTTGCTATTGATCAAGCTCGAGTAAACCAGAATTCAGTAAGCGCGATCAGTATCATATTCCTTGTAGGTATACCTATGGTATTTATCTTTATTGCCTGGGTTGTATACTACAGAAGATCTCGCTTGTAATACGGAGCATTATATGAAATCTTTAAAGAATCTTCTTATACCTTTAGCTATTCTTTTGGCGCTGATTATAGTTGTCGTAATAGTTATAATCGTTAAACCTAAGGATAATGAAGAGGAGGTTACTCAGGATTATCAGTTAGTTTTGTATAAACCTGAGGATGTAAGTAAAGTTCAGATCGAGAGAAAGGACAAAGATGATCTTGTCCTTTCAAACAACAGCAATAAATGGACTATTGATGGTTCAGATCCTTCAATGAGCTATTCTGATGATGCTATTAATCTTTTCCTTTCAATGGTATTGGATTTTAAAGCTACATCAAAATTGAATGTTGATTCTCCAAATCTTGAAGACTATGGTCTGGCAGATAATTACTTTTATAAGATCAACATAACTGCTAACGACGGAAGTGTAAGGGTAATTACTTTGGGTAATGATGCATATGATGCATCCAACTGTTATGTTACAGTCGATAACATGGATGGCATCTATATGATCACGACGGTCAAAAAGGCTGTTTGTGAATATGATTACATCAATTTCTATAGTTCTGTAAAGCTTGGTATTGATTATTCCAAGGTCGAGAAGATCATTTTGGACAGAAAAACTGACGATTATCCATTTACTATCATTCCTGAAAAGACGGACTCCGGTTATGGATTTAACATTGTCGAGCCTGTAGTAGTTGATTCAGGCGATAATCTCAATCTTTTGCTTACAGGTATCAAGGACCTTGAGATTTCTTCTTTCGTTGAACTTGATGATGAAAAGAAGAAAGAGGTCGGTCTTGATGATCCTAGTTATCATTTGAGTTTTGTCATGAAGGATGGTTCTTCTAAGGATATTTATCTGTCTGATATGAAGGATGATGTTTTTTATGGTTACGGATCCGTCAGTGACAACTATTTTATGATAAGTTCAAAGCAGATCGAGAACTTGACATATCCGACCAAGGATCTTATCGGTAATTATGTATATTCTACAAATGTCGGTACAGTTAAAAAGATTATCGGTCAATATGAGGATCTTGAATTCACGTTTGATATTACCGCTACGGATTCCATATCCTCTGATGATGCTCAGGTTTTCCTTGATGGACGTGATGCTAAGATATTCAGTTCTTCTGGAAGATGCTATGCCGCTATATTCTTTGAGTCGATGGCACTTCTTAAGATCGGTGATATTGAACCTGATGCAGTACCTCAGGGTAGTCCGGTATTGACTATCAAATACTTCAATAAAGACTTCACTAATGATGTTCTTACCTTTATCCAAAGAGACGAATCATCTTATTATGTGATGAAGGATGACGAATATACAGGTTTCTTCGTATATGCCAATGAATTGTTCAAAAATGGCGGAACAGATACGTATGCATATGGAATTTTGGGTGCTTATGATTTGCTTACTACAGCAATTAATGATAACCTAAATGGAATATATGATATACCTGCCGGGGAATGATAATGGACGAAGGGAAATCAATAAAAAATAAACTGATTGTTGCGATGATCATATTCTTGCTTATCATCATCGCTGCTAGTGTCTTACTATATTTTATTTCGAAAAAGCAGTCATCTCTTGAGGGTGCAGACAGTTCAGTAAGGCTTTCTGCACAGTCCGGTTTTTCCTGCGAATTTGCTGAAGCTCAGAAGTTCTATCCTTTCGGAGACGGTGTCCTAAAAGTAACAAATGATCGTGTTGCTTATCTTACATTGTCCGGAAACGAAGCATATAGTTATTCAGTAAGTTATACTAATCCGTTTTGTGTTTTTGGAAATGACCAGGTGTTGGTCGGTGATCTTGATGGGTATGCCTTTTCGATGTATGACTTAGAGCATCAGATATATGCAAAATCAACTTCAAATAAAGTTAAGGGTGCAACTGTTTCTGATGACGGTTTTGCATCTGTCATCCTTGATAGCGAAGACGCTTATGGTCAGATACTTATTACAACACCTGAGGGAGACTATGTGTCAAATAAGTGGATATCAAGAGATTCGGGATATCCTGTATCCGTCAAGTTCAATAATGATTCCTCCGTACTTGCTATCACTACGCTTAACACTAACGGTGCCGTACTTGAACCATTTGTTAAGCTCCTGTCTATCAGTAAGGATAACAATAAATATGTTGCATCTGATTATGCGATATTCTCGACTGACAAAAATGATGTATTGTCTTCGATAGTTTATTGTGGAGACAGATTCCTTATCTTCGGAAGCGACAGTGCATACACAGTCGTCGGAGATTCCTTCTCGGCTTTGAACGTGTCATATGCTTCCATTAATTATGTTTTCGGAGTTGATGATAACCTTTTCATCATTTATTCCGACGGTGTCGGACAGGTAAATAAACTGGCTGTTATTGACAGTAAAAATAATATCGTTTACGATTCACTCTTAGGAACTGCTGTTAACGCATTCAACGTTGTTAAGGATAAGTGCGTTATCAGTGTTGACAGAAGAGTATTTGTGTTTGGCAGCAACGGTGATGTCATTTCTGATATATCCGTTGATGAGGATATTTTGAGAGTAGGTTTTGTCGGCAACGATAAGATCACAGTTGTATCTACTAGTGGAGTTCATACATATACTTACTAAGGACTATTATGGAAACTGAATGTAAACTGGCTTTTAAAAGCGAAGAAGAACTTTTTGGAATACTTGATGCTGACTGGTTCTATAACATCTGCATGGAACACGAGAAGCAGGAAGCAGTTAAACTTTCAAGTACTTATTACGATACTCGGGATAGAAGAATGACCTCTAGAGGCGGCTCTATTAGAGTCCGTAATATCTCCGATTCTGACGAAGAAGAGGAAACCTATGAGCATACTATCAAGCTTGGCGGTAAGGTTGATAACGGACTTCATCAGCGTTATGAGTGGAATGTAAAGACTTTTTCCAAGTCTTTTTCCAAAGAGGAATTTCTTGATGGTATCTCCAGAAGTGAAGATCCTTCCGACATCCTTATGGAAGCTCTTGACGGTATTACAGAGGACAACCTCGAGCCTTTGTGCAAGACTAAGTTCAACAGAACGGTTTATACACTCGGTTATGGAGACAGTTTGATGGAAGCCTGCTTTGATGTTGGTAAGCTTTCTGCCGGAGATAAGAGTGAACCTATTTGTGAACTTGAGTTAGAGCTTATCTCAGGTGATGTCGTAGATCTTATGGATATGGCTAATTATATTGTAAGTAAGACAAATGCAGAGTTCTCTAACTACAGCAAATTCAAGCGTTGCCTTAAGCTTTTAGAAGAGGAATAAATGTACGATGCAGTAATCATCGGAGCAGGAAGCGCCGGTCTTATGTGTGCCGCAAGGCTCGTAAGTAAAGGATTAAGAAACTTCATTGTTCTCGATTCTAATTCCAAACCTGGTAAGAAACTTGCCGTTACCGGTAACGGTCGTTGCAATCTGACCAACTTGAAATTGGATAGTAACCTGTATTTTACCGATGATCCTAAGCTTTTAAATTATGTTATTTCACGTTTTACTGTCATCGATACGATCGATTTTTTCGAGAAGACATTGGGATTAAAGACTGTTAACAAGGATGAACTTGTTTATCCTTGGGAACTTAAGAGTTCTGCAGTTATTGATGTTCTGAGGCTTTATATCCCTCAGGAATGCTTTGTTTTCGATTCGAAAGTAAACTCAATAAGAAAAGAAGACGGCCATTTTGTTGTCGTTTCTGATAAGGAATATCCGGCATATAATATCGTTATTGCTACAGGCGGAAAGAGTTATGTAAGTACCGGAAGCGACGGGTCCGGTTATAAGCTCCTTGCTTCGTTAATGCCACAGGATTCATTTGTTCCGATCTCTCCTTCGTTGGTTCAGCTTAAAACATCTGACAGAGATCTGAAGGTGTTATCCGGATACAGATTTAATTGTTCGATAAGACTAGTTTGTAACGGTGATGAAAAGGCTAGTGAGACTGGTGAACTGCTTTTTACGGATTACGGGATCTCAGGTATCTGTACAATGCAGTTATCAAGATATCTGGAATCAGGTAAAAACACTGTTGTTGTGGATTTTATTGGCAGAGACGAAGATATTATCCGAAGTTGTATCGCTAATTTCTCCGAAAGAAGTACCAAAGATGCTCTGGCAGGTGTATTGCCGGGAGTCCTTACTGATATTGTCCTTAAAAGGATAGGAATCAAAAAGCTTATTTCCAAAAATGAGATCAATAAGTTCATAGATGAGCTACATGATTTCAGCATCAATATTTCCGGTACGAACGGGCTTGATAATGCACAGGTTACAAGGGGAGGAGTTAAGCTCTCATGTCTTGATGAGAATCTTCAAAGTAAGCTTGTTAATGGCCTTTACGTGTGCGGTGAAGTTATAAACGTTGACGGTCCTTGCGGAGGATATAATCTTCAGTGGGCATGGAGTTCTTCTGTTATTGTCGCTGATGATATAAGCAGGAGTATCGTATGACATTTGAATTTAAGTTTACTCCTGATGAATTGAATCATTTTGTGAATGAAAATGAGGCCGTAAAGTATAAGCTTAAGACGGGTAATGCCAAGATGCGCGATGCCATTAAGGATGTTGAGTCCGGCAAATTGGCCGTAAGGATAATCAAGAAATCTGTTGATGCGCGTCATAAACCTAATACAGTCATTAACTATAAGATAGAAGTACTTTCTGATGCGGAATTCGAAAAGAGAGATAAGGAACTTACAGATTCTGTTTTTATCTATAAGGATTCCGAGATCAGAATGCCTAAAAGGCCTGTTATCGTAGGCTTTGGACCTGCAGGTATGTTTGCGGGATTAGTTCTTGCCAGATACGGATTAAAACCGATCATATATGATCGCGGCCGTATCATGGATCAGAGGGTCGAACGTGTTGAGAATTATAAGGCCGGCAATGCAAAGCTTGATCCGGAAAATAATGTTCAGTTCGGTGAGGGCGGAGCAGGTACTTTTTCTGACGGTAAGCTTCATACGAGTATCTCTGATTCCTATAAACAGTTCATTTTTGATACTTTTGTAAAGTTTGGTGCACCTTCAGATATTTCTTATGATTCTCATCCTCATATCGGAACCGATAATCTCCGTAAAGTTGTCGTCAATATCCGTAAAGAGATCAAGTCTTTGGGCGGTGAGATCATTTTCGATGCAAAGGTAGACGGATTGAAGATCGTAGACGGTAAGCTTACGGGATATGATTATGATTGGGGTCAGGATAACTATGATGTAGAAACTGACGATATGATCCTTGCTATCGGCCACAGCAGCAGAGATACATTCAGGATGCTTCTTAGAAACGGCGTCAACATGGAAAGTAAGCCTTTCTCTGTAGGTGTTCGTATCGAGCATCTTCGTAAGGATATAGATATTGCTCAGTATGGCTTTGATACAGCGAATTATCACGATATATCATCTGCTTCATATAAGCTTGCAGTGGATACTGTTACAGGCCATAAACTCTATACGTTCTGTATGTGTCCGGGCGGAGAAGTAGTTGCAGGCGCTTCCTCTTCTAAGTCCATCTGTACTAACGGTATGAGTTATTATGCCCGCGATATGGAAAACTCCAATTCAGCTTTGCTGGTTCCTGTTGACAGTGAGATCTACGGCGAAGGCATTTTGGCCGGTGTTGAATTCCAGGAGAGGCTCGAGAGTAAGGCTTATGAGATAGCCGGAAGTAATGACAGCGCTCCGTCTACTACTTTCAAGGCCTTCCGTAATAATGAAGTTCCATCCGGTTTTGGTCGTATAAAGCCCAGTTATAAACCTTCGGTTACGCCGTCTAACCTTAATGAACTGTTTCCTGGAGTCATATCTGATTCTCTTAAGGACGGTATAGTTAAGATGGGCAGGAGGATCAAGGGTTTTGATGATGATGATGCGGTCCTTACAGCCGTTGAAGCAAGGAGTTCTTCGCCTATAAGGATCCTTCGTGATAAGGAATCTTTTATGAGCACAAATGTAGTTGGTCTTTATCCATGCGGCGAAGGCGCAGGTTATGCAGGAGGCATAACTTCATCAGCCATTGACGGTATCAAATGTGCTAATGCGCTCGTTTCAAAATACGTCTGAGTTGGTATATAATTATCCTTGTTGAATAAGAATCATTCTTTTCGAAAAGGAGCATGATGAATATGTCTAAAAATACTGCTGTTATTACCGTTGTCGGTGTTGATCGAGTTGGCATCATTGCAGGTGTCTCAAACCTTCTGGCCGATGAGGGGATCAATATAAAAGATATCTCACAAACTATCCTTGATAATCTTTTTACAATGATCATGATGGTCGATCTTAAGGATGTTGTTATCGAGAAATCCGATATCGTAGAAAAACTCAATAAGCTTGGCGAAGAACTCGGCGTTCAGATCACTATCCAGCACACCGATCTTTTCAATGCAATGCATAGGATCTGAGGTGCTGTATGATTACTGATTTTGAAATCTTGGAAACTACCAGGATGTTCTCCGAGCAGCATCTTGATATCCGTACAATAACAATGGGTATAAACCTTATGGATTGCTCGGCATCAACTGTTGAGGAGTCCTGCCGGAAGATATACGACAAGATCTGCAGATATGCTGGACGCCTTGTTGAAGTCGGTGATGAGATCTCCAGAAAGTATCACGTACCGATCATACATAAGAGAATATCGGTAACTCCTATTTCCATTGTTGCAGCTGCCTGCGGGGCAAAGGACTATACTCCGTTTGCTATAGCTCTTGATAAAGCTGCAAAGGCCTGCGGAGTTAACTTTATCGGCGGATTTTCCGCTCTCGTTCAGAAGGGTTATACAACTTCTGATAAAGTGCTTCTGGATTCTATTCCTGAGGCTCTCGCTGTAACTGATTTCGTATGTTCATCAGTTAACCTTGCATCTACAAGAACAGGTATCAATATGGATGCCGTAAGAGATATGGGTATCATCATAAAAAGAGCAGCTGAAAGAACAGCTGACCGCGGAGCACTCGGTTGTGCCAAGTTGGTTGTTTTCGCGAATGCTCCTGAAGATAACCCGTTTATGGCAGGCGCCTTCTTAGGCCCGGGTGAGCCTGAGTGCGTTATTAACGTCGGTATTTCAGGTCCGGGTGTTGTTAAGCACGCTCTCGAATCTGTTAAGGGCAAAGATCTTGGCGTTGTAGCTGAGACTATCAAGAAAGCGGCATTTAAGATCACTCGTGTTGGTGAGCTTGTTGCCCGTGAAGCATCTGAGAGACTCGGCGTACCGTTCGGCATCATCGACCTTTCTCTTGCACCGACTCCTGCAGTAGGTGACTCCGTTGCCAGACTTCTCGAAGAATTCGGTCTTGAGGAGTGCGGTACCTGGGGTACGACAGCTGCTCTTGCAATGCTCAATGATGCGGTTAAGAAGGGTGGAACGATGGCTTCTTCGTTCGTTGGAGGTCTTTCCGGTGCGTTTATCCCTGTATCTGAGGATGAGGGTATGATCTCTGCCGCTAAGTCAGGATGCTTGAAGCTCGAGAAGCTCGAAGCCATGACATGCGTGTGTTCCGTTGGTCTTGATATGATCGCTATTCCTGGTGACACGGATGCAACAACTATCTCAGGTATCATTGCTGATGAGATGGCTCTCGGTACATTCAATAACAAGACAACTGCCGTTCGTATCATCCCTGTTCCGGGTAAGGGCGTAGGTGATGAGGTCGAATTCGGCGGACTTCTCGGAACGGCGCCTATCATGCCTGTTAATACAGCATCCTGTGCTGATTTCATTAACAGAGGCGGAAGGATCCCTGCTCCTATCCACAGTATGAGAAACTAAGATGATAACTTTTGTAACTGCCATCTATGAAGAGGCCAGACCGTTTATCGAGATACTGGGACTCAAGAAAAGAAGTGATGAACATCAATATCAGCACTTCGTTTCAGATGGCTATGAAGTCGTAATAGTTGGCGAAGGACATGTTTCTGCTTTGAGAAACTGTTCTCGCCATTTTGCGTTACATGAGCCTGATAACAGCTCATTAGTCGTTAATGTTGGTATCTGCGGATCTTCGTTCGGTAATATTGGAGATCTATATCTCATCAATAAGATAACTGATGATGCCACGGGAAGAACTTATTATCCGGATCTTGTTTATAAGAACAGTTTCAGCCAGCACAGCATAACAACTGTTTTGGCTCCGAAGTCCTCGGGAGAGGGACTTTTCGATATGGAATCATCGATGATATATGAAGGATGTGTTCCGTATTTTACGTTGGAGAGGATGATCTTTTTTAAGGTCATATCTGATGTTTTTGACGGTGTAGATGTTCTGGAAAAGAAGCTCGAGCCTTATAAGCTCATCAACATGCATGCTCAAAGGATCATTGATTTTTGTAAGAATGTTTCTTTTATTAAGAGAAATCATTCATTGGGTGATGTCTATCTTGATAATGAGAAGATCATTCCTCACATTACTGAAGCAATGGCCAATCAGCTCAAGCGTACCGTTTATTATCGACAGCTTAACGGTATGGATACTCTCATTGATTTTGACGATCGTCAGTGGATCGAGACAAGATCAAAAGCAGGAATGAAGAGGATCTTCGAGACAAAACTTAAGGATCTTAAGAAGACTTCGGATCTGAATTATACGAGGAATAGCAGACTTAGGGGACTTAACCTTCCTTATACGAATGTGTATATCGAGAAGGGGATCGAGCCGCCTTTCAAGTGTAAGAATATTATCTGGATCGATTCATATAAGGATATATTTAACCGAACTCATCAAAACTTCGATATTCAGAAAAGATCTCCTGCGCTTATTCTTTCTAAGCAGAGAGGCCAGTTTATCTACGAGGGTTCAAAGGTCTGCCAGAACTTCGGTAACGATCATTTCTATTACTGCTCGTGTCTGATGAACTGTATATTTGACTGTGATTACTGCTATCTGTGCGGAATGTATCCGACAGGTAATGTCGTTGCTTTCATGAATTTCGATGACATCCTTAAGGAGATCGATGAGATCTTAGCTAAGCATCCGATGTATCTATGCGTTTCTTATGATACTGATCTTCTTGCTTCTGAGATGATGTTCGGTTACGTAAAAAAATTCATTGATGCAACTAAGACCAGGAAAGACTTAACTATCGAGATCAGGACCAAGTCCGGAAATCCTTTGATGTTCAGAAATCTGGAGCCTTCTGATCAGGTGATCTTCGCATGGACTTTGTCACCTGATAAGGTTGCAAAGATCGAGACGAAAGCTGCTCCTTTACGTAAGCGCCTGGCTGCGATCAAAGCTTGTTCTGATAAGGGCTTTAAGATCCGCATCTGCTTTGATCCGATGATCTACTATAAAGACTGGGAACGTGACTATTTCTATCTGGTTGATGATGTATTCAGTATTATCCCTGCTAAAAGTGTCTATGATGTAAGTATCGGTGTATTCAGGATCTCTTCCGATTATCTTAAGCTTATGCGTAAAAGAAGGCCGGATACGCCTGTAGTAGCATTTCCTTTTGAGGCCGAAAAAGGTGTTTCACACTATGGCGAACTGTCCTACGAGATGATCTATAAGATGAAGAATAAAGTTCGTGAATATCTGCCTGAAGATAAGATCTTTTTATGGGGGGAAGAATAATGAGAGCATTGGTTTTTGGTGCTACTTCCGGAATCGGTCTTGCTTGCGCAAAAGCACTTGGCAAAGACTACGAAGTCATTGGGGTAGGAAGAGATATATCTAAGGTTTCAGATGATAATATCGAATATATCGAATGTGATCTTACAGACAGAAATGCTCTTAAAAAACTTCTTAACAGTGTTTCTTGTCCTGACGTGATCGTTTTATCTCAGGGCTGTGCTTACTATGGTCTTCACGAGAATATCAGTTCAGATGCGTGCGAAGAGATGGTCCTTACTGATCTTCTAAGTCCTATCGAGATAACAAATCACTATCTTTCATATATGAAGCAGAGAAAGAGCGGACATATTATTTTCATCTCCTCTGTTACAGCTGATTCTGTCAATCCTCACGGTGCCTGCTATGGTGCTTGTAAGGCAGGTATCAGGAGTTTTGCGAAGAGTATTTTCGAGGAAGTAAGAAAGACTGATGTGAAGGTGTCTTTGATATCTCCGGATCTTACGGATACTGATCTATACAGAAATGCTGATTTCGGCGTTGATAAGGAACTTGTCTTAAAGCCGGAAGATGTTTCTGAGGCAGTACTTTTCGCAGTCAACAAACCGTCGAACGTGGATGTTTTCGATATCGTGATAAGACCAATGAGAAATGCGATCAAGAAGTAGTCTTGCCGTATTTCTTGTTGATGATGCTGATGACGATCACATAGCAGGTGAGCTGCATAAGGACCGTGACCAGCCACGATGCAGGGTATGAGATAAACAGAAAATCCAGTGACTTGTGATGCGGGAACAAAAGGAATATCCATACGATCCTTGTTCCTACCGTTCCTATTATCGAAAACAACATCGGTATCGCAGATCTTCCCATACCGCGAAGTGCACTCGGCAAAAGGTCCATGATGGAACACAAAAAGTATGTGGCTGAAGTGATAGCCAGTATATCAAAACCGTATTCGATAACGGCCGCATCCTTGGTGTAGATATGAAGGAGTTGTCTTCCGAAGACAAAAGCAAGTCCTCCCAAGATCCCTGATACGATAAGTTCCAGGATCACGCAGTCGATATGGACCCTTTTCATTCGCTTGATCTTTCTTACGCTATAGTTCTGACTCGTGAAACTCATGCAGGCCTGTGATACTGAGTTAATAGACACGAATAAAAATCCGAGTACACTGTTGGCTGATGTATATCCAGCCATGGCATCAGGTCCGAACTTATTTACGGATGCCTGTAAAAGTACATTAGAGAAGTTGATTACGGTTCCCTGAACACCTGCGGGAATTCCGATCTTGAATATCGTAAAAAGGTGAGACCATTTGATCTTTAACTTTCTGAAATCAAGTTTATAAGGTCCGTTTGCTCTGATAAGACATATAACAACGAGGATGCAGGACAAAAGCTGAGAAGCAACAGTAGCTATTGCAACACCGCTTACACCCATATGGAATTTGATTACAAGAAGAAGATTAAGACCTGTATTAAGGATGCCAGAGATAAGAAGGAAGATCAAAGGCCTTTTGGTATCTCCGATCGCTCTTAAGATCGCTGCACAATAAGTGTAGAGCATGAAAAACGGCATGCCGATAAAGTATATCCTCATATAAAGAACAGAATGGTCGATGACGGCTACGTCTGTATCCATGAGAAGAAGCAGGGGCCTCGCGAATAATATACCGACAAAAGCCATTATGATTCCGCTGATCAATGCGAAAGCAACGGATGTATGAACTGTCTCAGACATTTCTTTATCCATCTTTGTAGCAAAGAAACGGGCAGCCAATACGTTAGTTCCCAGGGAAACACCGGTAAACAGATTTATGAGCATGTTTATGAGTGCAGTAGTAG
Organism: Clostridia bacterium; assembly: GCA_024699245.1. Taxonomy (GTDB): domain Bacteria; phylum Bacillota; class Clostridia; order Saccharofermentanales; family Saccharofermentanaceae; genus Saccharofermentans. Next base: position 39,176 of record JAILPW010000017.1, on the reverse strand, counting down.
ATCCGACTGCAGCAAGTGCTTCTTTGCCTGTGAACTGACCTACGGTTATGACATCAACAGCATTGAACAAGAGCTGAAGAATACTGGAAACCATTAAGGGAAGGGCAAAGGAAATGAGCTTAGGCATTATGCTGCCGTTAAGCATGTCCAATTCATATCTGTTCTTCATACGAGATTGATACTAGCACTTTTAAAAATATCTTGCTACATAAAAAAGAGTTGCCGTATTGGCAACTCTTTAGATGTTTTCAACTATAAATATGATCAGATTCCTCTGGTAATACCATATGTATTGCAGATATCTGTATATTCTTTAGACTGAGCAAAACCTTTAAGCACTTCTTCACGTTCTGTTCCGTTATTAAGAAGATTTACCCAGTAGTTAAGTCCTGCTTCATCATAATCACGACCCATGAAAGTCTTGTAGCATCTCTTTACGAATTCAGTATTGTCGTAATTCTTTTCTTTAAATTCAGCAGATGTGAAGAATTGCTTTGCTGCTTCATATCCGCTTACTTCCTGATTTGTAAGACTTAATGACCAGAACTTAAGTCCGTCTTCTTCAGCATCTCTTCCGAGACATTCAGTATAAAGTCTCTTTGCAAATTCCTTAGAGTTTGAAGATGCTATTGTAGCCTTAGCGGTCGGAGCACCTGATCTTACTCCGTATGCAGCACAGATATCACACCATTCGCGGGAATTGATAAAGTTATTGATAACGGTTTCCATAGGCATACCGTTATTAAGTTCTTTCATCCAATATGCCTTACCGTCGCTGTCAGCTTCTCTCTTAAAGAATGTTCTGTATAAGACATCAAGGAACTGTTCTCTGCTTAAGCCCTTATTCAAGAACTCAGCTGACATCAAGAATCCTCTTGCACAGTCTGCACCGGTGTTAGCACCTGATGTAACGGTATCGACCCAGAACTTCTTTCCTTCTGCTTCTGATTCACGTCCGAGCGCAACATTGTAAAGACGCTCGATGAAATCTGCAAAAGTTCCGTCTCCTTCAGTATCGTAATTGTAAGCAGGGGAAGGATTGGAAACAGCTTTGATCTCAATGATCGTAGCAAATGTCTTTCCGTCAGATTTTGCAATATACTCAGCCTTGTCTTCATGACCGAACTTACCGTTGGAAGGGAGGGTTAAGCTCATTCCGTCTCCCAAATGGAAATAGTTTCCGAAAGCTCCGATTTCCTTTGCTTCAACATAGAAATATCCGCTGTTTATACTGAATGCTCCTTCACAAGCGATGCCGTTATATCCGAAACCTGTCAACGAAGCGTTTGTACCGTCAACTGTAATTTTTCCTGATACCAGGCCTGCTACACCTTCATCTTCGGATTGATCAGATTGAATAAGTGCAAGTTTGCCGTTTACGGTAAGATCTCCGCCAAGATTCATATAGGCAGATTCTTTACCCTTGATCGTGATATCGCTTCCATCCGGTATAACAAGATTACCGATCATGATCATTCCGAAATGTTGCTCACTTACAAAACTTCCGGTTCCGCTTATCGTAAGTGTATCTCCGGAAAATGATATCGGAGCATAACTGTCAGTCTTATCTATGATGTCATGAGGTGTTACAAAAGTGAGTGTGCTTGAGACTGGATCATATTTCAAAGATCCGTCGCCAAGTATGTCATCTTTGTTTGTATCGGTGACCTTGATACCATAGATATACAACTGGTTCTTTTCTGCTGCTTTTACGTCCTTACCGGTTAACGGCAGTATAGTTGCTGCCATAACAACAGTAAGAACAGTGCTTAATACTGTTCTGAATAGTTTCATAGTACATCCCTTCCTCTTAATACTAGTTTCTGTTTGGTAAAACCATTTACTATATTACTACAAGAACACATATCAATAAAAATTTATTTTGCGGAAAAAATGAGTATTTGCTCTAAAAAGCAAAATATGGATGCTTATTTTGCAATCAGAGAAAAATAAAGCCTGTCTCAGATGAGACAGGCTGAAATAGGATCAAAGTTTGCTAAGATAATCGTTCATAGCATCAGGTGAAGGACCGCCTGTTACAAGTCGTTTCTCGACGCAGGTCTTAAGTGAGATAGCGTCATAAACATCTTCATCGATGAGGTCTGAGAACTTTTTGAATTCATCGAGTTTGAGGTCGAGAAGGGATTTATTGTTTTCGATACAATAATGAACGAGTTTACCTGAGATCTCGTGTGTGCTTCTGAACGGAATGCCTTTTCGAACTAGATAATCAGCAAGGTCAGTAGCATTTGTAAAACCGCCCAATGCAGCTGTTTCCATGTTGTCCTTACGGATAGTCATTGTCTTGATCATTCCGGTAAACGGAACTAGAACGCCCTTGATGGTATCGACTACATCAAAGAGTGCTTCCTGAACTTCCTGCATATCTTTGTTGTAGGTGAGAGGAAGTCCCTTCATGATAACGAGAAGGGAAATGAGGTCTCCGTATACACGGCCTGTCTTACCTCTTGTAAGTTCTGCTACATCAGGATTTTTCTTCTGAGGCATCATTGATGAACCTGTGGAATAAGCATCATCAAGTTCGATGAACTTAAACTCCTGGGAAGAATAAAGGATGATCTCTTCGGAAAGTCTTGAAAGGTGCATCATGAGGATAGATGCGAATGATGAGATCTCGATAGCCCAGTCACGATCGGCAACGCCGTCGAGAGAGTTTTTTGTAACGTCGTCCATACCGAGTTCTTCAGCTACGAATTCTCGGTCCAACGGATAAGTAGTTCCTGCAAGAGCACCGGAACCCAAAGGAGAAATATTGGTCCTGGAGATAGCTTCCTCAAGACGAGCCATGTCTCTTCCGAACATCTCGATATAAGCAGAAAGATAGTGAGCAAATGTTATAGGCTGAGCTCTCTGAAGGTGGGTATAACCCGGCATATATGTATGAAGGTTATCCTTGGCGATATCGATAAGAGTGTCGCGAAGTTCTCCTACAAGGCTCATGATCTCATATGCTTCGTCGATAGCATAGAGCCTTTGGTCCAAAGCAACCTGGTCGTTACGGCTTCTACCTGTATGAAGGCGTTTTCCGGCATCTCCGATACGGTTTGTGAGTTCTTCTTCGATGAACATGTGAATATCTTCTGCATCAGAGTCAAATGTAAGCTTGCCTGAATCGATATCGTCCATGATTGAAAGGAGTCCTTCTCTGATCTTATCTGCATCTTCCTGAGATATGATGCCCTGCTTTGCAAGCATCTTGCTGTGAGCTACAGATCCTTCGATATCCTGTTTATACATTCTGCAGTCGAACGGAAGGGAAGAGTTAAAATCATTAACTGCCTCATCTGTAGCCTTCTCAAATCTACCTGCCCACATTTTCTTAGCCATGGTATTTCTCCTTTAAAGATCAATAATTACTCAGATAATATATCACCTATAACGGTGTTGTCACAAGTCGATTGTCGCTTACTACATAGTAGTACGTATATTGTTTCTCGAAACCGAGTTTGTTATAAAGATCCCTTGCTATTGGATTATTCTGCATTACCTGAAGATATATATGAGTTGCTCCGGATCTTTTTGATATCAGAATAGCTGCCTGACATAGCTTCTTACCAAGTCCCATGCCGCGAAGGTCAGGTGATACCACAACATTATGAAGCAGACTGTATCCTTCCTCGATAGCCAAAGAAGCAACTGCAGCAACTTTTCCGTCATGCATGACCTTGATATATACCTGATCTACAGAGACTTTGGCATGTATCTTTCTTGTCAGATCCTGCTTCATTTCATCCTGCATATTCTCGAATTCGAAGTATGATTCAAACCAACCGTCTGAAGTTGAACTGAAGCTTACATCTTTTAAGATCTCGTTATCTATGACGGTATCTTTCAGCGAAAGAAGCATTACATCAGTCGGCTTAACAACCTGATATCCTCTGTTTTGCAGAACGGAGATGAAATCTTTATCTGCTTCGTTTAGCTTAAAGATGCATGGCAGATCATGCTTTGCATATTCTTTCTCGCAGAATTCGATCTTCTCAGTTAATTCGATCGTTGATCCGCCTTTGATCTGAACCGAATTTGCTCTTCCGGTAAAACCGTGAGTGAATCTTAGTTCCCACCCGTCATAAACGATCTCTTCCAATCCGACGAAAGCATTTGACGAGATGTTCTCAAAATACCTGATCTGTTCCTTAGTCATGTTACCCATAAAAATACCTTAATCTATCCAATTATAATCTCCGCCTGTAATCGCCAAGCTCAGGAGGATATCGTATTTTTCGACTTCTTCAGCTCCTTCAAGCATCTTAATGAGCTTAGCTGCTTCTCTTGGTACAGGCATTTCATCGTCGGGACCGACCTCCATATCAACTTCTTCTCCGCAGTAAGGGCAGACAAGTCTTGGAGCGATCCTTAAGTCAAGAAATCCTGTCTCACAATCTTCGCATTCATAGTAACCGCATTGAGTGGTTCCGTCAGGGACATAGTACATATGCCTTTTCTCCTTTTCGAAAACTAAAAAGGGCCGCGATCTCTCGCGACCCCGATGATTCAATATTGAAATCAGAGCAATCCGTTCTTCTGCTTCATCTTAGCGTTGACCTTCATAGGGAGACCAAAGCAGTTGATGAATCCGCCTGCATCAGCCTGATCGTAAACGTCATCAGCCTCGAATGTAGCGATCTCAGGATCATAGAGAGAGAATGGTGATGTAGTTCCTGCAGGTGTGCAGTTACCCTTGTAGAGCTTCATCTTAACTTCACCGGTAACAACTTCCTGTGTCTTATCAACGAAAGCAGAAAGAGCTTCGCGGAGAGGGTGGAACCACTGACCATAGTAAACGAGTTCAGAGAACTTCTGAGCTACGAGATCCTTATAGTGGATCGTGTCACGCTCAACAGTCAAGAGCTCGAGCTCACGGTGAGCTGCGAAAAGAAGTGTTCCGCCCGGAGTCTCATATACGCCACGGCTCTTCATACCAACGAGACGGTTCTCAACGATATCAGCGATACCAACACCGTTAGCAGCAGCAACCTTGTTGCAGTATCTCAAAAGATCAGCAGGAGAGAGCTTCTGTCCGTCAACTTCAACAGGAACACCCTTCTCGAACTTGATCGTTACATATGTAGGAGCATCAGGTGCCTTCTCAGGTGAAACCATGAGTTCGAGGATCTTATCGAGCTGAGGCTCGTTTGCAGGATCTTCGAGATCCATACCCTCGTGAGAGAGGTGCCAGAGGTTCTCATCCTTGGAGTAGTTGTTTTCCTTAGTAACAGGAACTTCGATTCCGCGTGCGTTAGCGTAGTCGATCTCCTCGTCACGGGACTTGATATCCCAGATTCTCCATGGAGCAAGGATCTTCATATCAGGATCGAGTGCCTTGATGGAAAGCTCGAATCTTACCTGGTCGTTACCTTTACCTGTACAGCCGTGAACGATAGTTGTACATCCGTTAGCATGAGCAGCCTCTACGAAGTGCTTAGCGATAACCGGACGAGCCATGGAAGTACCCAAGAGGTATTTACCCTCGTAAACTGCATTAGCCTTAAGTGTAGGGAATACGAAGTCAGAAACGAACTCCTCAGAGATATCTTCGATGATGCACTTGATAGCGCCGCACTTGAGTGCTTTCTTCTCGAGATAATCGTGATCAACACCGACACCAACTTCACCACAGTAAGCTACTACTTCACAGTCATAGTGCTCAAGAAGCCATGGGATGATGATAGATGTATCAAGGCCGCCTGAGTAAGCCAATAAAAACTTTTCTTTTGCCATAGGGCACCTCCATATGAATGAATATTTATGCAAATTCTTGAATAACTTTGCACATAATAGCACTGCGCATATTATTCGTCAACAGTTAATTCCGTGTTTTCGCGAGTATTCTCGAAAAACAACTATTATTAATATAGAACTTTATATTTTTTGTGCAATATTTTCTTTTAAAAAAATAGATTTAAGTATAGAATTTATCGTATGTATATTTATAGGAGGAATCTTTTATGGCATATCCTATGATCGAGAATAATCTCTCTAATATCCTTATGATCGACGGCAGACTTGTTAGCAGTAATTCAGAAACTGCAATGGAATATTTTGAACCGTGTTATGACACGATCTATTATGAGACAGTAAGGATCTATAAAGGTGTGCTTCTCTTCCTTGAAGATCATCTTGATCGTTTAAGCAATTCCGTAAAGGCTTCAGAAGGCTTTTATGTTGATACCAAGTATCTCAGGTTCGCTCTACTTAACTACCTTAACGCTCTGGCTCTGGGTGAGTATGAAGGAAATATGCGTGTAGTAATTACCAGAGAACACACTTTATTTCATATCTGCGAAGCCAATATTCCGTCAAAGGAAGTTTTCGAGAAGGGCATTGCTACTAATATCCTTCAGTGGGAGCGTGTTGCACCGCATGTAAAGATCTTCAGAACAGAGTACAAGGATGCTGTTGCAAAGAAGTTTACTGAGGCTACACCTTACGGCATGCCTTATGAGGTCTTGCTCGAAAACAAGCAGGGCGAGATAACTGAAGGCTCCAAGTCCAACTTCTTCGCTATCGTTGACGGTGAGATATATTCAGCACCGAATGACCTTATCCTTATAGGTATCACGAGAAAATACGTACTCGAGGCTTTGCAAAAAGCAGGTCTTGAGCTTCGCTATAAGACTTTCAGCTTAAAACAGCTTATGGATCCTGAACATAAGGTTGCCGTTTTCGTAAGCAGCACACCTTTTGATATTCTTCCTATTTCTTCGATCAATGAAGTACAGTTTGATTCTGTTAATGATGAGCTCGTCATCAAGATCCAGCAGATGTACAAAGAGATCGTAGAAAACTATTACGAGCAGCATAAGAACGATTAACATTTTGGGAGGCGTATATATATGTCATTAAAAACTGGTAAAGTAACGGTCACGACCGAGAATATCTTTCCGGTAATAAGACAGTGGCTTTATTCTGATCAGGACATCTTTGTCCGTGAATTGGTCTCAAACTGTTGTGATGCAGTTGCCAAATTCAAAAGACTTGTTGAACTCGGTCAGGCTGAAGCAGCAGAAGATGAGGATTACCGCATTGATGTTATCTATGATGATGCAAATAAGACCATTGCATTTGAAGATAACGGAATCGGTATGACAGCAGAGGAGATCGAGAAATACATTAACCAGATCGCTTTTTCCGGTGCTATGGATTTTGTTACCAAGTATCAGGAACAGTCCACAGATAAAGCAGGAATCATCGGTCATTTCGGTCTCGGTTTTTACTCTGCATTTATGGTTGCAGATGAAGTTACCATCGATACTAAGTCATTTGTCAAAGATGCAGAGCCTGTCCTTTGGAAATCTGAAGACGGTATGGAGTATGAGATCTCCGAGTCCTCAAAAGAAAGCAGAGGTACGGTCATCACTCTTAAGCTTTCAGAAGAGGCACAGGGCATTTTCGATGCCATGAAGATCAGAGAGATCCTTCGTAAGTATTGTTCCTTTGTTCCTACAAAGATCTACTTCACAGATATCGAAGCCGACAAGAAGCAGGCTGAGGAACAAGAGAAGGCCCGTAAGGAGAAAGAGGAGAAGGGCGAGGAGTATGTTGCTCCGTCAAACGAGAAGCATCCTCTTAATAATCCTGAGCCGCTTTGGACAAAGAAGCCGTCCGAGTGTACTGAGGAAGAGTATAAAGAGTTCTACCACAGTGTTTTCCCTGATATGAGAGATCCTTTGTTCTGGATCCATCTCAACATGGACTATCCGTTCAACCTTCAGGGAATACTTTATTTCCCTAAGACAGATAACGTATACCAGAGCCTTGAAGGCAGGATCAAGATCTACAATCATCAGGTATTCGTAGCAGACAATATAGAAGAGATCATTCCTGATTTCCTCTTCCTTTTGAAAGGTTGTCTTGATTGTTCCGATCTTCCTTTGAATGTCTCAAGATCTGCTCTGCAGCAGGATGAATATGTTAAGAAGCTTTCTTCACATATCATTCGAAAAGTATCCGATAAGCTTAATGATGTTTTCAAGAAGGACAGAGAATCTTTCGAGAAATATTGGTCTGACATCTCCGTATTTGTTAAGTACGGAATGATGAAGGAAGAAAAGTTCTATGAGAAAACAAAGGACATTTGCCTGTTCAAGCTTAATGACGGCGGATTCGCAACTATCTCAGAACTTACAGACGGCAAGGATACGATCAGATATACAACTGATCCGACAGCTCAGGCAGCTTATGTTTCAATGGCTGAAAAGGACGGATTTAAGGTAATCATCCTTGATGAGGAACTTGATAACAACTTTATCTCATTCCTCGAATACAAGTATCAAAACTTCAAGTTCAAGAGAGTAGACAGTGAGCTTTCCGGTAAAGAAGGCGATACTGAAGTCAAGGATAAGCTCTCTGATCTTTTCCGTAAGGCATTGAATGATGATAAGCTTGAAGTATCCGTTATGGCTTTGGGTAATGACCAGATGCCTGCTTTCATCAGAGAGACAGAGGAAGCCAGAAGAATGGCTGAGATGCGTAAGCAGTTCGAGAAGATGAGCACAGGCAAGGAAGATGATCCTTATAAGGATCTCGATTCAATGTTCCCGATCAAGGAAGACTTAGTCGTTAATACTGATAGTCCTTTGATCTCCAAGCTCACAGCCATGAAGGAACTTGGAACAAAGGATGAAGAGACTGACCGTCTTGCTTTGCATGTATACGATCAGGCAAGACTTGCACACGGCTCTCTTGATTCGGAAGGCCTTAAGAGATTTTTGGAATATAACTCAAAACTCTTGGAAAAAACTATCGAATGATTATAGAATTCTAATATAAACAAGTGTGGAGGATTAATTATGTCACAAGAAGTTCGCAGAATCTTTTCTGAGAAAAAACTTCCTTTTGCAGTCGAGGCAAGAGGCATTCTCAAAGATCTGAAGTCAGACCTCGGTATCTCGACTCTCGAGTCTGTTAAGATCTACAACAGGTATGATGTCTCAGGTATTACCGATGAGGAGTACGAAGAAGCTAAGAAAGTTGTTTTCTCTGAGCCACCGGTAGATAACGTTTATGACGAGACTATCGATACTTCAGATGCCTGCTATGTATTGGGTATCGAAGCACTTCCTGGTCAGTATGATCAGAGAGCTGATTCTGCAGCACAGTGCGTTCAGTTCCTCACACAGAAGGAAAGACCTCTTGTAAAGACAGCTAAGATCGTTGTCTTCTTCGGTTCACTCACGGAAGAGCAGAAGGCAGAGATAGATAAGTATTTGATCAACCCGGTTGAATCACGTAAGGCTTCCGATGTTAAGCCTGAGACTTTGAAGGATACATATGATATCCCTACTACTGTTGAAACGATCACAGGTTTTAAAGATATGTCAGACGACGAGCTTGAGACTTTGCGCGGTAACATGGGTCTTGCAATGAGTAAAGCTGATATCATCTTTACTAAGGACTTCTTTAAGGAGATCGACAGAGATCCGACAGTAACTGAGATCAGAGTTCTTGATACATACTGGTCTGACCACTGCAGACATACAACATTCCTTACACAGCTCGAGGACATTAAGTTTGAGGGTGATGATTCTCTTACAGAAGAGATCAAAGAAACATACAAAGATTATCTTTCCACACGTGAAGAAGTATACGGAGATCGTATTTCCCAAAAGCCGGTTTGCCTCATGGATGTTGCAACAATGGCTATGCGTAAGCTCAAGAAAGACGGCAAGATCGCAGACCTTGATGAGTCTGAGGAGATCAATGCCTGCTCCATTAAGATCAGGATCGATGTCGACGGTGAGATGAAGGATTATATCCTCATGTTCAAGAACGAGACACACAACCATCCTACAGAGATCGAGCCATTCGGTGGTGCTGCTACATGTTTGGGCGGTGCTATCCGTGATCCGCTTTCCGGTCGTTCCTATGTTTATCAGGCTATGCGTGTTACGGGTGCAGGCGATCCTACTGTTCCTGTATCCATGACACTTAAAGGTAAGCTTTCTCAAAAGAAGATCGTTCGTACAGCTGCTGCAGGTTATAGTTCCTACGGTAACCAGATCGGTCTTGCTACAGGTCAGGTTGATGAGATCTATCATCCGGGTTATGTTGCTAAGCGTATGGAGATCGGTGCCGTAATAGGTGCTGCTCCTGCCGAGAACATCGTAAGAGAAAGACCTATCCCGGGTGACATCGTTGTTCTTCTTGGCGGAAGAACAGGTCGTGACGGTATCGGCGGTGCTACAGGTTCATCCAAGGCACACGATGAGAAGTCAGTTCTTACATGCGGTGCTGAGGTTCAGAAGGGTAATCCTCCGACAGAACGTAAGATCCAGAGACTTTTCAGAAATCCTAAGGTTACAAAGCTCATCGTAAGATGTAATGACTTTGGTGCTGGCGGAGTATCCGTTGCTATCGGTGAGCTTGCTGACGGTCTTAAGATCAATCTTGATCTTGTTCCTAAGAAATATGAAGGTCTTGACGGTACTGAGATCGCTATTTCAGAGTCTCAGGAGAGAATGGCCTGCGTCATCCATAAGGAAGACAGGGAAGAATTCCTTAAGTATGCAGATGAAGAGAACCTTGAAGCAATCGTTGTTGCTGAGGTAACAGAAGAGCCTTCCATGAAGATGGTATGGAACGGCAATACTATCGTTGATCTTCCTAGAAGCTTTATCGATACAAACGGTGCAAGCCAGTTTGCGGATGCAGTTGTTACTAAGCCGACTGAAGGTTCATATATTGATTCTGACAACAAGTCCTATGTTGCAGGTGATTTCAAAAAGTCACTTCTCGGTGCTTTGAACTCACTTGAGGGATGCTCCAGAAAGGGCCTTATCCAGAGATTTGACTCTACAATCGGTGCCGGTTCGGTAATCATGCCTTATGGTGGTAATTATCAGACATCACCTGAGGAAGGTATGGCTTGTAAGATCCCGCTTGATCACGGAACAACAAAATCATGTTCTGTTATGACATACGGTTTTGACCCTTACTTTACAGAGTGGAATCCATATTGCGGTTCTTATCATGCAGTATTGGAGAGTCTTTTGAAGCTCCTTTGTATGGGTGTTGATCCTCTTACGGCAAGACTTACATTCCAGGAGTACTTTGAGAGAATGAGCTCCAACGAAGCATGGGGTAAACCTTTGCAGGCTCTTCTCGGATCATATAAGGCTCAGCTCGATTTTGGTACAGCTTCTATCGGTGGTAAGGACTCTATGTCCGGTACATTTAACGATATCCACGTTCCTCCGACGCTCGTATCATTTGCTGTCGGTATGACAACGACCGATAAGCTCATCACTGCTACACTTACAGGTACAGCTCAGAGACTTTACTACATCAAGGTAGGAAGAAACGAGAACGGATACTATAAGAAGGATCACGCTCTTCGTGTTATCAAGGCTGTTAAGGAACTTACATCCAGAGGACTTCTTAAGAATGCTGCAGTTGTTAAGTCAAGCGGTATCGCTTCCCGTACAGTAGAGATGCTCGTTGGTAACAAGCTCGGCTTTACATTCTCCTCTGATATCGATGAGAAGACACTCTTTGAGAAGTCTCTTGCTACTGTGATCCTTGCAGTTGATAAGGATGGAAACGCTATCGATAAGATCGAGATGGTTGGCGGTAAGTTCCTAGGTCAGACAAATGATTCCGGAATCATCACATATAAGGATTCTTCCGTTTCTATCGATGAAGCTCTTGAGGCATATGAGAGCAAGCTCGAGCCGATCTTCCACACAGTTGCTGAAGACGGAACAATGCCTTGTGAGGTTAAGGAATTTAAGACAGATAAGACTTTCAAGGCTGCTCCAAATGTTCTTAAGGGTGCTAAGCCAAGGGTCATCATTCCTGTATTCCCGGGTACAAACTGTGAGATCGATACAGCTAGAGCATTCGAGAGAGCAGGCGGTGAGGCTGATATCTTCGTAATCAGAAATAAGAGTCAGCTCGAGATCACAGAGTCACTTCAGACTCTTGCCAAGAAGATCAATGACAGTAACATCATCATGCTTCCTGGCGGATTCTCCGCAGGTGATGAGCCTGAGGGTTCCGGTAAGTTCTTTGCGGCTGCTTTCAGAAATCAGTATGTAACTGATGCAGTAAGAGACCTCCTGTTCAACCGCGACGGTTTGATGCTCGGTATCTGTAACGGATTCCAGTCTCTCATCAAGCTCGGACTTGTTCCTTATGGTGACATTAAGGAACTTACGGCTGAGAGCCCAACGCTTACATTCAATAATATCGGTCGTCACCAGAATGTTTACTGTAAGACTAAGATCATCAGCAACAACAGCCCATGGCTTACAATGGTAAATCCCGGCGAGATCTATAATGTTCCTGCATCTCACGGTGAAGGTAGATTTGTTGCAAGTGATGCTTTCGTTCAGAAGCTTATCGAAAACGGTCAGGTAGCTACATGCTATGTTGATGATAAGGGCGAGCTTTCAAATAAGACGAACTTCAACCCGAACGGTTCCGTATGTGCGATCGAGGGTATCCTTTCACCGGATGGAAGAGTATTGGGCAAGATGTGTCACAGTGAGCGTTATGATCCTGATCTTTGCAAGAACATCCCGGGTGAGAAGGATCAGAAGATCTTTGAATCCGGTATTGCATATTTCCTCTGATATGAATAGAAGCGAAGTTGTTCATATCCTTGAATCAAATGATCTTCATGCAAAGACCAAGTTTGGTCAAAACTTCCTTTGCAACGAAGACATCATTAAAAGAATAATCGAAGTTTCCGGTGTCGGACCCGATTCCGTTTGTTTGGAGATCGGGCCCGGTATCGGGGCTCTTACGGAGCCTCTTAGCGATCTTTGCTCGAGTCTTACAGCAATCGAGATCGATAAGGAGCTCTTTTCTTATCTCGAGGAAACTCTTGATAGTAAAGTAACTTTACATTTGAGTGATTATCTGAAACTTAAGAAAGAGGATTACGTCGTTAAGCCATATGATCACGTCTTGAGTAATATCCCTTATTACGTGATGACCGGCATCATGAAAAAACTTATGGTCGATTGCGGTAATGCCGAGAAGATGACCTTTATGGTGGAAGACGAAGCGATTGTAAGGATCATATGTGAACCGTCAACCAAGCAATACGGACCTTTGGCTGTTTTGGTGGGCGTATATGGTTCTGCAAAGCGCGAGTTTACAGTGCCTTCGGACTGTTTTTATCCGATGCCGCATACGGTTTCGGCTGTTATTACTCTCACAAGAACAGACCGTGGATTTGAAATTACTGATGATTTCTGTTCATTCGTTGAGGCAGCTTTTTCGAAAAGGAGAAAGACTCTTTCCAACTCCTTATCGGCTTATTTAAGTTCTGTTGATGTGAAAATGCCTTTTAAGGAAGCTTTGAAAACTATGGATCTCGAAGAAAATATCAGGGCGGAGGTATTAAAACCTCTTGATTTTGTTGAGTTGTACAAGTTGCTTTTGTTATAATAACTATATTATTTCTTTGGGGTGTTGTTTATGTATATTGGTAAAAAGGCGATCTCAGCTTTTCTTTCGTTTATAATAGTATTTTCTTTCTCTCCGGCTGTTTTGGCTTCAACAACCAATCCTGATCCGGGCGACAATCTCGTTTTGTTTGAGATGAGAGCTTATCCTTCAGGAGTTGAAGGCTTTATTGCACGTCTTTATGACCTCGTAATGGGCAGACAATATGATCAGGAGGGCTTGAACTATTGGGTAAGCCAGCTTGATGAAGGCAATATGAATGCTTCCAACATAGCGAGATATTTCTTCTCTTGTGAGGAGTATTACGGTATCGGATATACACTTGATGAGTATCTTAATGTCCTTTACAAGGTTTTCTTTGATCGTAAGCCTGATACAGACGGATATAACTACTGGAAGAGCCTTGTACTTGATCAGGGCAAGACCAGAAGAGATGTTCTTGAAGGATTTATCAATTCCAAAGAGTGGGCTAACATCTGTCTTAAGTATGGTGTGGTTTCCGGTACTTCTGTTGCTCCTTCAGATACAAAAGCAAGATCTCAGGGTGTAGTTATTTTCGTATCAAATCTATATAGCGTTGTATTAGGAAGAGAAGCTGATCAGGCAGGTCTTGATTTCTGGTGCGACAACCTGACATATATGAGAGATACTGCTAAGACCTGTGCGAAAGGCTTTTATGACAGCCCTGAGTTCAGTAAGCTTTATTCCGGTATGAATGACGAAGCCAGAGTAAAGGCTTTCTACAAGGTTTTCCTCGGAAGAGATCCTGAAGGCGAGGGTCTTCAGTTCTGGATGAACGAGATCAAGGGTAAATCCACTAAGGACGGTATCAATATCCTTTATAACGGATTTGCTGATTCCAAAGAGTTTAAGGATATCTGTAAGTCCAACGGTATCGTTGTTAACATGCCGTCTTCCGCTCCTGCTTATAAGGCAGATCCGAAAGTTACTATTTCTGTTTCTACTTCAAGCGGAACACAAAGCATTACAGGTTATTATGACAGGGAACTTGCAATCGCGATCATGGATAAGACCAATGCTTATAGAAGCTCTCTTGGTGTAGGTCAGGTTAAGGTCAACGCTGAGATCATAAAGGCTACAGACATCAGATGTGCTGAGACTGTAGTCAGCTTTGCACATACAAGACCAAATGGTTCAAGTTTCTCAACAGCTAATCCAAACTATAAGACATATTCGGAGAACCTTGCTGCAGGTACAGGAAAACTTGATGCAGATACTGTTGTGAACCTTTGGAAGAATTCGACCAACCACAATAAGAATATGATCAATTCACAGTGGACAAATATAGGTGTATCAGTATTTATACCTGATAGTGGCAGTTACGGCACATATATCGTAGAACAGTTTTCATAACAGGAGATCATCATGAAAGAGAACGCTAAGAGCATTTTGGGAATGTATTCTGATTCCAAGTCACTCGGAAAGACAAAGACAGAAAAGAAGATGCCGTTGATGGCTACTTACGAGCAGCGTTATAAGGGAATGGCAAAGACTTTTACCGAGCCTGTTCCGACTCCGACACTCGAGGAGAAGATCAAGGCAAGGACGATAGTCCCTGAGAAGCCTAAAAAGCAGTCCAGGATACCGGTTACGATCGGCGGAAACAGATATCTTCTCGGTACTGACGAGAATATGTCTGAGATAAGGATCCACAGGATCGCTACTCTTGCAAATAATATGCTCGAGGAAGCAAAGAGCACAAATCCGGGTCTTACCAATTCCAAGACTGCTATTCTGGCTCTTATCGATCTTTGTGATATGTATATCACTTTGCAGGATAATAACAGTAATATGAAGACAGATCTTATGTATCTTCAGCAGCAGGATTTCTTGAATAAATCTTCCAAGGTCGTTGAACCGACGCCGATGGAGAAGCTTGCTGATGAGGGGAAGGAAAAGAAAAACGATAAATGAAGAAAGTTGAATTGATGGCCCCTGCGGGGTCCCTTGAAATATTGAAAGCAGCAGTTGATTCAGGTGCCGATGCCGTATATTTAGGCGTCGGCGCTTATAATGCTAGGATGAATGCGGAGAACTTTACTTTTGATGATCTTGCTGAAGGAGTTAAGTATGCTCACTACAGATCTTCAAAGGTTTATCTTACTCTCAATACTCTCGTTAATGATTATGAGTTTGATGATGCGGTTAGTTCTGCAAGATCAGCATATGATCTTGGCGTTGACGGACTTATCATCCAGGATATCGGTCTTTTCGAGAAGATTCATGAGAAACTTCCTGATATGTATCTTATCGGAAGCACACAGATGAACATCTATTCTTATGATGCGATGAGTAATCTTGCTAAACTTGGATTCTCAAGAGTGGTTCTTCCAAGAGAATTATCCGTTAATGAGATCAAAAGAAGGACGAAGGCGGCTAAAGCCAACGATCTTCAAACTGAAGTATTTGTTCACGGTGCGGTCTGTGTATCATGCTCGGGATTATGTCTTTTCAGCAGCATGAATAAGAGTGGCTCAAGAAGCGGCAACAGAGGTCTTTGTGCCCAGCCGTGCAGACAGGAATATGACCTTTATGCGGAAAAGACAAAGATCAAGAGCGGTCATCTTCTTTCTCCGAAAGACAGAAGCTCCGTTCCTTATATTGCTGAACTTATCGAGTCCGGTGTTTCATCTTTTAAGATCGAAGGCAGGATGAGAGAAGTTGGGTATGTTGTTAATACAGTAAGGGCATACCGTAAACTGATCGATGCATATTATGACGGAACTTTGGACAATGAACTCGAGCGCAGTGTTCAAAATGATCTTCTCGTCTCATTTAACCGTGGCGGAAGCTTTACTTCGCAGTATCTGAATGAGAAGAAGGATCAGGCTTTCCTGTCGGGTGAATATGTCGGTAAGTACGGCTTAAAACTAGGTAACCTCAAGTCAAAGGATCCGAAGAAGGGAAGTATCACATTCAGTTTTGATGAGGAGCTTCCATTGCCTGACAGAGGTGATTATCTTTCTGTTCGAAAAGGAAGTATCGAGCTTTGTTCTTTCCCTATTGGAAAGATACATGAGGCTCCGGGATCTCTTACAGTTAAGGGTCTTCACCCTGAAGTTATAGAGAGACTTCCTGACGGTAAGGTACAGGTTTTCCTTATGGGTCACGATGTTCAGATCAAAAAAGATGAACTTAAGAAGACTCATGTAGATCTCTCGCTTAACGTTGAAGGCGATCTTTTGACTATTGATGCTAAGGTTAATCATGGCATAAACCGTGATGTTTCTTCGTATTATGATGTTGATATTCCGTCAGATTTTGACGGTAATCCGATCGACAGCGAAAGGATCGAATCACAGCTTAAAAAGACCGGTGATACTCCGTTTGTCGTTGATAATGTTTATATCGTGACAAATGAACCGATCAAGTGCAGGATCAGTCTTTTGAATGAACTTAGAAGAGGTGCTCTTGAAGGACTTCTTAGAGAGATCGATTATAAGTATGAAAGAGACACCATGATGGAAGAATATGATATGTTTTCTTCCGATAGTGAAGATAGCGAAAACAAAAAAGGTAATGACCTTATCCTTCATGTTTTCCCTTCGTTTAAGAGGATCAGCGGCGGATTTGACAGAGATGCCGATCTTTACGGTTTTTCTTTTTATGACCTCCTGGTCAACGGATTTGCAAATAAGATCTATGATTTCATAATTCAAAGCGGATCAAAGCTCATTATCATGATGCCTGATTTCTGTCATGACTCCGTTATGAAGCTTGCTTCGGGTGTTTTCGAGAGGGCTAAGAAGGAATTGGGAGACTCTTTGTACGGTTATATCGATTCCAATGTTTTCGGAGATAATGAGATCGGAAAGACATATGGTATTAAGCATTTTCTGTCTGCCGGAACGAACGGATTTAACTCTAAGTCCATGAATATCCTTCTTGGTGATTCTGACGGAGCTTTTATATCGTATGAGACTGAACCGACCGAGTCCTATGAAATGCTCAAAAAGGTAAACAGAGATAAGCCCTTGCTGGTTCATACTGACGGACTTATTCCGTGGATGCAAAGTCATTTCTGTCCGGTCGGAGCACATAAGGATGGCTGCAGATCCTGTTATGATCAGGTGACCTACAGGCTCAAAGGAGACGGAGATAAGGAATGTATCGTTATCTCGAGACCTGCAGATTGCTCCAGTGTGATCTATGGGCCTTCTAAGTTCAGTTTTGGTGAAGAGAATGTTCAAACGCTTAATGATATGGGATTTGACACTATTTCAGTAAGGGTTGAGATCTGATTTTTGGGTGGAATAACTCTATTTTCAATGGTAAAATAATTTTTGCTTTAAGCACAAATACTGATTGAGAGAAGGAGGTAAGTGAAATGCTCGAGATATATCGTTCAAAAGATGCTACTTTAACTTCCTCCAAGCGTATCAACCAGATTGACAGGGTCGAGGAGATAAGCGAGGATACATGGATCAACATGTATGCTCCGACCGAAGAAGAGATCGCAAAGGTAGAGAATACTCTCAATATCCCGCAGGAATTTCTTAGATATCCTTTGGACGAAGAAGAGAGACCTCGTATCGACTATGATGATGATACCGGCGATGTACTCGTCATCGTGGATATTCCGTATCCGAGACATGAGAATAATGTAGTCAAGTATGAGACGGCACCTCTTGGTATCATTATCTCGAAGAAGCATATTCTTACTGTATCTCTTCGAAAAGTACCGATCCTGGATCAGTTTATCGATAACCGTGTTAAAGATTGTGTTCTGGCTTATAGGACCAGATTTACGATCCAGATACTTTTCGCTATTGCCAAAGACTACTTGAGACTTTTGCGATTCATGGACAAGAGTCTTGAGGAGGCTGAGAAAGGCCTTGCTAAGTCTATCAGTAACAGCGATCTTTATAAGATGCTTGAATGGGGTAAGTCCTTGATCTACTTCTCCACATCCTTGAAGTCTAATGAGGCCGTTCTCGAGAAGCTCATGCGTGGACGTCTTGTTAAGCAGTATGAGGAAGATGAAGATCTGTTGGAAGATGTCATCATCGAGTACAAACAGGCTCATGAGATGGCTGATATCTATGCTTCGATCGTTAACGGAACAATGGATGCTTATGCATCTATCATCAATAACAATATGAACGTTATCATGAAGATCCTCGCTGCAGCAACTATCGTACTTACGGTACCTAATCTTTTTACGAGTTTCTTTGGTCAGAATATAGATTTCCCTTGGGATGCGGGCTTTTCATCAAACCCTATCCCGTTCATTGTGCTCACTGTCGTAACGGTTGTCAGTATGGTAGTCTCTTTCATTATCCTGAAGAAAAAAGACTTCCTCTGATAAGGGAGGCAGATCAATGAACAATGACGTTTTCGTAAAAAAGAGAAGTTCAGGAGCCAGGATCAACAAGCTCATCGTACGACTTGCTTTGTTTCTGAGTATCCTTGCAGGAATCCTTATATTCTTCATCGTTTTGACCGTTTATTCCTCGAACAGGCTTATGAATGTAGACGGAAGTGATGTGTCCAACATTCCTTCAAACGTACTTCCTTCATATTCGACTTGTTCGTTTGAATCTTTTGATGAGCAGACAAACCTTTCAGGTTGGTTCTTTAAGTGTGAAGAGCCGATTAGTACCATAATCGTCGTACATAACTCAGGTTCTAACAGACTTCCGTTCGGCGTTAACATGGTCGACCTTATTGAACTTTGGCTGGAGAATAACTATAATGTATTTCTTTTCGATCTGAGAAATTCAGGTGAATCGGAAGGTGATATATCCTGTTACGGATATCTGGAATGGCAGGACGTTATAGGAGCGATAGAGCAGGTCAAGAAAATATCTGTTACTACGGATGTTATACTTTACGGCATAGGTTCCGGCTGCACTTCGATTTGTCTTGCTTATTCGAAGCTTCCTGAGTCCAATCTTTCTGATGCTGAGAAAGAGAGGCTGGATTCCAAGTTTACGAATCTCGGTTTTGACAGAGGCTACGTAAAAGGAATGATCCTTGATTCACCGGCCATGAGCAGCGATGATTATATTAAACCTATAGTTGAGCAGAATGAGTTCTTAGGTAAGGTAACCAAGAACTTTGTTCCTTTGGCCATCAGATTCTCAGCCGGAGAAGATAAGGCACTTAACATAGCTTCTGAAGTATCAAGAATGCCGATCCCTGTATGTATCATTTATGGCGGACATGATGTGTTTATCGGTGCTGATAATATAAAGAAGCTGGTTAATGACAGAATGAGACTCAACAGTAATCTTACTGAAGAGATGGTTGTTCCCGGTGCCGGTTACCTTGAAGCATTCTCAATGGATAACGCTGCTTATTGTGATGAGATAATCGGATTCTTACATAAATATTTTGGATGATGATAATGGATAAAGACGTACTTATACTTGGAATAGAATCTTCTTGTGATGAGACAGCCTGTGCAGTTGTTAAAAACGGCAGGGTTATCTTAAGTAATATCATTGCTTCTCAGGCAGATTTTCATGAGAGATATGGCGGAGTAGTTCCTGAGATCGCCTCCAGGATGCATGTGGATGCTGTCTATCCGACAGTTCGTGATGCTCTTGATAAGGCGGGCGTTACTTTGGATGATATTGATGCCATTGCAGTTACCTACGGTCCTGGATTAGTAGGCGCTCTGCTCGTAGGTCTTTCCTGTGCCAAGGGCCTTTCTTACGCATCCGGAAAGCCGTTGGTCGGTGTTAATCATATGCACGGACATATAGCCGCCAATTACCTCTGTCATCCTGATCTTAAGCCACCTTTTATCTGTCTTTCTGTAAGTGGCGGTCACAGTGAGATCGTTCTGGTAAGCGATTATTCCGAGATGAAGATCCTTGGTGCGACCAGAGATGATGCTGCAGGCGAGGCGATCGATAAGATCGCCAGAGTAATTGGTCTCGGATATCCGGGAGGTCCTAAGATGGATAAGGCCGGTCGCGGCGGAGACATAAATGCGTATAAGTTTTCGCATACACATATGAAGGATTCTTTGGATTTCTCATTCAGCGGCATCAAGACATCAGCTCTTAATCAGCTGAATGATCTTAAGATGAAGGGAGATGCTCCGGTACTTGCTGACTTTGCAGCTTCGTATCAGTATCATATAGCTTCTGAACTTGTAAGAAATACAGTATCGGCAGTTAATGATACCGGTATTCGAAAAGTCTGTCTTGCAGGCGGAGTCAGCGCCAATTCGTTCCTGAGGGACCTTATCGATAAGACGGCTGAAAATGAAAAGTTTGAAGTTTTTTATCCTGATCTCAAACTTTGTACGGATAATGGTGCTATGATAGCAGCAGCAGGATACTATGAATATATAAGGGGAGTAAGACACGGAATAGATCTTAATGCAGTTCCGTCGTTGTCATTATAATATGGCTATAACAAAGGGAATCAAGATAATAGCTGAGAACAGAAAAGCCTTTCATGACTATTTCATCGATGAAAAGTTTGAGGCCGGTATTGTTTTGTCTGGAACTGAAGTTAAGAGTTTAAGAGCAGGTAAGGTTAACCTTAAGGATAGCTACTGTACGGTTAAAGACGGGGAGATATTCCTTGTTGGTGTAAACATAAGTCCTTACGATCACGGAAACAGATTTAATCTTGATCCTATGAGAACTCGAAAACTCTTGATGCACAAAAACGAGATCATTAAGCTTTATTCAACCATAAAGCAGGATGGTTTAACTCTTGTTCCTACAAAATGCTATTTCAAGGACAGTAAGGTGAAGTTCGAGATCGGTCTTGCGAGAGGTAAGAAAAACTACGATAAGCGTGATTCGATCGCTGAGAAACAAACTAAGAGAGATATAGACAGAGCTTTAAAGAACCAGAATAAATATCTTTGACCTTTATTTTGTTTGAGAATATAATAGTCCATATATAAGCACAGGGAGCCGTTATGGAGAGGTCAAAAAGCCAGATCAATATATTCAATTTGATATCTGCTGTATTAATTTGGATACTTGCATCTGTATGGTTTTGCATCATATTCTTTTTAGCTACAGAGACAGAGTTTGATTCTTATATAAGAAGTCATAATGTTATCGTTTTCTTTAAAGAGGTCATTGGTCTTGAATTAAATCAACTGATCGTCAGAAAATTCGCACATTTCTTTGAATACGGTTTTCTTTCCTTTGCTATTTATCTCGGTCTGTCTTTTACTAATGGCATATCTCCAAGACATGCTTACAAATTCGACCAGAGGAAATCCATCAAACATGTTAATGAACTTTGCATAATATATGCTTTTTGGCTTGCGACTTTTATTTCCATCGTCGACGAATATATTCAGTTGTTCGTAGAAGGCAGATTTGCAAGTATCATAGATATTCTTATTGATTCAGGAAGCATAGTTCTTTCATTATTGATTGTCAGGATCTGTTTCTTACTTAAACTTATGATCCTTCATAAAAACGAAGATGAATATGATAATTACTGACAGATAAAATAATCAGGAGACAAAAAAACCGGAAGACTTATCTTCCGGTATTTTTGTCTGAAAATCAATTTCTAAGATCACTCTTCAACTGTATTGTAAACTGTTGTCTGATCCTTAACGTCGTTATCAACGATGCAGATAAATGACTTACCGATGTTAACCTGGAGCTCCTGACCATCCTCAGTGAAGTACTTGAATGGAGAAGTCTTGTTTTCCTGTGTCCATGTGAAGTTAACGATCTTACCGTTGGAGAGATAGTAACCTGTACCGCCGTCTGTGAATGTTGCATCACGGAGATCAGGCTGAGTATCCTTCTGGTGGATGTTAGCGAATACTACGAATACGTTCTTGAAGCCGATCTGCTCGCCGGTTGTCTCGTCGATCTGAGGCTGACCCTTAGCACTCTTCATGTAAAGACCCTTCTCAGAATCATACTTGAAGTTGGAATCCGTAACTGCAGAAGAGAAGTAAACGTTTACTTCTGCGCAATCCTGAGCATTAGCAAGAGATGCATTCTCACCCTTAACGAAGTTGAAAAGAAGCGGTGCATCACCCTTAGGATCGATCTCATATTTTTCCATTGATGCCTTAAGGTATGTTCCGTTTGAAACACCTGTGTTCTCGTACTTCTTGGAGTTCTTCCAATCCTGTTCTCTCCAGAAGAAGCAGTTCTTAGGAAGCTCAACGTCACCATTCTCATCAGCTGAGTAGAAGCTTGCTGAACACATGTTACCGTCTACATAATCAAGTCCGACGCTCTTCATGTAACCTTTTACGAGCTCATTAGCACCCCAATAAAGGAAAACGGCATTGATACTCATACAGATATCTGTTGAAACATATCTTCCGCTTCTCATAGAGCCGATCTCAGGGCACTGATCCAAATCTGCGAACAAAGCAATAAAACGTGTTTTTCCTGCTTCTGTCTCGAATTCGAAAATGGCATCAGCTGTGGAGATACCTCTCTGAGGGAATGATTCGTAATAGTTATTTACGGATACTCCGATGATTCTGTTGCCGACGCAAAGAGGGTTCATATCTTGAACACCTGTTACCGGGTTAACTGCATTAGGATTGCTCGGATCGTAAAGACCGTCAATTACGGCAGTTGTTTCCGTTACAGTAGGTTGAGCTGCAGTTGTGGTAGTATCTTCAGATGAAGCTTCCGTAGACTCTGAAACCTCGGATGTAGGCTCCGTTGTTTCTTCGGTTTTTGAGTTACATGCTACAACGCCGAAAAGCATTGATGCACAAAGTAAAACCGAAATGATTTTTCTAATTTGCATAGTTTTCTCCTTTGTCTAAGAATTACTTTCAATTATACCATTATATTTGTAGATAATAGTCAATTTGTCTTTTTGCCACAATTGATATAATATATCTGTGTTTTTAGAAAAATCTTGGCGAGGTGAACGGAATAATGTCAAAAAAACAAAACACCGCAAAGCCGCGCAAGACATCTTGGAAACAAATTCTTTTACGTTTTTTTTGTGCGATTCTCGGCCTTGCGATAGGCTGTACAATTTATATTTATAAGGTATTAGGTGGTTTCACCTATGTAGTAACTCCGATTGTTTCGGAGAAGGAGTATGAGACATTAGATCTCACTTCCGATTCCAGCCTTAATGGGGGAGATGTTGATTCATCTTGGGCTGACGGAGGACACACGAGGGTGTATGTGGATCCCGCACATCCAATTATTGAAGTAAAGCAAAAAGATAAGAACGTTGAGAATATCCTTGTTTTCGGTGTCGATTCGCGTGGAAGTAACGACTATCAGTGTCGTTCTGATGCAATGATGATCGTTTCGATCAATAAGAAGGAGAATACCGTAAAGCTTGTATCTTTGATGAGAGATACAGGTGTATATATAGGAGATACAAAGGAGACTCAGTCTTCTTCGCTCGATAAGCTTACACATGCCTATGCTTACGGCGGTGTTGGTCTTATGATCAATACCATTAATATCAACTTTGATCTCGATATTCAGAGATTTGTCATGCTCGATTTCGGTTCGGCAGCAGACGTAATCGACCTTTGCGGAGGTGTTGAGATCGATGTTTCTCCTGAAGAAGTTAAATATGCCAACTATGCTATTACTGAGATGAATGAGCTTGTTGATAATCCTGCTCCGCTTCTGACATCAGGCGGTGTTCAGACATTAAGCGGTGTTCAGGCTATCGGCTGGTCAAGAATCAGATATCTGGATTCCGACTTTGTCAGAACATCCAGACAAAGAACCGTAGCTATGGCACTTATTTCCAAAGTCAGTGGTATGAACTATCTTAGCCAGATGGCACTTGTAGAGGATTCTACCGGTATGTTTGAGACCAATATGCAGACAATGGATATTGCCCGTGTGGGATTGAATGGTATCGGCGGTGCTGATAATATAAGTGAATACAGGCTTCCTGAAGATAATCTTTATACAGTACAGAGCAATCCGTGGATGATGATCGTCGATATGGATCAGCAAGTACCAAAACTTCATGAATTTATATGGGGGGAATAAAATGAGCAAGACTGTTTCAACATGTATCTGTGAGACCAACCTGATACCTAATCAGCCTCAGGAGAATGTGTTCTTCCATAGTCTTTACAGACATCAACAGGATTTTACTTCCGAATTCGTAAGAACAGCGAATTCGACTTCTCCGATTCAGATCTGTGCTTTGTTCTCTACTCAGGGACCTGATAATCTGGGTGCTTTTCTTAATCTGGAACTGAATAAAGAATTATCCGCCATTGTTGCTGAGGTATCAAAGAACTCAGTACTTGATTTTGACTCTTTTTCGAAAAGGGTCATAAACTCATTGAATATCAAGGTTTGCGAGTTCATCGTAAACAAGGGAGGCACACCGCTTCGTACATCAATGACTTTGGTCGTTATCGAAGGTGATATCCTCAGAGTTATTAATATAGGTAATACAAGAGCCGTTTTGGTTCGTGACGGCAAGATCTTTTCTCTTACAGAGGAACAGACTGTCGCTCACAGATACGTAAAGATGGGAGTTATCTCTGCCGAGCAGGAAGCTACCCATCCTGAAAATGCAACTCTTACACAATATCTTGGTAAAATGCCGCAGGATGGCGAGATCCAGGCAGATACAAAGGTTCACTTAAAGCTTAAGGATAACGATGAGCTTTGTCTTATGGGAATCGGTATCAGCAAGAAACTTCCTGCTTCCATTCGTAACAGGGTTCTTGTTAATCCAAATTCTTCTACGGAAGTTAAGTGTAAGGAACTTATAAGTGCCTCATTTAATAATGAAGTTAAATCCGGAATGACTGCTATAGTCATTAAGATCGAGTCTGTATTCCTTCTTCCGGGTGATGCCGTAATTGGCGGAGATCCTAGTCATGAGGTTGCTCCGAAGCCTAAGAAAGCAGCTAAGGAAGAAGCTACGTATATTGATTTTACAAAAGAAAATGAAAGAGAGAATACAAAGGCCTTCAGAGAAGATCTGGTTAACAGAGCAGAAGATGAAGGTGGAGACACTACAATGTTTAACAGCGGTAAGATAAATGCCGATGAAGTAAGAAGCGGCAAAAAAAATAAAAAAGAGAAAAAAGAGAATAAGGTATTAAATGTAATTATTCCTATCTTGATACTTCTCTTGTTTATCGGTATCGGTTACCTCGTTATGTTTATTATCTTTAATGCAGCTCATCTGGTTAATGTTTTCGATAAGAAGACACAGGAGACTCATGAAGTTGAGACTGTGATCATGTATGCCATCAATGACAATACACCTGTCTATGCAGAAGAGAACGTCGAATCTGCAATAATCGGAGTTTTGAATAAGGGCGACGTTGTTTCCAAGTCTGAATCCGGCGAATCATTCAGTAAGATTAAGACATCTGACGGTGTCGAAGGTTATGTACTTAACGTTCAGCTTTCTGATGAGGATCCTACGATAGTCGAGGAAAGACCGGAGATCGAGTCTGATCCTACACCTACTCCGACAGAGGAAACAGAATCAGAGACAACACCTGATGAGACAGAACCTCAGCAGACAACTGAAGCAACAACTCAGGCTACGTCCGGTACGTCAGCTACTACAGAAGCTACTACGACTACGGAGGCTACAACAACTACAGAGGCTACTTCTGAATCTACATCAAGTTCTACAACGGAGTCTTCTGAAGAGTCTCATGTAACGGCCGAGACTTCTGATACAACTCCTTCTTCATCAGATACGACACCATCGTCTTCTGATACGACTCCGACGCCGGCTGATACAACACCGACACCTGCAGATCCGACTCCTGCAGATACAGAGCCTGCTGCTCAGGGCGACGACACAACGCAAAACTAATATTGAGGTGATTATATGAAAGTTGCAAAATTTGGCGGTTCATCACTTGCGGATGCTTTTCAGATCAAGAAGGTCTGTGATATCGTTTTCGCTGATCCGGAAAGAAAGATTATCGTAGTTTCTGCTCCGGGTAAGAGAAATCGTGAAGATACTAAGGTAACGGATCTTTTGATCGCTGTTGCCAAGGCAAGACTTTCCGGAAATTCTTTTGAGACAGAGATCAAGGCTGTAATCGATAGATATAAGGATATCGCGAAGTCCCTGGAGGTAGTCGATATCATTCCTGAGATCGAAGATACACTCAGAAGTGTAGCAGGAGCTGATTATACTGATGATGTTAAGTATCTTGATTCCGTTAAGGCTATGGGTGAGGACTGTAATGCTCGTCTCGTAGCTAAGTACCTTAATTTTGTAGGTCACCCTGCTAAGTATTGTAACCCTAAGGAGTGCGGACTTTTCCTTAAGCATAATGATCTTGGTAAAGCTGTTATCCTTGATGAATCCTATGATAACTTAAGCTCACTTAAGGATTGTCCTGAGATCTGTGTTTTCCCTGGTTTTTACGGATATTCCAAGGAAGGCGAGATCATTACGTTCTCCAGAGGCGGATCTGATATTACGGGTTCCATCCTTGCTGCAGCTGTTGGTGCAGAGGTTTATGAGAACTGGACAGACGTAGATAACGTTTATGCAGTTAACCCTGAGCTCGTTAAGAATCCTTTTGCTATTACTGAGATTACTTATGATGAAATGCGAGAGCTCGCTTACGCAGGTTTCTCAGTTCTTCACGAAGAAGCTTTGTATCCGGTATTCGTAAGAGGTATTCCGGTTCATATCAAGAACACAAATAATCCATCTGCTAAGGGTACCAAGATCGTCTCTAAGCGTACTCATTACGATTCACTTGTAACAGGTATCGCAGGTGAGAAGGGCTTTGCAACGATTACAGTTAATAAGTATCTCATGAACAAGGAAGTAGGCTTCCTTCTTAATCTCCTTAGGATCCTTGCTGAAGAGGGTATCTCCGTTGAGCATATGCCTTCAGGAATCGATTCCGTAACAATCATTGTTCGTAAGAAGAACTTTACTGAGGAAAAAGAGAAGGTCATCGTTGACAGGATCAAGAAGGAACTCAATGCTCAGAGCGTTTCTGTTGAAAGAGATCTTGCTATCGTTATGATCGTCGGTGAAGCAATGGCTAATTCCGTCGGTATCATGGCTCGTGCCGCTGCATCACTTTCTTCTGCAGGTATCAACCTTCGTATCGTTAACCAGGGTGCTTCCGAGATCTCCATGATGTTCGGTGTTTCCGAAGCTTACTGTTCATACGCTGTAAGAGCTCTTTATAAGGAACTTTTCAAAGTTTGATCGGAGTTAGTTAATGCCAAATATCTTTAAAGCAATGGTTCCATCTGCCGTCTATAAGGTGTTTTCGGACATTCCTTTTGATTCTTTTAGCGAAAAAGGAAAGAAGTGCATCCTTTTGGACTACGACAATACCCTAGGTCCTGACAGGACTTGGGAACCGACAGATTTCAGCAGAGGCATCGTTGATGATCTGAAAAAAAGAGGGTTTCGTTTAGTCTTGGTATCAAATGCCAAATCAGAAAGATCTTCCAATATCGCTTCGCTTTTGGATATTCCTTGCGTAACTTGTGCTCATAAACCTCGTACTGACGGAGTCTTAAGAGCTTTGGAACTTATGAAGGCTTCTAAGGAAGAGTCGGTAATGATAGGTGACCAGATCTTTACTGATGTAATGGCCGGAAACCTTGCGGGAGTAACATCTATACTCGTTGAGCAGTATGAGAAAAAGGAAGTCTGGTATGTTAAGATCAAGCGTCCTTTTGAGAAAATAGTTCGTAAAATAGGCGGTTTTTAGAAAATACTTGAAGAATATTACAAGGTCAAGTAAAATAATATATCGTGAATTAATGCGGTCTCGCAATTATATAAAGGAGCATTTTTATGATTAGTGCAGGTGATTTTAGAAATAACATGTGTTTCGAGATGGACGGTCAGGTATACCAGGTCGTAGAATTCCAGCATGTTAAGCCAGGCAAAGGCGCAGCATTCGTAAGAACAAAGTACAAGAACGTTAAGACAGGTTCTGTAGTTGAAAGATCTTTCAACCCTAACGAGAAGTTTGAGCAGGCTCAGCTTGACAGAAGAGATATGCAGTACATCTATTCTGACGGTGACCTCTATTACTTCATGGATCAGGATACATACGAGCAGGAGCCTATCCACGCTGAGTCTATCGGTGATTCCATCAAGTTCCTTAAGGAAGAGATGATCTGTAAGGTTCTTTCTTACAAGGGCGAAGTATTCCAGGTAGAGCTTCCTATCACTGTTGAGCTCAAGATCACAGAGTGTGAGCCGGGTGTTAAGGGCGATACAACAAACAACGCAACAAAGTATGCTACACTTGAGACAGGTGCAGTTGTTAAGGTTCCTCTCTTCGTTAACCAGGATGAGGTTATCCGTGTTGACACAAGAACAGGTGAATACTTGGAGCGTGCTTAATAGCGCTTTTTAATATAATCGAGAGAAGGTAAAGCATATGGTTGAAGGTGCAAATCCTGAATCAATTAAGGGCGATCGTTCGATGTCCCAAGGGTTTGTGGCTCAATATGCCGCCGAGGCCGCACTTCAGATTGACGGTGTGGCTTCTCTTGCGCCTTCTTTTGGTGTTGCTTTAAAAGAAATAGCAGGAGTAGTACACGAAGGCAAAGGAGTTAAAGTCGAGTTCTATGAGAACGACGATGGCTTGGTTGCAATAACTGTCTATCCTGTTGTTTATTATGGTAAAATTATTCCTGAAGTGGCTTGGTCCATTCAGGAGAAAGTCAAGGCTGATGTTGAGCGCTTCACGGGTCTTGTAGTTGAGACTGTTGACGTCCATGTTTGCGGCGTCGTTGCTCGCGAAGAGGAGCCTGCTAAAACTTAAGGGGGAAAGGCGTTATGAATCGTCTCGTACGTTTTCTGTTATTTCTGTATTCAGTTTTGCTTGCCTTGATATCCATGGTACTTTTGTATGCTTTGGTTGATGACGGTGTATTTACTGATATCTTGTCACCGCTTTCAACTATCGTTACCAATAAAGGTACCAAATACATTTATTTCGCTGTTTTAATGATTATTTTGATCGCTTCCGTATATACGATCACATACAGTATCCTTTCAGGTCGTCTTGGTAAGACCAGAGTTCGTAAGACTGATATCGGTGTAGTAGATATCGGTGCTGATGCTATCGAGAGTATTGCTCTTAACTCAGCCAAGTCTGCTCAGGTTGGTATCAAGAGTGCCAGAGTTCACGTATCATCAGCTAAGAATGATGCAATTAAGGTTATCCTGAGTGCGGTTTTGTACTCAAATGTTGAGATCCCGTCTTCTATGGCTAAGGTTCAGGAGAAGGTTAAGAAGGATATCGAGCGTTATACCGGAATTGTTGTTGATTCGGTTACAGTCAAAGTCAGCAAGGTTGAACCTGTTGTTGCTAAGGTTGACAAATAATTATGGAACAGTTTATTTCTAAGATCCTTGAGAAGATAACAAACACAAAGCCGGGTTTTGTTTGTGCCGCAGGTTTCTTTGCTGTTGCCCTTCTTCTTTGCATATTCGGTTTTTGGAAAACATTATTTATCATTATATTTACAGTGGTTGGATTCTTTGTCGGAGCATTTGCTTTCAGTGATTTCAGTAAGTTCAAGAAGTTTCTTGACAGGATCCTTCCTCCAGGGAGGTTCAGATGAGCAGGATCGAGACAAGAGAATCTGCTGTTATTTTCGTTTATCAGTCTACATTTAAGGATATTTCCTATGAGGAGCAGCTTGATCAGTACATTGCTTTGAATGAGGAACTCCTTGATGATATAGAGTATTTTAAGACGGTTACTTCCGGCGTTATCGAGAAGAAGGAAGAACTCGATGAGAATATCTCCAAGTTCCTTAAGAATTGGACCATCAACAGACTTCCCAGAATGGATGTAGCGATTCTTGAAGTAGCTTGCTATGAGATCCTTTATGTAGATGAGATCCCTACAAGTGTTGCGATCAATGAAGCTGTAAAGCTCTCGAAAAAGTATGGTACGCCTGATTCAGGTTCTTATGTTAACGGCGTGCTTTCTTCCTTTGAAAAGAGCCTTTGATCTATGTATGGTTTTGCTTCGGTAACTGAATTTGTAAAATACGTTCAAACTGTCTTCGATAATGATGACAAGATTTCCAATATGTCCGTTAAAGGCGAGATATCCGGGTTTAAGAGATACGCCAATAGCGGACATTGTTATTTCTCGCTCAAAGATAAGGACAGTACAGTAAACTGTGTAATGTATAACTGGTATGCCAATAATCTGGGATTTGCTCCTGAGGACGGTATGCTCGTTAATGTTGTCGGTAATGCGGGAATATATAATCAAAACGGACGTTTCCAAATCTATTGTACTCATATGAGTAAGATAGGTAAGGGCGACTTAAGGGAGAATTTTAAGCTTCTTTTCAAAAAGCTCGGTGATGAGGGCCTTTTCGATCCTTCACATAAAAAGAGTATTCCTGTTATGCCTAAGAAGATCGGTGTCATATCCTCGGGTTCAGGTGCGGTCATTCACGATATCATAAGAACTCTAAAAAGAAGGAATCCGTTTTTTGACCTGACTTTATATCCTTCGGCTGTTCAAGGTGACGGCGCACCAAAGGAACTTATAGCAGGACTAGATTATTTTGAGTCTTGTGAAGACAGACCTGATGTAGTTATCATCGCCAGAGGCGGTGGTTCTTTTGAGGATCTGTTCTGTTTTAATGATGAAGCACTTGCCAGAAGGATCTATGATTTCACGATACCTGTTATCTCAGGTGTCGGACATGAAGTTGATTACACGATATGCGACTATGTTTCCGACTTAAGAGTTCCTACTCCGACTGCGGCTGCCGAAGTTGTTCTTCCTAAGTATGATGACTTGTCCTACAGACTGATGCTCCTTGATAATGATCTTTATAATTCCGTTCAGGGTTATATCGATTCACAGAAGAAGAGACTTGATGCTCTGCGTAATCATAAAGCCTTGTCGGGACCTGAGTATCAGCTTCAAAATGAGATGAAGAGAGTAAGAGATCTATATGAGAAACTCAATTATCTCGAGAATATGAGGATAGAAAGAGAAAAATCTTCATTGTTATACAATATGGACAGGATAGAACTTATGAGTCCGCTTAATATATTGAAACGAGGTTATTCCATTACCTTTGATGATACTGGTAAGACTTTAAGGTCTGATATGGTAAAGGCAGGAGATAAGATCAAGATCAAGACCTCAGATGCAGATATTGATGCTACGGTCGATCTTGTTACACTGAAAGGAGAATCCTATGGATAAAGAATTTGTATACGAGGATGCTATTAAAGAACTCGAGCAGATAGTTGCCAAGTTAAGTGAAGGCAAGGTAAGTCTTGATGAATCTTTGAAATTATATACACGCGGAGTCGAGCTTTCGAATCTCTGTCAGAAGAGATTGACCGAAATTGAACAAAAAATCTCTATCGTAAATAAGGATGGAAGTGTATCATTATTACAGATAGAGAACGAGGAGGAATAATATATGGAACCGATTATCGAACTTTTGAATCAGACTAAGGAATGGTTTGATCCTTCGCTTGAGGGCATTTTCGATGATGCAAATAAGGACTTTATTACCGCAAAGGCTTCAATGTACAGTCTTTGTTCCGGAGGTAAGAGAGTTCGTCCTTGCTTTATGTATGTAGTAGGCAGAATGCTCAACTGCGATATGGACGATGTACTCGTGTTTGCCAGAAGCCTCGAGATGATCCACACATATTCTCTTATTCATGATGACCTTCCATGCATGGATAATGATGATCTTAGGAGAGGTAAGCCTACATGTCATAAGGTTTACGGTGATAATTTTGCTACGCTTGCAGGTGACTGCCTTTTGAACAGAGCAGCTGAGCTTGTACTTCAGCTCGTTATCAAGAAACCACAGTACGCATATGCTGCTTATAAGATGTTCCAGTGTTCCGGTATTGACGGAATGCTCGGTGGTCAGGATCTTGATCTGTCATCAGCAGGTCATAAGATCAGTTCAGAGGTTTTGCATGAACTTCATACCAGAAAGACAGGAGCTCTTCTTGAGTGCGCTATCTGTACTCCTGTTTATCTTCTTGACGGTGATTCATCTACAGAGATATTGAGAGTTCTTACAAATCTTTCCAAGAACATCGGTCTGGCTTTCCAGATCAAAGACGATATCCTTGACCTTACAGCTGACGAGAAGACTCTCGGTAAGACTGCAGGTAAGGATTTGAGAGATGATAAGCCTACATATGCGACGGTATTCGGCATCGAGAGAGCTAAGCTCATGCTCGAGGCAGAACTTGATTCAGCTTATGCTAATCTTGATTCCATCGATTATTACGGATTTGATTCCAAGGAACTCCGTCTTATCGTTGACTATGTAGCTTCTAGGGACAACTAATCTTGGATTATAAGTTTATTAATCGCAATCTGACACCAAAGGAAATCGCTTCTCTTTCCGAAGATGAGCGATCTTCTTTGTGTAAAGAAATAAGAGACAAGATCTTGAATGTTGTCTCTCAAAACGGCGGCCATCTGGCATCAAATCTTGGTGTCGTTGAATTGACTGTCGCTTTACTCAGTGTTTTCGATTATACGGAAGACCAGATCATATTCGATGTCGGTCATCAAAGTTATGCCTATAAGATCTTGACTGGCAGGTATGAGTCCTTTGATACTCTTCGAAAAAAAGACGGTATCTCCGGATTTCCCAGAAGAAGCGAGAGTCCTTATGATGTATTCGATACCGGCCATAGTGCAACTTCTGTATCGGCAGCAGTAGGTATCGCGCGAGCTAATGAACTTAATGATAAGAATAATCACGTAATCGCAGTTATAGGCGACGGAGCCATGACCGGCGGCCCGGCCTATGAGGCTATCAACGACTTAGGCCATAGGAAAGACCGCGTTATCGTTATCCTTAATGATAACGAGATGAGCATCAACGAGAACGTAGGCGGTCTATCTAAGCATCTTTCTAAAGTCCGTTTGTCAGGAGGCTACCTTAAGGCTAAGAGGGCTACGGAGAAGTTTCTTACTAAGAAGATCCCGATCCTCGGAAGACCGATCGTTGCCATGATGCTCGCCATCAAGGACTTCTTCAGATTCTTGATCTATCGTAAGAAGCCGACCATCTTTGAGGAGTTGGGTCTTGTTTATTATGGTCCTGTCGATGGTCATAATACCAAAGAACTTATAAAAGCTCTTGAATCAGTCAAGAATATCAATGCTCCTGTTCTTCTTCATGTCTGTACCAAGAAGGGTAAGGGCTACAAGCACTCCGAGAAGGATCCGTCGCATTATCACGGAGTATCATCTTTCGACCTTGAGAAAGGCGTTGTCCTTCCAAGCCGCGATTCAGTCAATTCTTTCACAGACTGTTTCTCGAAAACACTCATCGACATCGCCAATAAGAACCGTAACGTAGTAGCCGTATGTGCCGCCATGACTGACGGTACCGGCTTGGATGAATTCTCTAAAAGATATCCTTCCAGGTTCTATGACTGCGGTATCGCGGAAGAACACTGTGTAACGATGGCCTCGGGACTTGCCATCGGCGGTAAGGTGCCTGTTGTTGCCATTTATTCGTCATTCCTTCAAAGAGCATTTGACCAGATCCTCGAGGACTGCTGCTACATGAAGACACACGTTGTTTTCTGTATGGACAGGGCAGGTCTTGTCGGTGCAGACGGTCATACACATAACGGTATCTTCGATATTTCCTATATGATGCCGATGCCTGATATGACGATCTTTGTTCCTACTGACTATGAAGACATGGCTTTATGTATGAATCATTCGATCATTAAGATGGATTCTCCGGTAGCGATCAGATATTCCAAAGCTGGCGAGTACAAGCTCGAGATCGAGCATAATATCCTAAGCCCTAGAGTAATCGATGATTATGGCAAAGACTTTGCGATCATTACCTGCGGTCCTATTCAGAAGGAAGTCGATCAGGCTGTTGAGAATCTTAAGAACTCAGGCTACAGAGGTATCAACATAAATCTTTGTATGATAAAGCCGCTTGATACTGAATCGATCCTTGAACTTATTAAGGGTGTTCGTAATATCTTTACCGTTGAGGAAGGCATCATCAACGGTGGCTTTGGAGCTAATCTTGTTGCAGAACTCACTGCTAACGGTTTTGAAGGACATATCCATAATATCGGGATCAAAGATCCGATGATCAGATGCGGTACTTTATCGGAACAGTTTAAGGTCGCAGGCCTTGATTCAGGTTCGATAACAGATACTATCCTGAATCACATCAAGCACTGATAACTTTGATCTCAATTTGAAAATTGAGACTTATTTCTATGTATTTTCTTCCAAAAAAATGATTAAATATAAACATATCTTTAATTTGGAGTAAGTATGATCTTTGGAATTTGTTCTAACATATCAAGGGATACCGATTATAAGATCGCTGACCTTTGTGCTGATGTGATCCTGGAACTGGGAAGTCAGCCTGTTTTCGAGAATGACCTTAAGGAAAGTTCTCTTATCATCGAGAAAGAAGGCGTATCATTCGGTTCTTTTGAAAATGCTGATGTGATCATCTCCATCGGCGGTGACGGAACACTTCTTTCAGTTGTTTCCAGATACAGAGACTTGAATATTCCTTTTATCGGCATCAATAAGGGAAGTATCGGATTTCTTACTGAGATCGATGTCGAAGATATAAGAGAATCGATCAAACTCATAATCGACGGTAAATACGAGATACTTGAAAGACTTCAGCTTCTTTGCGAAGTCTATGATAAGGACGGCAATCTTAAGGACGGACACATCTGTCTTAATGACTGCGTAGTAACCAGAGGTGCTAAGCTCAACATCGTTAAGATGGATCTTTTCATCGATGGTCAGTATGTCGAGAAGTTCTATGGTGACGGTATCATCGTATCTACTCCGACCGGATCTACTGCCTATACACTCGCTGCAGGCGGACCGATCCTGATGCCGGGGATGAAGAATATGATCGTTACGCCTCTTTGTCCTCATACACTCCAGCGTTCCAGCTATTGTATCAGTGATAAGAGCGTTATCGAGATCAAACTTGGCGATTTCGAGACGGCTCCGATCATTTCTCCGGACGGAAGAAGCGGAGTTATTCTTGAGCCGTTCGATACTATTAAGATCACAGGTTATGAATCGACCATAAAGACTGTTATGCTCGGTAAATCGGGCTTTTTCGAGACCGTCAGGTCTAAGATCACAGCAAGGGGAAGTTTCTATGAGCACAAAAAATGACAGACAGGAAGCTATCATAAGACTTATCAAAGAGAATGACATTTCTACTCAGGACGAGCTTACGGCTCTCATGAAGAAGAATGGATTTAAAGTTACACAGGCTACATGTTCCAGAGACATAAAGGATCTCGGTATCATCAAGGTAACAGGTCCTGGCCAGACAACAAAGTACGCTGTTCTTGATAGGACAGGCGATATTGCTCCGGGAAGACTTCTGGCAGTATTTTCAAATTCTCTTCTTTCCTGTGAGTGTGCCATGAACCTCGTAGTCGTAAGAACTCTTCCGGGTATGGCTAATGCTGCAGCCGCAGCTCTTGATTCCATGCGTCTTCAGAACGTAGTCGGAACCATCGCAGGTGACGATACCATCTTTATCGCTTCTCAGG
This sequence comes from Clostridia bacterium, assembly GCA_024699245.1. Lineage (GTDB taxonomy): Bacteria > Bacillota > Clostridia > Saccharofermentanales > Saccharofermentanaceae > Saccharofermentans. Next base: position 3,242 of record JAILPW010000017.1, on the reverse strand, counting down.
GAATCGATGAGGCTAAGGCTTTGCTTTCAACCATCAAGGATCTTATGAACTCCGGAAACGTGGAGACCTAAGATGCTCCGACGACTTGAGATTTCCAATTTCGCAGTTATATCTCATTGTGTCTTTGAACCGGGATCGGGCTTGAACGTAATATCAGGTGAGACGGGTGCAGGAAAGTCACTGCTTATCGATGCCATCGGTCTTATCCTTGGCGATAAAGCATCCAAGACATTGATAAGAAGCGATTGTGATAAGGCATATGTTGAAGCCTTGTTTGATCCGTCAACCCTTTCTGAAGATTCTTTTTCCGAGCTTAAGGTGATTCTCGAAAACTACGGTCTGCCGTTCGACGAGGAGAACCTCATCATCTCACGTGAAATAAATGCAGACGGTAAGAGCTGTGCCAGGATCAACGGCAGAGCTGCTGTTCTTACGGTTCTTAAAGAGATCTCATCCATCTTTGTGGATATCCATGGTCAAAATGATACTCAGAAGATCTTCGATGAGAATACTCACTGTGATCTTTTGGACAGATTTATCGGTAAGGATGCTTATGACCTTAAAAAGCAATATACCGATGTCCTTCAAAAGTACAAGAATACTGTCTTGAAGATAAGAGATCTCGGTTCTTCTCCTGAAGCAAATGCCAAGAGAAGAGAGTATCTCGTATTTGCATCTTCCGAGATACGCAAGGCTGATTTCAAGGAAGGCGAAGAGGAAGAATTAAGTGAACTTAAGAAGAGATTTGAGAACAGTGCCAGGATTTCCAATCTTTTGGAAGAGGCGAATGAGCTTTTGTATGCTTCTGAAGACTCATCCGTAACAACTCTCAAACAGGCAAGCGGTATTATCGAGAAGTTAAGTGTTTTCGATGAAACATATAAGGAGATTTCAGAAAAACTAAATTCACTTTCTTTGGATGTTGAGGCACTTGCTTCTGATGTCAATTCAAAGTTTGAGGCAGATGAATATTCTGAGGAAAAGCTGGATGAGACAGATAAGAGGATATCGCTTCTTTATGATATGAAGTCCAAATACGGTTCATCAATTTCCGAGATCAACAAATTTGCGGATGATGCTGAAAAGGAAATATCCGATATTGATAATTCCGAGATAAGACTCGGAGAACTTCGTAAGGAACTGAAGATCATTGAATCTGATCTTCTTTCAAAGGCCAAGGCTTTGTCTGAGTTGAGACATAAGCATGCTGAAGTATTGTCATCGAAGATCGTAAATGAACTATCCGATCTCGAGATGGTAAATACCAGATTCGGTGTAAACTTCAAGGAACACAGTAAGCAGAAATATTTCTCGGGTAAGGGAACAGAGGATATATCATTTGAGTTCAGTGCCAACCCGGGTGAATCGCTTAAGCCTTTAAGCAGGATCGCTTCAGGCGGTGAGGCATCAAGGATCATGCTCGCTGTTAAGACTATCCTTTCTGAAGCAGACAGTACGCCGACACTTATTTTCGATGAGATCGATACAGGAATATCAGGTGCTGCTGCTTTGAAAGTTGCCGAGAAACTTAAGGCGATATCCGGAAAACATCAGGTGTTGAGCGTAACCCATACTGCTCAGATTGCTTCGGCTGCGGATGTTAATTTCTATATCTGCAAACATACTGATCTCGTATCTTCAAATACTGAGATCATAAAGCTTGATCAGGACGGCAAGATAAAAGAGGTATCTAGACTTCTGTCAGGTACCTCTGATGAAGAGTCGTTTAATCTGGCAAAAAATCTTATAGCTCGATTCTGATATCGTTTCCGATGAGCTTTCTCATATCTTCGGGAAGATCGCTTTTGAATTCCATTAATTCCTCGGTAACGGGATGTCTTAAAGAAAGATAGTAAGCGTGTAATGCCTGCCTTCCGATAAGTTTATCAAGGTACTCGGAACCTTCAATGTTATTAGGATTATCAGTTGAGTTAGGACCGTAAAGACCGTCGCCTACGAGCGGATGACCTTCAGACAGTGAATGGACTCTTATCTGATGGCATCTTCCGGTCTCAAGAATGAATTCGACCAAAGATACGTCGTTTTCTGCATTATAAAAGGCTTCCTTGTAGTGGGTAACGGACGGATGGCCGTCAGGAGCAACATCTCTGATCATGACTGAGTTTGGACGTCTTTTGATAGGCTTATCGATCGTTCCTTCAGGCTTTTCATATCTGCCGTATACAACTGCAAGATACTTCTTATTCATTCCAAGCTTGGTCACTCTGTCGTGGGCATAGCCGTTCTTGGCGATCGCGATGATGCCTGACGTTTCTCTGTCCAGTCGCATAATAGGATGTAGTGTGTTATCTGAAAGCAGTGTAAGTAAAGAATCATCCAGATGACCGTGGGTCGGATGAGTAACTATCCCTGCGGGTTTTTCACAAACAGCTATCCATTCGTCTTCAAAGTATATCTTTATTCCCGCATCAGTCTTGAGCTTTCCTGCGTCATCTTCGTATTCCGCATACATGTGATCGCCGGCTTTGACTTTGTCTATAACCCTTGTATGAACGCCGTTTATATCCATTTTTCCATACAGTTTTACACGCTTGATCATGTTGTTGCTCATGCCAAAACGGTCTCTTAAAATATCACGGATTTCTACGTTGTCATATTTGTCTTCGATTATGTAATTGATTTTCATTTCTGACCTCGTCAAGTAAATTTATACTATATTTTCTTAACGATTTATACAATTGATTTTCGATTTTCCGAAAACCGACGTAATATTTGTTACGTTTTTAATAATGAATATAAAAAAAACGATTTATTGCCTAGGGTTTTTGTTGTTTGAAATTATTAAATATGATAATCTTTTCGTCGGGAGGTGAGTCACAGTGTCTATTATTAAAATGACTCCGGAAGAACAGTCGGCTAAGTTCGAAGAAGTTCTTTCAAAATTCAGAGGCCAGGGACAGAAGGCTTTGATGGCTACCTTGCAGCAGTCTCAGGAGATCTACGGTTATTTGCCGCTTCCTGTTCAGCGTAAGGTTGCTGAGGCTTTGGATGTTTCTGTTGCCGAAGTTTATGGCGTAGTTTCATTCTACTCTTTCTTCTCCTTAAAGCCAAAGGGAGAATATGCTTTTAACGTATGTCTTGGTACAGCTTGCTACGTTAAGGGTTCACAGGCGTTGCTCGATAAGATCGAGGCTAGTCTCGGTATCAAGCAGGGCGACGTTACAGAGGATACAAAATTCTCTATTTCTGCATGCCGTTGTGTAGGTGCATGCGGTCTTGCT
>JAILPW010000058.1:0-93271 GCA_024699245.1 Clostridia bacterium | reverse complement strand
GGTCAGGTCGGTACGATGCTCATCCACAGACTCATGCTCAACGATGAGATCCATGCCGTAGAGAGCCATCTCGACGATTACGCTATCAAGCATGTCAGAAAGCTCAACCAGGGTGAAGTTATCCTTACGAGTGTTAACCTCTTGCATAACATGTTCATCCACGTTACAAAGAGTGAGAGAACACAGTACAACAAGACACCGAATCTCTGATCGTTCATTCAACATAAACACAAAGACCTCGAGACAGCCGTCTCGGGGTCTTTTGCTTTTGCTCGAAAACAAGAAATATTTACACATTATCCGTTTTATGACATAATAAGCGGTGGAATGAAGGGACTGGAATATAGTAGCTTTAAATGCTTTGTTTTCTCAGTTTTCCTATAATTTGATAAAGGCTCATACGATATTTCCAACGGATATCGTTTTATATTTGTGTGGGCAGGGGAGATATGAAATGGCTGCAGAAAATGATAATGATCTGACTGAGGAAGAATTAAAACAGAAACGCAGAGACGAAAATATGAAGCTGTCTTTATTGGCAAGTGCGGTAAAGAACAGCAAAGATCTTCGGTAAATCCTGTTCGATCTATGACGGGATCATTGACAAGATATATGATGATGTCCCGGATAAGTACAAAGAATTCGATGACTGATACTTTTACTTATATAGACAGCAAAGACGTGTGAATGTTACAAAAAATATCTCGCCAGTGTTATAATATCGCCGATATTATTCATCGGGGGCGATATGAGACTTCACTATGGCGGGACATACATAACAGATGCTGACCTCAAGATGCGCAGGGATCCTCATCCTGATGCTGTTGAGATCAAAGATCCTGACACGAGATCTTATGTCGTCGTTTCCAACCTGGGAGGAGTTCTCCTGATGATCCTTCTGGGAGCATTGGTGTTTGTTTTCGGTGGAGATCACTTCACAAGACATGCGTTGATCATGGGCTCTGCACTCGGTATTCTTACGATCTTTCCGCACGAACTCATTCATGCCATGTGTTTTCGAAAACATGTGTTTCTTTATCTTAGTCCTGGCAAATACCTGATCTTCGTGCACGGAACGGAGGATTTTTCCAAAGCACGATTCATTTATATGAAGATCCTTCCGAATATCATATTCGGACTTATCCCTTATGTAGCTTTTCTTTTCAGACCTGAGATATTCGGTCTGGGAGTCTTCGGAACACTCTGCATAGGGATGGGTTTCAGGGATTATATGATCATCCTGAAAGTAATGGATCAGGTGCCAAGAGGAGCCAAGATCTACATGAACGCGATGCGCTACTATTGGTATAAGTAATTATCATAACTCAAACAAATGCCACATTTTAAGACTGATAAGCATCTTCCTATGTGCTAAAATGTTGCAAGTTTAAAATGGGAGAAATGAATATGGGTTATATCTTGGATCTTCGAAAAGAATTGGGTAGCAGGCCGCTTATCATGGCCGGTGCCGGGGTTGTCATCATCAACGAAAAAGATGAGATCCTGCTGCAGAAAAGAGCAGATAACGGTTATTGGGGTTACCCGGCAGGCTCAATGGAACTCGGTGAATCTTTCGAGGACTGTGCCAGAAGAGAGGTACTTGAAGAAACAGGTCTGGTATGCGGTAAGCTTACGCACTTTGCCAACTATTCAGGGAAGAATACCAACTACAAATATCCGAACGGCGATGAGGTTTATCTTGCGTCAGAACTTTTTATCTGCAGGGATTACTCGGGTGAACTGAAGATCCAAGAAGAGGAAGTAGTGACACAGTGCTTTTTCGATATAGACGAACTTCCTGATAATATCGCTCCGGTAAATTACGACCTTATCATGCAGGTATCCAACATGATAAGATTTTCCAGATGAAACCGGAAGAGTATTTTTGTTGATATTATTAGTAAAAGCTCTTGGAGGTTACTCTAATGAAGAAGACAGCAGTTGTATCGTTACTTATGGCTTTATTGATGTTGTCATCATGCGGAAAGACAACAACAACGGTCAGGACCAAACAGGATGATGAAACGATTCCAACTGCAAGCGAGTATACCTATACTGAACCGGAACCTGAACCTGCTTGTCTTGGCGGGTTTGAAGTATCTAACAGCTCTATATTTGAGACGGGATACTATCACACGAAGTTTGAGGAATCGGGAAATCTTTATTTCTCGGTTACAAATGCTTCGGATGAACCCGCCAATTGGAGCATATACATTGTCGATAATGAGCTGACGGAAGATGAAGTAAAAGATCTTCAGACCAAGGAGCCTGCTTTGGTCAATGACGGTATTCTCGGTATAACATATGACCAATGGATATATATCTTCTGCGATGTAAATTCGAACACGGCTTCCGAGTCGACAGATGAGATATTGGAAGTATGGGCTTATGCTGATTATGCCTGATGTGATTATGTTATAATCACATTATGAAAACTTTCAGACCGAACTATTTTGACGATTTCAAATGCATCGCGGACGCCTGCAGGCACACATGCTGCGCAGGTTGGGAGATCGATGTTGACGAAGACTCCATGGAAGTCTACGATGATATTCCGTACATCAAAAAACATATAAAGGATTCAAGTTTCATACTGGAGGGACCATCTGAACGTTGTCCTTTCCTTCTCAAAAACGGTCTTTGCGACCTTATCCTTAAGTACGGTGAAGATATCCTGTGCGACATCTGCACAGACCATCCGAGATTCCGTAACTACGAAGGTGATAACGAATATTTAGGTCTGGGTCTTTGCTGTGAAGCTGCATGCGATCTGATCTTAAACAGAAAAGACAAGTTTTCGCTTATTCCTGAGACAAAACTTCCGTACGGGATCGATTGGGCAAATGATTATTCGGGAAAGATCTCAGATGCTCTTAAGGAACTTGCAGATGATGATAAAACATGTACCGAGAGAGTTGATCTCTATCTGGACTTCGAGATACTTGATCCGTATTGGGATGAACTTCTAAGAGGACTGGAGTGTGAACCGGTTCAAAAGTCGATACGTGATGAAGTGATCGATGATCATCCTAAACTTTTCAGAAACCTCATGATCTACCTTTTGTACAGGCACAAAGGAAACAGGCAATATGCTGCACAAAGTTGTTGGCTCATCGCTGAACTATGCGCCAACACCGGACTTCCGCTGATTGACCTTTGCAGGATGTACTCAGCTGAGGTCGAATATTCTGATATTAATAATGAGACAATGGAGAACTTATAAATATGCCGCTTGTTAAAGTAGAAATGATAGAAGGAAAAAGTTCCGAGTACAAAAAGAAACTTCTGGATGTTATCCATGACGGTCTGATGGAAACACTCGGCATAGAAGACTGGGACAGATTTCAAAGGATCGCAGAATACGACCGCGACGATTTTGAGATCCCGTCATTTAAAACAGAAGATTTTATCGTTATCGAATTGACCATTTTCCCGGGAAGGACCAAAGATCAGAAGAAAAATGCGATAAGAACTATCACTCGAAATCTTAACAAAGAGCTGGGAATAGCACCTTCCGACGTGTTTATCGTCTTTAATGAGCCGCCCCTCGAGAACTGGGGAATGGGAGGCGATCAGAAGGGCTGACCTTACTTTTATCATCCGCGGCACAATAAGGATGTGACTAAAGTCATATATGAAATCTGTCTTTTGGCATTTTCGCGAAAAGGCAGATTTTTTTACAATGGGATCATAACAAGTGCGGAGGAAAAAAGAATGAATGATACAGTAGTCAAACTTGACGGCTTGATCAAGAAATACGATAACAGACCGGTTGTTGACGGTCTGTCACTGGAAATAAAGGAAGGCGAGATCTTCGGACTTCTCGGACCTAACGGAGCAGGTAAGTCGACAACGATGAACATGATCTGCTCACTTCTTAAGCCGACAGCGGGAAGTGTTGAAGTCTTCGGGATGGATATTAAGAAAGACATAAATAAGATCAAACCTCTTATCGGATACATCCCGCAGGAACTCGCGATCTACGGAAATCTTAAAGCCTGGGAAAACGTAGAGCTTTTCACATCTCTTTATGACATCAAGGGAAAAGAACTCAAAGGTGCGATCGACGAGGCATTGGATTTTGCAGGACTTTCCGAGAAGCGCAATTCGTTTGCGAAGACGTTTTCGGGAGGAATGAAGAGAAGACTTAATATCGCCTGTGCATTGGGTCATAAGCCGAAGCTTCTTATCTTTGATGAGCCTACGGTAGGTATCGATCCTCAGTCGAGAAACTTCATCCTCGAGAAGATCAAGGCCATAAACAAGATGGGTACGACAGTTATCTATACGAGTCACTACATGGAAGAAGTTGAAGCGATCTGTTCCAAGGTTGCCATCATGGATAACGGCAAGATCGTTGCATGCGGAACCAAGGAAGAACTTAAGAACATGGTTAGAAAGGATCCTGATGAAGAAGTTTCTCTCGAGCAGGTATTCCTGACTTTGACAGGAAAGAAACTCAGGGATTACGTGGAAGGGTAAGAAGATGAATACGATCTGGATAATGACCAAGAATAACCTAAAGCTTCTGTGGCGTCGTAAAGTTATGATCATTATTGCTCTTGTAGGAATGATCGCTACAACTGCCGCAGTAGCCAATGCCTTCCATACGCTCCTTGATAAGGCAGATGATGCTCAAGGTTTTAAACTTGGATATACGGTAGCTGAGGGTAGTAAATATGAGCTTGTCGTTGATACTTTGATGGATGAATTGGAAAAGGAAGACATAGTAACTCAGAAGTACAGCTCGGCAGATGCGGATAAGCTGATCGAATCAGGCGAACAGGATGTATTTGTTACTTTCGATAAGGATAGCTACAGCATCGTCGGAAGCGAGAAAAGATCCATAGAAACGAGGATGATCCAGTATTCTCTTTTTAACGTCGAGCGCAACATGAATGCATTTATGAGCGGCGGACTTAAATCAGTTGAGCTCAAGGAATCCGATCTTCCTACGACAAAGACTCCAGACGCGGAGAACTATTACTGTCATGCATTTATATGCTGCTTCCTGTCGATCTCTCCGATCTTCTTAAGTGTTATCTACTACGAGGACAGAAAGAACAGGATATGGCAAAGATATAAGACGGGTAAGGCAGGTTCCGTTTCCGTATATCTCGGAAAGTACCTGGCAAGTTTCATCACGACGATGGTAGTATTTCCTGTTCTCGGTACACTTGCATTCTGCCTGCTTCTGGATATGAAACCTTGTAACCTTCTTGTATACGGAGGATTGCTCACTCTGGCGGGCCTGGGATTTACATCATTCGGAATATTGTTCTTCATATTCTTCAAGCAGCCTGCAGTCTCCATCGGCTCGATGTTTATGATCTTATGGTTTGTCTCTTATCTTGGCGGTGTATACGAGACATATATCTATTGCTCCATTCCGGAAACGATCAAGAGACTATCACCTTTGTATTATCTTAACAGATCGCTTATCGAGATGTCGGTAAACGGAAAAAGCGATTATGCGGTCCCTTGTGTGATCATCATGATCGCCATGACGGTTATATTCTCTGCTGTCGGAATGATCGCCACAAAATTAAAGAAGGAGGTGTAAGACAATGCTTAAAAACGCATTAAGATTAGCAAAGTATTCAGCTAAGCTCATAATCCGTAACAAGGCATTTCTTGTAGTCGGAATACTGATCCCGCTTCTTGCACCGTTCCTCATGAATATGTGGTACAAGATCCCTACCGATGAGAAGGTAGAGACTACCTACGAACTTAAATCCATGGATGAACAGATGGCCTACCATATCGATTTTTACAGGATGCCTGTAAAGGTCTATGACACAGTCTGTTCTGACTACTCGAAAAACATCTGCGACGAGATCGGTAAAGCCGGAATGTTCCAGATGTTCAGAGCCGAATGTAAAGATGTTCCTTACGATAAGATCGAGAAGAGTTATAAAAAGTCCGCTCTGGAAGATCGTGTCGCAGCAGTAATCGTCTTAAGAGAAGACCCAGAGGAAACGGAACTATTCAGGGTCGGCGATGACGAGAGATACGAACTTCTTGAAGATACCGTATCCATGGTCCTTGCAAACGGTCCTTATACTTCCGACAAATCGAAAGTATCCCTTCTTAAAGTCAGCTCAGGAGATGATGTGGATTACTTTAAGACCCGTAATTTCTCCTACAGCCTTGCGATCGGAACACTGGCTTCAATCTTCGGAGGAGTACTTGTTCTTGGTACTGTCATCTCCGAGAAGAGAGACAATGCTTACTCCAGGATCCTTCTTACCAAGGCAAATAAGGCAAGTTACCTGTTATCGAAGCTCATCCTGTCGATAGGAACCGCACTGTTTCAGTCGATCTGCATGACTATCTCATTTGAGTTTTTAGTTAAGGTCGATGTTGGTATCTCGGGGCTTCAGTTCTTCTTTGTTGTCCTTCTGACGGGACTTGTATTTAATCTTATTAGTCTTTGCGGCGGGATCATGTTTAATTCAATGGCAGGTGCATCAATTATGTCATTTACCATCTGGTCTTTCTCGGCACTGGTAGCAGGAGCATATTTCGATATCTCCGAAGCCAGTGAGACATACCGGAAAGCATCGCTTCTGATGCCGCAGCGATGGGCTCTTGTTACCGTAACAAGATTCATGAATCATGATAACTCAGGATATCCTTTGCTCCTTTGCGTAACACTGGGATATTTGGTTATAATGATTGTGATCGGACTTTTAGGGCTGAAGGTCGCAGAGAAAGAATAAGATGTTGAGGTAAGACTACTTGGAAAGGCTTCTTAGGAACAACTATTTCGTGTTTGTCAAAGTTGTCGGGATACTCGCTTTGATAGCGCACAGTGTGCTCTATTACAGGAATCTTAAGTCCGTGGTCATGTACTTCCTTATAGGAGCTTTATTCCTGTTCTTTTCCTGTGCGAAGGAATTGGACAATAAGAACAAACGTAAATATATATGGCTATCCGGAGAGGGAATAACGGCAGTTTCTGCCTTATTCCTTTTTCCTGTTACAGGCATTTTCTATTCGACCATCTTCATTCTTGATCTGACATCGAATCTTGGAACTCAGTTTTACTTTGCGATCTACTTTTTACTGTTGGTTTCATACAAAGCAGACATCGACCTGCCGTCTACGACCATCATAATGACTTTAATGCTGGTCCTTTATTTTCAGCATTACAAGATCATCAATTGGTATGAAAAGACTAATAAGGAAAACATCGAAAATGAATCGAGACTTAAGTCCGATATGGAGCACACAAATATCGCTCACCGTGACGAACTTAACAAGTCACGTCTGATACACGAAAACGAACTTCTCGAAGAAAAGGGAAGACTTTCACAGGCTCTTCATGATAAGCTCGGTCACAGCATTAACGGATCGCTTTATAAGCTTGAAGCAGCGAAGGCCATTATGGACAGTAAGCCTGAACAAAGTAAGACCATCCTTCAGGAAGTAATCGATAATCTTCGAGGCAGTATGGATGAGATCAGAGTTATCATCCGTAATGAGCGTCCGGATAAGAAACGAATGGCTCTTAAATCACTCCAGGCTCTGTGTAATGAGTGTGAGGAGGAGTATAACATCAAGGCTTCACTTGAGGTGGAAGCAAACGACAAAGAGATCCCGGAGAACATCTGGGAGATCATATTGGATAATACTTTCGAAGCGGTTACGAATGCTCTCAAATACTCAGGTTGTACTGAGATAAACATCAATATCAATGTTTTGGGAGAAGTAGTAAGAGCGACGATAAAAGATAACGGTAAGGGAGCATCCCACATAGAAGAAGGCATGGGTATCCAGGGAATGAAGACCCGTGTGAGGAACGTAAAGGGATATATCGATATCGAATCCGAGAACGGGTTTTCGATAAATATGATACTTCCTATAGTGAAGAAAACGGAGGAAACAGATGGAACCGATCAAAGTAATAATCGCGGATGACAGTGACTTTGTAAGAGACGGAATGAAGATCATCCTTGATGTGGATGATGACTTTGATGTTATAGGCGTTGCAGGTAACGGAAAAGAAGCTGTTGAGATCGCCCGTCAGAACAAATGCGATGTTGTACTGATGGATATTCAGATGCCTGTTATGGACGGTATAGAAGCGACAAAGATCTTTGCTGAGGAAAATCTCGGCAAGGTCATGATCCTTACGACTTTCGATGATGACAAGCTTGTTGATCAGGCAGTAAAGAACGGTGCCAAGGGATACTTCATCAAGAACCATAAGCCTGAAGATCTTAAGCAGATGATAAAGTCCATCCATCAGGGTGCGAAGGTCATGGATGAGCAGGTTTTCGATAAGTTTGTTGATGCGGGAATAAGGCCGAACAGTAATTTTGATAAGGAAAAGTATACTCAACGTGAGATCGAGATAATCGAGGCTGTTGCTTCAGGTCTTTCCAATAAGGAAATTGCCGAGAAACTATTTATCTCTGAAGGAACTGTCAAGAACTATATCAGCAATATCCTCCTGAAAGAAGGTCTGTCTCACAGAACACAGCTGGCTGTCTACTATCTAACGGGTAATAAGTGATGTTATAATCCGAGAAGATAATATGATTTGGGAGATGCTTGCTTATGGCTATCGAAGTATTAAGAGCTGAAGAAGAATGGCAGCGTGCAGGTGCGTATTCCGTCAGGATCGAGGGAATGAACCGTCAGCATCATATTTCTTTGCGTGAGGAATTTGATGAGCATGACTGCGATGGTACGAGATATATCGTTCTTCTGGATGACGGATATCCGGTTGCCACATGCAGATTCTATGAGATCCCTTCAAGGATCAGCGGTGTTAGTAATATTTCCCTTGGTCGTGTTGTAGTTCTCCCTGAATACCGCGGAAAGGGGCTCGGAAGAAGGGTTATCGAGGAAGCCGAGAAATGGATAAGCGAACTCGGGTTTTTCAAGGTCGTGATCGATAGCAGAACAACTGCAGTGGACTTTTATAAGAAGCTCGGTTACAAGGTTTCCGATGAACATAAAAAGAAGAGCGGTACATTTGAATGTATCGAGATGTATAAGCTTTTATGGTGCGGTATCTTGGTTGATTTCGGAATCATAAGCATTGGTCAGACCGAGAAGACTTATCCTGAACTTAAGGATAAGCTCAGGTTTCAGGCTTATAAGAGAAACTTAGGTAAAACCAAATCCAAGCCGTTTTATTGGGATGCGGAATTCTATCCGTTTTCGACTGCATATGATCTTAAGGGAGTTTGGTATCTTCCGTGGTTTCCTTATGAGGTCAATCTGATAGAGTACTTTTTCGAGATGAAGGAGGGACCATATCTCAGGGTTAATCCTAAGTATGAATCTCTTGTTCGGAAACTTCTTAGATTCTATCTGGATGAATCGCCGGAAAAGAAGGTTGCGGTCCTTTTGTGCATTCAGGAAAAGTCCAAGGATGTAGTGCATGAGCCGATGAAGCTTAAGGCGTTCATGGATGACCTTAAGGAAGGCAAGATCAGATGGAATGAGCTTTATTTTATCACTAAATAAGGAGTCGATTATGTTCAGAAAGATGAGAAGATTTAAGCAGCAGATCAGTGATGAGGAGTGCATCGAAGTGCTTAAGAATGCACCAAGAGGCGTCCTGTCGATGATAGGAGACGAAGGTTATCCATATGGTATCCCGATCGATCACTGGTACTGTGAAGAAGACGGGAAACTTTACTTTCACGGAGCCAAGGAAGGTCATAAGATCGACTCTTTGATGAAAAGTGACAAGGTAAGCTTCGTCGTAATGGACGAAGGTTTTCGAAAAGAAGGCGAGTGGGCATTAAACATAAAGAGCGTGATCATATTCGGAAGGATGAAGTTCGTAAATGATCCGGAAAAAGCAAAAGAGATAGGAATTAATCTCTGCCGTAAGTTTACCGATGATGAGGAATACATCCAAAGAGAGATCACACAGGCATTGCCGCGCGCACAGTTTCTGGAACTTATCCCTGAGCATATGACGGGTAAACTCGTAAACGAATCATAAAAAGACGCACGCAGACTTTTTCGTTTGCGCACGTCCTTTAAGGGGGCTTTATTTTCCTTCTTTACAATCTGTGATGGCTTTCCACAGTGATGAAAACAGTTCGCTGTAGCGAGTCATTTTCTCGAGTTTTACCTTGCAACCGTATAGCGAAAGCGGGATATCCTGACCTTCGAATTCTAAGCATTCACCGTTCTTTGCTAAGATCTTGTCGAGTTTCTCCTGAGCCCTTGTCTCATCCGGACTATCTGTAAGGATAACGAATTCGTCTCCGCCGATCCTGAAGACCAGATCGTTGTCATCAGCTACTTCTTCCAGTCTTTTCATGGATTCGAGTATTGCAAGATCTCCTGCTTTACGGGAAATATTATTTATCGGGATGAGACTATTGATATCGCAGCAGATAAACCAGCAGTTCTCACGGGAACAGAAAAGGTCGTAAAGGTTACTTAGGTCAAATTTTGTTTTCATAAGATCATCTCCTGACTCCAAGGCGGGATTCATCCTTGGGTAAATCTCCGATATGCGCTTTTTAGAGCGGAAATCGGACGGTAACTGATTCCACACCTGTCTGAAAGCCCTGGTAAAAGCTTCGTTACTTGAGTAACCGTACATGACTGCCACATCAAGGATGCTGATATCACTGTTTTCGACAAGTGTCTTTCCTGCTTTGGTCATCCTTCTTCTTATCAGGTAATCCCTTACGGAGATATGATTTGCAAAGCGGAAAAGCTTCTCGAGGGAAGAGCGTGAACAAAAACATGCCTTGGCGATGTCTTCTGTGCGAAGATCTTCAGTAATGTGCTCTTCGATATACTCGAGAGCATTTGCCAAAAGCTCCAGCTTGTTCATGCTGTTTCCTCCTTGGATTTGTAGGATCGATCCTGATTCTAGTATAGCAAAATGAAAGCATCTCACTTGATATTTTGAGTAAAAAGAAAGCTGCCCTTATGGCAGCCTTCTGTTGATCACTTGTCCTTCGGGATCAGGTCGCTCAGTTTCTTCTTATAAAAGAAATCGTGGACCATCTTATCATATTCCTTCCACATCGGAAGAGTCTGACACTGGGATTTCCTGTCGCAGGTAAAACCTTTGTCTGCCAAGCAGGCGACAGAAGATAAAGTTCCTTCCATAAGTTCAAGGATCTCTCCGATCTTATATTTTTCGGGTTTCTTACAAAGCTTATATCCGCCGCCTTTACCACTGGCTCCGACGATCAGGCCACCGGAAACCATATCCTTAACGATGATCTCAAGATACTTTTTTGAGATGCCTTGCCTTTCAGCTATATCCTTAAGAGGGATAAAACTGCCATTATCATTTTCAGCGAGGTCCATCATAACCCTTAGAGCGTAGCGTCCTCTTGTAGAAATCATACGATTATACCTCTTTTCGTTTTTACCCATTATACCGAAAGGTAATAGGGTAAATCAAGAACTAATTACCTATTGACACAGTAGGTAAGTATGAATATAATCACATCATCCTGTAAACCAAAAAAGAAAGGCAATCAAATGACAAGATCAGAGAAGAACATCATGTGCGGATATATGTGTATTCGAATGCATATGAACTCTAAGCCATTACAACGGGCATTCTTCTCGCTTTGATTTATCTGAGTATTGTTTAGTTAAGACAATATTTGTGCCGATAGCCCGGGAGCTTATGAATAAGCCTCGGGCTATTTAATGAAATAGAAAGGGATCATAAATTCTATGAGTAATGTTTTTGAACTGGAACATGTCTATAAAACATACAAAAACGACGGAAAAGAATTCACAGCTCTTAAAGACGTCAGCCTTTCGATAAAGGAAGGCGAGATTTTCGGAATTATCGGAATGAGCGGTGCAGGTAAATCCACTTTGGTAAGGACCCTTAACCGTCTGGAGGAGATTTCCGAAGGAAGCATCAAGTACTATGACAAGGATCTTAAGGCTCTTAAGCCCAAGGAACTTCGTGAAGTAAGACATTCGATC
Organism: Clostridia bacterium; assembly: GCA_024699245.1. Classification (GTDB taxonomy): domain Bacteria; phylum Bacillota; class Clostridia; order Saccharofermentanales; family Saccharofermentanaceae; genus Saccharofermentans. The sequence goes on along the minus strand of JAILPW010000058.1, from coordinate 81,328 downwards.
TCCATGATCTTTCAGGGTTTCAATCTTCTTAGCCAAAGAACAGTAATTACTAATGTTGAACAGCCTCTTCGCATAGCTGGTGTTTCTCGAAAAGAACGAAAAGAAAAGGCCCGTGAAATGCTGAAAGTCGTAGGCCTTGAAGATAAAGAGAATTCATTTCCGGCCAGATTATCGGGAGGACAAAAGCAGAGAGTAGCTATTGCAAGAGCCCTTGCTGCATCTCCTAAAGTCCTTCTTTGTGATGAAGCGACAAGTGCCTTGGATCCGAAGATAACAGGTGAGATATTGGAACTTCTCAAGAAGATAAACGAGGAGCGTAAGATCACGATAATAATCATTACCCATGAGATGTCTGTTATCGAAAAGATCTGTGACAGGGTTGCCATCATAGATGACGGTAAGCTCGCTGAAGTGGGTGAAGTGAAGGAAGTATTCAGAAAACCACAGTCTGAGGCTGCTAAGAAACTGGTGTTCCCGAGTAATCCTTTTGATCCGTCTGATCCTGACGGACGTCTCATAAGGATAGTATTTGACGGACTTGAGGCAAGTGAACCGTTTATAGCTAATCTGGTGGAAACCACGGGTAAGAAAGTAAATATCCTCAGCGCCAATACAAGAAGCGTAGGCGGGATTGGTTATGGTCAGATGGTTCTTGAACTTCCAAGGGACAAAGCTGATCAGGATGTGGTTATAGATTTTTTCAAGAAAAGCGGACTTACTGTATCGGAGGTAGCAAGAGACCATGAGTGAGTATATTATTCAGATAATTCAAAAGGGTATCCTCGAGACGCTTGAGATGACGTTCTTTGCGTCGTTACTTTCATATATTATCGGACTTCCTCTCGGAGTAATCCTTTATGTGACTTCCAAGGGTCGTCTTCTCGAAAACAGGATCGTCAATCTGGTTTTAGGAACGATCGTAAACATCATGCGTTCACTTCCGTTTCTTATTCTCCTTGTATTGCTGATCCCGTTTACAAGATTCGTTACAGGTTCATCTATAGGTACGGTTGCTTCCATCGTTCCGCTGACAGTTGGAGCGATTCCTATAGTTGCCAGAATGGTTGAAGCATCACTTTGTGAAGTGCAGCCCGGTATTATTGAAGCTGCAAATTCGATGGGTGCTTCTCCTTTATATATAATCATCCACTTCATTCTGCCTGAGGCGACACCATCACTTTTACAGGGTGCTGCGATCAACGTGGCGACCGTTCTCGGATATTCGGCTATGGCGGGAGTCATAGGAGGCGGCGGTCTTGGTGCGATAGCACTGCAGTATGGTTATTACCGTTATCAAAAAGATGTTCTTTGGACAACAGTTGCACTTCTTGTGATCATGGTAATGCTCATACAGGGAATAGGCGGGCTGTTAGCCAAGAAAAAACGCAAAGTATAAGTTCTATTTTTCCAAAGCACGGCATAAGTAAGCCGTGCTTTGGAGTATACTGAATTTATAAATTTGTTTTAGAGGTATCGAACTGTGTCTGAAAGCAAAGCGCGTTTTATAACAAGAAGGGTCATAGGACTGATCTTTGGAATCCTTCATATTTTTGCCGCCATTCTTTGTGTTATATATAGCACTTATCAGATGAACGAAAACAATAAACCCATAGTTCCGATCGAACAGGCTCAAGAAGGAGATCATGTTAAGGTTACTTTGGTAAGGAACTTGGATACCCTTGAAACAAATGTAACAAAACATAGAAGACGCGGAGGTATGACTACAACAAAGAGATATTGTTATTACCTCATCGAGATCAAAGAAGGAAATAACGGTTGTATTATCGTTCATTCTGAGGCTTCAGATAAATGGGAAGATCCGGATAATTTCCCGAGAGTATATGAAGGTGTAATAAACGGAACCTTTAATGATGATATTATTGAAAAAGCTGATGTCAGTGCGGGAGTTTACAATAAACCGCTATATGACGGAAGAATAGAATTAACCAACGTATATATCCGTAATTACATAGTTGCCGGAGTGCTATTTGTTATTGGTTTAATAGCTCTGGTCATAGTATTGATACCAAGAAAGATTCGCGAGTGATAAATTTTACTTATAACATGCTATAGATTTACCGTATTGTTTCACCTATTGACATAGTAGGTTGATAGGATATAATCAACACCATGAACGACGAAAGGAGACGTGAAGATGTCTAAGAATATTGGCTATAGAACAGATACGATGATGTGCTGTCGAATGCTTAACTCCCGGGCAATAATTGTGGCTCGAGCGTTTGAGAAAAGATCCTCACGCCTCGAATTTGAACGATGTTGAAGACACTGAACATCACTTTGCCAATTGCCCGGGAGCTTAATAAACAGGCCCCCGGTTTTTTTAACCAAAAACACAGATAAATTATCAGACTAGGAGAAACAATATCATGAAAAATAACTTTATCAGAAAAATCGTATCAATAGCTTTGGCTACAACACTTTTAGTTTCAGTTGCAGCATGTTCTAAAAAAGCAAATGCAGATGACGGAGACAGCAAGGTAATTAAAGTAGGCGCTAACATCACTCCTCATTCGGAGATCCTTGAAGTTGCAAAGCCTATCCTTGCAGAGAAAGGTATAACACTTGAGATCGTTCAGCTCGAAGATTCAGTTACACCTAATACCGGAGTTATTGAGGGAAGCTTAGATGCTAACTATTTCCAGCATGTACCATATCTCGAGCAGTTCAATAAGGAAAACGGATCTGATCTGGTATCCATCGGTGCTATCCACTATGAACCATTCGGTATCTATGCAGGTAAGACAAAAGATCTCAAAGATCTTCCTGACGGAGCACTTGTTGCAGTTCCTAATAACGTAACAAATGAAGCAAGAGCTCTTCTTTTTTTACAGCAGGAAGGATTACTTACACTTAAGGATGATGCCGGTATCAATGCAACAGTTGAAGATATAGTAGATAACCCGAAGAACATCGAGTTCAAGGAGATCGCTCCTGAGCAGCTTGTAGCTTCTCTTCCTGATGTCGAGATTGCAGTTATTAACGGTAACTATGCGATCGAAGGAGGACTTCATGTAAGTCAGGCATTGGCAGTAGAGGCAAATGACGGTCTTGCAGCACAGACATACGGTAATATCATTGCAACAAGCCCTGATAAAAAGGATGATGAATCTCTTAAGATCCTGGTAGAAGTTTTGCAGGGACCTGAAGTAAAGAAATACATTGAAGACACTTATGACGGTGCAGTAGTTCCGCTTAACTAAGGAGAGATAGTATGATCGGATTTGAGTATTACAACCCGGCTAAGATCGTTTTCGGTGAAGGAAGTGAAAATAGTTTAGTAAGCCTTCTGAAAGATCAAAATGTTAAGTCTTTGCTGCTGGTGTACAGCGGAGCATTTATAAAAGAACTGGGAATATACGATGTGATCAAAAAAGGGGTCGAGGAACTCAACATCAAATTCAGCGAGAGCGGTGATGTCGTACCGAATCCAAGCATCGACCTGGTTAGGCAACTGGTTGCACAAGGCAAAAAAGACAAAGTGGATTTTGTGCTGGCTGTAGGAGGCGGAAGTTCCATCGATACAGCAAAGGCGGTAGCTATCGGAATACCATATGAAGGAGATGTCTGGGATTTCTTCTCTAAAGGCATCAGCCCGGAAAAGGTTATCGGTATAGGAGTGATCGCTACAACAGCATCAAGCGGATCGGAAACCTCCAACGCTGCAATCCTTTCGAATGGTGAGTGGAAACTCGGTTTTGAAGATGACAGGATAATACCGAAGTTCGCGATAATGAATCCGAGATATACGGTAAATCTTCCTGCTTATCAGACATATGTAGGTATCGCAGATGTTCTTTCACATCTTCTCGAGAGATATTTCTCGGATGAGAAGAACTCGGATACTACGGACTACCTGATCGAGGGTGCTATAAAAGCACTTACGGTGAATGCCGAAAGGCTTATAAAAGATCCTCGTGATATAAATGCAAGAGCCGAGATCCAATGGCTCGCGAGTGTATCACACAATAACTTCCTTGATGCAGGAAGAAGAGCAGATTGGGGCTCACATCGAATCGAACATGAATTGTCAGCACAATATAACATTACTCACGGTGAAGGAATGGCAGTAGTATTTGTCGCTTGGACAAAGTACATCGCAAAGATCAAGCCATGGCGACTTGCCCTTCTTGCCAGCAGAGTATATGGAATAGATCCTTACGATTTCAGTGAGGAGGAAAGAGCGCTCATACTGTCGGAAAAACTGGAAGAATTCTTCCGTAAACTCGGTCTTAAGACCAGGTTATCCGAACTTAATATCGGAGATTCCGATTTTAAGGTAATGGCAGACAGGGCAACTAAAAACGGCAAGGTCGGACATTATGTGCCGATTGGTTCTGAAGACGTTCAGGAAATATTAAAACTTGCAATCTAATCAACAGTTTTATCAGTAGAAAAGGAGAAACGAAAAATGGCTAGAATCAAATTATTGGAACAGAACGAAGTAACAGGTGCAGAGAAGGAGCGTTATGACGAGCTCGCAGGCAGGAATGCAGTTACAAACATGAAGAGAGGTCTTCTCAATGATGCTGCAACATATGATGCTTATATGGCTTGGTATACATCCTGGAAAAGACTTGTAGAAGTTATCGGTGAGAAGGATGCAGTGCTATATGCACATGCCATCTCCACAACTAATTCTTGTCAGTTATGCTCACTGTTCTTCATCAGTGATGTTAAGGGATTGGGACTTGATCCGAATAATCTTGTCTATGATGAGAAGGAGCAGCTCCTTGCTGCTTTGGCACAGTCCATCGTTAAGGATCCTACATCAGTTTCCGATGAGTTGTTTGACGGTTTGAGAAAGTATTTTGACGACAGAGAGATCGTTGTTATTGTCGGATTTGCAGGTCAGATGATCGCTACCAACAATTTCAACTCCGTATTGAAGATAGATGTAGATCAGCGTCTTCTCCCGATCATCGGTGAGTTTAAGCCTGCTACATGGAGAAACGATATTAAGAAGTGATACTATGAGATCTTTACTTGCATTTGGTGATTCGAATACCTGGGGTCTTATTCCGGGAACTTATCCTCATCAGAGATTTTCCTGGGAAACGAGATGGACCGGACTTCTTCAGAATAAACTTCCTGATGTGCGTGTAATAGAAGAAGGTCTTTGCGGCAGGACGACCGTTTTCGAGGATTCATTAAGGCCTAATAGACGAGGCATAGACTCACTTCCCGAGATCCTTGAGAGTAATGATCCTATTGATTCCGCGATCGTCATGCTCGGTACTAATGATTGTAAGACGATCTATGGTGTTTCGGCTCACACAATTGGCAAGGGGATCGAACTATTACTTGGTCAGCTTACTAAGCATGTTGAACCTGATAAGATCCTTCTCATATCTCCGATCCATTTGGGTGACGAGGTATGGAGAGAAGATAAGGATCCTGAATTTGATACAAAGTCCGTAGAAGTCAGCAAAAAGCTTAAGGATGTCTATAGTCAGATATCTTTGAAGTGGGGGACCAAGTTCCTTGCTGCTTCGGACTATGTCAAAGCAAGTTCGATAGACGAGGAACACCTTAACGAAGAAGGTCATGAGATCTTTTCCGAAGTGGTCTATGAGAAACTCATTAACGAAGTTCTATAGTAAATGACAGTTCTTCTTCTGAGTTTTTCACATAGAACTCCATCGTTCCTTTAGATCTGTTGCGGTCGACGGAATACCATCCGGAATTGCTTTTTTCGCTGCTGCCGTCAGTTACGACCTTGTCATTTACAAAACTGAAGGCCAGTTCGTAATCGGAAGTCGAGCCGATATGGATCAGATAATTCGGGAATGAAGATGATGATTCCTTTCTCTTGTAGACAACGATCTTAAATGAATCCGTTTCATCTATTACCGATCTTTCATATCCCGGAATGGTAGTGTTCTCATCAAAAAGGATCGCAGTACCGTCATCATCCAGTTTCTCGAAAACAGGCGTTCTGACCGCTGACTTCGAAGGATTGACTGAAGTAAACATCAGAACTCCGAATGATAATAGCAAAAGAGTTGCTGTAACTATTATGAAGAAGAGAAGAGGATTAAGGAATCTTCTCTTTTTTGTATTATTTCCAAGACCTGATTCGATCCTCTTATTGATCGCTTTCCTGTAGATCAGATAATAGATAAAAGTAGCTGATGCGGATAAGAGTAATACGATAAGTATTGTCAGAAGTATAACTATCAGAGTTTTCATGTTGTTCACCTCAGATTCCTATGAATTCTTTGAACGAGTAGTAATAGGATCTAGTGACATCGACCGTATAACCGTTCTTCATTGTTATGATGAATTTCTGCGTAAAAGCAGGTCTGATGCTCTTTATATGATCAACAGAGATGATGACTGAATTGCTGATCCTGATAAATGATTTAGGATCCAGGATGACTACCAGATTTTTTAGACGTTCGTTGATCTTATATTTGTCGTTAGCAGTGTAGGCGATTACGTCATGAGCAAAACTTTCGAAGTGCGAGATATCAGAGATATCAAGCCTGAATATCTCATCATCTTTCTTGCCGATGATATGTGAGATCTTTGCATTTTGCTCAGTCAGAACAAGGTTTGAACTGTCACTTAGTTCAATACCTTTTTCCTTGAGCTCATTTGCGATCTCATCATAATGTTCATCACTGGCGATAAGTTTGATCTTCAATTCATCACATCCGTAGATTTGTTGATAATTAATTCTAAACATCACCGATAATCAAAGTCAATTGCATAGTATGCGCTCAAACTTGCAAGGTATGCATATGGCCGTTCAAGGTATTCGTTTGACCTTGTCCGGCTATTTTTGTTTGTCCATAATACACTCGAAAAAACCAAAGGAGATACATATGCATCAGACAATTACCATTGAGAAACTATGTAAGAACTACGGCAATAAAGAGATCTTAAAAGATGTTAGCTTTACTGCCGAAAAAGGAAGGATAACAGCTTTTTTAGGTCCGAACGGTGCAGGTAAGAGCACTACGATGAGGATACTTCTCGGGTTGGACAGACCCACGAGCGGGAAAGCTCTGATAGACGGCAAAAACTATTCGAGCTGGAAAGATCCCGTTAGAAAAGTCGGAGCATCTTTTGACGGAGTAGGTTCGCCTAATGACAGAAGTGTTTATCAGCACTTAAGGATAATCTCTATGAGTGCAGGGATAAAAAGGAGCCGAATAGATGAGGTAATGGAACTTACGGGGATAACTCATAAGAGAAGATCTAAGGTTGGTAATCTCTCGCTTGGCGAAGGGCAGCGATTGGGAATCGCAGCAGCTTTATTAGGAGATCCGGATTTCCTTGTTTTCGATGAGCCAACGAATGGACTTGATCCAAGCGGAATAAGGTGGTTCAGGGAGTTTATCAAGGATCAGGCTAAGAAGGGAAAGACGGTTCTTTTATCATCTCACATGCTTTCTGAAGTCGAGGCAGTCACGAACGATGTGGTCATCATCAATCACGGAAAGATAGTATCGCAGGGAACGCTGGACTATGTTATGAAGGATATCTCTTCACTCGAGGATCTGTTCTTCAGCCTGACCGAAGAGGAGGGAAGATGATGGGAATAATTAGAAAGATTCTAAGCGAACTTATTAAGTTCATGAGCACGAAGGTGTTTTTGATAGTCGCGATCATAATTATCCCTATACAGTCGGCACTGGGTTTTGTATCAGCAAAACAGATACTGTCTGTGGGACTTAATGCAGTTCCGACTAAGGAAAATAATCTCATTGAAGCGATGCCGCCGATCGAGTATTTCGGATTCGATGTGGTACTTTTGTCTGTCATGGCGCTTATTGTTATGGGAGCAATATTCGGAGCGATGGAATATAAACGCCATTGTATGAGGACGACATTAGTCTATATGGGAAACAGGAGAGATATTCTTATATCGAAGACTTCCGCGGTTGCTCTGTTATCGTTTGTGCTTTCTTTTGTCTCAGTGTTCATGACTATACTTGTGACGCACATGACATTCAAAGATCAGGGACTGCCGTTAGTCGTTTTTAACGCGACTGTCTGGAAGTTCATCCTGTCAACTTCGATCTCGCTTACGGCCGTTACTCTTCTTTCATATGCCATGGGTTTTATATTCAAGACTTCGATCGTACCCATGATATTTCTCATTGTTCAGGCGTATAACATCGGGGAACTTCTGGCAGGAAAATTTAGTATCTGCAGATATCTTCCGATACATCTTTCCAACTCGCTGATACCGAGTTCTCCCGATATCTATTCGGCTTCTCCGATAAAGACGTTTTCTATCCTTTTGTTGTGGATATTAGTCTTCATGGTTACGGGATATTTTATGTTCTCGCGTAAGGACTTAAGAGGTGAGTATTGATGCTGATCAGATATCTGAAGGGCGAGCAGTATAAGATCATATGTAATCTGTGGTTTGTTATAGCTGCTGTTGCTATCGTTGTTTTTATTCCCGTTATGGCTTTTACACTGGGATCGTATTTTGGTGAGACCGGATTTCTTCTCACAAAGAGCAGACTTATCCAGGGCTTTTATCTGGGACAGGCAGGATTCGTTATCCTGGCGGGACTATACTTCGGAAGAGAGTATCTGCGGTCTTCGCTTAGAACCAGTTTATTAAGCTCACCCGTAAGACATAAGCTTCTCATCTCAAAGTTCATAAGTATTCTTATCTGGACAACGGGGATCTATATGTTAAGTTCGGTGATTGCAGTTGCTGCTTTATGTATGAACAGTGGAAATGATCTTAATCTTTCCGAACTTAAGGACATCGCCAAAACACTTTCACCGTGCTTTATTTCTACGGTTGAACTGGTCGTCATTACCTGCGCGACGGTTCTTCTTTCAAAGTCCATGATAGTTTCAATGTCGATCCCCGTAGCCTTGATCCTCGGACTCGGGAACCTGCTCCTTCAGTACGGACGGATCTTTCGATATATTCCGGTCGTTTCTGCGATGAACGGATTTTTCGTATATGAACTTCCGAACTATCTTGAACTTTCGAAGGGACTTGCGGTCCAGGGGATATGGAGTGTTGCGCTTTTGGTTGCGGGCGCGATCGTTTTCGAGAGGAGGTGTGTGAAATAGATGTTGCAATTTTATTCGTATGGTGTAAAATTACACTAAACGAATAAAAAGGATGGATAATACGATGACCTTTATAATGATATGTCTGCTGATCCTTAAGGTCACGGGTCTTTGGGAGAAGATGGATCTTAAGAACAGGCTCAAAGGCAATAAAGCTTGACAGATGGGCATCTTCCTATAGCAATTATTGCTGGAAGAATGCCTTTTTTCCTTTGTCCTTTTCGAAAACGTTCGTGTATAATAAACGAAGTTTTAAAGGGATGGAGGAAATGACTTGTTTCCGTTTTTGATTATCGGATCTCTTCTGATCTTGGTGTTTATCATCGTCAGATCAACGTTTAAAGGTAACCTCAAAGGTATCCTTATTTCCTGCGGTATTTACGTAGCGATAGCATTTGCCATTGCGCTATATAGTACCATCGCTTCGGCCATGGTCTTTATGGTGCTGAGTTTTCTTGTTGCCGTTATTGAGATTATCCGCGCGCTTTGTAAGAACAAGTTCAACAGATTTATTCCTCATATTGTCGGGATCATCCTTACGACGATCTATTTTACTCATGCTTTTATCGTAGCTCAGGGATTAGTCATCAAAAACTATGATATCGACCTTGGCGCCGAGCTTAAGATCGCTCATATTTCCGACACCCATATAGGTTCATTTTTTGATGTTGATGATCTTCGAAAATGTGTGGATCTCATAAACGGGAACGAGCCTGACATAGTCGTTATAACAGGAGACCTCGTTGACGAAAACACGACCTTAACCGAGATGAGGGAAGCATGCGAAGTGCTCTCGACTTTAAGATCTGCTTACGGAACATACTTTATTCCGGGTAATCACGAAGACAACATGGGTATGTACAAAAAGGTCAAGAACGGATATCAGACCTTGATAAGGGAACTTAAGAATAACAACGTAAATGTGTTGGACGATAAGGTCTGTGAGATAGGGGATGACTTTGTTCTCATAGGAAGACTTGACGGTGATTTCGAAGAACGTTCATCTTTATCTGAGATCGTCTCCGGATCCGGGATCGATACTGCCGGTAAGAAAGTCATAGTCCTTGATCACCGTCCGTTTAACCTTCGGTATGTGGCAGAAGATCCGGATGTTGATGTGGATCTTATGTTGAGCGGTCACACGCACGGCGGACAGATCTTCCCGGTTAACGTTGTTTATAAGCTGATCTCCAAAAAAGATGATATCATCTACGGCATGACCAGGATCGATGATACATATTTCATCGTTAATGCAGGAGCATCAAGCGGAGAAGTTCCGCTTAAGAACATGGTCAAAAATGAGATCGTATTCATTAACATAAGATAACGCGGAGAAAACATATGAGATTTTTGGTTCAGAGAGTTAAGAGAGCAGAAGTAAAAGTTGACGGAGAATCTGTCGGTAAAATAGATAAAGGACTTTTGGTCCTTGTCGGCGTTTCCGTTAATGACACGGAAGAGATCGCGGATAAGATGACCGATAAGCTCATAAAGCTTCGCATTTTCGAGGATAATGAAGGGAAGACGAATCTTTCCATCGGTGATGTGGGAGGAGAGTTTCTTGTGATCTCGCAGTTTACTTTATATGCGGACATGAGAAGAGGAAACCGTCCGTCATTTACGGATGCCGGCGCTCCTGATATGGCCAACTCTTTATACGAACATATTCTTAAGAGGATAAGCGATTCCGGCTTTAGACCTGAGCACGGGATATTCGGCGCGGATATGAAGGTGGAACTTCTTAACGACGGACCGTTCACCGTTATCCTGGATTCGGACGAGATAATCAAATAAACTTATAATGTGATACCCGTTTTGAGGCAATCTTTATACTTTCTTAAACTTTTGTAGACGATGTTTTTAAATATCACGTTTAGAATGTGGTCATAATCGAAAACGGAGGATATTGAAATGCTTGTAGTAAAGGGCGTCACAAAGAAATACGGAAAGTTTCTCGCTAACGACAATCTGTCGTTCGAAGTAAATGACGGCGAGATCGGAATCCTTCTCGGACCTAACGGTGCGGGTAAATCCACTATCATCAAATCCATCGCTGGACTTCTGAGATACTCGGGAGATATCAGCATCTGCGGTTACAACAACTCTTCGATCGAAGCAAAGAGACTTCTCGGATTCGTTCCTGAGATCCCTGCTTTATATGATCTTCTTACAGTTGAGGAGCACTTTGAATTCGTAAGAAGGGCTTATAAGGTTCAGGATACTTCTCATATCAATTCACTTCTCGAGAGATTCGAGCTTACCGACAAGACAAAGAAACTCGGTAAGGAACTTTCAAAGGGTATGCAGCAGAAGGTATCCATCTGCTGTGCACTTCTCCACGATCCGAAGGTAGTTATCTTCGATGAGCCTATGGTAGGTCTTGATCCTCATGCCATCAAGGAATTGAAGGATCTTTTCAGCGAACTTAAGTCCCAGGGAAAGACAGTTATCATCTCAACACACATGATCGATACAGTTGAAGATTACTGGGATGTAGCTCATATCATGATGAACGGAAAGATCGTTGCCACAAAGCACAACAGAAAAGATTCAAGCAATGAGCAGAGCCTTGAAGATCTGTTCTTCCAGATCACTGAAGGAGCTTCTGATACAAAAGTTGCCACTGAGCAGGAAGGATTGTGATATCTATGCTCAAAGCTTATCTGTATCAGGCTTCACACAGCTTTTTCAAAAGGAAGTTAAACGTAATACTTACTATCCTGGCAGTGGCGGGAACTATCTTGATGCTCGCTATTACCGGTTTAATGACATACGGAAACAACAAGGAGTTCGATCCTTCTTTGATCTGCGGCGGGATTTCCATCCTGACTTTGCTGGTATTTGATTTCTCATTTATCAATGTAGCCAGCGGAATGCTCATGTATACTAATCCGGACGTTAACTTCATGTTTGCGGGACCATTCACGAAGAAGTTCAATCTGATAATTCCGATCGTTTCCAGTTTGAAGACTGCTTTCCTCATGGTATTTGTCGTATCAATGCAGGCTGCAAACCTTTCAAATCTCATGGGCCTTCGTTCCCGTGACGCATTCCTCGCAGTAGGCGGAGTGTTCGTGGTAACGGCATTGGGCAGTGTATTGTCCCAGATCATCAACGCGGCTATCCACAATAAGAAGACAGCGAAGAACATCATCCTTGGTGTATTCATCGCATTCCATGTTCTTCTTATCATCACATCAGTTGCTTCACTTTATAACGAAGCAGGATCGTTTTCCGCGATCTCATCTCTCGGAACTTCCAAGATCATCGGTACGATCGGTACCAGCTTCTTCCTGAAGCTTATCCCGATCGGCGGCTGGACTACACTTATCTTCGACGGTATCTATATGTCTTCTGCTATTAAGCTCGTACTCGGTATCGTCCTTTTGGTTGCTTCTGTTGCTCTTATCGTTATCCTCTTCAACAACATCGAATTCGATTACTATGAGGAAGCTATCGCAGCAGCTCAGAAGATGGCTGAGAAGATGGCAGCCAAGTCCGCAGGTGTTGAGGATATAAGCGCTGTTGACACATCGAAGATCAAGGTTGACGGAACAGGCTTTACCAAGGGCTCCGGCGCATCCGTATTCTTCTATAAGCATCTTTTGGAGAATAAGCGCTTCAGCAAGCTCTTCTTTATCAACAAGACGATGCTTATCTATAAGGCTGTTACGATCATCTATATCTTCATCATGAAGAATTCCATAGGTACTCCTAAGGCATTGTTTGCAGCCGGACTTATGATGGCAACAATATTCGACACGATGATCTTTGCAGGCGGTAAGTCCGTTCTTGAATACAACAAGCCGTACTTCTTCCTCATTCCTGAGAAGATGAGCAAGAAGCTCTGGGCTTGCATCGCAGGAAACATTCCTGAAGTAATCGTTAATGCTTTGGTCAGCGCAGGGATCTTTGCATATTTCCTTAAGGATGTGGCATCAGTTCCGTTTATCCTTGCAACATTTGCATTCTTCGTCGTTGCTGACATCACATGCATCTTTATTGCAAACATCGTTGCATCTTTGTTCAACTACATGTCGAAAACACCTGCAATGGTACTTCGCCAGTTCTCATTTATCACACTTCTCGGAGTTGCTTTGTTACCGGCATTCATCTGCGCTTTGGTATTCAACTTCAGATACACGGGATTTATGTTGATCGCGTTTGCAATAATGGCAGTTCTCATGGTCATCACATCGCTCATCGGAACGAGCTTGATCAAGAGAAAAGAGATGGCTTGATATTTTTCAATATCATATACCGTTTTGGCGGGTCGTTCTTATCGGGCGGCCCGTTTTTATTTTCAAGAACACGCGAACATATTTTCTTTTTATTGCATGTGGAGTATAATATTCGAAAAAGGATCAAGGCGGATCATTGATGGATTTTAAGATAGTTTCAGATTATAAGCCGACCGGAGATCAGCCCCAGGCTATAGCGAAGCTCTCGGAGGGCGTTCTTCGCGGTGACAAAGGTCAGGTACTCATGGGTGTCACGGGTTCCGGTAAGACATTTACCATGGCCAACATCATCGAGAAAGTCCAGCGTCCTACTCTCGTTTTGGCGCACAACAAGACTTTGGCAGGACAGCTCTACAGTGAGTTTAAGGAACTGTTTCCGGATAATGCCGTTGAGTACTTCGTTTCCTACTACGATTACTATCAGCCTGAGGCATATATCGCTGCATCGGACACCTACATCGAGAAGGACAGTTCCATCAACGATGAGATCGACCGTATGCGTCACTGTGCCACCAGATCGCTCCTTACGCGTAATGACGTTATCGTCGTTGCCTCGGTTTCATGTATCTACGGTATCGGTGAGAAGGAAGACTATCAGTCCTTGATGGTCATGCTCCGCGTCGGAATGCAGATCACCAGGGAAGAAGTAATGGCGATGCTCATCAACATCCAGTATGACCGTAATGACATCGATCTTATCCGTGGTACCTTCAGAGTAAGAGGGGACGTTATAGATGTCTTCACGCCTGATTCCGAAGAGGCAGTCACGAGGATCGAATTCTTCGGAGACGAGATCGACAGGATCTCTTTTATTCACCACGTATCAGGTAAGACCTTATGGTCCAGAAACTTCGTTGAGATCTTTCCTGCGTCCCACTATGCGACAGGACGTGAGAAGCTTAAGAAGGCACTTGTTACCATCGAGGAAGAACTTGAAGAGCAAGTCTCAAAGCTTCGCGAAGAAGGTAAGCTCATCGAGGCATACCGTCTTGAGCAGCGGACCAGATACGATATCGATATGCTTAACGAGACCGGATTTTGTAAGGGCATCGAGAACTATTCCAGACATATCTCAGGAAGAAAAGCGGGTGAACCACCTTGTACGCTCATGGATTTTTTCCCTGAAGATTATCTTCTTTTGATCGACGAGTCCCACGTAACTGTCCCTCAGGTAGGAGCCATGTATAACGGTGACAGATCGCGTAAGGATATGCTCGTCCAATACGGATTCAGACTTCCGTCTGCATACGACAACAGACCGCTGAAGTTTGAGGAGTTTGAAAAGAAGATGGGAAATACCATCTTCGTATCAGCTACTCCTGCTGATTATGAGAAGGAACACAGTACTCAGGTCGTTGAACAGATCATCAGACCAACGGGCCTTTTAGAGCCTGAGATCCATATCCATCCTGTTGAAGGTCAGATCGAAGATATCATAGAAAGACTTCGTGAGAACATCAAGAAGGGCGACAAGAGCCTTATCATGACACTTACCAAGAAGATGGCGGAAGACTTGACGGGTTTTCTGCAGAACGAAGGCATCAACGTCACGTATCTTCATTCCGACATCGATACGGTTGAACGTATGGAGATCTTAAGAAAGCTCCGTACAGGTGAGACAGATGTAATCGTCGGAATCAATCTCTTAAGAGAAGGTATCGATCTTCCTGAGGTATCGCTTCTCATGATCCTTGATGCGGATAAGGAAGGATTCTTAAGATCTACGAGATCTCTTATCCAGATCATCGGCCGATGTGCGCGTAACAGCGAGGGCCGCGTAGTTCTCTACGCAGATGAGATGACGGATTCCATCATGGCAGCTGTCTCAGAGACCAACAGAAGACGTGAGATCCAGCAAAGATATAATGAAGAACACCATATCGTTCCGAAGACGATCAAGAAGGAGATCCGCGAAGTATTTGACTTTGTTGGAGACGACGGCAAGAAAGACACTAAGTCGACATCTGAAGTTAAGAAGATCCTTAAGGACGGTACTTCATCGGTTTCCGAAGAAGAGAAGAAGAAACTCATCTCCAAGCTTGAGAAGGAGATGGCTAAGGCAGCTAAGGAACTCGACTTCGAGCGTGCAGCCGAGCTTCGTGATACAATAATCATGCTCAAAGGCGGCAAGACTGACAAATAACTACGGAGGGATAGATGGGTAACGATAACGACAACAAGATATCTCCTCCTAACGTGACGGGTTTTGTACACCTCCATCTTCACACGGAGTACAGCCTTCTTGACGGTGCTATAAGACTTAAGGATCTGCCTGACCGCCTTGCTGATATGGGCATGACTTCATGTGCCATCACTGATCACGGAGTTATGTACGGTGTCGTAGATTTTTACAGACGAATGAAGGCCAAGGGTCTTCATCCTATAATCGGTTGTGAGCTTTACGTGGCAACTGATAACCGCTTTAACAGAAACTACAATCCCAATGAGAAAGCATATAACCATCTTATCCTTCTTGCCAAGAACAACGAGGGACTTAAGAATCTGAATAAGCTCTGTTCCAAGGGTTTTATCGAAGGTTTTTACCGCAAGCCGAGAATAGATAAGGAACTTCTTGAGAAGTATCACGAAGGTCTTATCTGTCTTTCCGCATGTATTGCCGGAGAGATCGCAACGAACATCCTGAATGACGATATAGGCAAAGCAACAGAGACTGCTTTGTGGTATGACGATCTTTTCGGAAGAGGAAATTATTATCTTGAGATCCAGAGCAATACTTTGCGCGAACAGGCTATCGTTAACAGTGCTCTCGTTAAGATCTCCAGACAGACCGGAATACCTTTGGTCGCTACAAACGACTGTCACTATCTAAAGAGCGAAGACTACGAAGTTCACGATGTTCTCTTGTGTATGCAGACGGGCGCCAAGCAGTCTGATACCGACAGGTTCAAGATGTCCGTCAACGATTTCTACGTTAAATCAGAAACCGAGATGAGAAGGTTCTTCCCTGAACTTGATGAAGCAATTGAGAACACGACCAAGATCGCCAACATGTGTAATGTCGAATACGACTTTAACACTATCCATCTTCCTCAATTTGATGTTCCTGAAGGGTTCAGTTCCAACGCGGAATATCTGACAAGTCTTTCCTATTCGGGACTTCAGGAGAGGTTCAAGGCAGTTCCACCTTCGGTATCCGTCGAGGAATACCATAAGAGGATGGACTATGAGCTTTCTGTCATTACCAAGATGGGTTATACCGATTATTATCTCATCGTTTGGGACTTTATCTTCTACGCCAAGTCCAAGGGCATCATGGTAGGCCCGGGAAGAGGTTCGGGTGCAGGATCTCTTGTTGCGTACGCCATCGGAATAACCAATATCGATCCGCTTAAGTACGGACTTGTTTTCGAGCGATTTCTTAATATCGAACGTGTATCCATGCCTGACTTTGATATCGATTTCTGTTATGAGAGAAGGCAGGAAGTAATAGACTACGTTACCCTGAAATACGGTACTGAGCGTGTAGCCCAGGTTATCACATACGGAACATTGCAGCCTCGCCTTTGCATTCGAGACGTTGCCCGCGTTATGGATCTTCCTTACGCGACTGCCGACAAGGTTGCGAAGATGATCCCGGAAAATCTCGGGATCACCATCGACAAAGCACTTGATATGAATTCCGAACTTCTCAAGGAATACGAGAGCGATGATAACGTTCATAAGATCCTTGATTATTCTCGAAAACTCGAGGGTATGCCGAGACATACGTCTACTCACGCAGCAGGCGTTATAATCTCCGGTAAACCTATAACGGACATCGCACCGCTTTCCGTTAACGATGACAACGTGGTGGTCCAGTTCGCCAAATACGATATCGAGAGCGTAGGTCTTCTTAAGTTCGACTTCTTAGGCCTGCGTACTTTGACCGTTATGCGTGATACCGCCGATATGGTCCTTGAGAACTACGGCGTAAAGATCGATTTTGATTCGATCCCGACTGACGATCCCGAGATCTATAAGATGATCGGTAACGGCGATACGATCGGAGTGTTCCAGCTTGAAAGCCGCGGCATGACTTCGTTCATGAAAGAACTCAAGCCGACATCTCTTGAGGATATCATCGCAGGTATCTCACTTTATAGACCCGGTCCTATGGATCAGATCCCTAAGTATGTCGCTTGTAAGCATGATCCGAGAAATATTACCTACGATCATCCGCTTCTCGAACCTATCCTTGACGTTACCTACGGATGTATGGTCTACCAGGAGCAGGTAATGCAGATCGTTCGTGATCTTGCAGGTTTTTCCATGGGTCAGTCCGATAACATAAGACGAGCCATGAGTAAGAAGAACAAGTCGTTGATGGAGAAATACCGTAAGATCTTCATCTACGGCGGTGAGGACGATTCCGGCAACGCGGTCTCCGGTGCCATCGAGCATGGTGTTCCTGAGGAAGTCGCAGATAAGATCTTTAATGATGTAAGTAACTTTGCAGGATACGCATTTAACAAATCTCACGCTGCAGCTTATGCTCTCGTCGGTTACTACACGGCTTATCTTAAGTACTATTATCCGACTGAGTTCATGGCGGCCATGATGAACTCGTTCAGGTTCAATCTCTCCCAGGCAGCATGGTACATCAGCTGCTGTCCTGCTATGAACATCAGGGTTTTGCCGCCTGACGTTAATAAGAGCAAGGCGAAGTTCTCGACTGAAGTCTCGGATGACGGCAAACGCTGCATCAGGATAGGACTTTCGGTTATCAAGAATGTAGGTGAGGGCGCAGTTGAGGCTCTTGTTAAGGAGCGTAATTCCGGCGGTCCGTTCAAGGACTTTACCGACTTCCTCATAAGGGCTGAATCCTGTTCTTTGAATAAGAAGATGATCGAGTCGTTGATCTTTGCTTCGGCGCTGGATTTCACGGGACTAAACCGTGCTTCCATGATAATGACCATCCAGACTGAGCTCGATAAGCTTAACCGCAATAATTCCGGCAGGATGGAAGGACAGCTTAGTCTTTTCGATATGGGCGGAAGTGACGGTTCCGTTGTTGATTCCACGCCTTCCATCGATATCAAGGACGTAAAGGAATACGACATCGAAGAAAAGCTCTTCTATGAAAAAGACGTTCTCGGTATCTATATCTCGGGTCATCCTCTCATGGGTTACCGCGATTACATCGAGGAATTCGTAACCTTCGGAATGAACGATGTCAAAGAGTATAAGGACAGCGAGAATATGCAGGCCATAAACGACGATAAGTCCGTCATCATGGCAGGCCTGCTCATGAAAAAGCAGATGCGATCCACCAAGGCAAAGACCATGATGGCTATCTTGCAGTTCGAAGACATGTTCGGACCGTATGAGTGCGCGGTCTTCGGTAAGATCCTGGAGCGCTACAATCCGATCCTTGCCGTTAACAAGTCATACCTGATCTTCGGCAAGAGAAGGGTAAGGGAAGACGACACATTCTCACTTTATGTCGACAGGATCATGCCTATGCCCGAAAACGATGTTCAGGCACAATCGCTTCGTCAGGATCCTTTCATCAAGCCGTTCCTTAACGCTTCGAATATGAGAATCACACCGTCTCCTGCTCCTGTTGCTGCTCCGGTACCATCTGCTGTAAAAGAGACGTTTATCCTTCCTAAGTCAGAGGAACACTATGTAGCGATCAGGTTTACAGGTGCGGTAGGAGATGATTCGTACAGAAGACTTATGAACCTTTTGGCGTATTACCACGGCAACTGTACCGTTAAGCTTTACCTTCCTGAGTCGAATCAGCTTCGTAACGTCAACCAGCAGTGCTTTATCGACGACGATCCTGATGTCATCTCTCAGATAACCAAGCTTTGCGGAGAGGAAAACGTTCAGATTAATTAATATCTGTTTCTTTTAAAATCCGCCCTGTAATGATATTATTTGTTTAGTCTAAAACTAGGGGTGAATTATTATGTTAAATCTTCTTTATGATGAGTCTAATGTACCTGAAATAGATACTTTACGTGCTAAGAACTACGATAATATAGATACTTCCGAGATCCCGGACCTTAAGAGAGTAGGCGTTTTGACCAGCGGCGGTGATGCTCCCGGAATGAACGCAGCTATCCGTTCAATTGTAAGAACGGGTATCAACAGCGGTCTTGAGATCTTCGGTGTAACCAGAGGTTACCACGGTCTTTGGAAGGGCGAGATGAGCCAGATCAACACCAGAGACGTTTCCGAGACATTGCAGCGCGGCGGAACATTCCTCATGACAGCAAGATCCAAGACTTTCATGACAAAGGAAGGCGTTATCAAAGGCGCACGCATGATGGAAGTCTACGGACTCGATGCTTTGGTGGTTATCGGCGGCGACGGTTCATATAAGGGTGCCAGAGCTCTTGCGAGAGTCGGTGTACCTGTGATCGGTATTCCTGGAACGATCGATAACGATATCGCTTCGACCGAATACACCATCGGTTACGACACGGCTATGAACACCGCAATGGAATGTATCGATAAACTTCGTGATACTGCATCTTCACACGAGCGTTGCAGCGTTATCGAGGTAATGGGCAGACATGCAGGTTATATAGCACTCAACGTAGGTATAGCTACAGGTGCCGAGTGTCTTTTGATCCCTGAGGTTCCTTATGATTTCGATAAGGACGTTATAAGAGTCATCCTTGACGGCAGAAACAAGGGCAAGAGACATTACATCGTTATCGTTGCCGAGGGTGCAGGTTCCGCTACGGATATCGCTGCCAAGATCGAAGAGGCAACAGGCATCGAAGCAAGACCAACGATCTTGGGTCACTTACAGCGTGGCGGCAGCCCGACGCTTCGTGACAGAACAATGGCTACGCTCATGAGCGCACACGCCATAGAATGTATTAAGGAGAAAAGACTTAACAGACTGGTCGTTCTTAAAGACGGCAAGATCACTGACGTCGATATTGAAGAAGGTCTTGAGATGCAGAAGACCATTAATCAGAAGGAGCTCGATAAATTCTATCTCCTTGGCTGATACGACCTGTCTTGAGTCAGAGATAATATGTACAGATATTCTACTTTTGAGGAAGAGGAACGCCGTAAGCAGATACGCGGACGTGTCCTGAGTGTCCTCGAATTCGACAAGATCAAGAACATGCTTCTGGATTGCACGAGAACAAGTTACGGAAGAGCGATCGCTGAAGATCTTTTTCCGACTACTGATGCAACCATCGTTAAGGACGGACTTGACGATACCGAAGAAGCATTCATCTACATGAACAAATACGGACCATTGCCGCTCTCGGGATTTGGCGACATCAAATCCTGCATTTCATTTGCGAGGGCAGGCGGTGTCCTTACAATGCGGCAGCTTTTGGATGTCGCATCATTCCTTCGTTCTGTTGAGAGACTGACTTTAGTTATCTCCAACGAACATTCCGACATGGAGGGAACGAATCTTTTCAGTTCCATCGGAGCTCTTTCTACCGTTTCTTCTCTTGAGAAAGACATCGCAGCTTCCATCGTTAACGAAGATGAGATGAATGACCGCGCCAGCGACACTTTGTATTCGCTACGCCGCGAGAAGAAAGACATCCAGCAGAACATCAGAGTGATGCTTGACCGCGTTATCCGTAACAGCGAAGATATCCTTCAGGAAGCGATCATTACGATAAGAGGCGACCGTTATTGCGTACCGGTCAAGGCCGAGTGTAAGTCCAGGCTTCCGGGTATCGTTCACGACACATCTTCAACGGGTCAGACTGTTTTCATCGAGCCTTTGGCAGTCGTAGAAGCCAACAACAGGATCAGAGAACTCGTAGCTTTAGAGAGGGAAGAGATCCAGCGCATCCTTGAAGAACTTACCAAGCGCGTCTTAAGAGAGTCCGATTCTCTCGAGTCAGATATCGTGCTCGTTGCCGATATCGACTTCGTCTGCGCCAAGGCAGAACTTGCTATGAGGATGAACGCTTCAAAGCCGGTCCTTAACGATAAGAGCTACATCCGTCTCGTTAAGGCCAGACATCCGCTCATTCCTAAGGAATCTGTCGTTCCTGTCGACATTGAGCTAGGTAAGGATTACAGATCTTTGATCATCACGGGTCCTAATACCGGCGGTAAGACGGTATCCCTTAAGACCTGCGGACTATTTACCCTGATGGCTATGGCAGGCCTCATGCTTCCGTGTGCCCAGGGCTCCGAGATCGCATGTTTTGACAGGGTCCTTGCCGACATCGGCGATGAGCAGAGCATCGAGCAGAGCCTGTCTACTTTCTCGGCTCACATGTCCAACATCGTTTTCATCTTGAAAAACACCCGTAAGAACTCTCTCGTTCTTTTGGACGAGCTCGGATCCGGAACCGATCCGGCCGAGGGCGCAGCACTCGCGATCGCCATCCTTGACGAACTTTTCGAGCGCGGCTGTACCACCATGGCGACGACTCACTATAAGGAACTCAAAGCTTATGCCATAGAAAAAGAAGGCGTCATGAACGCTGCCTGCGAATTCGATACCGACACTTTGTCGCCTACCTATAGGCTCATTATCGGCATGCCGGGTGTAAGTAACGCTTTCGTCATCTCGAAAAAGCTCGGCGTCCCTTCAAAGATAATCGACTCCGCCATGGTCAACCTAAGTAATGACGAACTTGCTTTTGAAAGACTTCTGGAGTCTGCGGAAGAGAACAACCGCGAGGCAAAGAGACTTTTCGAAGAGAACAGAAAACTCAATGAGGAACTTCAGGAAGCAAAGAATGCTCTCGAAGAAGAAAAGAAAGCACTCAAGGCATCAAAGACCAAGATCCTCAACGACTCCCGTAAAGAGCAGCGCGAACTTCTCGAAGAGAAAGAGGAGGAGCTGGACGAACTTATCCGTAAGCTCAAAAAGGCCGGCAAGAACAAGGACAAGCGCGAAGCAATGGATGAGATGGAGAGGGTCAGAAGACGTCTTCGTGCAGGTCTTAAGGATCTGACCGACGACTCCGCCGATGACGAGATCCTTGATAAGACATCTCTTCCTGGCGAAGTCCCGAAGGAATTTAAGATCGGTGAGAAGTACTATATTCCTCATCTTGATATGCTCGGAACCTGCGTAAGCCTTCCGAACAAGTCAGGAAAGGTCCAGATCGAATCGGGCACCATGAGGATGACAATGGAAAAAGAAGCACTGAGGCTTCCAACCAGAGAACAAAAAGAGCCGCCTAAGGAGACGAAGACCAGACGCGACCGTCCGATCGAGAAGAAGAACGATTCCGCGACCGTGATCGCGATGCAGAAATCTTCTTCCACGATGCCTGAGGTAATGCTCCTCGGAAAACGTGTCGACGAAGCTACATCGATCCTCGACAGCTATATCGACGATTGTTCGTTAAGCGGGATCAAGAAGATAAGGATCGTTCACGGCAAGGGAACAGGTGCCTTAAGAAGCGCAGTCGACGATTACTTAAGACAGAGCAGACGCGTCAAGTCCCACCGACTCGGAACGATAGGCGAAGGCGATGACGGCGTAACCATAGCAGAGCTATATTGATAACGGAGGATACTTAAATGGACGCGATCTTTAATAGAAGAAGTATTCGTAAGTTCAAGGACGAGAAGGTCCCGAGAGACCTCATCATGAAGATGATCGAAGCAGGAAGGATGGCTCCTTCCGCCAAGAACAGACAACCATGGAAATACATCGTCTTTGAAGGACAGCAGCGCGAGATCATGCTCGGTGTAATGGAGCAGGGCCTTATCGCCGCATTGAACGAACCTTCTTTGCCTGAAGGCGCGAAGCCGGGCGTCCTTGACGCGCAGAACACTCTCCGTATCATGCGCGGCGCTCCGACCATCATCCTTATCATCAACACCAACGGAACTACTCCGTTTGGTCCTCCGCAGGATATCTTCGGAAGGATCACGGAGATCACTGACTGCCTTTCTATCGGCGCTTCCGTCGAGAACATGCTCCTTGCTGCAACAGAAGAAGGCTTAGGCACCCTTTGGATCGCCAACACTTTCTTCGCTCACGAGCCGCTCCGTGCATTCCTCGGCAGCGAGAATCAGCTGGCGGGCGCCATCGCAGTCGGTTTCCCTAATGAGGTCCCTGAAATGAGACCGAGAAAAACAACAGAAGACATAGTCGAATTCAGAGGTTAAAGAATAATATGAGCAGCATATTTGACAGTAAGAGATTGAACATTTTCATAGGAGCATACGGAAGCGGCAAGTCCGAGATATCGGTCAACTGCGCAGTC
This sequence comes from Clostridia bacterium, assembly GCA_024699245.1. Lineage (GTDB taxonomy): Bacteria > Bacillota > Clostridia > Saccharofermentanales > Saccharofermentanaceae > Saccharofermentans. Next base: position 57,843 of record JAILPW010000058.1, on the reverse strand, counting down.
GGGATCAAGACCAGAAATCCCGGAGCAAAGGTCCTTTTGGCAGACCTTGATATCGTTAATCCTTTCTATCGTTCTGCCGATGCCGCTCGAAAACTCGATAATCTCGACATCCGAGTAATATCTCCTTCTTACGCGAACTCAAACGTCGATGTTCCTGCGCTTTCAGGCGAGGTCTATTCCATTTTCGATGATGAAAGTTATGTGGGTGTTTTCGATATAGGCGGAGAAGACATGGGCGCAAACGTATTGGGATCCATGCACAACAGGCTTTTGGGTATCGACTACAATCTTTTCATGGTCATAAACACGTTAAGGCCGTTTACTTCCGACGAGGATTCCATTATCCGGATGGCCAAGGATCTTGAGGCAGCAGCGAAGCTTCCGATAACCGGATTTATCAATAACACGAATCTTCTTGAGGAGACACAGTTTGAGGATATTGTCCGCGGAAATGAGATCATCCATAACGTATCGGAGAAAGTGGGTGTTCCTCTCGTGGCGACATCAGTTCTGGATGGCCGATTTGATGACAATACTCTTGCTGCTCTGAATAAACCCGGCGAATTTTTGTGCATTAAGCGAAATATAACGTATAATTACTGACCTTGGCTTGTTAAAATTGTTGTGAAATCCTTCCTTTAATGATAAAATTTGTTTGTACTTTGGAAGTATAAATCATTTAGGAGGAACTTGTATTATGGGCTTGATCAAATTGATTGGCAACATTGCAAGTACAGTCGGCGGATCTATTTCTTCACAGTTCGCTGATCAGTATTTGGAATTCTTCACGACCGATGCACTTGGACAGGAAGTTTTGTGCAGAAAGGGCGCTAACAAGATTACAAAGGGAAACAATAAGGGAAATTCAGACGTTATCTCTAACGGTTCTAAGATCGTAGTACCACCGAATCACGCACTTATCCTTGTTAATAACGGACAGGTAGTTGACTATGTAGCTGACGGTGAGGGCGGAATGTATTCATTCGATTCTTCCACAGCTCCTTCATGTCTTGCTAATGAGCACTTCTTCCAGAACCTCAAGGCTTCCGTTGTTGATACATGGAATCGTATGAGAGCCGGCGGAGAGATCATGCAAGAGCAGCTCGTTTACTATGTAAACATGCAGGAGATCAGGGATCAGAAGTTCGGTACTTCTTCACCTGTTCCATATCCGGATCCTGTTTACAGAAATATCTATATTAAGCTCAACGGATCCTTCACATTCAAGATCGCTGATCCTATCACATTCTGGAGAAACGTCTGTTCCAGCATCTCCGGTGAGTACAGAACGATCGATCTCATGGGTACACCTAAGGATCCTAAGCAGCCACGTCTTGAGTTCTTGGATCTCATGACAGAGGCATTGAACCTTTGCGGTACAGTAGATAAGATCGAATTCGCACAGCTCCCTGGTAATAAGACAAAGCTTCGTGAGAATATGCAGACAGTTCTTGACGAGAAGTGGCTCAAGGGTCGTGGTATGATCGTCGAGGAAGTTGCTCTCGGTATCCCACAGCCAGACGAGAAGTCCAGAGAGAGAATCGAGAAGTACGACAACGCAGCTGTATTCGCAAACAATCCGAATGCTGTTGCTACACAGGCTATCCTTGGCCAGACAGAGGCTATGAATACTGCTGCTGCTAACGCTAACGGCGCAGTTAACGGCTTCATGGGCATGGGTATGGTCGGAGGCATGGGAGGCATGGGCGCTATGTCCAACGGTGCTTTCGGAATGCTCCAGAACAATCAGGGCGGCCAGCAAGGCGGCGCTATGGGCGGCGCAGTAGTTGGCGGCGGCAACCCTCCACCGGCTCCACAGGGCGGATGGACATGCGAGTGCGGTGCTGTTAACCAGGGCAAGTTCTGCGGAACATGCGGTAAGCCACAGCCGGCACCAGCAGCTCCTGCAGGTTCTTGGACATGTAGTTGCGGTGCTACTAACACAGGTAAGTTCTGCAGCAACTGCGGCAAGCCACAGCCATCAGGTGACTGGACATGCGAGTGCGGCACAACAAACTCAGGTAAGTTCTGCAGCAACTGCGGTAAGCCACAGCCATAATGTTGATCTGATTTGATCTATCGATCCCTCGGGTTCGCCCGAGGGATCTTTTTTTTGCTTTTTTTCGAGTCGGGCGAATTGTAGTATAATGAATTGAGATTTAGAAAACTGCGATGTATCAGCTGTTTAGCGATATGAGACATTGTTGTCACAAGGTAAAAAACCTAAATGCTCACTTTGTGTCCTTTAACTCTCGTTTTCGAAAAGCTAGTCTGTGGACATCAAGGAGGTTGACTTATGGATCAGGCAAAGATAGGAAGATTTCTTTCAGAACTTCGTAAAGAGAAAAAGATTACTCAGGAGCAGCTTGCCGAGAAATTGGGAGTTGCAAGAAGAACAGTTTCCAGATGGGAAACCGGAAGTAATCTTCCTGACATCGATCTTTTGATGGAATTGTCTGATCTTTATGAAGTCGATCTCCGTGAAATATTAGACGGAGCGAGGAAAAACGAGATGTTGGATCGGGAAACAAAAGAAACTGTTTTAAAGGTAGCTGAATACCAGAATGATCGTAATGTTAGATTATCAAGAACAGTAATGGCGTATACGTTCATAGGACTTACTGCTCTGATCGTTCATTTGATACTGGAATGCCTTGAACTTCAGGATTCATTCTGGTCAGGATTTGGCATGAGTTTTACATTGGGACTTGCCATTGGAGTATTGATCTTTGTGATCTTATACATGACCGGTAAACTGAGTAAATTCTGCGATTTCAAGAGAAGACTTCTGGGTCTGGACTCCGAAGAAAAAGGAGTCATGAACAAATGAGAAAGAACAACGTATTATGGATCGTAAGCGGAATCCTGCTGGCAGGATTTTTGATCGTGATGCTGAGCGGAATTGCATTCGGAGTAAGTATTCCGGATACCGTTATCAGGATCTGCGGAGCCGGAGCTTTGGCTTCGCTTCTGATATTTTCATTCGTTACATTCAGGAAAGTGTTTTCGAAGAAATAAAAAAGAACGCTGTCACCGACAGCGTTCTTCATTTTACAGATTACTGATAGATCAGCCCTTGGTAGGGATGTATGTAGCGATAGACATAGCAAGTGTAGGGATCGGCATTGTCTGGATCCAAACACGGCCAGGGCCGGTTACTTTGGTGTTAAAAAGACCTTCGCCGCCGAGGAAGATGTTCTTGGCACCCTTGACCATCTCGATATCCATCTGAACTGTAGCATCCATCATTGCAAGATAACCTGTGTCGAGGTACATTATCTCGCCCGGAGCGAGATTATATTCAACAACGGAACCATCAAGCTCTACGAATGCTGTTCCGTTACCGGAGAGCTTTTGCATGATGAAACCTTCACCACCGAAAAGTCCTGCGCCGAACTTCTTTTTGAAGTGGACGGAAAGCTCTACGGACTGCTCGCTTGCGAGGAATCCTGACTTCTGAACTACCATTTCCTGACCAGGTCTGATATCAAGTGCTCTGATCTCGCCAGGGAAGCTGGAAGCGAATGCGATGTAAGCGCCCTCTTTTTGAGCTGTATACTTGTTCTGGAACATGGACTCACCGGATACAAGTCTTCCGAAAGCCTTTCCGATGGAACCGCCTACTGTCTCCATCTTAAGACCGTCTGACATCCAGCTCATCGAACCTCTCTCAGTGATGAGGGATTCGCCGTTGTTAAGAGTACAAACTGCAACCGGAAACGGCTGACCTTTAATCTCGTACTGCATATAATTACCTCCCGTGAATTGATGTTTATATTCTAATACAAATGTCCTTATATGGGGGAGGATTTCTTGCAGATTTAATACATTTTTTCTCTCGGAAAAGGTCTCATCTAATATAAACTGTAAGATGTAAATGAACCTTTATGATCGTTCTTTTGGAATAGCAATATTCGTTAAATCAACAGGCCTTTTCGGGCACTTTATCGCGTAACGTTTTGCGCTCGAAAAATCCAAAGAATGTGGCTTTGCTTTTTCGAAAAAGTTCTGAAAGCGCTGAAAACAGGGGTTTATACGAAAACGCAATATGTGTAAAATTTGTGCTATTTGTAGAAAATTACCTTTTTTGTTTGTCAAAATAGAAATTGCTTTTTAAATAGATAATTTTTATATTTATTGTAGTTTATTAGGCTTTACGGGAGGAACACGTATGTTATTTATCGGTGTTGACCTTGGAACGTCCGCTGTCAAGCTTATTTTGGCAGATGAAGGCGGCAAGGTTCTTAAAGTTGTCTCTAAGGAGTATCCGGTTAATTTCCCACACTCAGGTTGGTCAGAGCAAAATCCATATGATTGGTTCGACAAATCCGTTGAGGGTATCAAGGAATTGATCGCAGGCTTTGACGGCAACGAAGTTAAGGGTATCAGTTTCGGCGGCCAGATGCATGGTCTCGTTATGCTCGATTCTGAGGATAAGGTCATAAGACCTGCGATCCTTTGGAACGACGGAAGATCCTACAAGGAAACTGAATATCTCAACAACGTTATCGGCAAGGATAAGCTCACTGAATATACAGGAAATATCGCTTTCGCAGGTTTCACGGCTCCAAAGGTACTTTGGGTTAAGGCTAACGAGCCTGAGAACTTCGCTAAGATCGCTAAGATCTGTCTTCCTAAGGACTACCTCGCTTACAGATTGAGCGGCGTATTCTCAACAGATGTATCTGATGCTTCAGGTACGCTTTACTTTGACGTTAAGAACAGAACATGGTCCAAGGAAATGTGCGACATCTGTTCTATCGATATGAACTGGCTTCCACAGATCTTCGAGAGCTATGAGAAGACAGGTAACCTTAAGCCTGAGATCGCTGAAGAACTCGGCATCTCCAAGGATTGTATCATCGCAGCAGGCGCAGGTGACAACGCTGCAGCAGCTGTAGGTATGGGTATCGTAGGTAAGGGCGGATGTAACATCTCCCTCGGTACTTCAGGTACGATCTTCATTTCCAATGATTCTTTCGGCGTTGATGCAAACAACGCACTTCACTCTTTCGACCACGCTGACGGCGGATTCCACCTCATGGGTTGTATGCTCGCTGCTGCAAGCTGCAACAAGTGGTTCATGGAAGAGATCCTCAAGACAAATGATTTCAAGACAGAACAGGCCGGCATAAAGGAACTCGGTAAGAACAAAGTATTCTTCCTCCCATACCTCATGGGTGAGAGATCTCCTATCAATGACCCTGATGCAAGAGCTACATTCATCGGTATGTCCATGGATACAACTCGTCAGGATCTTGTTCAGGCTGTTTTCGAGGGCGTTGCATTTGCACTCAGAGATTCCTTTGAGGCTGCAAAGTCCATCGGCGTTAACATTGAGAAGTCAGGTGTGTGTGGCGGTGGTGCCAAGAGTCCGCTCTGGAGACAGATCATTGCGGATATCCTCAACATTACTCTTGTACAGACAGAGAACGAAGAAGGTCCTGCATTGGGCGGTGCTATTCTCGCAGCAGTTGCTTGCGGCGTATATCCTTCGGTTGAAGACGCTTGCAGCAAGATCATCAAGATCGTTGCAGAGACAAAGCCGATCCCTGAGAACGTAGCTCTCTACGAGAAGCGTTATCAGGAGTTCAGCAGACTTTATCCTGCTCTCAAGGAAGTATTCAAGGCTAATGCCGAGAAATTCTGATAAAAAAATTACAGTATTAAACATAGGAGGTAACTATTCATGGTTATTTTGGACGGTAACAGTGCCGAATTCAAAAAGTACGGAAAGATAATCGATAATGTTGATTTTTCTTCTCTCGTAGCTAAGCTTGGCGAAGTTAAGATCCCTGATTCAGGTGTTGCTTATGAGCCTTCTGTCGAGCTTCTTGAGTCCGCAGATTGCTACAAGGACATCAAGAAAACATTCTACGGCGAGCTTCCGATCGAGATCGGATACTGCGCAGGTCACAACAGCCTTTTGAACGCTGTTGAGTACCACAGATCTTCCGAGATTAACGTTTTCGCTACAGACGCTATCCTTATCTTGGGACTTCAGCAGGACATCGAGGACGGATTCAAGTATGATTCTTCCAAGATGGTAGCTTTCAAGTTCAAGAAGGGTCAGGCTGCTGAAGTATATGCAACAACTCTTCACTATGCACCATGCGGTGTTGACGGCAACGGCTTTATGGTTGGTGTTGTTCTTCCTTACGGAACCAACTTCCCACTCGAAGGCGAGCACAAGGCAGGCGGTGAGGATCAGCTCATCACAGCTCAGAACAAGTGGCTTATCGCTCATCCTGATGCAGCCGGTGAAGCTGGACATTTCATGGGTATCTATGGCAAGAACCTTGATATCAATGAGTAATAACTAAGGTTTATAATTTTTGGAGGTAATATTTATGCAAAATCAACCTAAAGTAAAAATCGGTATCGTAGCAGTAAGCAGAGACTGTTTCCCGGAGACACTCTCCGTTGGCAGAAGACAGGCTTTGATCAAGGCTTATACAGAGAAGTACGGTGCAGATGACATCTATGAGTGCCCAATCTGTATCGTAGAGTCCGAGATCCATATGCAGCAGGCTCTTGCAGACGTTAAGGCTGCAGGCTGTAACGCTCTTTGTATCTTCCTCGGTAACTTCGGTCCTGAGATCTCTGAGACAATGCTCGCTCAGCAGTGGGGAGATATGCCTGTAATGTTCTGTGCTGCTGCAGAAGAGACACAGAATGATCTCGTTGGAGGCAGAGGAGACGCTTACTGCGGTATGCTCAATGCTTCTTACAACCTCAAGATCCGTGGCGTTAAGGCTTACATCCCTGAGTATCCTGTTGGAGACGCTGAGGATTGCGCTGACATGATCAAGGAATTCGTTCCTGTAGCAAGAGCTCTCTACGCTCTTAAGAACCTTAAGATCATTTCTTTCGGTCCACGTCCGCAGAACTTCTTCGCTTGTAACGCTCCAATCGAGCCACTCTACAGAATGGGCGTTGAGATCGAAGAGAACTCCGAGCTTGACCTTTTCGAGGCTTTCAAGAATCACGAGGGTGATTCCAGAATCCCTGCTAAGATCGCTGAGATGGAAGCTGAGCTTGGTGCCGGTAACAAGAAGCCTGAGATCCTTGAGAAGCTTGCTCAGTATGAGCTTACACTCCTTGACTGGGTTGAGGCACACAAGGGTTCCAAGGAATTCGTTTGTATCGCCGGTAAGTGCTGGCCTGCATTCCAGACACAGTTCAAGTTCGTTCCTTGCTATGTAAACAGCCGTCTTACAGGTATGGGTATCCCTGTATCCTGTGAGGTTGATATCTACGGCGCACTTTCCGAGTACATCGGTTACTGCATCTCCGAAGATACCGTTACACTCCTCGACATCAACAACTCCGTACCTAAGGATATGTACAAGGAGTCCATCGAGGGCAAGTTCGATTACAAGCACACAGATACATTCATGGGCTTCCACTGTGGTAATACATGTTCTTCCAAGCTTGCATTCTGCGAGATGAAGAACCAGATGATCATGGCTCGTGCTCTTCCTGTAGAGGTTACAAACGGTACTCTCGAGGGAGACATCGCTCCGGGCGATATCACATTCTACAGACTCCAGTCCACATCTGACGGACAGATCAGAGCTTACGTTGCTGAGGGTGAAGTACTTCCTGTTGCAACTAAGTCCTTCGGTGGTATCGGTGTATTCGCTATCCCTGAGATGGGCAGATTCTATCGTCACGTATTGATCGAGAAGAACTTCCCACATCACGGTGCTGTTGCATTCGGTCACTTCGGAAAGGCTCTTTACGAAGTATTCAAGTATTTGGGAGTATCCGATATCGGTTACAACCAGCCTGCTTGTGACAAGTATCCTTCCGAGAACCCATTTGCATAATTAAATCTGTTCAAAATGAGAAGCCTTCCTATTAATTTAGGAAGGCTCTTCTATGATAAAATTACTTTCGTAAATAAAATCAGGAGGAATTCCATGGACAACAAAGAATTACAATTAACTGCTGCCAAGGTACGTAAGGGTATCGTAACAGCTGTTCACAGCGCAAAGTCCGGCCATCCGGGTGGATCTTTGTCTGCTGCTGACATGTACACTTTCCTATATTTTGAGCAGATGAATATCGATCCTAAGAACCCTAAGATGGAGAACAGAGACCGTTTTGTTCTTTCAAAGGGACACACAGCTCCGGGTCTTTATTCCACACTCGCTAACAGAGGCTATTTCCCGGTTGAGGAACTTACAACTCTTCGTAAGTTCGGTTCAAGACTTCAGGGTCACCCATGTATGAACGAGACACCTGGTGTTGACATGAGCTCCGGTTCTTTGGGACAGGGACTTTCTGTTGCAGTAGGTATGGCTCTTTCCGCTAAGCTTGATAACAAGGATTACCGTGTATACGCTCTTTGCGGTGACGGTGAGATCCAGGAAGGTCAGATCTGGGAAGCATCTATGTTCGCAGGTGCTCATAAGCTCAACAACCTCACAGTTATCGTTGATAACAACGGACTTCAGATCGACGGCCGTGTTGAGGATGTATGTTCCGTATATCCTATTGCTGACAAGTTCAAGGCTTTCAATTTCAACGTAGTTGAGATCGACGGTCATGACTTCGATCAGATCAGAGATGCTTTCAAGAAGGCTGAGGCTTGCACAACAATGCCTACAGCTATCATCATGAAGACCACAAAGGGTAAGGGCGTTTCCTTCATGGAAGACCAGGCCGGCTGGCACGGTAAAGCCCCTAACGACGAAGAATTCGAGCAGGCAATCAAAGAGATTGATGCTGTTATCGCAGGTTTGGAGGGTTGATCATGAATATTAAGTTAAGTGACAAGAAAATTGCTACAAGAGAAAGCTACGGTAATGCACTTGCAGAACTCGGCGCTTCCTACAAAGATCTTATTGTTCTTGATGCTGACCTTGCAGGCGCTACAAAGACTTCCGTATTCAAGAAGGCTTTCCCTGAAAGACACATCGACTGCGGTATCGCTGAGTCCAACATGACAGGCATCGCTGCAGGTCTTGCTACAACAGGTAAGATCCCATTCATCTCTTCCTTCGCTATGTTCGCTGCAGGAAGAAACTTCGAGCAGGTTAGAAACTCCATCGGTTATCCTCACCTCAACGTTAAGATCGGTGCTACACACGCAGGTATCACAGTTGGTGAAGACGGTGCTTCCCACCAGTGTCTCGAGGATCTCTCTTTGATGAGAACTATCCCTGGAATGACAGTTATCGTTCCATCCGATGATATCGAGGCTAAGGCTGCTGTTAAGGCTGCTCTTGATTATGTCGGACCTGTTTACTTGAGATTCGGCCGTGCTGCAGTTCCTGTATTCAATGATTACGAGGGATACAAGTTCGAGATCGGTAAGGCTCAGGTACTCAAGGAAGGTACAGATGTATCTTTGATCGCTAATGGTGTTATGGTTGCTGAGACACTTATCGCTGCTGAGAAGCTCGAGGCAGACGGTATCTCCTGCGAAGTAATCAATATGGCTACTATCAAGCCTATCGATAAGGATGCTATCCTTAAGACAGCTTCCAAGACAGGCAAGGTTATCACTCTCGAAGAGCACTCCGTTATCGGTGGTCTCGGAAGTGCTGTAGCTGAGGTTCTCTCTGAGGAACTCCCTACAAAGATGAAGAGGATCGGTGTTAACGATGTATTCGGTCAGTCTGCTGATGCTAAGACAATGATGAAGGAATACAAACTTGACGCAGAGGGAATTTATTCTACAATTAAAGAATGGATGAAGTAAAAAAAGAATCTAAGACTTATGTAGAATACTTGGCGGATAAGGAACTTAACGAAGAAAAGTCCCGTCCGTCAGTTGAACCAAAAGAGTTAACTAAGGGCGAGAGATCCAAAAAGTCTCTCGCCAATTTTTGGTTTTATAACAAATGGAAAGTTCTCATAGGCGCCGTAGTAGTTATCGCTTTGATATCTTTTGTGGTCTTCTTTGTACAGAACTTTAAGAAAAAAGATTTTGCTGTTGTTCTGGTAAATTCCCAGGTTACTGAGGAATTCAACAAGGCAGTTTACGAATTTGATAATTCGATAGTGGAAAAGGGAATAAAGGAAACCGGTTTTAAAACGGAAGTTCGAGATGCTTACAGGCACTATCTGAGAGATGATAAGACGGAAGTAGTTGATGAGAATATATCGGGAAGTATCCAGCGTTTAAGTCAGGAATTTATGCAAGGTCTTGTCGATGTTCTTATTGTCAATACCAGATGTGCTGACGAATATAACAACAGTGACGGCCTTTTGCCGATCGATGAGATACTGACAACAGACGAACTTGCTAATCTTGGAGAAGACATGCTCTATTATATCGACGGTAAACCAATGGGTATAAAAGTCGAGGCTTCTTCGTTCCTGAAAGAACATCTGTATTACAGGGACGGCGATGACTATATCATCGTTGTTTCAAAGTTTTCGAAAAATACGGAGCTCAACAGAGAGTTTATACTCTACATGCTGGCTTATTGATTCTGGGCTGCATCGCGCTCAGGCTTCGGCTTCTCGATCTTGAAGGCTCTGTTGATGAAGAATCCGAAAAACCAGCTGTCAAAAGCAAATCCCACAAATACATAAAGAGAAAAGATGACGACACCGAGTACCGGTATCAGGTCGATCAGAAGATACTTAAGTACATAACTTGCTATTACGAAGATGGTAACAGGGATGTTTCCTATGCTAAGGAGCAGGCTGTCCTTGATCATCTTTGAGAGCTTGTTTTCGAAAAGGGATATCATAGGGAAAATATATACAAGTATAGATGCCATTATTACCAAAAGAGCAATGATCGGATACTGAAGCCATTTATAAGCTGAATCCAACTTTGTATATACGATATATATATTACCGCACCAGATCAAAGCGATTATCACAGCCGGAACAAAGACCAGAGTGGATTGCTTAAAATTCTCCTTAAAATATCTGAAGTAATCCTTTATTACGAAAGGATCATTGCCCATATGGACCTCAAACGTGATCCTATATAGGGCGGAAATAGATGCTCCGATAGTGAAGATAGGCAATGATGTTAAAAGAAATAAGAAATTTGCTATTATAAGAGTACCCAGTCCTGCAAGGAATCGCATAGCGACACTAGTCCGGCTGAAAAAGTTGCTCATTATATAAACCTCCATGAATATGTACAAATCTAATGACAGTTGAACAAAATGGGGCAGTCGAATTTGTACAGATAGTAGAATTATACAGATTTCACAAAACCATATCAATCGCGAAACGTTTCGATATTTAAAAAGTACAATAATTGCTACGAAAATAGGGGTCAATAGCAATAATTGTAAAGAAAGATAGCACTTATATGGGTAATATGTAGATGTAATTACAAAAAACAGGCCTAGTTTTCATCAAAATTAACAATAACGGAGGTTATTATGAAAAAAGTAATTGCTAGTGCACTTTGCCTTACAATGGCTGCAGCTATGTTTGCTGGCTGCTCCAAGTCATCTTCCAAGGCAAAGGGAGAGATCAATCTGTACACATTTACAGATGAGGTTGTTAAGATGTCTGAGAAGTACAAGGAATTGCACCCAGATTTCGGTTACGACTTCAAGGTTACTCAGATCGCTACAGACGGTGGTGGATATCAGCAGGCTCTTGACGCAGCTCTCGCAGCTGGCGGCGCTGACGCTCCTGACATCTACGCAGCAGAGGCTGCTTTCGTACTTAAGTACGCACAGGGCGCTGCTTCTGAGTTTGCAGCTCCGTACGAAGATCTCGGTATCGATGTAAATGCTAAGATCCAGGAAGCTGGTATCGCTCAGTACACAGTTGAGATCGGAACAAGACCTTCTGATGGTAAGGTAGTAGGTCTTGGATATCAGGCTACTGGTGGATGTATGATCTACAGAGCTGATATCGCTCAGGAAGTATTCGGTACAGACGATCCTGCAGCTATCAAGGACGTTGTTGGTGGCGGTTCCGGTAACTGGGATAAGTTCTGGGAAGCAGCTGAGCAGCTCAAGGCTAAGGGCTACGGTATCGTTTCCGGTGACGGTGATATCTGGCACTCAGTAGAGAACTCTTCTTCTTCTGGTTGGATCAAAGATGGTAAGCTCAATATCGCTCCAGAGCGTGAGGCATTCATGGATATGTCCAAGAAGCTCAAGGACAATGATTACCACAATGATACACAGGACTGGCAGGAAGGCTGGTATGCTGATATGAACGGTACAGGACCTAAGGGCGTATTCGCATTCTTCGGACCTGCATGGCTTATCAACTACACACTCGGTGAGCACGGTGCTGATCAGGCTGGTAACTATCGTGTTACAGAGCCACCGGTAGGCTTCTTCTGGGGCGGCACATGGATTCTCGCTTCTAAGTATGCAGCAGAGGCTTCTGATGAGAAGAAGGCTGCTATCGCAGATTTCATCACATGGATCACTCTTGACACTTCTGACGAAGGTCTCCAGTATCTCTGGGCTAACGGTAAGATGAACGAGAACGGCACAAAGGACTGCGTTGCTTCTTCTGTAGTAATGGATAAGTCCGATGGAAAGTCTGACTTCTTGGGCGGACAGAACATGTTTGAGTACTTCGTACCTGCAAATGCTGGTGCTAACGGTAAGTGCCTCACAGAGTCTGACGAGAACATCAACACCATTTGGCGTGATCAGGTAAGACAGTACACAGCTGGTGAGAAGAGCAAGGAACAGGCTATTGAAGACTTCAAGAGTGCTGTAAACGAGCAGCTTGGTATTCCTTCATAATTGATGAAATTTAACAATTAATTTCTTCATACCTTAAGATTTGAGGGCGGATAAATAATATTTGCCGCCCTCATTTCTTTACTAAAAACTTACGAGGGAGGAAAACGGATTGTGAATAAGAAGAAGTCGGTTAATTATGCCAAGTTTGGTTATATTTTCTCTATCCCTTTTGTAGTCGCATATCTGATATTCCAGTTATACCCCGTACTTTATACCGTAGTTATCGGTTTTACCGACTTAGAGGGTTTGACGACGCCTGTTTCTAGCATGCACATCTTGTCAAATCCTTTTCAGAATTTTATCGATATTCTAAAGGGTTCCGGTGCGGGTTCTTTTAGATTGTGTTTGTTCAACACAGTTGTCATGTGGGTTTGCAACTTTATTCCACAGATTGCTTTGGCTTTGTTGCTTACTGCATGGTTTACGGATGACAGAAGTAAGATCAAGGGTCAGGGTCTGTTCAAGGTATTGTTCTATTTGCCGAACATTATCACAGCTGCTTCAGTAGCTATCTTGTTCCAGGCTTTCCTTTCATATCCTATCGGACCTTTGAACTCTATTCGTTCATCTATCTTAAATACATTTTCCAGTAATTTCGACGGTAAGGGCTACAATTTCTTGAATAATAAGGCTTTTACTCGTGGAGTTGTATCATTCATTCAGTTCTGGATGTGGTATGGTAACACAATGGTTCTCTTGATCGCAGGTGTTATCGGTATCGATCCTGCTATCTTCGAGGCAGCACAGATCGATGGTGCAAGCAGAACACAGACGTTCTTCAGGATTACAATTCCTTGTATCAGAACGATCTTGCTCTATGTATTGGTTACAAGTATGATCGGTGGTCTCAATATGTTCGATATCCCACACCTTCTCAACAGAGGTGGTCCGGATGGAGCAACAACAACTACCGCCGTATATATTTATAAGCAAGCTTTCCAAAATCCGAGATATCAGTACAACAAGGCTGCAGCTGCAAGTATTATCATGTTCATTATCATCATGATCTTGACTCTTTGCCTGTTCTATATTTTGAGAGATAAGGATGAGGAAGAGCTTAAGAAACTTAGAAAGAAGGAAAGGAAGGCTCTAAAACATCAGGCATGATGTTAGGGTTTAAGGTGTAAAAAATGAGTTCACAATCATTATCAAAATCCAGAGATTCTTTTCTGATTAAAGTTGTAGTTTATGTTGTATGTATTATCCTTGCGATAATAAGCATTATGCCTTTCTGGATAATGTTGGTAAATGCAACAAGAAACTCTGAGCAGATTTCTTCTCACCCTATTTCGCTTATTCCGTCATCGCACTTGATAGATAATAAGAACGTCTTCGAAAAGAAGCCTTCTTTCCAGCCGGTAACAGGTTTTATCAACTCCTTTGTCGTATCTACCGGTGCTACTGTTTGTGCTTTGTATTTCTCATCTTTGACTGCATATGCACTTTCAGCTTATGAGTGGAAGTTAAGAGATGGATTCTTCAAATTCATCATGGGTGTTATGATGATCCCTGCACAGTGTACAATGATCGGTTTCTTTAAGATGATCTATTCACTTCATCTTACAAACAACCTCTTGATACTTATCATTCCTGCAGTTGCTTCACCGGCAGTCGTTTTCTTTATGCGACAATACCTACAATCTTCTCTATCGATGGAGATCGTACAATCTGCTCGAATTGATGGTGCGGGCGAGTTCAGAACGTTTAACAGTATCGTTCTACCGATTATGAAACCTGCTTTGGCTACTCAGGCTATCTTCATTTATGTTGGTACCTGGAACGAACTTTTCAGACCTTTGGTTATTCTTACTGAGGGAAGTAAAAAGACAATGCCTATCATGGTTTCTCTCTTGAACGGAGATATCTACCGAGTTGAGTATGGTGCTATCTATCTTGGTCTTGCGATCACGATATTGCCACTTATCGTTGTATACATTGTACTTTCCAAGTATATCGTATCCGGTGTTTCACTTGGTGCTGTTAAGTAATTCGATACTTATGATCGAAAGAATAAAGGACCGTTTTTAAACGGTCCTTTTTTTATTGCTCCAAATTTGGAAGTTGATTCTTACGTTTTAGTTTGTTCCTATATGCTGAAGGTGAACAGGAAACTATCTTTTGGAAACTTCTGCAGAAAGTGGTCAGATTATTAAAACCGGTCTGGAATGCTATATCCGTTATTGAAAGATCGTCATCTCCAAGCAGGGATTTAGCTGCCTGGATTCTTCTTCGGGAAAGATAATCGTAGAAAGTCGAATCTGTATATTCTTTGAAAAGCCTTGAGAAGTGGAATTTGGAAAATCCTACGAAAGATGCGGCATAGTCTAAAGTAATATCATCCATGTAGTGAGTATTGATGTAGTTGATCAAACTCTTGAACTTGATATATGTTTCTCTCTGCTTTGTGTCTATAATGCAGATAGGCTCAGATTTTGCATAAGATCTTGCAAGTGTTCCAAGTATTGCCAAAAGGTGAGAGTAGATGCTCATCTCTAAAACTATATCGTCATAGAGAAAGTACAGATCGTTGATCTTCATAAAGTGATCGAAAATCTGTGAATAGATCTCAGGATATGTGGCAGGATTAACCAGTCTCGGCTCTTTTATAAACTCCTCAAGATCCCTGTAATCGAAGAACTTAGAGATAAAATCAATATTGAACAGATAGATAAATCTCGAGCCTTCGTAATCGCATTCGATCTCATGAAGGATTCCCGGTGGTATGAAAAGGATATCGCCCATATTGAGATCGAATTTACGACCGTTGGCAATATACTTGTAACCATTTTCCATAGGGATAACGATCTCGATAGCATCGTGTTTGTGGAGAGGATAACCCTCAACCTGATTGTTGTACCAGATACGCATATTTGTTTGTGGCACAAAATCAACAGCTTCGTCATTTCCTATGACAGTTCTTGTCAGGAATTGACGGATCGGCTGCAAATAATTTGCAGGCGTCTCATTTTTATTTTTCATAACCTAAAACCTCACATAGCCCTAAATAAAAGAGATTTTAGATAATTATAAACACACGTACTTTAGACTTCAACTAAAAAACCGCAATTTTTGTAAAACTTTCTACATTTTTTGTAAGTAATTGAAGTCAAAAGATTGTAAAATAACTATGATTAAGCATTTAGGGGAAAGTATATGCTCAGAGAAGAAGCTAGAAAAAAAGCAACAATCCTTGTGTCTAAGATGTCTTTGGAAGAAGCCGCTTCACAACTCAGATATGACGCGCCCGCAATCGACAGATTGGGCATTCCGGAGTACAACTGGTGGAATGAATGTCTTCATGGTGTAGCAAGAGCAGGAACGGCAACAATGTTCCCGCAGGCTATCGGATTGGGAGCAACATTTGATAAAGAACTCATGACTGAGATCGGTGAAGTTATCTCTACCGAGGCTCGTGCAAAATATAACGAATCTGTCAAAAACAATGACAGAGATATCTATAAGGGACTTACTTTCTGGACACCTAACGTTAATCTTTTCAGAGATCCGCGTTGGGGAAGAGGACAGGAGACTTACGGTGAGGATCCTATTCTTATTTCTCAGCTCGCTGTTCCTTTTATCAAAGCACTTCAGGGTGATTATGACGAGGATCATTTTATGAAGATCGCTGCGTGTGCCAAGCACTTTGCAGTTCATTCGGGTCCTGAAGATATGCGTCACTTTTTCGATGCGAAAGTATCCTTGAAGGATATGTGGGAAACTTATCTTCCTCAGTTCAGAGCTTGTGTAAGGGATGCAAAAGTTGAGTCTGTTATGGGTGCTTATAACAGAACAAACGGTGAGCCTTGTAATGCTAATAAGTACCTCATGCAGGATGTTTTGAAGGGTATGTGGAAATTTGAAGGACACTATGTATCCGATTGCTGGGCAATAAAGGATTTCCATGAGAATCATAAGGTTACCAATACTCCTGAAGAAAGTGCAAAGCTTGCTTTGGAGATGGGTTGTGACCTCAACTGCGGATGTACTTACCAGAAGATCATGAATGCTTATGAGCAGGGTCTTGTAAGCGAGGAGACGATCAGGAATGCAGCGATAAATCTCTTTACGACGAGATATATGCTCGGAATGTTTGATAAGACCGAGTATGACGATATTCCTTATAGTGTCGTTGAGTGTAAGGAACACCTGAAGGTTGCAAGAAGAGCAACTGAAGAAAGTATCGTTCTTCTAAAAAATGACGGAATCCTTCCTCTTAAGAAAGAAGAGGTTAAGACTATCGGCGTAATAGGTCCGAATGCAGACAGTGTCCGCGCGTTGATCGGTAACTACTACGGAACAAGTTCCAGAAATACTACGATCCTTCGCGGTATCCAGGATGCATGCGGTGATGATATAAGAGTTCTTTATTCAGAGGGCTGCGATCTTGCTATGACAAAACCTGACATGTTGTCGCGTGAGTATAACAGGCTTTCTGAAGCAATAACCGTTGCCAGGAATTCTGATGTCGTTGTCCTTTGTATCGGCCTTAATGAGACACTTGAAGGTGAAGAGGGCGACCAGGGTAACATGTACGCTTCAGGCGATAAGAAAGATCTGGAGTTTCCGGAACCTCAGAGGCGCCTGATAAGAGAGATAGAGAAGACGGGAGTTCCGTTTATCGTTTGTGTAATGGCAGGATCAGCCATGAGCATGCTCGATTTCTGCGATGAGGCATCGGCTATATTCCAGCTTTGGTATCCGGGTCCGCAGGGTGGCGATGTTCTTGCAGATATGCTTTTCGGAAAGGTAAATCCTTCAGGAAAGCTTCCTGTAACGTTTTATATGGATCTCGAGGATTTCCCGGAGTTTACGGATTATTCCATGAAGGGAAGGACTTACAGATTCCTCGAGAAGAAGCCGATGTATCCGTTCGGGTACGGCCTTAACTATGGTGATACCAAGGTTGAGGGTGCTGCACTATTGAGTGTCGGCGATTTTGAATTGTTCAAGAAGAAGGGTGTGGAGATCGAAGTTATCGTAAGTAACGGTAACGAGGTCGAGACTGAAGAGGTGCTGCAGGTCTACGTGATCGTAGACAGCCCGTATGAGGTCAGAAATCCGAAGTTGGTATCCTTTGACAGGATCAAGCTTGCAGGAAACGAGATCAAAAGCTTAAAGGTAGAAATACCGTGGAGAGCTTTTACGACCATAGATAATGACGGCAATATCAATTACGAAGGTAAGAGCGCCAATATCTATATCGGATTTAACGGTCCGGGAGCAAGAAGCTTCAGCCTGACCGGAAAGAAAAACGCGACTATAATTGTTTAACTGGGGGGAATAATATGATTAAGACTGAGCTGACACCAAGTGGAATGACACTTTACACTTTGGTGAACGACAACGGAATGGAAGTTGAGCTTATCGAGCTCGGAGCTACCATCGTAAGCATCAAGATCCCGGCAAAGGACGGGAAGAAGATCGATGTAGTATTGGGTTATGATGATCTGAATAAGTATAAGGAGAATCCTTGCTTTTTCGGAAGCTGTGTTGGTCCTATCGCCAACAGAACGGCTGGTGCTACGTTCATGATTGGCAGCAACAAGTATACTTTGCCTGTTAACGAGGGAAAGAATAATCTTCATACGGATTTCAATAACGGACTTCATAAGAGAATGTTCAGCCCGGTTATCGATTTCATCAAGAATCAGGTGTGCTTTACTTTGAAGCTTGATGATATGGAGTACGGTCTTCCGGGCAACCGTGAATTCGGAGTAGCTTATAGTCTTACAGATGATAATACTCTTGAGATCGAGTACACGATGAGCACTGATAAGAAGACGGCTATAAATCCTACTAACCATACATATTTCAATCTCGGAGGCCATGACAGCGGTTCCGTACTGAATGATGAAGTTAAGATCTATTCTGATTTCTATACTCCTGTTTCCGCTGATCTTATCCCTAAGGAGATCGTTCCTGTAAAGGGTACGCCGTTTGATTTTACTGATTTCAAGAAGGTTGGAAAGAATATAAGTGATGACGATCAGCAGCTCGCATATGGCGGCGGATACGATCATAACTATATCCTCGCTCAGAATAAGACGGCTGTGGCTTACGTTAGAAATGCTGATACAGGTATCCAGATGGAGGTCTATACAGATCTTCCTGCTATGCAGTTCTATACGGGAAACAACATTGGTACCATCGTCGGAAAGAACAATGAGATCTATAAGAAGAACTTCGGTCTTTGCATGGAGACGCAGTATGTTCCGAACTCTTTGAATGATGAGAGATTCGACAGCCCGATATTAAGTGCAGGCGAAGAATTCTACAGCAAGACGGGATACCATTTCATTTTTTAATCTTTTTCGATAAACAGAGTCAAAAAAGCACAAGAAAGAATGTGCTTTTGCCTATTGCGGCATTTTGCGATTAAGACTATAATCGCAATATTATACATAGGCAGGAGGTTTCATATGGCCAAAATTACTATTAATGATGACTTGTGCAAAGGCTGTGGTCTTTGTGTCGGTGCCTGTCCTAAGAAGATTCTCGAGCTTGAAAAGTCTCGTTTGAACGCTAAGGGTTATCACCCTGTTCATAACGTAGATATGGATTCCTGTATCGGCTGCGCTTTCTGTGCAGTTCAGTGTCCTGATTCGGCAATTACAGTAGAAAGATAAGAGGAGATCTTAAAATGGCACAAAAAAGAGTCTTAATGAAGGGTAATGAGGTTATTGCAGAAGCCGCAATTCGTGCGGGCTGCAGAAATTACTTCGGTTATCCGATCACACCGCAGACTGAGGTCATGCACTACATGGCTAAGAAAATGGTTCAGATTGGCGGTAATTTTGTACAGGCAGAAAGTGAAGTTTCAGCTATCAACATGGTTTACGGTGCCGCTTCAGCAGGCGCCAGAGTAATGACATCTTCGTCATCTCCGGGAATCTCACTTAAGCAGGAGGGTATCTCCTATATTGCCGGTGCAGAACTTCCTGCAGTTGTAGTTAACATCGTAAGAGCCGGCCCGGGTCTCGGCGGTATTCAGCCTGCACAGGGTGACTACTTCCAGGCAACAAAGGGTGGCGGACACGGTGACTACAGAAATCTGGTTATCGCACCTGCTTCAGTTCAGGAGCTCTATGAGCTTACAGTTGAGGCATTTAACCTTGCAGATAAATACAGAATGCTCGTTATGATCCTTGGTGATGGTACTTTGGGTCAGATGATGGAGCCTGTAGCTTTCAGAGATGAGGAGCCGGTCGTTAATTACGAGAAGCCATGGGCTTGTACGGGCAGAGGCGATCGTAAGGAGCATAACACCATCACTTCCATCTATATCGATCCGGACGTTCTCGAGAAGAAGAACCTTGAGCTTCAGGAGAAGTATAAGGTTGTTGAGGAGAACGAGGTTCGTTACGAGGCAATCGGTCTTGAGGATGCTGAGATCGTTATCACAGCTTTCTCAACATGTTCACGTATCAGCAAGAACGTAATCAGACAGGCAGCTGAGATGGGTATCAAGGTTGGTATGATCAGACCTATCACACTCTGGCCATTCCCGAGCAAGATCATTGCTGAGACAGCAGCTAAGTCCAACGTTAAGGCTTTCCTCGATGTTGAGCTTAACGCAGGTCAGATGGTCGAGGATGTTCGTCTTGCTGTTAACGGTCAGAAGCCTGTTTACTTCCACGGAAGAATGGGCGGTAACTTGCCTACACAGAAAGAAATTCTCGATAAGATCGTCGAGATCCACAAGGGAGGTAACGTATAATGGCTATTGTATTTCAACCTACTGAAGGTTTGACCAAAAAGCCTTTGCATTATTGCCCGGGCTGTAACCACGGTATCATTCACAGGATCATTGCTGAGACAATGGTAGAGATGGGCATCCTCAACGATGCTATCGGTGTTGCTTCCGTTGGTTGTACTTATAACAGTTATGAATATTTCTCATGTGACATGGTACAGGCTGCTCACGGTCGTGCACCGGCAGTTGCTACAGGTATCAAGCGTACACATAAGGATAAGGTAGTCTTCACATATCAGGGTGACGGTGACCTCGCTTCCATCGGTACAGCTGAGATCATCCATGCTGCTGCAAGAGGAGAGAAGATCTGCGCATTCTTCGTAAACAACGCTGTTTACGGTATGACATCCGGTCAGATGGCTCCTACAACACTTTTGGGTCAGGTAACAACAACATCACCATTTGGTCGTGATGCTTCCTATCAGGGTTATCCGATCAACGTATCTGAGCTTATCTCTCAGCTTACAGGTGCTGTCTATGTTGAGCGTGTATGCCTCACAGACTATAAGAACATCATGAACGCTAAGAAGGCTATCAAGAAGGCTTTCGAGGTTCAGATGAGCGGCAAGGGCTTCGCATTTGTTGAGTTCCTTTCCACATGTCCTACTAACTGGGGTAAAGATCCTCTTGATGCTATGGAGTGGCTCAAGGAGAAGATGATCCCTCAGTATCCTCTCGGATGTTTCAAGGACACAACAAACGAGGAGGTGAAAGCATGATCGATTTTTCCGTAATTCTCGCAGGATTCGGCGGTCAGGGTATCCTTTCCGCAGGTAAGATGGCAGCAGAGGCTGCTCTTTACGAGGGCAAGGAAGTATCATGGTTCCCTTCATACGGACCTGAGATGCGTGGCGGTACAGCTAACTGTTCAGTAGTTATCTCCGATGAGCCTATCGGTTCACCTGTTATCAACGATGCTGATGTAGTTATCTGCTTGAACCAGCCTTCCATGGAGAAGTTCGAGGCTTCTTTGAAGCCGGGCGGATATCTGATCATTGACTCTTCATTGATCCACATCCAGCCTACAAGAACAGACATCAACTTCATCGCTATGCCTGCTTCGGACATCGCTTCTGAGCTCGGTAACATGCAGTTCGCTACGATCTCCATGCTCGGTTGTCTTTCCAAGGCTACAGGTTGTTTCTCACGTGATTCTTTCGAGTCTTCCTTGAAGGAAGTTCTTCCTGAGAGACACCACAATAAGATCCCGGGTAACCTGAACGCATTCGACAAGGGTGCTTCTTACGCCAAGTAATCTTATTTTTCTCGAAAACAATGGTCTCCGATCTTTGGATCGGGGACCTTTTTTATTGCCCGAAAACGGAGTTTCTTTTCGAAAAAAGGCTCAAAAAACGATATGTAAAAAATGCACAAAAAGAATGGCAAAAAATAGATGTTTTTTGTAATTTTTGGTGGTAAGGGAGTCAAATATAAGATATAATAATCGAATAAGAAACAGTTTGGAGGTCTTTGATGGAACAAGCTTATTTGTTTAATCGAGGGGAAGATTATATGTCCTATAATCTGCTTGGCTCCCGTCCGTATAGGGATGATAACGGAGAAGCAGGTTATCTGTTCCGAGTGTGGGCACCGAATGCCAAGGGTGTCAGTGTAATAGGAGAATTCAACGATTGGTCAAGTAATGCAGATCCCATGTACCGCTTGGGTGACACGGGTATCTGGGAATGTAAGATAGCAGGAGCGGCACAGTGGGACCGATATAAGTACCGCGTGCTCGGTGCCGATTCGAGAGTTTATGAGAAGGTCGATCCGTTTGCAAGGCATTTTGAGACCAGACCTAATAATGCTTCTATCCTATACGATTTTAATGATTATACGTGGCATGATTCCAAGTTCTGCAAGAACAGGAAAGATGCTCTGGCTCCTCAGCCGGTCAATATCTATGAGGTTCACTTAGGTTCATGGAGAAGACATCCTGACGGCAATTTCTTCTCGTATAGGGAACTTGCCATTGATCTTTCCGATTACTGCCGTAAGATGCATTATACCCACGTTGAGCTCATGCCTGTAATGGAGCATCCTCTTGATGCATCATGGGGCTATCAGATCACGGGTTATTACGGTGTAACCAGCAGATTCGGAACACCTGCAGATTTTAAATATCTCGTTGATGTCCTTCACCAGAACGGCATCGGCGTTATCCTTGACTGGGTACCTGCACATTTTCCTAAGAACATGGAAGGTCTCGTAAGATTCGACGGTACGCCTTGCTATGAATATAGCGACCCGAGAATAGGTGAGCACAGGGAGTGGGGTACGTATGTTTTCGATTACTCCAAGAACGAAGTAATATCATTTTTGATCTCCAATGCGATCTTCTGGGTCGACGAATTCCATGTAGACGGACTTCGTATCGACGCAGTAAGTTCAATGCTCTACAGAGACTACGGAAGGACACAGTATATCCCTAACAAGTACGGTGGCAATGAGAACCTTGAGGTTATTGAATTCTTCAAGAAACTCAACGGTACCATGAGACACAAGTATCCGTACGTTATGATGATCGCAGAGGAGTCCACGGCATATCCGAAGATATCCCATCCTGTCGAGGACGGAGGACTCGGATTTACCCATAAGTGGAACATGGGATGGATGCACGATACGCTCGATTATTTCTCGACGGATTCTTATGCGAGGGGCTGGCACCACGATCAGTTCTGCTTCTCCATGGATTATGCGTTCAGTGAGAATTTCGTTCTGTCTCTTTCGCATGACGAAGTAGTTCACGGTAAGTTCTCTCTTATCGATAAGATGCCGGGAGATGTTTGGCGTAAGTTCGCTAACTTAAGGCTCTTGTTCCTTTACCAGATGAGCCATCCGGGCGCTAAGCTCAACTTCATGGGCGCTGAGTTCGGTCAATTCATCGAGTGGAGATTTTATGAGGAACTCGAGTGGTTCATGCTCGACTATGAGTCCCACAGGCTCCTTCAGGAGTTCTGCTCCAGACTTAACCAGGTCTATATGGACTATCCTCAGTTCTGGCTCGATGATCACACATGGAGCGGATTCGGTTGGGTAGATATCAAGGATACGCTCAACAATGTCTTTATCTACAAGAGAACGTCTCCTCGTGAAGAGGACAGAGACATTTATGTAGCTCTTAATATGGTCCCGCAGCCATTGGAGGGATATAAGATCCCGGTATATGAGCTCGGAACATATAAGATCATCCTCAACACGGATGACATGGGATTCGGAGGAAGCGGTTATCCGACAAAGACAGATGCTCAGGGATGCGTTGAAGCGATCGATGAGCCTTATAACGGATTACCGTATCACATCCAGTTGAATCTTCCGCCTTTGGCAGGTATCTACTTCATGAGAGTAGATAAGCCGAAGAAGAAAGCAGTCAAGAAGGCATCGGCTAAAAAGCCGGTAGCAAAAAAGACAACAGCTGCAAAGAAGACTTCAACTGCCAAGAAGACAACGACTTCCAAGACGGCAGTTAAGAAACCGGCAAAGAAGACGACCACAAAAAAGAAAACAGTTAACGAGAAGAAATGAAGCATAGGAGGTATGACTAATGGCAAAAGCTGAAACCGTAGCAATGATACTTGCAGGTGGACAGGGTTCCAGACTGGGAGTCTTGACCAAGAAGATAGCAAAGCCTGCTGTTCCGTTCGGAAGCAGATACAGGATCATTGATTTTCCATTGTCAAATTGTGTAAATTCAGGAATTGAGAGAGTAGGTGTACTTTCACAGTATATGCCGCTCGCACTCAATACTTACGTAGGTAACGGACATCCGTGGGACCTCGATCGTAACAACTGCGGAGCGTATATCCTTCCTCCGTATCAGAAATCAGGAAGCTATGACTGGTACAAGGGTACCGCTAATGCCATCTTCCAGAATATGGACTTCGTGGATGACTTTAATCCGAAGTACGTATTGATCCTTTCAGGTGACCACATCTACAAGATGAACTACGCAGCAATGCTCAAGGCTCATATCGAGAATGAAGCAGATGCTACTCTCGCAGTTTACGAAGTACCGTGGGAGGAAGCTTCCAGATTCGGTATCCTCAACACGAGAGAGGACGACTCCATCACAGAGTTTGTAGAAAAGCCTGCTAAGCCTGAGAGCAACCTCGCTTCTATGGGTGTCTATATCTTCAACTGGCAGGTTTTACGTAAGGCTCTTATCGAAGACGAGAATGATCCTGAATCAAATAACGACTTCGGTAAGAATATCGTTCCTAAGCTTTTGAACCAGGGCAGCAAGCTCTTTGCTTACCGCTTCTCAGGTTATTGGAAGGACGTTGGAACCATCGCTTCGCTTTGGGAGACCAACATGGATATCCTCGATAAGCCTGAGGAGATCAACCTTGTAGACAGAGCTTGGCGTATCTATAGCCGTAACCCGATCAAGCCGTCACACTTCATCGGACCTGAAGCTAAGGTAACGGATTCCGCTATGACGGATGGTTGCCGTGTATACGGAACAGTAGTACATTCGGTTCTTTCTGATTCCGTTCTCATCGAGAAAGGTGCAGTCGTTAAGGACTGTGTCCTTCTTCCTGGTGTTGTCGTTAAGGCAGGTGCTCATATCGAGCGCTGCATCGTAGATTTCGGTACAGTCATCGGCGAGAACGTTAAGGCAGGCGCCAACGTTGACGGTGAAGGTCCTTACACCAACCACAAGATCTGCTCCGAAGGCATCGTAGTTTTCGAGAGAGGACTTGTAATTAAAGACGGCGCGGTCATTCCTGGAAATTCAATGGTAGATTCGGATCTCGAAGTACCTGAAGATCAGAATGTAATCGCCAGCACGTTCAGAGTATAAGGGGAGGGAGTAAAGATTTATGTTTACCAGTGCAATGGGTCTTATATTGGCCGATAACAAAAAGATTTCCTTGGGAGAACTCTCGGGCCCTCGTGCTCTCTCTGCTATGCCATTTGCAGGAAGATACAGGATCATCGACTTCGTTCTTTCCAACATGGTTAATTCCGGTATCAAGAATATCGGTGTTCTTACATACAACAAGTATAAGTCATTGATGGACCACCTCGGAACAGGTGCTCCGTGGAGTTTGGACAGAAAGAATGACGGACTTCACATCCTTCCTCCGTACGTTAACTCGGAGGCAACAAATATCGCAGGCGACGAGGAGATGGCAGGTATCATCGACTTCCTCCGTACATCCAGAACAACTTATGTTATCGTCGCTAACAGCAACATCGTTTTGAATACCACATTCGACGACATGATCAAGGCTCACGAGCAGAACAATGCCGACATCACCGTTATGTACAACAGAGACGGCACGAAGTTCGGAAGCCCTGCTTACATCCTGGAACTTGATGAAGAGGGATTCGTTAAGGACATGCTCTTTAATCCTCAGAAGTCAGCTTCCAATAAATCAAGCCTTGGTATCATCTGCATCAGAAGAGATCTTCTCATCGACCTCATCGCTAAGCAGATGGCTCACGCTACATCACACTTCGGTGTTCACTCATTCGTTAAGATGTTTGACGAGTTGAAGGTTTACGGCTACGAGTATAACGGCATCGCATTCAGGATCAATTCCGTAAAGACATACTTCGATGCTTCCATGAACCTCATCGATGAGTCCATCCGTAACGATCTGTTCTGGAGCGGCGAGCCGGTATTTACAAAGATCAAGGACGAGGCTCCGACACTTTACTTCAATAACGCTCAGGTATCGAACGCTATCGTATCCGATGGTTGCCGTATCTACGGAAGCGTTGAGGAGTCAGTTCTCTTCAGAGGAGTTACGATCTCCAAGAATACCACGATCAAGAATTGCGTTATCATGCAGGATGCTCACATCTCAGAGAACTGCCATCTCGAGAACGTAATCCTCGATAAGAATGCCATTGTTAGACCTGGCATCAGACTTGTGGGTCACAGGGATTTCCCTGTAGTTATAGGAAAGGGAGCAGGTATCTGATATGGATAAGATCAAAGTATTGTTTGTATCATCGGAAGTTAGTCCGTTCGCGAAGGTCGGTGGCCTTGCAGACGTAGTAGGTGCATTGCCTATAGAGCTTAACAAAGCAGGCGTTGATGCACGTGTCATCCTTCCTTTGTACAGAAAGATCAAAGCAAAGTACAACGAGGAATTGAGATTTCTCGGATGGAAGATGGTCCACATGGGATGGAGATCTTTATATGCAGGTCTCTTCTCTCTCGAAAAAAACGGCACCACTTTCTACTTTGTAGATAACGAGTACTACTTCAATTTTGACAGTGTTTACGTAGAGTACGTTTTCGATATCGAGAGATATTGTTTCTTCCAAAGAGCAGTCCTCGATTTCATGGGCGATTTCATGAACTTTGAGCCGAACGTTCTCCACTGTAATGACTGGCAGACAGGTATGATGCCGATGCTCCTCGATGCTCACTTCAAGAAGCACGGATATCACACTGATGTTCAGACAGTATTTACTATCCATAACCTTAAGTATCAGGGTGTTCACGCAGTTGACGTCGTACGCGATATGCTCGATCTTCCTGATGAGTACATCCGTGACGAGTTCTGTATCAAGGACCGCGCCATCAACTTCATGAAAGCAGGTATCGTTTATTCGAATTCTGTTACAACGGTTTCTCCGACATACGCTTACGAGATCATGACAGACTACTACGGCGAAGGTCTTAACCAGACATTGCAGCGTTACGCTTACAAGGTATCCGGTATCATCAACGGTATCAACGATCTCGAGTATAATCCAAAGACTGATGAGAACATTCCTCAGAAGTACGATATCAAGACATTTAAGAAGGGTAAGGCAGTTTGTAAGGAGTCACTCCAGAAGCAGCTCAATCTCGACGTTAACCCGAGAGTTCCGCTTTGCGTTATGATCTCCCGCTTAGTTGACCAGAAGGGTCTCGACCTTCTCCTTTACGTTCTTGAGGAGATGCTCTATGACGGAATGCAGATCGTTATCCTCGGAACAGGTGACGCATACTATGAGCGCGCTCTCGTAAGCATCGCTGACCGTAACCCGGGCAAGATGTGTGCCTGCATCGATTTTGACAGCGGACTTGCTCATACGATGTACGCTGCAGCTGATATCTTCCTCATGCCGAGTATCTTCGAGCCATGCGGACTTTCTCAGCTCGTATCCATGACATACGGTACAGTTCCTGTAGTTCGTGAGACAGGCGGTCTCAAGGACACAGTTACGCCTTATAACGAGTTCACAGGCGAAGGTAACGGATTCTCATTTGCTAACATCAACGCTCATGAGTTCCTCTTTATCACTAAGTACGCATGTGACCTTTACAGGAATCATCCGGACGTATGGGATAACATCATCAAGGCCGGCATGAGCGGAGACTATTCCTGGAAGAAGAGCGCTCTCGAATATATTGGTCTTTATTCTCTCATTACCGGCATCCCTTTCGAAAAAGATGTCACGCCTAAGGAAGAAGAAAAGCCTGTAGAAAAGAGGGAAGCTCCTAAAAAGGCCGCAGCAGTTAAAAAACCTGCTGCTAAGAAGACGGCAGCAAAAAAGCCATCTGCAAAGAAGGCTCCTGCTAAGAAAGCTACGGCAAAGAAGGCTGAAGAGAAGAAGCCTGAAGAAGAGAAGAAATAAAACATAAAGGGACAAATAGAAATGTTTAGACACGCATCAAGATCCGAAAAGTACAGAATCCCTTTTGGTGCTTTGAAGACAGGATCGGATGTTAAATTAGTTTTTGACGCGAGTAAGGATAGCACAGAAGTTGTTCTGTGCTATTCTTACGGTTTATACGGATTCTCATATCATGAGGAGCCGATGCGCCTTATCCACGAATCCAGAAATCACGACCGTTATGAAGTTGACATGGAAGTGCCTTCAGAACCTTGTATCCTTTTTTACTGGTTCAGGGTAACGATGAATGATTCAGACCTTCATAAGATAGGTCTTGAGGGTCTGTCGTTCAATAAGCCTGACCAGGAACATACGTATGTGTACTATGTTTTCGATGAATGCGGGGATAAAGGAAACGGAAAGGTGTATCCTGAGCCGCCAAGGATCGGCGTGGAAGAGGATAAGTATCCTTTTGCTTGGCAGATAACTGTCTATGAGGAAAACTTCCGTACCCCGGATTTTCTTAAGGGCGCTCTCATGTATCAGATATTCCCGGACAGGTTCTCAAGAGATACAAAGTTTAACTTTGAGGAGATGACCAATAAGTCGCCTCGAAGCGAGAGGATCTATCACGAGGACTGGAATGAGGAAGTAGATATCTACGGTAAGCCTGAGACGGGTTATCTGGCCTGTGATTTTTATGGCGGATCACTGGACGGAATAGCCGAGAAGCTGGATTACATCAAGTCTCTCGGAATCGATGTCCTGTACTTAAATCCGATCTTTGAAGCAAGGTCAAGCCACAGGTATGATACGGCTGATTATCTTAATGTTGATCCTATCCTCGGAGGAAACGAAGCTTTTGAGCGCCTTTCCAAGGCATGTGAGGAGAAGGGAATAAAGATAGTCATAGACGGTGTCTTCAGCCACACAGGAGCTGACAGCAGATATTTTAATAAGTTCGACAGATATGAAGGTGTCGGTGCGTTCAGATCATATAAGACAGGCGAGGAAAGCAAGTTCCGCTCCTGGTATAAGTTCATAGGAAACGACAAGGAAGAACCTAAGTACGAATCATGGTGGGGCTTTCCTGATCTTCCGAACGTCGATGAGAATGATCTGTCTTATAGGAGATTTATCTTCGGTAAGGACGGAGTTGTTGATACCTGGATAAAAAGAGGAGCATCCGGCTTGAGACTTGATGTCTCAGATGAGCTTCCGGACAGCTTTATCCGTCAGATGAGGACTTCCGTAAGAAAATATTCGAACGGCAACGGATGCGTAATAGGCGAAGTCTGGGAAGATGCAAGTAACAAGTGCTCATATGGTTCCTATAGAGATTTTATGCTCGGAAGGACTCATGACAGCGTAATGGGCTATACGTTTAGGATAGGTCTTCTGAACTTCCTTACTCATACGTTTGATGCCAAGTTCTTTGATTCGTATATGGAGGGCTTCAGGGAGCGTTATCCTTCCGAGAGTTACTACTCCATGATGAATCTTATCTCGTCTCATGACGTGCCGAGAGCGATAAATATCCTCGTCAAAAAAGAAGACCCGGGTGACAGGGAACTTCAAAAGGACATATTTCTGTCGGAGGAAGAAAAAGAGCTTGGAATGAAGCTCATGAAGCTTGCTTATTCGTTCCAGATCGGTTATATCGGATCGCCTTGTCTTTACTACGGTGACGAGATATTGATGGAAGGATTCAGGGATCCTTTTAACAGAAGGACTTATCCTTGGGAGAAGGTAGATGACGACGGTAAGAAGATGCTTTCGTTCGTTAGAGAGATCTCAAAGCTTCGTGTCGAGAACCCTGTCCTTCGTACAGGTCTTTATAAGACAATATACGCTGAAGAAAATGCGATAGTTTTCGAGAGGTATCTTGATAAAGAAAACAGGGACGCATTTGGAAAATATGTTGGCGAAGGAGCCAAAAGAATAGTATTATTAATTAATAACAATGATTCGGATTTTTTGAGATTTGACACAAGATCTTTTGAAGCCGAGACGTGCGAGACAAAGGAGATTTCCGAAGGATCGATACTGAAGATCAAGGAGGGCTCTGATACTGTGGTTTCAGTAGCTCCGAGGTCATCGTTGTTCTTAATATATGAATAGGGAATTGGAGGAAAATGTTTATGGCAAAGTGTCCTGTATGCGGTGCGGATTCCGAAGGTAAATTCTGTGAGTACTGTGGTGCTTCTATGACTGAGACTCAGTCAGCAGGTTCTGCGGGAAATGCTCCGGCCGAAGATTACGGCAGCGAGCCGGAAGTCGGCAAAGAGGAGTACGGCAATGAGCCGGAAGTGGCAAAGGAAGATTATGGTTCTTCTTCGGAGCCTAAGGTTACCAAGACAATGGAGCAGACGGACAAGAAGTGTCCTTCCTGCGGCGGTACATTGATGTTTGATCCTGAGACAGGCGGAATGCTTTGCTCCTTCTGCGGATTTACAAAGGAACTTCCTAAGCCGGAGCAGAATACGGCAATGGAAGAATTGGATTTTGAATCAGCCAAGAACCGTGCCAGCTTTGACTGGGGTCAGAAGATGAAGACAGTTATCTGTCAGCAGTGCGGCGGTGAGACCGTTTACGATGCACTCGAGACAGCAGACTGCTGCCCGTTCTGTGGTTCCACGAGCGTTATGCCTGTAGATGACGAGTCTGATGTAATGGCTCCTGGCGGAGTAGTTCCGTTCGCTATCTCACAGGAAAAGGCTGCTCAGCTTTTCAAGAGCTGGATCGGACACAAGTGGTTTGCTCCAAGTGATGCTAAGAAGAGTTGCTCTGCTAAGGATATCAACGGTGTATATCTCCCATACTGGACATACGATTCCGATACGACTTCTCCATATTCCGCTAGGATCGGTTTTGATGAGAGAGTTAAGAGGGGAGACCACTATGAGACTGTAACCAAGTGGAGACAGACAAGCGGTGTATATAGCGAATTCATCGATGACTATACGGTATTTGCTAGTAAGAAGTCCGATAATAACCCTTATATCAAGAGTGTTTCACAGTTTGACTTCTCAAAGCTTCGCCCGTATTCTCCTGACGTAGTTGCTGGTTTTTCTGCCGAGCGTTATTCAGTCGGTCTTGATGAAGGTTGGGATAATGCCAAGAAGGGTATCAACCAGAGACTGTCGAGCAACATCAGAGCTGATATCAAGAAAAAGACTCGTTGCGACAGAGTTGACAGACTCCAGTTCTCGACAATGTACGATAACATCACGTTCAAGTATCTCCTTGCACCTATTTGGCTTGCTTCCTATAAGTACAAGGATCAGATCTATAACATCGTAATCAACGGTCAGACAGGTAAGGTAGGCGGTAAGGCACCTGTTTCCGCACTCAAGGTTATCCTCTTTATCCTTATCATCCTTGCGATCATTATCCTCTTCTACTTTTTCTTCGGAAGGAACTGATATTTCGGTTATAAAAGGACTGTCTCATGCGAGGCAGTCCTTTATTTTGCGAAAAAATCGGGGCATCTTTTCAGATACCCCGTGATCTTTTTCTTTACGCTTTGTCAGTCGCCTCTTGCATCTACTTCTTCTTTGGCGCCTTCCATCATATTGGCGAACTCAAGGCCTGCTTCTTCGGCATCTGCCTGTGCCTCGGCAATATCATCGCCTCCGCATGCCGATAAGATGAACACACATCCTCCGGCCAAGACCAAAACCAATAATACAGCTAAAAGTCTGGTTATCTTCATGATCGTCACCTCCGAGAATAATCGTCATATTTATCCTGATTATATTACGTATTCCCGAAAATAAATCTGTAAACATACCGAATTAACAAAAGATTCAAATAAATGTCCGCGCCTTATTATGTATGAGGATCAAATGGGGTATAATACCGCTATGGAAATAATAGACGGACAATGGTACATGAATGGGCTCGACAGCAGTGATCCCGATTGCATAAAAAGCAGTGACGAACTTCTCAAAGTGATCGAGAAGGTTGGTTTCCTGCCGCTTTTTGAAGCGGAGGTGCCGGGAATGTCGGTAGAGAGTATGACCGATCCGAAATACTGGTGGACCGGTGATGTTGATAAAGACCCATGGGAGTGGAGAGGAGTCCTTGCAAGGACCGGAAAAGTCGCGTACGGCAAGTTTTTCGGAAAGAGAGCAGGCTTTGTCTCGAAAAAGTGGTTTCCGTATTTCGCGAATTACCGCAGAAACGGATATGATTTTGATTCGCGTTATGAGGACGGCAAGGCCGAAAGAAGAGAAAAGCTCATAATGGATCTTTTCTGGCCCAAGGACATCGAGATGTGTGATCTTGATCTTCGAAAAATAGGTAAGCACGTTGATAATCCTGAATTATTCTCATTTGAAGTTAAGGACAGGGCCGGGTTCGGACCGGGAGGCGAAAAGAACTTTGAAGGAACTTGTGCTAAACTACAGATGGGTTCTTACCTTCTGGTCAAGGATTTTAAGCCGAGACTGAACAAAAAAGGTGAGGAGTACGGATGGTCGATCGCGATCTACACTTTGCCGGAATACCTATGGGGATATAGGTTCGTTACGGAAAGGTATAGTGAGGATCCGAAGAAATCCTTAGATAAGATCATCTCGCAGATACAAAGATTTTATGATGCAGAGGAAGGCGTTATACGTAAACTGTTACGTTAACGTTAGGGAGGAAATGGAAAATGGAACAGACAGGTAATTTCGGAAACATATATATCGGCGTAATGGGAGTTTGCCTTCTTTATGGATTGACCCCGACTTTTTTGGCGACTTTGATCGCCGGAACGATCATGAAGATAAAGGGTCACCGGAATAATAAGCGAGGCCTTAAGATAGCGGGAAATATCCTTCTTATAGTGATGTGCCTGATATTACTGGTATTTGCAGGATATTTCGCCTGGGCTTACTTTACAGTTCAGAAGCAATAAAAAAGACATCCGATCGGATGTCTTTTTATTTGGTGCGGCCGACGAGACTTGAACTCGTACGGTCTCCCACACGCCCCTCAAACGTGCGCGTCTGCCTATTCCGCCACGGCCGCATTTGTGTTAAGCATTGACAATTATACTAATGACATTGGGGGGTGTCAAGCACTTTTTCGAGAAGAATAAAGATAATGCTCCAATCCTCATTATTTGTGGTATTATGATTATTACGCACAAACAAATTGTTTAAAGTTAACATCAGGAGGAACCAAGATGAAGACTATCATGCTTGGAAACGAAGCGGTTGCCCGTGGTGCCTATGAGGCGGGCGTTAAGCTTGTTTCATCGTATCCGGGAACACCTAGTACCGAGATCACGGAAGAAATTGCTAAGTTTAAGGAAGTGTCCTGCGAGTGGGCACCTAACGAGAAAGTAGGAGCAGAGGTTGCTATCGGTGCATCTATCCGTGGCGCACGTGCAATGACATGCATGAAGCACGTAGGTTTGAATGTTTCTGCAGACCCTCTTTTTACAGCAGCATATACAGGAGTTAACGGCGGACTCGTTTTCTGCGTTGCAGACGATCCGGGAATGCACTCCTCACAGAATGAACAGGATACGAGAAACCACGCAAGAAGCGCTAAGGTACCTGTATTCGAGCCGTCTGACAGTGCTGAGTGTAAGGAATTCATTAAGTACGCTTTCGACTTTTCTGAGAAGTATGACACACCGGTTATCCTCCGTCTTCATACAAGAGTATCTCACTCCAGAAGCATCGTAGAGATCGAAGATCCTAAGCCGATCACATTGAAGGAATATGCTAAGGATCCTGCTAAGTACGTTATGATGCCTGCAAATGCCATCAAGCGTCACGTTGTAGTCGAGGAGAGAACTAAGACTATCGCAGCAGATTCCAATGACGTTAACGTCGGTAAGCACAAGGTTGAGATGAGAGATACTAAGCTCGGTATCATCACGGCAGGTGCTTCCTATCAGTACGTTAGAGACGGTGTGCCGGACGCGAGCGTATTGAAGCTCGGTCTCGTATGGCCGCTTCCTATGGACTTGATCCGCGATTTCGCATCTAAGGTTGACCGTCTTGTAGTAGTAGAAGAGCTCGATCCGTTCATCGAGAACGAGATCAAAGCTGCAGGCATCAAGTGCGAGGGTAAGGAACTATTCACGATGCTCGGTGAATATACTGCAGTTATGATCCGTAAGGCTCTTTCCGACCTTCCGCTTCCTGAAGCAGGAATCGATACATCTTCGCTTCCTACTCCTCCGGGCCGTCCGCCGGTACTTTGCGCAGGCTGTCCTCATAAGGGATTGTTCCTCGCTCTTAACAGACTCAAGGTACAGGTTATGGGCGATATCGGATGTTATACTCTCGGCGCACTTCCTCCGATGCAGGCAGTTGACGCAGTTGTATGTATGGGTGCATCCGTAGGTATGGCTCACGGTTTCGATAAGGCTACTGACGGAGCTGATTCACGTAAGACAGTTGGTGTCATAGGTGATTCTACATTCCTACATTCAGGTATCACAAACCTTATGAACGCTGTTTATAACCAAAGTTCCATCACTCTTATCATTCTTGATAACTCCATCACAGGTATGACAGGTCACCAGCAGAACCCTTCAACTGGTAAGAACATCCGTCTTGAAGATGCTCCTGCAGTTGATCTCGAGGGTCTTTGTAAGAGCCTCGGTGTTGCTTCCGTTCGCGTAGTCGATCCTGTTGATACATTCGGTGCAGAGAAGGTTATCAAGGAAGAGCTCGATAAGAACGTTGTATCAGTTGTAATCGCTCGCCGTCCTTGTGCTCTCATCCCTACAGGAAGAGCTAAGAAGGGCGTTGAGGTATCTTGTGATTACGACAAGTGCCGTTCCTGCGGAGCTTGCGGACGTATCATGTGTCCTGCTCTCATCATGGGCGAGGATAAAAAGCCAATGATCGATGCCGAGTCCTGTAACAACTGCGGACTTTGCGTAAATGTATGTAAATTCGACGCTTTGATCAAGGGGGAGGAGTAATCATGGAAAACTTTGAAGCTTCAATCGTATTGGCAGGCGTAGGCGGCCAGGGAACATTGATCGCAGGTAAGCTCCTCGGTATCCTGAGCCTTAAGCTCGGACTTGACGTTAAGGTATCTGAGGTTCACGGAATGAGCCAGCGCGGCGGTTCCGTTATCACATATGTAAAGATCGGTAAGGAAGTTCATTCTCCTATCGTTGAGCCGGGTACGGCAGACTTCGTTCTTTCCTTTGAGGAAGTCGAGGCAGTCCGTTGGGCATCTCTTCTTAAGAAGGACGGCGTCATGATCGTTAACTCACAGAAGATCAAGTCACTTCCTGTTCTTCTCGGAGCAGTTCAGTATCCTTCCGACATCAAGGCTTCTCTTGATAACGGTGCTATCGGCGATACAAAGATCATCGAGATCGACGCTTTGGGCGCAGCTCTTGACTGCGGTACATCCAAGGCTACAAACATCGTAATGCTCGGAGCTCTCTCCAAGTACTTCGGTATCGATGACAAGGTGTGGCAGGAGTCCATCGAAGAGGCATTTGCTTCTAAGCCTAAGACAATACCTCTTAACCTTGAGGCATTTGCAAAGGGCAAGAGCCTCGCATAATATTTTTTCTCGAAAACAAAAGCATCCATCGATCATTCGATCGGTGGATGTTTTTTATTGTTCTTCGATCTGTTTACTAAAAAATGAATTTCTTAGGAAGCGGTAACTCAAGATCTTCCATAAGGTTCTTGATCACGTCCTTGTTCTCGTTATTGTCCGAGAAACAGCAGATCTCCATAACAGCTCTTCCGGAGCGGTATACACCTCCGAAGATGTAGTAATCTTCCTGATCGTAGTTCGGCTCTAAGTCCGCATCTATGAACAGATAATCGTCGAATGTATAGAATTCTCCGTCTATCTCATTGAATTCTGAATAATTATCAGATCTTACTTGGTAAAAAGACTTGGCAGATTCCTCGCTTTCCAGAAGATAGTAAGTGGCATAGTAGATATCTCCCTTGTCTCCGATGTAGTTATACATTATTTCGAGATCTTCTATGTAGATCTGCGTGATGTCCTTTTCTTCAAAATCATAAGATGTGCAGCCATAAGCATCCTTTACGGCTTCGGTAAAATCGAAAGGAGATACTTCGGGTACTTTTTCACCTGATTTATTATCTTCATTCTCAGATCTTGAATCAGAACTCTTTTTGCCCGAACCTTTCTTTAGACTGTCACAGCCTATGATCAAGGCGCATAGAAGTGCCATGCAAAGTGCGATCGCTAAAGAAGAAGTTATCTTTCGGTATTTCATTTAGACCTCTTGGTATCAGTGAAGTATAGCCGTAAGCTTAGGATCTTCCTTAAGAAGAGCCTTGGCAAGTTCTCTGTACTTTTCTTCGTGGAGATAGGTATGACGGTGAGGCTTGATCTGAGGAGCCATATCGATAGCTTCCTCAAAGTCAGCGACCTTAAGATCAAGAGTTGCACAGTAATCCCAGAAACCTGTCTTTGTGAATACCGTATCGACACGCTGCCATCTGTGGTCACAGATCTTGCACATGATATAAGTAGCGATACCTACCTGAACTCCGTGAAGCTGCGGCTTGGTCAAGAGCTGATCTAATGCATGTGAGATAAGATGCTCACTTCCCGATGTAGGAGCGGATGATCCGGCGATCTCGTTTGCTACGCCGCTCATTGCGAGGGAATCAAGAAGTTCCTTTAAGAAGAGATCTTCCTCGATAGATTCGAACGGTGTTCTTACAAAAGAGTTAACAGCCTTCTTGGCGATCATGAACGCGAAGTCATTAACTTCGAGATATCCCTGATCTTCCTCGTGCTGCCAATCGTATGTTGAGGAGATCTTAGCGACCATATCGCCGATACCTGAATAGAGAAATCTAACAGGAGCGCTCTTGATGACATCTGTATCAACGAGGATTCCGTAAGCCATCTTCGCAGGAACTGACTTTCTGTGACCGCCTACCGTAAGGGAAGCGGAGGAACTGGAAAAACCGTCTGATGATGAACTTGTAGGAACGCTTATGAACGGGATCCTTAGTACATAACCGATATACTTGGCAGCATCGATTACTTTTCCTCCGCCCATACCGATTATTGCCTGAGTCTTATTAGGAAGCTCGAAAGCGAGATTGGTTATATCATTAAAATCCACGGTGTCCATTTCCTGATGGTGAAGGATCTTTACACCTGCTTCCTCACAGGACTTGAATACAGTATCTCCGAACATGGAGATAAGACCGTTTCCGAAAAGGATCGTTACCTGTGTAAGGTCTGCATCCTTAAGGTATGATCCGATCTGAGATGTAACACCTTTTTCGATCTTAAGGATAGAAGGAATGGATATCTGATCTTTGTTCATTTTAAGACCTCCTTGACTGTCTTCGGCAGATCGCTGAATTTATTGATCTTGGCGGTTTCGGCATTGATCGTTCCGAAGCCGTAAGTTGCATGGATAAACGGTAAGCCCGCTTTGGTCGTTGCATCGTAGTCGCTTTGGATATCGCCTACATAGCACGCCTTATCAAGATCGTTTCTCTCGCAGACGAGCTTGATGTTCTCGTCTTTCTGAAGGAAGTTATTTCCGTAACATTCGATATCTTCAATGAGGCAGTCAGGTGTTCCCCATTCTATACCGTAATGCTCAAGGAAAGCTTCCACATAGCCTGCCTGACAGTTGCTTACGATATAGAGGTGATAACCCTGCTTTTTAAGCTTCTCCCATGTCTCGACAAGCTTAGGGTAAAGGATTCCGCCGTGCTCACGAAGATACTCGTTCTCGTATGTTTCGCATGCCTCACGAAGAGCATTTCTCTGCTTTCCTTTTTTCGTGTATGTGAAAAGGGTGTCCGCGATAACATCCATCGGCTTTCCCATTACGCTTTGTATATCTTCGCGGGTTACGACCTTGTCAAAACCTGCTTCTTTAACTTTGACCGTCCAGGACTTGGCTACGTTTTCGGAACTGTCCCACACCGTACCGTCCATGTCAAATATGATTCCTTTTTTCTCCGACATAAAATTCTCTCCTTTTTATGATACTTCCTAAGAATAACATATCTGACCTCTTTTTTCTTTACCTGCCGTGGCAAGTAGTGTATTCTGATTTGAGTTATAAAAACTTGGTGTTGAAATGCTTTTCGAATTGATCCTTAAAGGTTATCTCATAGGTCTTGTACTCGGCGTTCCTGCGGGAGCGATAGGTGCGCTTACCATAAAAAGGACATTATCGCACGGCCTTAAGGGCGGTTTTGCTTCCGGTGCGGGTTCCTGCTTTGCAGATCTCATATTCGCATTCATAGGCATAATGGGTGTCAATGCCATCTCTGATTTTCTCGAAAAAAAAGAACACATCATAGAGATCTTCGGAGGTCTTTTGGTCATCGCCATCGGCATATCCTTTTTCGTCCGAAAAGCAAAGCTTGAGAAGGCAGAAGCGAAAGGCGACAGCCTTGTTATATATTTTCTTACGTCCATGGGCGCGGCACTTCTTAATCCGGGAACCATGGTCGCTTTTATGATCGCATTCACATCTTTTGATATCACAGATGTTCACGGACCGCTTCAATCCGGTTCTCTTCTTGTAAGTATCGTCCTCGGTACATTCACCTGGTGGCTCGGACTTTGCCTGTTTGTTAACTTCCACAGGAACAAGATAACCGATAGGACTTATAAGCGTGTAAATATCGTCCTGGGTACTTTCGTTATCCTCTGCGGCTTGTTCATAATGGCTCAGGGTATTTTCACCGTGTTATAATATGAATCATTAAAAGGGCAGCCGAGGGAACATGAAGCGTAAGCACAGAGGAACCAGATATTTCTATATTGTCACTTACATTGCGATGATATTGGTCACTGTTATCGTAACAGTAGGTTTTTTGCGTGTGTATCTCAGGACTGACCCGAGAATTTCCCGTAAAGAGACATTCAACAGATATTATGTTCTCATTACCGACGACAAAGATTCCATGTTCTGGCAGTCTGTCTATAAAGGTGCTTCGGATTACGGATTAAGCCACGATGTCTACGTTGAGTGTTTAGGTGAGGGTATCTCCAACGATTACACCAAGGCAGAACTTATGAGAATGGCCATAGCTTCCAAGGTCGACGGAATAATCCTTAATGCCGATGAGAGCGAAGAGATGGAACAGCTCATCAGTGAAGCAATGGACGCTTCTATCCCGGTAGTTACCGTTAACAATGACTGTTCCAACAGCCGAAGGATAAGCTATGTCGAGGTTGGTAACTATAACTTAAGTAAAGAGTACAGTAAGCAGATCATGGAGATCGCAGGCAACATGATCACCGAAGAAGGTCAGATGGTTAAAGTTGCGGTTATCGTTAACTCCGTGCCTTCTTCCGGTCAGTCGATCATAAGCGCAGGTATTCAGGAAAGTATTGAGAACTCAGTTGATTTTAGTAATCTCATTTCTCTTGATCTTGTTACGGTAGATGAGTCTAATTCTTTTGCGGTTGAGGAATCTATAAGAGATCTTTTCATGCAGGAAAACCTTCCTGATATCATAGTCTGTCTCAATGAACTTGATACCACATGCGTTTATCAGGCTATAGTCGATTTCAACAAAGTAGGTCAGGTCCATATATTGGGTTACTATGATTCCACCACGATCCTTCAGGGAATAGACAGAGAGATCATAGATTCCACCATTAAGATCGACACCGTTGAGATGGGAGAATTAGCTGTCGAAGCTTTATTGTCATACGAGAGAGTCGGTTTTGTTAACCAGTACAATACCGTAGATATCATTCTCATAAACAACACGAATATCAGAGAGTACTACACGGAGGGCTCAAATGAAACACAAATTCAGTGACTTTCCGTTGCAGCTTAAGATAGCTTTCATATATGTGTTATCAAGCGTGTTGATCCTCGTCGTCAACATGAGTCTTTTGATCGGTATCACAACTGTATCTGCCAGGCTTCAAAGAACCTATGAGGATAACCTTTCTCTTAATGAGATGACCAAGGCATTATCTGATGTTCAGTCTTCCATGACGCAGTACCTTAACGTTAAATCTTCAGATTCGCTTGAGGAGTATTACATAAGTGAACAGACCTATAGAAATCTCATTAACGAACTTAATGTTGAAGTAACTGATTCGAATGCCGATGTAATGCAGCGTAACATCAAGTACATGAGTGAGGAGTATCTTGATCTCGTATCGCAGACCGTCGAGGCAAAGCGTGGACGTAACGTAGAAAAATACAGACAACGTTATGAACTTGCTACTGAGATGTATAACTTCATCAATTCGTATATCGACAGTTTGAATACAAGACAGTTCGAGGATAATTCCAAGACTTATAGCGAGATCTCGCGAAGTCTTCGAAGCATGCAAAACGTCAGTTTGATCGTTGTCATCGCCGTTATCGTTACAAATGCATTCGTGATCATCAATTATACGGGCCGTCTTATAAGACCTTTGAGAGTGCTCTCAAGATCAGCGGATGAAGTGGCGAAAGGTAACTTTGATGTCGAGCTTCCCAGAGTTGAAAGTAAAGATGAGATCGGTGTCGTTACGAAAGCATTTAATAAGATGGTCGTAAGTATCCGTAATTACATCGATCAGATCAAAGAGAACATGGAGCTTGAACGTCAGCATAAGGAAAAGGAACTTATGATGGAGACGCACCTTAAGGATGCTCAGCTTAAATATCTTCAGGCTCAGATCAATCCGCACTTCCTGTTTAATACCCTTAATGCGGGTGCGCAGCTTGCGATGATGGAAGGCGCTGACAAGACTTATGAGTTCGTTCAGAATATGTCCGAGTTCTTCAGATACAATATCAATAAGAACGATGAGATCATTAAGCTTCGTGATGAGATCGAACTTGTAAATCACTATATGTTTATCATAAACGTAAGATTTGCAGGGGAGATAACCTTCATAAAGGATATCGACGAGAGCCTTTTAGATGCTGACATCCCGAGTATGATCATCCAGCCTCTTGTCGAGAATGCTGTCAACCACGGCGTAAGAAACGTGGAATATGATAAAGTAATAACCGTATCGGTAAAACGCGTTGAGAACAATGTCCGCGTCAGCGTAAAGGATAACGGCGTCGGCATGAGCGAAGAGATCATAAACGAGATCTTAAGCGGCAATAAGAAGAAGCGTTCCGATTCAATGGATTCAAACGGTGTTGGTCTTGATAACGTTATCGAGCGATTGAAGATATTCCTTGATTCCGATGACGTTATGAGTATAGTAAGTGAAGGCAAGAACAAGGGAAGCGAATT
Organism: Clostridia bacterium; assembly: GCA_024699245.1. Lineage (GTDB taxonomy): Bacteria > Bacillota > Clostridia > Saccharofermentanales > Saccharofermentanaceae > Saccharofermentans. The sequence continues at coordinate 16,624 of JAILPW010000058.1, read as the reverse complement.
CCTTTTCTATCTGCCTATTAAGGAGACAGATTATGTATAAGATAATGCTCGCAGACGATGAAGGGATCGTAACCGATTCTCTTAAGTTCATTATCGAAAAAGAATTCGGCGATCTTTGCGAAGTCAGGACCGCTAAAACGGGAAGAAGCGCGATCGAACTTGCCGAGACTTTCTCGCCTGATATTATCGTCATGGATATCATGATGCCGGGAATTAACGGTATCGATGCGATGAAAGAGATCAGAAGGACTAATAACAAAGTCGTTTTGATCGTTATGTCCGCTTACGACAAATTCGACTATGCTCAGGAGTCCATCGCTTTGGATGTATTGGAATACATCACTAAACCGATGGAGAAGAACAAGATCGTCGCTATCATAAGAAAAGCAATGGAAGTGATCGACGGTCAGAGGATGCAAAGGACCAATGACCTCATCATAAAGGAGAAGCTTGAGATAGTCGTTCCGATCATCGAGAGCGGATTTATCTATAACGTACTTTTCCAGGAAAAATTCAATGAGGATATCGACAGCTACAGATCGATCCTGGAGATCAACGATGAGCAGGGATTCATGATCGCTTTCGTGTGCGGTGACAAGCAGGACGGAAGCCATCTTACAAATGCAGTCGGATCTTCCGTTAAGCTTCAGCAGCACTATAACGAGATAAGAGAAGCGTTCAAAGAAAGATTTACTTGCCTTGTCGGTTCGATAATGGCTAACAAGATCGCAGTTCTCGTACCTACGGATAAGAAAGAACTTACTTTGGACGAGCGTATCTCCATAATCGACCAGGCACGTGATATAACAAGGATCCTCATGGTGAAGACCAATCAGCAGATAAGGATCGGTATCGGAAGCATAAAGCCGATGATGGAACTTAAGACTTCCTACAGCGAAGCACTTAAGGCTCTTACGATGACGACAGAGAACGTTATCCATGTTGAAGATCTTCCTATGGGACTTGAATATGAGAGTAACTATCCTAGGGATCTCGAAAAGCAGCTTTTCGATGAGATAAAAGAAGGAAACGATTCCAAGGTAGCCGTATCATCCAATGCATATTTTGACTGGATGCTCAAAAATCCTTCCACCGGTATCATGGACATGCGTCTTAAGATCCTCGAGTTTGTTTTGTGGGCAGAAAAGATCGCGTACAATTCAGGCGGAATGAAGTATGTTTTCGATTCGAGAGCCAATTATCTTCCTCAGATAATGGCGACTGAAGATCACGAGGAACTTCGAAGATGGTTCCTTGATAAGATGACGGAAGCTACGAGAAACGTAGTGGAGAAGAAGGCTGAAAAATCCACGAAGACGATCGCGCTTGCCAAGGAATACATAAAGAAGAACTTTAATGCGGATATATCCCTTGAAGATGTTTCAAGAGAAGTAAACATAAGTCCTTACTATTTCAGTAAGCTTTTTAAGGATGAGACAGGTGAAGGTTTTGTTGAGTATCTTACTAACTTAAGGATCGATAAGGCAAAGGAACTTTTAAGCGGAACATCCTATTCCATGAAGGAGATCTGCCAGATGGTCGGATATACGGATCCGAACTATTTCAGCAGGATATTCAAGAAGAATGTCGGAGTTACTCCGACCGAATATAAGGAGAATATGCTATGAGGACCAGGATAAAGGCATTGCTGCTCGCTATATGCATGACTTTCGCATTCTTTCTGCCTTCGTGTAAGGGGATCAATAATGAGCAGGTTCAAAATCCGAAGGACAGCAACAAGATAAAGATCGGCATGAGCTTTGACTCTTTCATCATCGAGCGCTGGCAAAGAGACAGAGATGTCTTCGTATCAGCAGCCAAGGAATTGGGCGCGGAAGTTAACGTTCAGAATGCCAACGGTTCTCTTGATGAGCAGAAAAAACAGATCAAGTATTTTATCGATGAAGGAATGGACGTGATAGTCATCATCGCCATCGACGGTTTTAATCTCTCGGAGGAAGTTGCTCTTGCCAAGGAAAAGGGCATCAAGGTCATTGCTTATGACCGTTTGATCTGTAACGCTGACGTAGATCTTTATATATCATTCAATAACGTACGCGTAGGTGAGCTCATGGCACAGGCCCTGGTCGACAGCGGCAAGCTCAAGAAAAAGAAAGTCCTGATGCTCGGAGGCTCTGAAGAAGACAACAACGTTTATCTCGTAGAGGCTGGCTTTAAGCAAGTCATGGACGAGAATGACATTACCATAGTTGATACCATGCATGCGGCAGGCTGGAGAGCCGAGATCGCTGCTTCCTATGTTCGAAAAAACCAGACCACCGTCAAGTCCGTTGACGCCATCATGTGCGGTAATGATAACCTTGCAAGTGCAGTAGTTCCTGTTCTTGCCGAGATGCGTCTTGCAGGCGACATGCTCGTTACGGGTCAGGATGCCGATCTCGAGGCATGTCAAAGGATCGTGGAGGGAACTCAGCTCATGACGGTCTATAAGCCTGTTGAGCGTCTTGCTCAGAAAGCAGCCGAGTGTGCCATAAAGCTTGCCAAGGATGAGACACTGGAAAAAGAACCTGATTACTTCCTCATGGACGACGGCACATACGATGTTCCTTGCATCGCTCTCGAACCTATAATGGTTACGGCGGATAACATCGACGAGATCATCATCGGCAGCGGCTTCCATTTAAAAGAAGATGTATACCTTAATGTTCCGGGTCAGTCGGAGTAATATAGCATTATTTTTTCTTGCTTTCGAAAACACACAAAAATGTGCTAGACCATTTTTACAACCTTGTTAAAAAACGGATAAAAATGTGAAGTTCGGCGTAATTTTTTACTAATTCATTATGATAGGCTCTAAATGTAAAACCAATACATAAAGGAGGCTTAATAATGAAGAAAAAATTACTTTGTTTGGTTTTGACAGCTGCTGTCGGTATGACAATGTTCGCAGCTTGTACTAGTTCAGAGAATATTCCTGAGACTTCAGCAACAACTGCTGCTGCAGCTAACAACGGCGGAGACACCGGCGAGTCCAAAGACACAGAGGCTGTTGCTGTAGGTAAGAAGGTTGGCGTTTCGATGCCTACTAAGGATCTCCAGAGATGGAACCAGGACGGCGCTAACATGGAAGAGCAGCTCAAGGCAGCAGGATATGAAGTTGACCTTCAGTTCGCTTCCAACGACGTAGCTACTCAGGTTTCCCAGATCGAAGCTATGATCAACGGCGGATGTGACGTTCTCGTTATCGCACCTATCGAGGGTGATTCACTTGGTACAGTTCTTGCTACAGCTAAGGAGCAGAACATTCCTGTAATCGCTTACGACCGTCTCATCATGAACACAGACGCAGTTACTTACTATGCTACATTCGATAACTACATGGTAGGAACAAAGCAGGGCGAGTACATCAGAGATGCACTTGATCTTGATAACGCTGCTGGCCCATTCAATCTCGAGATCACAACTGGTGACCCGGGTGACAACAACGCTAAGTTCTTCTATCAGGGCGCTATGGACGTTTTGAATCCTTACATCGATTCCGGTAAGCTCGTAGTTAAGTCCGGTCAGATCGAGTTTGATAAGGTTGCTACAGACTCTTGGGCAACAGAGAACGCTCAGAACAGAGCTGATACGATCATCGCTGCTAACTATGCAGACGGTTCCAACATCGACGCATGGCTTTGCTCCAACGACTCTACAGCTTATGGTGTAGCTAACTCTCTTACAGTTAACTATTCCGGTACTTGGCCTGTAATCACTGGTCAGGACTGTGATATCTTGAACGTTAAGAACATGATCGACGGTAAGCAGTCCATGTCTATCTTCAAGGATACACGTACTCTTGCTTCTAAGGTTGTTGAGATGGTTAACGCTATCCTTTCCGGATCCGAGCCTACAATCAACGATACAGAGTCTTATGATAACGGCGTTTATACGGTTCCTACATACCTCTGTGAGCCAGTATTTGCTGATATCAATAACTACAAGGAACTCCTTATCGATTCCGGTTACTACACAGAAGCAGATCTTGCTTAATCTTTAACCTAACCACCAAACACACAAAAATACTAACTGTTTCAGGATGTGCAGGCGGGCATTTTAACCCGCCTGCTATCTTGAAAAAATACTAGGAGGGATAAAATTGGCTGATATTATACTGGAAATGAAAAATATAACCAAAACATTCCCCGGTGTAAAAGCACTCGATAATGTTAACCTCAAAGTGGAGAGGGGCGAAATTCACGCACTCGTTGGCGAGAACGGAGCAGGAAAGTCCACTCTTATGAATGTTTTGAGCGGCATTTATCCTCACGGAACTTATGAAGGTCAGATCATTTATAACGGAAAAGAATGTACATTCAACGGAATCAAAGACAGTGAAGCTGAGGGAATCGTAATCATTCACCAGGAGCTCGCATTGGTTCCATATATGTCGATCGGTGAGAATATGTTCCTCGGAAACGAGAGAGGACATGCAGTAAAGATCGACTGGAACGAGACACACAAACTCGCATCCGAATATCTGAAGGTCGTAGGACTTAATGAATCATCTAGAACATTGATAAAAGACATTGGTGTAGGAAAACAACAGATGGTCGAGATTGCAAAAGCACTTGCAAAGAAGGCCAAATTACTTATATTGGACGAGCCTACATCTTCTCTTAATGAAGAAGATTCCAAGGCGCTTTTGGACTTGCTCATTAAGTTTAAGGAAAACGGAATGACTTCCATTATCATTTCACATAAGCTTAATGAAGTATCATACGTAGCTGATAAGATCACTGTTATCAGAGATGGCGCCACTATCGAGACTCTCGATAAGAAAACAGATGATATCTCTGAGAGCAGAATCATCAAAGGAATGGTTGGTCGTGAACTTTCTGACCGTTTCCCGAAAAGAGAGAGCCATGTTGGCGATGTTATGTTCGAAGTCAGGAACTGGAATGTATACCATCCGGTTTTCATGGAACGTAAGGTTGTTGACAATGTCTCCATCAAAGTAAGGAAGGGTGAAGTTCTCGGAATCTCCGGACTCATGGGTGCCGGAAGAACTGAACTTGCAATGAGCGTTTTCGGAAGAAGCTATGGAGAGAATATTTCAGGTGAGATATTCATTAACGGTAAAAAAGTTGAACTTCATAGTGTAGAGCAGGCTATCAAACATAAGCTTGCCTATGTAACCGAAGATCGTAAGGGTAACGGACTTATATTGTCTAATCCGATAAAGATCAATACAACGCTGGCGAACCTGGATGCGGTAAGCACTCATAAGGTTATCGATAAAGATAAGGAATACGGTGTAGCTGTTGAGTACAAGAATAAGCTTAAGACTAAGTGTCCTACCGTTAACCAGAATGTCGGTAACTTAAGCGGTGGTAATCAGCAGAAAGTACTCCTTGCAAAATGGATGTTCGCTAACCCTGATGTTTTGATCCTTGACGAACCTACAAGAGGTATCGACGTCGGAGCTAAATATGAGATCTATTGCATCATTAACCAACTTGTAAGCGAAGGAAAATCAGTAATCATGATCTCTTCCGAGCTTCCTGAGATCCTTGGTATGTGTGACAGGATCTATGTCATGAACGAAGGAAAGATAGTTGGCGAGATGATGGGTGAAGACGCAACACAGGAAAAGATAATGTCTTGTATCTTACAATCAAGCGCTAAAGGAGAGGCAGCAGTATGACAAAGGATAAAATTCTGGAATTTGTAAAAAAGTATACGATGGTAATCGTACTTTTGTTGGTGTTCGGGTTCTTCGCTTGGCGTACCCACGGAACTATCGCAGCTCCAATGAACATCACGAGTCTTATAGCACAGAACGCTTACGTGTTCATCTTGGCAGTAGGTATGCTCTTGTGCATCCTGACCGGTGGTAACATCGATCTTTCCGTCGGTTCAGTAGTTTGTTTCACAGGTGCTATCGGAGCAATCCTCTTGGTCAACAAGGGACTTCCGATGCCAATCGTAGTTTTGATCATGTTATTATCCGGTATTCTTATCGGTGCTTTCCAGGGCTTCTGGATCGCTTATGTACGTATTCCTCCATTCATCGTTACCCTCGCAGGTATGTTGGCATTCAGAGGCTTGAGTAACGTTCTTCTCGACGGTAAGGGAATCCCTCTTGCTGATCAGGCTTCATTCATGAAGATCTTTGGTGGCGGTAATACTTGTTACGTTCCTGATCTTTTCAATATGGGTATCTATATTCCGTCACTCAATATTGTTATTAAGCACTTTAACCTTACATGCTTCATCATCGGTATCGTTGCTGTACTGGTCTTCCTCGCACTTGAGGTTAGAAGCAGACTCGTTAAGAAAAAGAAGGGTTATGAGACAGATAAGCTTTGGGCTTTCATTCTCAAGAACGGTATCATCGCAGCAGCTATCATCTGGGTATTCTGGAAATTCTCCTGCGATAAGGGTCTTCCTAACGTTCTTATCATCCTCATGGTCGTTATCCTTTTCTACGGATACCTTACAGGTAACACAACGATCGGTCGTTCTTTCTACGCAGTAGGTGGTAACGAGAAGGCAACAAAACTTTCCGGTATCAACACAAATAAGGTTTACTTCATCGCTTATACAAACATGGGTCTCTTGTCTGCTGTTGCAGCTCTCGTAACAATGGCAAGACTTTCATCCGCACAGCCTACAGCTGGTAACCAGTATGAGATGGACGCTATCGGTTCATGCTTCATCGGTGGTGCTTCTGCTTACGGCGGAATCGGAACAGTTCCTGGCGTTATCATCGGTGCTATCCTCATGGGTGTTATCAACATGGGTATGCAGCTTATGTCAGTTGACCAGAACATGTGTAAAGTTGTTAAGGGCGGCGTTCTTCTTGCAGCCGTTATCTTCGACGTAGTTTCCAAGAGAAGAGGTAAGTTTATAGCAAAGAACTGATCTTCGGGGGTTTATTGTTAATTTGTTTTAAGGGCGCTTCATCTGAGGCGCCCTTTGCAATGCTCGAAAAAGGTCAAAGACTTGAAATTATGTGGTTTCGTGTTATACTTTGGTAGTTAAAACTATTGACCGAATACGGATAAAGAAATCTGTATTTAACGCTCGTCGGACGGGGCAGGTCGTGCCGCATGTGGTGTAAAGCACCACGTTTATTAAACTAGGTTGATCCTAATTTTATAAGATGGTTTCTTAAAACCAGTGCTGATGCGCTACCGAAGAGCAGGTCTTAGTATCATTACTAAGAATCAAAGGCAGTTCATCATAGATGAATTGCTTTTTTGTTTGGAGAAGAAGAATGGATCTGGAGAGACAGAAAAAAGCACCTTTATACAGGGCGTTACAGGAATTCAGACGACAGAGAGTCGTTCCTTTTGACGTTCCGGGTCATAAGCGTGGCAGAGGTAACAAGGAACTCGTGGATTTTTTGGGTCTTCAGTGTGTTGAGATAGACGTCAACTCCATGAAGGCTCTCGATAATCTCTGTCATCCTGTTTCCGTTATCAAAGAAGCTGAAGAGCTCGCTGCTGATGCATTTGGTGCAAAGCATGCGTTCATGATGGTCGGCGGAACTACAAGTGCTGTTCAGAGCATGGTCCTTACAGCATGTAAACGTGGTGAGAAGATCATCATGCCACGTAACGTTCATAAGAGTGCCATTAATGCTCTTATCCTTTGCGGAGCTATTCCTGTTTATATCGATCCGAAGGTAGATACAAAGCTTGGCATCCCTCTTGGAATGGAAACGGCAGATGTTAAAAAGGCGATCGAAGAAAATCCTGATGCAAAGGCTATCATGATCAACAATCCGTCATACTACGGAATCTGTTCTGATCTTAAGGCGATAGTAGATCTTGCACATGAGAATAATATGCTGGCACTGGTTGACGAGGCTCACGGAACTCATCTTTATTTCGGTGAGGGACTTCCTCTTAATGCGATGGCAGCAGGCGCAGATATGGCAGCCGTAAGCATGCATAAATCAGGCGGTTCTCTTACACAGAGTTCCATGCTCCTTATAGGTGAAGGAATAAATGAGGGTTACGTTAGCAACATCGTAAATCTTACTCAGACGACAAGTGCATCCTATCTTCTTTTGGGAAGTCTCGATATCAGCAGAAGAAACCTTGCACTTAAGGGCAAGCAGAGTTTCGCGAAGGTATGTGAACTTGCTGATTACGCCAGGGAAGAGATCAATGAGATCGACGGTTTTTATGCTTTCGGAGCAGAGCTCATAAACAAGAGCAGCGTATATGATTTTGACGTTACAAAGCTCGTTATAAATACCAGAGGAATAGGACTTACGGGAATTGAAGTATACGATCTTCTCCGTGAGGAATACGATATACAGATGGAGTTCGGTGACCTTTCGAATGTGCTTGCTTACATCTCGATCGGTGACAGGCTACAGGAGATAGAAAGACTTGCGGGAGCTCTTAACGACATTGCAAGGCTTTACTCAAAGCCTACGGGAGATTTCTTCTGTGCAGAGTACGTAACTCCGATAGTTAAAGCAACTCCGCAGGAAGCGTTCTATGCAGAGACTGAAAAGCTTCCTATCGATCAGACGATCGGCAGGATCTGCGCTGAGTCAGTCATGTGTTATCCGCCGGGAATACCGATCCTGGCGCCGGGTGAGATGATCACCAAGGATATTCTTGATTACATTAATCTCGCTAAGGAAAAGGGCTGTTCGATGCAGGGCCCGGAGAGTGAGGATATATCAGAACTTTACGTTTTGAAATAAGGAGGGATTAAGATGGCCGGAAACGATATGGAATTTTGGTTTGAAGAGATGCACACGAACAATGTGAAGATGTCTATTCGAGTTAACCAGCATCTGTATAGCGGTACGAGCGAGTTTCAGAGGATCGATGTTTTTGATTCTCCTGAGTTCGGCAAGTTCTTAACTTCTAACGGTAATGTTATCTTTTCCGAACAGGAAGAGTTTACTTATGACGAGATGATCGTTCATGTTCCTATGGCAGTTCATCCTGACGTCAAGCGCGTACTCGTTATCGGTGGCGGTGACGGAGGCGTAGCCAGAGAGCTCTCATACTATAAAGAGATCGAAGTTATCGATATCTGCGAACCGGATAAGATGTTCGTGGATGTCTGCCGTAAGTTTTTCCCTGATAATGCGATCGGTCTTGAGGACGTACGCGTAAGGATCTACTACGAGGATGGCCTCAGGTTCCTTCGTAAGTGTAAGGATAAGTACGATCTCATCATCAATGATGCAACGGATCCTACGGGTCATGAGGCAGGACTTTTCACCAAGGAGTTTTACGGCAACTGCTATAAGGCTTTGCACGATGACGGTATCATGGTATATCAGCACGGAAGTCCTTTTTTCGATGAGGATGAAGAGAACTGCAGGGCGATGCACAGAAAGGCTGTTAAGTCGTTCCCGGTAATGAAGGTCTATCAGGCAAATATCCCGACATGTCCGTCAGGATACTGGCTTTTCGGATTTGCTTCTAAGAAGTATCATCCTATCCGTGATTTTGATCCGAAAAAGTGGGAGGATCGTAAGATCAAGACCTGGTATTACACCACACACTTACACTCGGGTGCATTCATGCTTCCGAAATATGTTGAAGATATGTTGATCGAAGAAGAGAAAGAATAAGGAGGAACGTATAAATGGCAAGATTATTGGTAATCGGTTGCGGCGGTGTAGCTCAGGTAGCTATCCAGAAGTGCTGCCAGAACAGCGACACATTCACGGAGCTTTGCATCGCGAGCAGAACTGTATCAAAGTGTGATGCTCTTAAGGAGAAGCTTGAGAAGCAGGGAACACCTGTTAAGCTTTCAACTGCAACTGTAAATGCGGACAGCGTAGAGGATCTCGTTAAGCTCATTAATGACTATAAGCCGGATGCAGTATTGAACGTGGCTCTTCCTTATCAGGATCTCACGATCATGGACGCCTGCCTCGAGTGCAAGGTCGATTATATCGACACGGCTAACTACGAGCCTGAAGATACTGACGAGCCTGCATGGAGAGAGGCTTATGAGAAGCGCTGCAAGGAGAAGGGCTTTACCGCTTACTTCGACTACAGCTATCAGTGGGCATACGAGGACAAGTTCAAGAACGCAGGCCTTACGGCTCTCCTCGGAACAGGATTTGATCCGGGCGTAACATCTGTATTCGTAGCCTATGCGAAAAAGCACTATTTTGACGAGATCGACACAGTTGATATCCTCGACTGTAACGGTGGCGACCACGGCTATCCGTTTGCCACAAACTTTAACCCGGAGATCAACCTTCGTGAAGTTTCCGCTAACGGTTCCTACATGGAAAACGGCAAGTGGGTCGAGACGAAGCCTATGGAGATCAAGAGAGAATACGATTTCCCTGAAGTCGGCATGAAGGACATGTATCTTCTCCATCACGAGGAGATCGAGGCTCTCGGAAGAAACTTCCCTGAGATCAAGCGCATCCGTTTCTTCATGACATTTGGTCAGAGCTATCTTACTCATATGAAGTGTCTCGAAAACGTTGGCATGCTCTCAACGAGCCCGATCATGTTCGAGGGCCGTGAGATCGTTCCTATCCAGTTCCTCAAGGCCCTTTTGCCTGATCCTGCAAGCCTTGGTCCGAGAACTGTCGGAAAGACGAATATCGGTTGTATCTTTACGGGAAAGAAAGACGGTAAAGAAAAGACACTTTATATCTATAACGTATGTGATCACCAGGAGTGCTACAAGGAACTCGGAAGCCAGGCTATAAGCTACACAACGGGAGTTCCTGCAATGATCGGTACATCCCTCGTTATTAACGGCATCTGGAAGAAGCCGGGCGTATATACGACCGATGAGTTCGATCCGGATCCATACATGGATATGCTCAACAAGTACGGACTTCCGTGGGTTGTTGACGAAAATCCGACTCTCGTTCCATGAGATACGAAGAATTAAAGACACCTTCATATATCGTGTCTGAAAAGGCGCTTCGAAAAAACCTCGAGATCTTAAAGGATGTCGAGGTAAGATCGGGCGCCAAGATACTTCTTGCCCAAAAAGCATTTTCGATGTTCCGCGTTTATCCTTTGATAGCCGAGTACTTAACCGGTACGACCGCTTCAGGCATCTACGAGGCAAGGCTTGCTCATGAAGAGATGAATGGCAGGGAAAATCACGTTTTCGAGCCGGCATATAAGGATGACGAGATGGAGGATATCTTCGGTATCTGCGACCATGTCTATTTTAATTCCATGTCGCAGTTTAACCATCATCTTCCTACCATTCGAAAACACGAGGATGTTAAGATCGCACTTCGCATCAATCCGGAATTCTCGACTCAGGAAGGACATGAGATCTATGATCCTTGTTCGCCATCGTCACGTCTCGGTATAAGGCTTAAGGATATGCCTGAATCCCTTCCGAAGGAAGTTACGGGTCTTCATTTCCATACGCTCTGCGAGCAGGGCTTTGAGCCGCTGAAGGCGACTTTTGACGTAGTCGAGAAGAATTTCGGTAAATACTTCAAGGACTTAAGATTCATCAATCTCGGCGGCGGCCATCACATAACCAAGCCTGATTATGATGTGGACGGACTTGTGGAGCTTATCAAGTACATTAAGAAAACATACGATCTCGAAGTGTATCTCGAGCCGGGCGAAGCTATCGCTCTTGATGCGGGATACCTGATCACCGAGGTCATGGATATCGTCGATACAGGAGACGTTCCTACGCTTATCCTGGATGCGTCCGCGGCATGTCATATGCCTGACGTATTGGAGATGCCGTATTTGCCGCCTCTTATTGATTCTGACGCGAACGGCATTAAAGTCCGCCTTGCATCAAGAACTTGCCTTGCAGGCGACGTAATAGGCGAATACGGGCTTAAAACGATGCCGAAGACAGGAGACCGCCTCACATTCGGAGACATGGCCATCTACAGCATGGTCAAAAACAACACGTTTAACGGAATGCCTCTGCCTGACATCGTCCTCGAAAAAGAAGACGGCGATTACGAATTGGTTAGAAGATTCGGTTACTCAGACTTTAAGGAGCGTTTGTCCTGATGGTTAGATTTCCGGGAGAATTCGAAAAACATAGTGCCACACTCATGATATGGCCCGTAAGACCCGGAAGCTGGGGCAAGGATCCCTCAGCTGCCCAGAAGGCCTTTATCAGTATCTTTGAGACGATACTCAAAAGCGAAGATCTCTACGTTCTTTTTAACAACGACGAGCCGCAGAAGACCATCGATGATCTTTCATCAAGATTCGAAGATCAGCCTTTTAGTTTCATACCGCTTAGGATAGATTCCAACGATTCATGGGCAAGGGATGTAGGTCCTACTTTTGTCTTGAATAATGATGAGATCATGGGTATCGACTGGAGATTTAATGCTTGGGGCGGAGATTATAATGGTCTTTATCAGGACTACGATCTTGATAATAAAGTTGCTTCTTTGTTTTGCAGTAAGATCGGAAAGAACTCCGTAGACCGACAGGATTTTATCCTTGAAGGAGGAAGCATAGCGACCGACGGCGAAGGTACGTTGATGGTTACTGAGACCTGTCTTTTAAGCCCGGGAAGGAACAGTGACCTTACTCGTGAAAATATAGAGGACTATCTATGTAATGCTCTGGGTGTCAAGAAGGTATTGTGGCTCCCGTGTGGCATATATAATGATGAGACTGACGAGCACGTTGATAATGTGGCAGCCTTTGCAGGTCCGGCAAAAGTTGTTTTGGCGTGGACAGATAATATAGATGATCCTCAATATAATATGTCAAAGGCATGTTATGATTATCTAAGCTCTGTAACTGACTGTAAGGGACGTAAGATCGAGATCATCAAACTTCCAATTCCTGACAATCCTGTTCTCATCGAGAAGAAGGATATGGATAATCTCGTTTTCGAGGAAGGCGAAGATAACAGGGAAGAAGGAGAACGACTTGCCGCAAGCTATGTGAATTATTACTATACAAATGATTCGATCCTGATCCCGCAGTTTGGAGGCAATAATACCGAATCTGACAGAAGGGCCGTAGAGATCATGGAATCTGTAAGTTTCGGAAGAAAGGTTGTTCCTATATACGCCAGAGATATCCTCGTTGGAGGAGGAAACATACACTGTATCACTCAGCAGATACCGAAGGTAATAAAGGAGGGATAATATGTCCAAGATTAAGGTTGCAGCTGTTCAGATGAGCTGTTCAACAGTTGTAAGTGAGAATATCGAAAAGGCTGAAAAACTTGTAAGAAAGGCTGCAGAAGACGGCGCAAAGATCATATTGCTGCCGGAACTTTTCGAGAGGCAGTATTTCTGTCAGGAGAGAAGATACGATTACTACGCTTTTGCAATGAGCACTGAGGAGAATGACGCAGTCTGCCATTTTAGAAAGATAGCCAAGGAATTGGATGTAGTTATCCCTGTAAGCTTTTACGAAAAGGACGGAAATGTTCTTTATAATTCGCTGGCTCTTATCGATAGCGACGGTGAGATCTTGGGTGTATATAGAAAGACTCACATTCCGGATGACCACTTCTATCAGGAAAAATTCTACTTTACTCCGGGCAATCTCGGTTTCAAGGTGTTTGATACAAAGTACGGTAAAGTCGGTATCGGAATATGCTGGGATCAGTGGTTTCCCGAGACGGCCAGATGTTTGGCTCTTATGGGAGCTGATATCATCTTATATCCTACAGCGATCGGAAAAGAGCCTATCCTTGAGGTAGACAGTATGGGTCACTGGTCGAGAACGATGCAGGGCCATTCAGCAGCCAATATCATACCTGTCGTAGCTGCTAACAGAGTAGGAAATGAAGTCGTTACTCCTTGCAAGGAAAACAACGATCAATCAAGTGAACTGAGTTTTTACGGAAGCAGCTTTATGACAGATCAATTTGGCGAGATTATAGTTCAGGCCAATAGGGAAGAAGAGACAGTCATAATGTCTGAGTATGATTTTGAAGCTAATAGAGAGGACAGATTGTCTTGGGGAGTCTTCAGAGACAGAAGACCGGAAACCTATAGATTGATCACTGATAACAAGTAAATAATCGGACAATAATGAATGCCGCTCGATTGAAAAAACGAGCGGTATTTTTTTGCTTTGAAAAAGAATAAATATACGTTGAAATGAATAAATATTAGAAGAACCTTATCAAGATACGGCCAAGAAAATAACAAAAATTGCTAAATAAATCACGAACATTAGATATATGATCTGTGCACAAAAACGCAAATTGTGTTTAAAATCATGTCAACAATTAGACATTAATTGTATAAACTTTCGTTTATTAAAGCAAAATATTAAGAGAATGTAACAATGTTACATTCATATTACAAATTTACAAATACAAAAATACCTAACAAAAAAGCTAGAAATCAGGGGTTTATTTGCCAGGTTTTTTGCATGTGATACTATCAAAAGAAATTGACTGACAAAAACATTAAAAATTATTTGATAATTGAAGTTTTCGTTGTAAAATGACACATGTTGCTCTTGATTTTACAAAAATTGCCCTGTTTTTTTCTCTTTTGTACAAAGGATCATGTGTTTTTTTGTATTATTTATTTGTTTTCATTCGATTGTTTGGATTTTTGTTCTAATGTATATTTTTTTCGATTTTTATTATATTAAGGGAGAATATACTTGTTATGAGATCAAATTTGAAACGATTTGCAACAATTATGTCAGCAATAATGACGCTGACAATTTTTTCACCTTTTGCATCAATGAGGAGTGTATTGGCAGCTGAGTACAAAGACTCAGATGGATTGCCGATCGTTTCCGGAACGTACCGTGAATCTTCATACTACTGGGATAACCTCTTAGGTGAAGCCGGAAATTTTTCTTTATTCGCTTTTGACAGTATTTATAATGATATACATGTCAATGGTAACTTGGCATGTAAGAACTGGTATATCGGCCAGAATTATACTGAGCCTCATACAAGCTTTGGTAATTATGAGTCTCATCCTCTTGTTAATGTCGTTTCAAATTCAATTAATACAACCGCTAGTAGCGTAGATTTCGGATATCAGACTGTTAAGCATCCTGATAATGATGACGGAAGGATCTGGGGTATTGGTATGATCGATACCATTCTTATCCCTGAGGCATATGATGTTAAATTGATAGATGTTCAGCCTAAATTTGATATATATGGTAATCCAATCCAGGGTGGCGAACCTGAGAATATTACGAATAATTCTGCTATCAAAGATAAGACGTACATTTACTCATATGATTCAAATCTTATTGACGGAGCATTGCAGGTAAGATCTACATCTTATACTGGTCAGAATGTTACGTTTGGTCATACAACTGACAGCTATGTTGATTTTGATGCTCTTAAGAGTCAGTATCAAACTCTTTCAACTCAGCTTTCAAAATTGGATAATAATGTATATCCATATTACGATGCGTATGATAAAAACAACAATGCGATTTGGTTGAATAATTATGGAACCAACGTATTGAATGTTTCGGCTAAAGATTTTGTGCCGATAATGAATATCAACAATATTAATTACAGTGCTTCAAACGGTTATCAGGGAAATCAGTCTCTTGTTATCAATATTGATCTTTCCGGTGTTGATAGATTTGAGTTCCCGACAAATATTAAATACAGAACCTTGGAAGGTGGCTTTATCAAAGATGAGGAGCAGATGGCTTTCAAGGGTACTAATATTATTTATAACTTTTATAATGCTGCTCCTGGAACAACAGTTATTACACATTCAACTGTTGGTCATATTATAGCTCCTGATTGTGACGTTGTTGCTAACGGTGGAAGTGGAACTATCATCGCTAATAATATTTATGCAGCTAATGAGACACATATGTCTTTTATCCCTAAGGGACTTACAATTGATCTTCCTGAGATCGTAACAGTTGAAATCTCTAAGCAGGATATCGACAATTCAAGAGAGTTGGCTGGTGCTGAACTTACTTTGACCGGCGTAGATAATAGTAACAATAATATTATTATAAAAGAAAGCATGGTTTCTTTAGGTGAAGGCGCTTCTTTCTTGGAAAATGAATCCGGTAATGGTATCAGATTTAAGTCCGGTTCAACTAAGACAACAATCAAGGGTCTTCCTGATGGTAGATACACACTCAAAGAGGATGCAGCACCTGCCGGTTACGGTGTAACGACAGATATTACTTTCGAGATCAGAGACGGTAAAGTAATTGCTTCTTCTTATGTAACAGCAGCTAATGGAGATAATCCTGCAGTAGTTACCATGAAGGACGCAATGTTTAAGACTAACGTTGCAATTAGCAAGGTAGATACCGAAGCTGGCGAGGAACTTCTTGGTGCTAAGCTTACTCTTAAAGGAATAGATTTCAGTGGAAAAGAAGTTTATTTCTCTGAAGGCCAGATCGAAAAGGGTGAGTCAGCAATAATCCTTCAGAAAGATGGAACAACACTTCAGTTCTTATCAGGAAAAACAGCTACTCTCGTAAAGGATCTTCCAGACGGAAAATATACTCTTACAGAAGATGCAGCTCCTGCTGGCTACGATGTAACAACAGCCATCACATTCGAAATTAAGGATGGTAAGGTAGTAGATTCTTCTTATGTAACAGCAGCAAACGGAGATTCTCCTGCGATTGTTACTATGAAGGATGCTATGTTTAGGACAGACGTAGCTATCAGCAAGGTGGATACAGAAGGTGGAGAGGAACTTCCTGGCGCAGAACTTATCCTCACAGGTAAGGAT
>JAILPW010000035.1:0-78366 GCA_024699245.1 Clostridia bacterium | reverse complement strand
CCATGAGAGCATGCGTTCCTTGTACTTACAATACCTTATAGTCGGCGGAATGCCGGAGGTCGTGAATTCCTTCTTTGAAACACACGATCTGAATGCGGTAAGATCGATCCAGAGAAGAGTATTAAGTTCTATAAAAGATGATTTTGGCAGATATAAGAACGCTCAAGGTAATGATGCCGTAAATGAAGTATTAAAACTAAGGGCTGAAGCATGTCTTGATTCTCTGCCAACCCAGTTGGCGAAGGATTATAAGAAGTTCCAATATAGTCTGGTAAATGCGAAAGGTCATTCTCCGGAGAAAGCAGACGGCCTGCAGTATATCGAAGATGTTGGAATAGTAGTAAAAGCATATAACACAAGGGAAATATCTTTCCCGTTGGAAGGCGTTAAGATACCGACGGAATTCAAGGTCTTTTACATAGATACCGGCCTGTTGATCTCTCAGCTTGGAGATGAAGTCCCACAGGAAATACTTAAAGGAAATATCAGTTCATACAAAGGCGCTATTGCTGAAAACATGGTTGCTTCAGCCTTTGCAACAAACGGAATTGCCCTCTATTACTTTCATGCACCGAGTGGTTCGCCTGAATTAGACTTCCTCTTTGAAAAAAGCGGAGAGGTAAATATAGTAGAATGCAAAGCCGCCAATGCCAGAGCTACAAGTATGAAATTTGTCATAGCAAATCAGAAAAAGTATGGAAAGCATCCTGCAGTCAAATTTGCTGATACTAATGTTGGCGGCGGAGAGGGGTTCATCACATTGCCTTTATATGCAATAGGGCTGATTGAGTTGAATAACGAACAAAGAATCGTTGAAACAGCCGATCTGAGCAAACTGAAAGTACCAACTGAAAATTTTTAGTTGCGATAATAAACAGTTTTATTGACTAAGACAAATCAAAGTTTGTAGGTGAAAAGAATGGGGAATTGTGATTGGTGCAACCAGTCTGAAGAAGAAAAACAGTTTCAGTTATACGAAAGTAAATCGTGGTCTGTTTTCCTTTCAGATGAACAGGATTATATTGGACGATGTATTTTGGTCTTGAAGCGTCACTGCGGTTCAATGTCAGAGCTGACAGACGATGAATGGGAAGAGCTTCGCAATCTGGTTTGTAAAGTGGAGGCGTGCTTAAAGACTGTTTTAGGCGCAACTCTATGTAATTGGAGTTGCTTGATGAATAATTTCTATAAAGAGGCAGCACCGAATCCTCACATTCATATTCATGTAAGGCCAAGATATGATAAGCCCGTAATGCTAAACGAGAGCATTTATACTGATAGCGAGTTTGGACATCATTATGCGTTGAAAAAGAGCGGGGTAATACCTGCTAAAGATAGGGAAGAAGTATTTATTCGACTAAAAGAATGGCTGAATCGCTAAATTCTGATTTGTTGTGATAATAACTGGAACATAATACCGGAATATAATTAACTAAGAAGCCTGCGAGATTGTCTCGCAGACTTCAATAATTTCGAATTGTTTTACGGCGAACGATCATCAATGCACATGTAATAGACACCTAGCCGCTTGAAGATAAAGACGAATGGCACGGTTACACCTCTCGTATGTCTATATCAGCGGTTAATGGCCATATCTTCGTCCCAATATTTTTCCTTTTTGCTGAGCATAAACATTATGTCGTCATCGCTGAATAGTCTGAAGTGATTTAAGTCAACACCGACATTAAATCCGAATGGTTTCCAAAGGCCGCCGTATCTGTGCGTGTGACCGAATAAAGTCTGACACTCTTTAGAGTGGTCAGTCGGTTTATGTGTAAGGAAAAACTCTTCGCCTTTTATATAAACGTGATCATTCAGTTTTACGTCATCGAATTTGCATGAAGGATCAGTCATGCAGTATTCACGGAACTTATCAAAAGATCCGTTAAAGGAATTGGCGATAGCGCGCTGTTCATTGTTCCCGATAATGAGGATGATATGCGCATTTATCTGCTTTGATACGGCAAGACCACTCTTGAAATCATTTTCGATTTCAGGATAACAGTTACAAAAGTCTCCGATGACATATATGGTGTCATCAGAAGATGCCTGTTCATTCCAGATTCTTACCTGCTCCTTTGTATACTCATTGATGTCCTTGAACGGCCGGTTATCACGAATCATGATCTCTTTTGAATCCGAACCGAAATGAGTATCTGCAGTATACCAGTTGCTCATTGCATACTTCCCTCCCATTATCATTAGTGTGCAAATAAGATACAAATGATAAAAATCATTATAATATAAAATTCCCCAAATACGAGGCAAGCAAAACTGCATGATCAGATAAGGTCGGGTGGTTTTTTCGCTATGATATAATTCAAGTGCTTGTAAAAATAGTTTGCATGAAAAGGAACTATGGATATCAGATACAGGTCTGAGGAAAGAATTGAAGAACCTCTCGAAAAGAAAGAACTCGTAAAAACTTATAATGAAGGAAGTCAGCAGCAATGAAAACTCCGTTGGTCAAATCTTTGAGGACTATAAAGTTTATGGCCGGGTCGGCATCATCGCTCGCGGAGATCAAACGCCACCGGAAACAAGCAGATCTGGCAAGCCGCATTGCAACGCCCAAAGGCAATGTGGAACGGAGAGGTTTTTGTGTAGGCAATATCCAATGCGAGGAGTTTAAGCCGAATACTTCATACGATCCTGATTATGTGATTCTTTACTGTCATGGTGGCGGATACATCAGCGGCGGACTTGATTATGCGGGGAATCTCGCTGTAAAGCTGGCAATGGCAACAGGATTCAGGGTCTATTCATTTGCTTACCGTCTTGCTCCGGAGCATCCTTATCCGGCCGCAGCAGAGGATGGGAATGCCTTGTGGGAATATCTTACGGAGAATGTTGCTGAGGCAGATCACGTGCTTTTAGCCGGTGATTCGGCTGGTGGCAACATGGCACTTTGCTTGACTCAGAGACTGAACTCGGAAGGAAAGCCTGCGCCCCGTGAACTTTTACTATTCAGCCCGTGGACTGACATGACAGGAACATCAGAGTCCTATGAAACCAACGGTGACATCGATCCCATCCTTACTAAGGAGTTTGTAATGAATTCTGCCAGAGCATACATAGGAGAAAAGGATCCGGCTGATGCTATCTTCAGTCCGTTGTTCGGGAGTTTTGAGAATTTCCCGCCGGTCTTTATTATGGCCGGAAGAAACGGGATATTATTGGATGACAGCATCAAGCTCAAGGAAAAGATAGATGAGGCCGGTGGTAAGGCAGAACTCGATATCGAAGAGAAAGGATGGCACGTGTATATGCATATGCCCGGATCCATGACCCGCAGGGCGATGAAACGGCTTGCAGCACATGTGTCGAATGAAATCTATGGGAAGCGCTAATTGGTACAAGATCGACAATGTCTCGAAAGTTTTCCTGGCTACTGCCGGAAAGCGTGACACACGTTCGTTCCGTCTCAGCTGTACATTGAAGGAAGATGTAGATCCGGAGCTTCTGGAACAGGCGGTTCTCTCTGCGATCGAAGACCGTCCCCAGGTGCAGGTGAGGATCCGCCGTGGACTCTTCTGGCATTATATGGAAGACACTGACCTTACACCTGTGGTTAAGAAAGAGGATGACAGGATCTGTCCGGTTCTTTATGTTCCGTCAAAGACAATGCTCCACTATCAGGTAACATATTTCGGGAAAAGGATCAATTTGGATATCTCTCACGTTCTGGCAGACGGGACAGGCGCCATGGAATTCCTGAATATTATCGTGCTTGATTATCTTAGAAGAAAATATCCCGGGAAACTGGATGACATTACCATCCACTCCGGAGCCTCTGAAGGAGACTTAAGCCAGGACAGTTACCGCCAGTTCTTCGGAAGTAAAAAGGTCTCTCATGGATCTTCGAAAAAGAATGCATTTCACATTGGCGGCATAAAGCTACCATACAATCAATTGCAGTTTATTGAGATCCATCTTCCGACCTCGCAGATACTCCCGAGGGCAAAGGAATTGAAGGTCTCACTGACGAGTTACCTTGGAGCACTCTGGATGCTCGCGATCCGTGACGAAATGCCGCCTAGGAAGCGCAATCTTCCGGTGACTTTATCATTGCCTGTTAATCTGCGGAATTATTATCCGTCAAAGACAGCGAGAAATTTCTTCAACAGTGTGAACGTGACACATGTCTTTGAGAGCGAGATCTCGCTCGAAGAGCTGGCAAAAGAATTCGATGCGGATCTAAAGAGCCAGCTGACAGAAGAAAACGTCAAAAAGCAGATGGATATTTTCGAGACCATGGAGTATGTGGCTTTTGTCAGGGTGGTACCGTTATTTATCAAGCAGTTGGTCGTAAGGCATTTTACTAAAAAGTCGGGTAAGAAGGTCACATTGACTTTCTCTAATATGGGGGTACAAAAGCCCCCGAAGCCGCTTGGAGAACTGATTGACAATTATAGCGGATTTTGCAGCACTAACACGATATTCTCCACGATGTTCGGCTATGGCGATAAGCTGACTCTCGGGGTCTCCTTGGCATATAAGAACACCGGGGTTGTGAAGAATTTTGTCAGGTCTCTTTCTGAATCCGGAGTAGATATCACCGTAAGTGCGACGGAGGTGATCAAATGAGAAGTTGTCCTTATTGCAAAGTCGGTATAGAAGGGGATCTAGCAAAATGTCCTCTGTGTCAGAGCAAGCTTTCAGGTACAAGTGAGGAATCCTGTTATCCTAAGTTTGAGGCACAGAAAAAGAAGTCGTTGTATTACAAGATGCAGTTGGCAATCGTATGGGGTCTTTTGATAGTAGGTATCGGTCTTGATCTTCTGGTAAGACTCAGGCTTCCGGGATTCCCTGATCTTCATTGGAGCCTTATTTTGGCTATGTGGCTTATCGGGTTCGAGTTTGGGATCATGCGGCAGTTTAAGCCTGGTACAGGATCAGCAGGCAAGGTGACTATGATGGTGCTGATCACGATCGTGATGTGGTGTGTCACTGCATATTTTTTCGGTCTTATGAAGGTTACGATCGAGCTGGCGGTACCGGCTGTGCTGGCGGCAACGATCACGGCGAATTTTGTGCTTGCCTTGATAGACAAAAACGGAAATACAATGTTATACCTTATCTCCGGTTTCTTCATGGGGATCGTTCCAAGTATCATCTGCTTTTTTGTGAGTGACAAAATGCCTTTAGCCTGGGTTATCTGTCTGATGGTCAGCGTTATTCTTTTCGTTGCCTCCGTCATATTTAAGGGGAGAGCAGTTGCAGATGAGTTCCAAAGGCGGTTCCATCTGTAGATCTGTGCAGGTAACGGCATAAACAAATTCAAGGTTGCACTCCACATTTATTAGCGCAAAAAACTCAGCCTGTGGGAAACCATACCCTTAAAAATCTCTTTAATCTTTCTGTAGGAGTTCTTATTCTTTTCGAGAAGTCTAATTAACTTATGCCCTGTAAAATGGACTCATCAAAAGAAAGAAAGAGAGGTAATCATATGAATTGCATGAAATGTAAAACTGAGATGTTTGAGGCAAATCTGGTCGGAGCTAATTTTATTCCGGTCAGTCTTACAATTAATAAGCAGAAACTCTTTGATATAGAAAGAAGAGGCAATGCAAAATGCATTGTTTGTCCTGAGTGCGGCTACATAGAACTTCAGGCTATAGATCCGAAGAAGCTTCTCCGATGATATCTCAAACAGTTTTAAAAAGCAGAAAGCACAAGGGCTTTAGTGACCCTTGTGCTTTTGGCCTTTCTGATCATAAATTAAACATGCAAAAATCCGAAATAGTTTTTCCGAGTTTTTTAGTGCTTGAGATTGCGAAAGAACCATGAGTTCTTTTCCGGGATGATATAATTATGTTATCTGAGGGAATCTTTAGTCGGGATATTATATTTTCGAAGACGAAAGGTTTAATCTGTTAAGTAGCAGCATATGAAAACAGTACTGATAAGAGAGGACTTTATATGTTTTGTTCAAATTGCGGTGCACCAATGAAAGAAAATGATAAGTTTTGCCAGGTATGCGGAACACCTGTACAAGGCCAGTCAGCGATGCCGGTAACTCAACAGGCACCTGTCAATCAGCAGCCTGTATCAAAACAGCAGGTTCCGGCACCGAATCACGGAAGACCCTATGGCCCTCAAGAGCAGAGAAAAGCTAACAAACTTTGTATCCTCTCACTTATACTGACCATTGTTGTACCTTTGGTATTTAGTATTATTGTTGGGATAGTGGCAAGCCTCGGAGTTTTTCCTGCTGATTCCTTTTATTCCATTGTATCGATTATTACATTGCCGGCTTCAGGTGCCATGATAGCTGGCATTGCGCTCATGATCGTAGTTCGCGTTAAATACAGAAAAAGCAAATTCGGACTTATCCTTATGATCATATATTGTGTTCTTGTGTCACTTTCTCTTATTATTGTTATGATCTCAGCAACAACATCATGCAGCGATTTCGTCGGTTCTTCATCCTGCAGTTGATCCTAAGGAATCTGATCCTAAGAAATGATACTATGATCACTATCAGCCGGATCAGTAATGGTGTAATTATTTGATGAAACTTTGGATTAAAACAGTTGTTGGAATTTCAATCGTTCTGGTTATATTATTTGGAACGGTCTTATATCTGTCACAGCTTCACCTTGATTTTTCACAGGATTACAGAAGTATAGACGGGTATGAAAATATAGTTTTCGAGAATAACCGGAACAAGCAATGCTTTCATTTATGTGCTTGGGGATTGATAAAAACAAAAAAACCGGATGGATATACGGAGCATAGAGATCCGGATACAGCGTCTTATGAATATCAGTTAATAGTTGAGAAGGCTAATGCGAAAGATGTTCAGCAAGTTGTGTCCTCACCTGATGGGAAATACATTCTGTATGTTGAGATGATATACAGTGGTTCGGGATTGACGGATGATGAGGATGTGTATTACAAGGTATATTCGATAGATGACGGTAAGACAGTAACCATATATTCCGGATACAGAGAGTATTTTCTGGTTGATTGGAAATAGTATTTCGCTCAATATGCTTAATTACATCTTGCTTGATGTCATATAATAGAAGATGTTTAGTAAGTGCTTACGAATTTGGTATAGTCGTAAGCGAAGCCGTAGATAGTGATTGATATAATTTTTTATGAACGATAAAGTTTCAAAATGGTATGAGAATACCAAAAACGTTGATGAAATGCTGGACTGGAGTCCTGCATTGAAAGAATGGGAAAAATCAGTTGCCAAACTTTTTCCTCCCGGCGCAAGAATATTGGATATCGGTTGTGGTTTGGGACGTGAAGCATTTGCGTTGTATGATCTCGGCTTTGAGGTTGTCGGGATCGACATCTCAAAAGAAGTTATATCCCGTGTAAAGCAGTTGTCTGCTGACAAGGGATATAAGATCTCTTTTAGCGAATATGACGGGGAGCATCTTGATTTTCCCGATAATTCCTTTGATGTTGTGTTGATCTGGGCACAGACCCTCGGATTGTTGTATGGAGAAGAGTTGAAGAGCAGATATCTGTTGGAATGCAAAAGAGTCCTTAAGACAGGCGGCCTTCTCAGTTTTTCGACACATGATTATAACTATCTGAAAGAGAATTATCCTAATTGTCTTAAAGGTCATAAATTCTTCCCGTATGCAAAAGCAGATATCTATTGGGAGGCTTTTGAAGCAAATGATCTGATACAGTTTGCGAGCCGGGCGGGAATGGAGGTTATCCTTTGCGAAAAAGGGAAGATATACATACCGGAAGACGGAACGGTTTTGCATTGTCTATGCAGTAAACGAGTTTGGTAATTTTTTTTCGAGAGGAGATTGCAAGATGGATTATTCTAAGTTTATGAAGGGTGCGTTTGATGCACTTGTAGCTCGTGGAGTGATCGAAGGTTCTGCATTAACAGAAGTAAGCATTTCAGATGAAGAATTTGATGCCCTTGAAAAGGAATGCGATATTAAGATCCCGGATGAGGTTCGCGCTTATCTAAGAGCCTGTGGACATACATTCAATATGCTGGCTGCACCTGTGCCGGAGGATCTGTACGCACATAGTGATTATGTTGTCGATATCAGCAAGCAGATCAATATGACACCTGAACAGATCTCTGAACTTGACGAAGATGATAGATTCGACCTTGGAGTCACTTGGAGTAATTTTATTAAGGTCGAGAAAGATGATCCGCTGAAAGGTATTAAAGATGCAATAGAAGGTTTCAGGGGATATGCGAGTTGCGTAGAAAATCCTGAGATAGATGAGGAAAAGATAAACAGATTTCTTCCTGTCGGTGAATGGATGAGTGCAGGATCTTTGTGTATAGATACATCGAAAAATAAGGAAGACGTGGATATAGACGATCCTGACACATGGCAGATAAGATGGTTCGATCATGAAGAACTGGACTGGGAAAGCGAAGAATATATCGGAGAAGATGGTGATATTGTCGGAGCTGTCATGTTCCCTGATCTTGAAACGCTGATCAGACTGTATTTTTTCGGCTCGTTCGATGAAGCATACCTTGCCCAGTGTGAAGATTGGGGAGAAGATCCGGAAGATAAGAATACCTGGGTTCGATAATTCGTAATTTATTTCGCTAAGCCTCGGAGTCAAAACCGAGGCTTTATCTGAGGAGATATATGTCATTAGAAAAAAGTGTTTTCGATAAGGATAAGATGAAGACTTTCTTGCTGAAGGAATTCGGTTTCCATTTAAATGAGATGCGTCATCTTCCAATGGGAACGGCGAATTGTTATGAGATCAGCTGCGAGGAAGGGAAATACTTTTTCAAGGAGTATCAAAAGCAATTCAATATCGAAGATGTAAAAAGGGAAACAGAGGTGGTTGAATTTCTGTATTCAAAAGGTTTTCCGGTGGTACGATTTATCAAGACGAGCAACGGGAATAGCTGCGTTTTGTTTGAAGATCATGTGGTCTGTATACAGGAATACCTTGAAGGGGAATCGTATCTGAATGACCTGCCGCATGAGCTCTTGAAAGACAGTGCGAAATACCTGGGAATACTGCATTCCATGCTCAAGGATTATCCGATGGGATCAAGGCTTGACGAGAAGTGGGCCGAGAGTATTTCCGTTGATTCCGTAAACAAGAAATATGACAGGTTGATCAGTGCTCTGGAAAACGAAAGATCGGATCCGAAATACAGCAGGATCAAAGAGGACTTTCTGTTTAAGAAAGAACTCTTCGGTCATATCGAGGAGATGAAAAAATACTTTAATGGGATCACATATACACCGAGCCATGGTGATTACACGGCGTGCCAGTTAATATGCGACGGAAACCATGTAAAGGCAGTAATCGATTTCTCTTCAGCGTCAAGGTTGCCTGCGGTATGGGAGATAATGAGGTCGTATATACAAGCCGGTGCGTGCCGCGATGGACAAACTTTTGACATCGAGGATTTTGCACAGTACGTGAAAGAATATATGAAGTATGCTCCGCTTACCAAGAGAGATCTGGAAGCCATGCCGTATGTCTATCTGTTTCAATTATCGCGAAGCGGTTACGGATACGAGGAATATCTGATAGATAAAACAGAGAACAAAGATGATCTGCTGAAATTTGCATTATGGCGCACTGATATCTGCAGAGAGGTTTATAAGAATGCGGATGCTATATCAGAGGCTCTGCTGCGCCTAAGCGAAAATGAGAAACACTATTCTTGTGAGGAAGCATATGAAATGCTGACTGATAAGCTCTCGAAGTTTCTGGGTGACTCATGGGTTTATGTTAAGAGCAATAACGCATTCAAGAAAAAGACCGGTGATTTTGTGACACATCTTTATATTTGGCGAAGTCACTATAACACTTCATATGAGGATATAGTCTTCAACAGTGATGTTGCATTCAATTACAAAAAAGAACGCATAATGTTCTATCAATTCAAGGAAAAGTATCATATCGAATCAGAGACTACTTTTAATATGTCGATGATGTCTTTCGAAAACTATCTTAGATCGGATATCTTACCTGTTGTTGATGAACTTAATTCAGATATTAATGCTGTCATGAAAAAGATGACTTCAAAAGACAATTTCTGGAAATATCATGTCAATCCAAAGTACTTAATAGACAAACTTGGAAAAGATGCTTTAACGGATCTTGCAAAAGAGATCATCGACTCAATGAGTGACGGAGATAAAGGCAGGGTAAAGGATTACTTAAGTGGTGACACAACAGCTCTTGGTTCGGGAAGCGCCTACATTACCTTTTGCGAAAATGGTTTATTCGATGAACTTAAATAAGGAAAGCACAAGAGCCTTAGTGACCCTTGTGCTTTTCGTTTTTCTTAAGCTGTCGCAGTTCAAATCGTCTTTCTTTTTCAGCCTCTTTTTGTTCGCGGCTTTTAGTCTTTCTGATCAATTTGTTCTGTTCCTGCTGCAACTTTATCGCTTGCTGCGATCTGGTGCCAATTCCGCTTGCCGAAGTCTGCTTGCGTGCTTCACGCTGCATTCGCTTCGGATTGCTGATCGTCTTACCTGCAACAGTTGCCACAGCCGGGCTGAATCTGAGTTCTTTATAGTGCTTTAGGAAGTACTCGAAAACTTCGTTGTCTTTGGGTTCTGCTCCGAAAACGACTTTTGCTGCAGACATTTTTCCACGACTTGTCTCCTCGAAAACTCCGACCCAGAACGGATCCTCAAAAAACACTGTCAGAACCAAGCTTACTTTGCCCATGACAATCCCTCCTTTGTGAATTGATGAGCAAAGAACGGACAACCCGGAGGGGCAGGTTACTTACCCTGAAGGATCAGGACGGCCGGGCTACCTACCGGCTCTGGCACATCAATAAGATGCGCGTTGCGTTTTTATCTTTGCATGTTACAGAAGGATTATAGCAGATTCGGATGATGGGAGAGAAAAAGTGCAATCATTGATATAATTGAGAGGATAAAATATGTCGGAGATTTAAACGATTGATTTATGAGTAAAACATGGAAAATTGAAACGTATGGCGAGGAAGGTAAAGTCGAGTTTTACGGCGTGAATATTTTCGACTATCAGTGGAAAAATACGGGTAAGAAAGCGGTTGTTAAAGATCCGCGTTATAAACAGGATTTCTCTTTTAATGTTTATACCGTTGACATTGACGGGAACGAGATCAAGTTTGCCGCAGGTGAATTCAGCCCGTACGTCTGGGGTTTCTTCGTTGAGAGATAACTTGATATAATGAAAATGTTGGATGACAAAATCTATATGAATAGAGAGTTTGGATCATGGGGATAATATACGAAGATAACGAGCTGATCATTAAGGGATTGTTTTCGAAGAAAAAGATAGCATACAAAGATATCAAGTCTATAGAGATCAAAAAAGACGGTATCGTCTTTACGACTCGTGAAGGAGACGAAATCACTTCGAAAGACGGATTTTTCGATGATAAAGAAAACCTGTTTGGGGCAATAAGAAAATTCAATATTTCGTATCGGAATCAGAATGAACTCGAAGGGGTCAGTGAGACATATACCCGAGAGGAATTGGATGATAAGTTCCAGAAGGCTAAGGATCTTGCATATGCTATCTCGAGTCAGGATGTTAAGAAAAAACTCGGCGAGAAATATGATATCGAGCTTGATATTAAAGAAGTCGAGGAATATGTCACCATGTATCTGTCGCTCACTGAGGACGGGGAAGTATTGAAGTCCATGGGAGCGTTCGATGATATTACCCTGGCTTATCTTGTGGAATGGGATCAATCATTGAACTGCGCCAAGTACGGTATAACGGTTGAGATGACAGACGAAGAGAAGATGCGAGAGGCTGTTCAGTATTCGCTACAGTATCTGTATGAAGAGTTTTAACTGAACAGGAAAAAGATCCGATGTATGCACTCGGAAAGAATAAGAAGACACAGATCAAGTGATACATAAAAATCGATCTATGAAAGGTGTATGAAGAAGCAAAAATGAGTATATCAGAAAAGAGTATTGAATATGGTTCAGATAAGGCAGCTGACAAGCAAAAAGCTCTCAGAGAATCCGGTAATATGAATACCGTTTTCTCGGAAATGGCAAGAAACGTATATGCACATCTTAACGATGAGATATCTAAGAAGATCTTCGAGGCAAAGATCATGTATGCCTCAACGGGAGATATCGGTTATATCACAGGACTTGAGTCAAAGTACAGGAACCTGAACAGTGATATGCAGGTATATGTCGAGAAGATCCAAAAAGGTTCGCATTGCCTGATCTATGGCGCAGGGGTTGCAGGTCATTATCTCGCAGGAAGGTTCAAAAGATTTGGCGTTAAGATCGATGCATTCATCGATCCTGATGAGAGCAAAGGTCCTGTTGATGAACAGACCGGGATCAAGGTAATTACCGAGAAAGAACTTAATGAGGATATAGCTATTTACGGCGATAAGACATTAGTTGTTTCTTATCCTGTAAAGCCTGTAGCAGATGAGATCAGGAAGCGTCTTATTGAGGATATCGGAATAGATGAAAAGAATATCATCATGGGGATCTACGACTGGCGCAATAACCGGGGACAGTACTTCGATTTTTTCGAGCCGAAGGATAATGAAGTCTTTGTAGACTGCGGTTGTTTTGACGGAGCTACCTGTTACAACTTTGCGGGTTGGTGCGGACATAAAGGGTTTGAGCATATCTATTCCTTCGAAGCTGATCCGAAGAATTATGAGAAGTGTAAGGAACTTCTCGCGCCTCTCGGAAAATGTGATCTTTATCCTTATGGAACTTCGGACGCTAAAAAGAAGGTCTACTTTGCAGCAGAAGCATTTGAGACTTCCTGTATCATCAGCAAGGAAGAGGCTGAGAAGAGAAACTTCGAAGGCGTTGAGGAGATCGAGACGATAGCTCTTGATGATGTGCTTGGGGGAAAGAGAGTAACCTTCATCAAAATGGACATTGAAGGTGCAGAGTACGAGGCGTTAATAGGTGCCCGTAAACTTATTACGGAAAACCATCCGAGAATGGCAATCTCTGTCTATCATAAGTTCGAAGACTTTGTTACATTGGCGGATCTCGTTCTCAAGATGCATCCTGACTACAGGATCTCATTCAGACATTACGGATTTGATGAACTGGAAACGATCATGTATGTGGAATAACTGAGGACTATCATTTGTGAAAGTATCGAAAATGCATCAATGATATAATTGTCTTATCCGATGAGAACTCCGGAAATATTTTTAGGGTATAGGAATTGATATGATCACAGTTAACATTTATTATTCGGGAAATAACGGAAATGCCCGCAGATTCGCTGAAGAAATGGAGAAGAGCGGAACAGCGGATAAGATACGTTCTGAGGAAGGCAATATCAGATACGAATACTTTTTCCCTATGAACGATCAGGAAACTGTTTTACTGATCGATGTCTGGGAAAACCAGGAAGCCATTGATAGACATCATGATTCACCGATGATGGAGACCATAGCATCATTACGAGAGAAATACGATCTTCATATGCGTGTTGAGCGATATATATCAGATGAAGATCATTCGGCAGATAATGAC
Organism: Clostridia bacterium; assembly: GCA_024699245.1. Classification (GTDB taxonomy): domain Bacteria; phylum Bacillota; class Clostridia; order Saccharofermentanales; family Saccharofermentanaceae; genus Saccharofermentans. The sequence goes on along the minus strand of JAILPW010000035.1, from coordinate 64,903 downwards.
AGCAAGTTTGTAAGAAAATAAAACGATTAACAAAACGCTATAGTTTTATGTCTAAAAAAAAGCTCACAAAAGAACAGCAGGAGATCATGGAGAAGACAGGCTATAAGGGTCAGGGACTTCTCGGTCTGTTTTTCATCCTTGCTGCCCTGATCATCATTGGTACGAACTTTTTCTTCAGATACAAAGACAGTCACAAATATGATTCATATAAATGCACCGAGGGAACAGTCATTGAAAGTATCGTGTCGAAGATCCCGAGACCCGGAACAAGAGGGAACAAGTATGATACCGATTATTCGATAAGGGTCGAGTATTACATGGAAGGTTCCGATAAGCCGGAATATTTCAGCAACTCAGATGACGATTACGTATTTCTTCGAAGAGGAAAAGTAGTTAAAGTTTACTACGACGAAGACGACTGTTTTATAGCGAAAAAGGATGCTTTGACGGGACTATATGTACCGGCGGAAAAGAAGTACGATCAACTGCTTATAATAGCGATATTTCCTGTCATCATCGGCCTTTATCTGATAATAGATTACAGGAGAGCCAAAAAGCGTGCACTTAATGGACAACTCAAGATAAGGGAGAGAGTCTACAGCAGAAACGATCCGGATATCGAGAGACAACAAAGGCAGGAGAAGAACATGCAGATCGCTCAGTCAAAGATAAGGATCGGTGATACGGTAACGATCACTGTTGATCACCCACTCGGAAGCAGGGATAAAAAGTTGTACTATCCTGTCAATTACGGTTACATCAAGGGCTTTGCCGGTGGAATAAAGGCGTACATCCTCGGCATCGAAGACCCTGTTAAAGAGTTTACGGGTGAAGTTGTCGGCATCGTTAGAAGAGAGGATGATACGAAGAGGACACTGGTCGTCTCACACAAGGATTCACTTTATACGGCTGAACAGGTTATGCACAGGATCAAGTTCAACGAGAAGGATCATAAGTCGCGAGTTATTGTGAAACTTAAGGACATCGGATTGGATCCTGAAACGATCGAAAATCTTGGATTTGAGATAAAAGAAGGACACGTACGCTATTTCTTTTATATGGACAACACTCCGACAAAGGAGCAGATACAAGGTCTTTTGAACCTTCTTTCCGAGAAAGAGGAATTGTTCTTCTGGAATTTCTATCACTGGTCAGGATCTGATCCGGGTGCATATATCTCTGCTTATGTCGCTAACGGAAAAGCGATCGTAAGAGAGAGCAATCACGGTTGGAGCAGCGGATATAAGTCGATAAAGATGGAAGATCTCATTGAACTCATAATCCGCAACTGGGACAAGGACTGGGATCTCAACAAAGACTATGTTAATGCCGTTGCGATCATGAAGACTTTTTATCCTGATGATATCCTCGCATGGATCGAGAAGCCGACGGGAAATTTCACGCCTGATTACTCGATAACCGCGTGGTAAAAGGAGCCAAGATATGATTCTTATCTTCGATTATTTTGAGACGTTGCTTAACAATAAGAGCATGGATTTTAACCGTGCTCTAAAAGTCTTCTGGGAAAACCATTATCAGGATAAGTGCCCGTTTGAAGATATGAAAAAGTACGGCGAAGATCTGTTTCAGGTTCTTATGTCCAAACATAAAGAAGGCGAAGAGTATCCATTCGTTAAGATGGAACTGCCTCTTTTTGCAGAGAAGTTCGGCGGCGATAAAACGTCCATGACACCTGAGGAAGAAGCAGATTTTTTGATGCTCTGTAATGAATTCGAATTAGACCCTGAGATCGACAGATTTCTTCAGGAATGCAGCCGAAGAAACATATCGATGTATGTATTATCCAACAGCGGTTTTCGGGGTGATGCGCTTATGGAAGTGCTTAACAGATTCGGCATAGGGAAATACTTCAAAAAGTTGTGGTCCAGTGCTGATTACGGAAGGATCAAACCATGCAGGGATTTCTTCGAAGTCGCGATCAAAACTGCATTAGAGGATAATCCTTCTGAAAAGAGAGAAAGCATTATCTTCATCGGTGATATGTATGATACCGATGTGATCGGTGCAACTAATGCCGGAATAAGATCAGCATGGATCAACAGGAAGAATGAGTGCGACACGGAAAACATCGCAACGTTTAATTGCACGTTAACAAGTCAATTGATAGACTGTTTGAAGGAATAGAAACCACAAAAGGAAATATGAAGGATGACTATTGAGGAAGCCAGGAACATCATACGGGATAATTATGAATGCAAAGCCGGAAGCTTTGTATATTTTCTCCATGAGAAGGACAGTTTCTCCAAAGAGCAGTTCTGGAACTTCTATGACAGCATAGCCTGCCTTGTAAGAGCAGATGAAGAAAAGACTCCTGAACTCACGATGCAGATTACCCGGAACTACGAACACATACTGAAGTATTTCATATATCATTTCAATCCGAAAGACGAATATAAGATGAAGGATTTTCCTGAGAATTTTAACGGTTATCTGGAAAGGCTGGATTACATTTTGTCAGCATATCACAACAGTTATGATGAGTTGTTGGACGATTCATTTTTCGAATTACAAAGATAATCTTAGGAGTTTATATGTACGTTAGAGCAGTTAGTAACATCGACAGGTCAATAATATCATCCATGGTATATGCCAGGATAAATCAGGGTTGTTATGCAAAGTACATCATCTATAACAAATGGAAAAAGACATTTGAATTAGTTGATTATATGGATAAGATCGTTTCCGATGACAGGAATATCCGCGTGCGAATTATACAGCCGGACACTGACGGTTTTAAGGAATACGGGAACTCAATGCATTTGAAACTTAAAAAGTATTGTGATGATAACGATCTGGAAGTCCCGGATGTAAAAGTTTTATACGGATATCCTGATGTATGTGAAAACTATGCATTTATCTGCGATATCATGGCAGACAGGTCTGTGCCGGAAGACCGCTATCCGATCCGGAAGAGAGATCTTCCTGATGCTAATGAATGGCACTATATCCGAACTTCTGAGGATGCAAACGAATTCATGAACCTTTTCGCGGGATTTCATGATTCCTATCTTAGGAAGGTTACCTATGATGAATCTGAAGATGGAACAAAAAAGGCGAATGTGATCTTTGATAATTCATGTTGGTTCGGAATCGCGGAATTGTGTTTTGAAGGAGTTCAATTCCTGAAGATCGTTCCGGCAGGTGAGAGCTATACAAATGAGATATATTCCGCAACTTTACACGTGGATGAAAACGGCGTTTTTTGGGCAGATGAATATTTGGAGAAACCCGACATGTCATTTGAAGGAAGCATCATCCGGGCGCTGTCTCTGAAGTGGAAGAAGTTGGACGACAAATAGTGTAACAATGTTAAAAAGCCCCTGTTTCCAAGGGCTTTGCTGTATGCATAATTAGCTTATCAATGCGGCTGCGGCAGTCCCGCGTTCTTAAGAAAATCGTCGATTTTCTCATGTTCATTGATGTAGTCGGTATAGCACATGGCATAGATAACGGTATTTTCCTTGAAATAATATCCGCCGTACATGGAGTAATCTCCTACCATTTCCTTGCCGACATCCAGATTATTTACTGTAAGGTAACCTTCATTATCAGTGAACACATAGTAAATGTAATCCGTCGTATCGACCTGCATCGCGTTGTATTGATCAACGATATCCTTGAATTCATCATATGCACTCTGATTATCATCATATGTGTGATACATGATCCAGATATTTCCCGTGAAATAATCGAGTTCGAGTCCGCCGGGGAAATCATTCCTGTTGTATGTTCCATCCTCAACATCGATCGCGCTGAAGAGAGCCTCCTCGAATTCTTCCGAAGAAAGTTTCTTGAAATTGCACCAGCTGTAATCCGGTATCTCCTCCATAAATCCGTAGATCTCATGAAGGTCCTTGAAACTGTCATCTTTTACAAGCCATTTATCATTCTCGAAAACAAAATCCACCGTAACTTTTACATCATAAGTAGAATTGCCATTGTTTTCGTCAAGGGCGTTGATATATGCTTCAAGATCTCCGCCTTCATCGAAAACTTTATGGTAGATCGTCTCGTAATCCACACAACTGAATGTGATGTCGGCACGTGCCTCTCCGTTTTTCTTAGAAGACATGATCGTTCTCTTATCGATATGATAAGAGAATGAACCCGTTATTACCTTGTAAAGATTACGGAACTTAGACTCGTCAGTATCGAATTCATCTTCGATCCCTTCACCGTTCTCCATGTGATCTGCGATATCTTCACAGTTAAAGGAGATCACGGCTTTGGCATATTCATCTGCTGCCTCAAGTACGGCTTTGTTTTCGCTGTCGCATCCGCTGATGGTCATCAGCATCGATGCGATCAGCAAAGCACTGATCAAATTTTGCCTCTTCATGTTTTTTGCCCTTTCACATCAAGATAATTTGATTATGCCATAACAAATGCGCGTGAGTAAGTTGTTTATAAACAAACTATATTAAACATTCTTTTTTCTGTTGATGATCGCGTTGATCACCGTAAGGATCAGCATGACAGGAATGAATATAAGACCGCAGATCGGCCATCCGAAATATGCACCGTCAGTATGCGTTATGTCATCAGCAAACTGTGCAGCCGGGATTGCAAGTCCGTAGCCTGCTGCAGTAAGAGCAATGACTATGGAATAGAAGATGGTGAATTTCTTATTGGAACGTTTTCCGATTACAAATCCTACGATCGACAGTATGAGAACAACGACGAAGATAACAAGGATCGCGAGCGTTGCTGCAAATGTGCCCATGCCGTATGCGGCCATGTCCTTGTCGAGTTCCGATGAATTATAAAATGCGACGCTGATAAGTGAAGTGAAAAATCCCAACATGAGCGGCACAAGATCTCCGCCCAAAAGAACTACTGATGCCAAAAGTGAAGTGATGAAATTTGCTACTTTCATAAAGTGCTCCTTTTTTGTTTGTATCTATTTTCCCCGTCAAGACAATACACCTTTTTTTGAAGCATTTCAAATCAGACACGATATTTCAGATCAAAGTGATTTTTTTCGAAAAAGATATGAGTAAAAATCATGACTCGCGCAATAAAGAAGCGTATGGAGTGATTTAAGACCAAAGTCATTTCGAAAGGAGAGGAAAACAGTGATGAAAAGATTGATGAGGACATGGTTGCCGAAGATCGGGGCAACAGCATTGTCACTGACATTGGGCGTGTCAGTACTTCCTGTCTTGTCAGGAGGTAACAAAGTAAGAGCAGCCGAGGAGTGGAGCAAGAATAAAGACAACACGGGTCTTGGTACGAGCATGATCAGTAATCCTGAGAAGCCGGCTGATAAGGACGAATCATGGAGAGGAGATTATGTGTTATTCGGCACCTATGAGGGTGAGCCGATCCTGTTTAGAGTTCTTGATAATGAGACTGAAGCATACGGCGGGAAAACGATGCTCTTGGATAGTGACAGGATCCTTTATTATGATGTATTTGATACTTATACCGATGGCGATAATGATTGGGTAGAATACTATTTCATGACGTTGGATGACTATTTTGTTCCTTCTGTTTGGGAGGCCCAAGGACCCCAGGCTCTCGACGGAACAGATATGCAGGCGGGATCTGTTGATCTCGGACTGAAATTCGCCGATGACGATGAAGATGAGGATCTCGAAGATGACGAGGATCTCGAGGACGACGAGGAAGAGCCTGAGATCCCGTATCCTTATTATCCGTGGTCTCAGAGTACTCTCAGAGACGGACTTAACGGCAGTGATTTTCTCGATAACGAAGGTGTATTCACAAGTGGTGAGAAGAATGCGATCTTCACCAGCGTATCCAAGGGCGGTTCAGATATCAGTATCAGTGAAGAAAACGAGATCTTAGCAACCTTATTTGACGGTAAGACGGCAGCAGTTAATGATAAGATCTTTGTCTTGGATATCGAGGATGTTCTGAATCCTGAATACGGTTATTCCTCATATGCAGGTCTGGTCCCTCTTGAAGAACCGGATGAATTATCATACTACGAGGGAGATACCGTATTTAACAGAGTAAAGCTCGATCTGGACGGATACGAATCTTTATGGTGGCTCAGAAACACGACAGAACCTAAGGAAGATACAAGTCCTTATTATGAGGGATTAATAGATCCTGAGAGGGCTTTTGTGGCAGCTGACAACGGACAGCTCTTCCCTTATCTTGTATTTGAAGAAGGTATCGGTGTAGCTCCGGCATTAAATGTCGATCTGACCAAAGTATTATTCTCTACAGTTATCTTTGAGGCATCTGATGATATGGGAGCAACTCATAAGCTCACAATTATAGATGATGATCTTAGTATCGCTCTTACCGAAGGTAAAGAGATTGCCGTTGACGGAAACAAGATCACTGTTCCTTATACGATTTCCGGTGAGAATGCAACACAAGCTTCCGTTCTTATCCTTGATAAGGAATTCGAAGCAGGCAACATCAATGACACGAACATCCTTTACTACGGTGCTCTGGACGGTGAAGGTGAAGGAACTGTCGAAGTACCTTCCGATCTTGACATGAGCAAGTGGGGAGAGGATTTCTTCGTATACATTATCGCTGAAGACATCAACGAGTTGGAAGAAACAGATTACGCGAGTGCGCCTGTTGAGATCGTTGCTCCTGAGAAGGAAGAGGATAACAACAATAATAACGACGATGACAACAAGACAGTTTATAAGATCACAGTCACGAGCACAGGTAACGGTACTGCAAAGGCATCAGTTACAGAGGGAGTTGAGGGTACGGAGGTTACTTTGACCGCTACACCTGACGAAGGATATAAGTTCAAGAGTTATGAAGTCGTTTCAGGCGGCGTTACGATCACCGACAACAAGTTCAATGTCGGAAAGGCAGATGTGGAGATCAAGGTCAACTTCGAAGCTTCGGCATCAAATAACAATAGTAATAACGGCAATACTACGAGCCCGACACCGAAGCCTGCGCAGGCTGTTACGTACACCATCATTGAGGGTGCCGATGCCAAGTGGAAGCAGGGTTCAACAACTCTTCCTATGATAAAGATCCAAAGAAGCGCAGATGATGAGCATATCATTAACTACTTATCAAGTGTTTCAGTTAACGGCAAAGTTCTTACAAAGGATACTGACTATACGGTCAAGGAAGGATGTATCGAAGTCACCCTTACGGATTCTTACGTTAAGAAATTGTCTGCAGGTGACTATACGATCAAGGTTGATTTTGTTGACGGATCCGTCTCGACAAAATTGACGATCCAGGCAGCAGATAAGACAACGACGAGCAAGAGTTCCGTAAAGACAGGCGAGACAATTATGTATGCGACATACGGCGCCGCTCTTCTTGCCGCAGCGTCAGCCTTTATTACCGTATCTTATGCCGTAAGAAAGAGAAAACAGATCAAGTGATCGTTTTCGAGAATTACAATTGAATGCTGATTGATCAGCAGTAAGCTTGGTCGCTTAATATCAAAAAAGTTAAAGTCCTTGAACAAAGGACTTTAATTTTTGCAAACAATTTGTTAAAAGGGCATTCCCCAAAAATCAAGCCATATCAATATTGTTTAAAAAATGTTACGATATTGTCGGGAGATGGTTTTATTCGGAGGGGTCACATGGCTGATGCGGACGGGCTGACGTATATCAGTTTTTTGAAGGAAAATGATCAGGATGCGTTGCGGGTCATTTTCGAGAAATACAGGAACGGCGTGACGCTTTTCCTTCTTGGGATCGTTCAGAATGAAGACGATGCCGAGGAGCTGATGATGGACACGTTCGCGATCCTGGCATCCCGTACGGTCCGGTACAAGGTCAGGGATGACGCATCTTTCAAGACATGGCTCTACGCGATCGCCAAGAATCAGGCGCGGTCGTTCCTTCGTAAGAGAAGAAATCACATCACGGATCCTGATGAAGACATCGAGACCATAAAGGCCGACGATTCGTCCCTTCCTGATTCGATCCTTATCGAAAACGAGCGCAACGCCATGCTCTACAAGGCTCTCTCCAACATCGACGAGACCTACAGGCAGGTCCTGTACCTGATGTACTTCGAAGAGATGAAGCCGGAGCAGATCAGCCGGATCATAAAAAAATCCACTAAGCAGACATATAATCTCACGACGCGCGGCCGGGCTGCGCTTCGCAAGGAAATGGAAAGGATGGGATACTCATGGGTTATCTGATCACGGGAATACTTGCCGTCCTACTGGGAATATTCACTGCTCAATTGGCGTTTCTCTTCAGAGACATGAGGAGGAACAAGAACAGATGACTCTTGAGACCAAATTGAGCATATTACTCAGTATAGTCCTGGCCGCAGTCCTTATCGCGATCCTTATTCCTTCCGTGAAGATGATAGTTAAGGACAGGAAGCGTTTCCTCATGCTCTTTTTCTCCATGGCTTACATGTGCTATCTTCTGAGCGCGCTTTACTGGATCGCCTACGAGATCATCAGGCCGGGAACGAGAATGCCATTTGCGGCTGACGAGATCGCGGACTGTTCACTGATCCTTTTATTGTCGGCAAGTCTCGAGACACTTCTTCATGATAAGAAGAAAAATATTCCGGGCGAACTCATATTCACTTTCTTATATGTAAGCGTCAACATTGCCCTGTGGATCGCATGGTCAGGCGAGTGGGTGCAGGATATCGTTTTCGGTCTTCCGTATTACTACTTCCTGTGGTTGATCATAAGAGGCATAAGGACTTCGAAAGCTCTTAAAAGACCAGAGCTTATCGCCTGCATATTGACTCCGTTTGCGATCGTGGGCTTTCAGACCGCGAATCTTCTTATGACGGGAATTCTTCGATATGCTGTTGATCTCATGGCTTATACACTTATATATTTCTTTATGGCGTGGCTCGGCATCAAAAGTATCAAGAGCGGAAATATCTATCTTCGATACGCGTTCTTTTTCTGGACGCTCATTGCCATGTATTCATGCTCCGGGTATCTTTACCTGGTTGCAACGTTATCAAGCATACTGGCCTTGATCGTAGTTTATCTTGCAGTGAAAAAGGAGACTTTGAAAGATGATATACGCTGAAAATGTTTTCCTTTGCATAGCAGTTCCTCTCATGATCGCGATCCTTTTTACCGGAAACAGCGCGAGACGGATGACCGTGTCGTTCCTTACCGGCATGCTGGTATGCCTTCTGTCCGCATATATCGGGGGCTTCCTGCAGCTCGTGTCCCGCTATAGTTCCGACAACATGTCGATCTTCCTGTCGCCGATCGTCGAGGAAGTCATGAAATTTATGCCGATACTGTTCTGCATCTATATCTTCGAACCGACCTACGACGAGCTCCGCCTTACGGCAGTCGGCATCGGCACGGGCTTTGCAACCTTTGAGAACTGCTGCTTCATCCTGACATCCGGTGCCCATAATCTCGGCTACGTCCTCATCAGGGGATCTGCTGTCGGCGTTATGCACGTGGTCACCATGGTCGCGATCGTCGCAGGACTTCATCTCCTGAAGAATTATAAGGTCTTTTCTTTCTCGGGCGTCATCGGTACCCTTGCTCTTTCCGTGACATTCCATTCGCTTTATAATCTTCTGGTCTCAAAATCAGGAATATCATCTTATATCGGATATATCCTGCCAATGCTCTTTGCTTTTGTTCTGTATCTTCTAAACCGCCAGTCCAAGGAGTTTGACGAGGAGCAGAAGGCATAGATCATGCCCTTTTGAAAAAATTTTACTTTTTTTCGAAAAAAATGTGAGTAAAAATATAAGACAGTGTTATTAACTTTGTGAAAGGTACAAAAGGAGGTATTTTCGTGAGGTACACGACCGACGAGGCTTTTAAGGAAATAACCAAGCGCGGCGCGGAGATCAAGAGAAAACGCGATCAGAAGATCAGAGGCGTTTTGTCCGTGGCATCGGTATTATGCGTTGTTTTTCTTATAATGGCCATTAGCTTTTTCTCGGGCTCTCAGGTTTCCGGGGAACAGACCGTGTACGGATCCTTCGTCCTTTCTGCCGAGACAGGAGGTTATGTGCTTGTCGCCGTTCTGGGATTTGCACTGGGCGTAGTCGTAACCTGTGTCGTACGGCACTTTAAAACCAAGGCAAAGTAAAGTAACCCCTTTACTTATAATAAAATCACTCTCACGGGGGCCTCGTTATCACGGGGCCCTCAATATTTTTCGAGAAGGAAAAGTTTAAACATCTTTTGTAGGTTTCTTAACCTTTCCTTTAATCTTCACTGTTAGGATTAGAGCATAGAAGTTCAAAAGGAGAATGATTATGAATGACATTACAAGAAAATACTTAAATAATTTTATCGCTGATTTTGAGAGTGCGAGCAAGATCTGCAAATGGGACGGCGCAACTTCAGCCGCAACAATGGCCGCAGTCCTCATAGGTAACGATCTTCCGACAGATATCGAATCGATCAGAAGAGCACAGCAGGTCATCAAGAAGAACGTGGGAGTCTTCTCGGGACTTCGATCCGGCTACGCAAGAAATATCGTTACGGCAGCTGTTGCAATGTCAGACGATCAGGAAAGTGCGATCAGGACTATCGCAAAGATCGAAGAAGATCTTAAGCCGGGCATGTTCGAGTCATTCCAGTGGATCATCTGCGCTACGATGATCTATCTTAACAGCGAGAATGGCGACTATAAGACAGTAGTTGACAGAACAAGGATGATCTATAACGACGTAGCAAAGAATCATCCTATCATCGGAGGCGGCAAGCATGTTGCAAACTGTGCGCTCCTGGCTATGTCCGACAAGGATCCTTACTACATCTCCGAGGAGTACGAGGAGTGCTACAAGGAACTCGTTAAGCTCTACGGCAGAGGTTCCGCTACGCTTTATACCGCAGCAGCAATGAGCCTGTTCGGAGGCGGTGCGGACATCAAGGCCGAGAAGGTCAAGATGCTCCATCAGACACTCAAGGGCATGCGCTTCCATTTTGCTACAGAGGGCTTGGAGATCATCGCTCTTATCTCTGGTCTTTTCGGTGATAATCCGCAGGACATCTTAAGAGATATGGCAGAAGTAAGCAAGGAACTTACCAAGGTAAAGGGAATGGGCGCATGGGGCGTCGGCGATAAAGTAAGAAATATGCTCGCTGCAACCATCGTTATCGATGCATGCACAGAGGACAGAAAGGAAGCATGCTTTGCTAAGCAGGCCATCATGAATATCCTCTGCCAGACAATGTCTGATAATGATTCAGCTGCAGTAGTGGTAACGACAATGTAAGTTGTTTTTCTGAACATACATTAGGCGCAGTACAGATATCCGTCTTTTACGGATCTGATGTTATAATCCTATACATGTAAATCTTTGGATCGTTCAAGGAAGAAAGTATATGAAGTATGCAATAATATCGGATCTGCACGGAAATCTGCCTGCGCTTAATGCTGTTTTGGAAGATGTCTCTAAAAGGGGCATAACGGAATACATATTCGCAGGTGATTACTGCCTCAGCAGTCCCTATCCGGATCAGGTCATAACCGCCATCCGTAACATAAGAAATAAGCATGTTATCCGCGGTAATGAAGAACGTTATCTGGAGAACCTCATCGGCAAGGATCAAAGCCGATGGACTGACGGTCAGATGCAGATCTCCTATTGGAACTTCAGGAACATCAGTGAAGATAATCGGGAGTATCTTTTATCCCAGCCCGTTAACGTCGATCTTATATGTGACGGCGTAAATATCCACATCACTCATACCGTCGAAAACTTTATCGGCGAAAATGAGTTCAGGCTCATCGGTCCGGGCGTCATCGCCAAGAAATTCGAGGGCAAAAAGATCGATCCTGAGATATTGGAAAAGTACATTTTTTCCACCATCGAAAACGATGAGAGATTTATGGAAGAGATCTCCGAACTCGAAGACGGCATCTACATCTTCGGACACTCACATGTTCAGTGGAGCTACAAGGTTCCGGGAAAAGATATCTATCTCGTGAATCCGGGGTCATGCGGACTTCCTCTGGACGGTATCGAGAACACGCTTCCATATACGATCCTCGATATCGAAAACGGCAATGTAAAAGTCGAACACATACGAGTTTATTTTGACCTTGTCTCTTACTCGAAAACACTTAAAGATTCCACGCAGTTTATGGAAGCAAATGTGTGGACAAAAGTTATAATGAAAGAACTGAGTTCATCGAGAGAAAAGATCACGTTCTTCATCGATTACGTTAACAGATATGCAAAGAATATCGGTGATAACAGAAGACCGTTTGCAGTCGACACCTGGGAGACTGCATATGACAAATGGGAGAAGTCTATGAGTTATTCTTTTTACGGAAATGAGGAAGCAGCTAAAGTTCATTCAGACGGAAAGGTCTTAAAGGGGATCGATACTCCTCTGGATCTTTATGATGCACTTACTAAAGTATGGTGCAAAGAAACATGTGCACCTAGGATGCAGAATGAATGGACGCCCGAAAACATGACATACGGTCAGTGCTCCATAACATCTTTTCTCGTTCAGGATATCTTCGGAGGCATAGTAAAAGGCGTACTCCTGGAGGACGGAAATTATCACTGCTACAACGTGGTCGACGGACACGTTTTCGACCTGACGAGTGAGCAGTTTAAGAAGGAACTTATTTATTCTCCTGATGACAAAGTTCAGATAAGGGAAGAGCATTTTCGAAAAGAAGAGAAAAGACAAAGGTATGAGCATCTTAAGGAAAAACTGTTTTTGTCGGTAGAATGACTTGTGTTTGACAGGTTTTCCGGCGGGGCGATTGCCTATATAATTGTTCCTAAAATGCGACTAGAGGTAAGTATATGGTCAAGATCGAAAACAAGGAATTTACATTCAATAACTACGTCGACAGCTGTATCGGTACGGGCAGGATGGGCCTCGCGCTCCAAAAGGAGTACATGGATCAGCTGGCGTTCGTTCAGAAATATATCGGATTCAAGCACATAAGAGGTCACGGCCTTTTCTCGGATGATATGGCGATCTACCAGGAGCGCGACTTCACGAAGTTCGGCGGCGAGTTCATGATCGACTATAACTTCACATATCTGGACCTCGTTATGGACGGGTATAAGGCGCTCGGAATAAGACCTTATCTCGAGCTCGGATTCATGCCTTCGAAGATGGCGTCGGGAGACCAGACTGTTTTCTACTGGAAGGGCAATGTAACTCCGCCGAAGGACTACGCTGCATGGCAGAAACTTCTGAAGGCTACACTGGAGCACCTGATCGACCGCTACGGTCTTGAAGAGGTTCTCACATGGCCTGTTGAAGTATGGAACGAACCTAACCTTACGGTGTTCTGGAAGGATGCATCGAAGGAAGAATACTTTAAGCTTTTCAAGGCATCGTTCGAAGCAGTAAAGAGCGTTAATAAGAACTTCAAGGTCGGAGGCCCTGCAGTGTGCGGCGGTTCCGATAAGGAGTGGATCAAGGCTTTCCTGGAATTCTGCGATAAGGAAGACATCATGCCTGACTACATCTCACGTCACCACTACTGCACTGATCAGCCTAAGTTCGAAGGTCACTACGGATATGCCAATCTTCTTGATCCGGAGAATGAGGATGACGGATTCCCGAACCTTCATTCCACAAGAGAGATCATCGACAGTTTCCCTAAGTTCAAGGGACTTGAGATCCACGTAACCGAATTCAACACATCTTATATCCCGAACTGTCCTTTACATGACACGAACCTTAATGCGGCTTATATCGCTCACCAGTTATCCAGACTCGGTGACGATAATGTCTCATATTCATACTGGACCTTCGGAGATATCTTCGAAGAATCAGGAGTTCCGTTTACACCGTTCCACGGAGGATTCGGTCTTGTTGCTAACGGCGTTATACCAAAGCCGACATTCTGGACATTCGTATTCTTCAAAAAGCTCAAGGAGCAGGAATATAAGTGCGTATATAAAGATGATGATTCCGTTATCGTCAAGTTCCCGAACGGCGAATACAGAGGTATTCTCTGGAACAGGTTCAAAGAGGGAAAAGAGATGTCATTCGAATTCCCTGTCGATGATTATTCATTCGTAAGTGAGATCTGCGATGAGGATACATGCAACCCGCTTAAGGTCTGGCACGATATGGGTGAGCCATCATCTCTTAACGATGCGCAAAAAGATATCCTTAAGCGTTCTGCAGTACCGCTTATCAAGTCTGACCGTTCTGACGGTAAGGTAAGCTTTGAAGTAAAACAGAACGGAGTTATATATTTCTCATTGGAGCCGAAAAAGATTACACCCGACCGCGGCTATGATTATGAGCGCGTAATCGGGCGTAAATAAATTCTTTTTCCAGTCAGGGATTATTTGTATTCGTACTCACAGATGAATCCCATGAAACCGGTCATACTTGGTTCGCTTCCGACAGGATCTTCGGAGACGTGCTGAACGTACATGCTGCCGTCTTGTCCGCTTATACCTGCCATGTAGTAGTCACCGTTTCCGCCGAAATCTTCGAAGCCTTCCGGCTGCGTCGGCTCGCCGACGAACAGAGACACGTATTCGGTGTTGTAGGTTATTACTGATGCGATGGTGAGTGCTTCTCTCTCGGAATCGAATGTAGCAAGATGTCCGCCCATCTCTTCGCACTTCTGTACTGCTTCGTCATATGTGCAGTCGCACATTACGATCTCATAGTGATGCTCGTTGTCGGAAAGCGGAACGAAATCCTTCGAAATGTCGTAGTATTCTTCGGCATCCGGAATGTCAGGAGAATATTCTTCGACTGTTCCCAGAAGTTCGATCTCACCGTTATCTGACGTGTACCAGCAAAGTTCGGAGTCATAATCTTCAGGATCCTCGAAGTCTGTGAAGCAGCTCCAGAGAGTATCCGTTGTGGCCTCGTTGTTGACTCGGAAAACCTGCATTGTGGTATAAGCTGCTCCGCCTGAGCCGATGTTAAAGAAAGATCCGTCATTCAAAAGGATCATCTCATTTCTTGTCCACCCTTCGAAAACGAGTGTCGGCAGATATTCTTCTGATCTGGTGTAAAGAGCGAGTACTCTGAACGCATCTTCCGAATCATCAAACTCAAAATGGATCCTGTCTACGATCATAAGTTCAGGAATATCATCACCGTTGACATCTTTCAGGATATATCCGAGATCTTTGTGTGCGGTCTCGTAATCGTTATACATAACGAATTCGCATACACCCATCAACTCCCAAACGTCATCTTCAGTGACATTTCCGGAAGCCAGATACATAATGTTGTCCATGATGTCGCCGTAGTAGCTGATCTCAGATGTAGGACCTTCGGGAGCTTTGGTTTCCGGCGGAGTGAGCACCTCATCTGTATTAACAGGCTCCTCCGTCTCCTCAGTATCTTCAGTAGTAGGTTCAGTATCTTCAGTTTCCTCTTCAGTTGCTTCTTCCTCTTCTTCCTCTTCCTCGTCGTCATCACTTCGACGGGAACCCTTCTTGCCGCTTGCTGTTCCGCAGGCACCGAGTAACATGGTGAAAGCGAGAACAAGAGCAATGACGGTCGTGAATCTTTTTAAACTCTTCATAATGTGCCCCTCCAAAACATTTTTTGGTTATAATCGGATTATACCTATAAAAAAATTGACATTCAACGAGACAGGCGGAAACGACAATGGCAACTTGCGTATCAACAGAAGTAATGAGAAACAGTGACAG
Organism: Clostridia bacterium; assembly: GCA_024699245.1. Classification (GTDB taxonomy): domain Bacteria; phylum Bacillota; class Clostridia; order Saccharofermentanales; family Saccharofermentanaceae; genus Saccharofermentans. Next base: position 49,333 of record JAILPW010000035.1, on the reverse strand, counting down.
ATGGACCATCGAGAATCTGGTTCCGTCGAAAGAACTGATGGCAAGGGCCGGGAAGGCCATTTTCGAGCAGGCCGAATGGAAGGCGCCTGTGGGAATAATATGCGGCAAGGGCAATAACGCAGGCGACGGATTCGTCGTGGCAGGGCTTCTGAAGGACCACGGGATCGACTGCGAGATCGTGCTCCTGTATGAGGACAGTTTCTCCGAAGACGGCAGGTATTTTTATGACAAGTGTCTCGAAAAAGGCATCCCGGCAGTAAAAGAAGGACATTATGGTGATTACAACACTATCCTCGATGCGATATTCGGAACGGGGTTCAAGGGTGAAGTCCGCGAGCCCGCAAAAAGTGCTATAGAAAACATCAACAGTTCAGGAGCGTACGTTGTCTGTGCCGACATCAACAGCGGCCTTAACGGTGACACCGGGCTTGGCGATCTGTACGTTATATCCGATCTTACGGTGTCCATCGGGACTTACAAATACGGACATTTTCTGGGTAATGCCGATAAGGCCATGAAGCGCAGGGTCAACTGCGATATCGGTATCAAGATAATCGGCGAGACTAAGGAACTTTAAGGTTTCTTGTAGGATATGTAAGTCTTTGGCGGGATTTTTCGAGAAAAATTCAAGGAAAGAATGAGAGGGAGAGCGTAGTATAAAGGCGCTGTAAGATGTTAATATATCTTTATGATATTGGATCCGGTGGATCCATATAATGGAGGGCAGATATGGCTAAAAGTGTTATGAAAAGATTTGTGGCTGTTATGGTCGCAGGTTCTATGGTATTCGCTCTTGCTGCTTGTGGCAGACCGACTCCTGAGAAATTCAAGGAAACCGCTATCAAGAAGCTCGAAGCTACAGAAATTGATATCGACGATATCAAGGATATTCAGGAAGACGAGGAAAAAACCAAAGATTTTAAGAAAGACCTCGAAGACGGTATCGTTATCTACGCTACAGGTGATGATATCGAAGACCAGATCGACAGCGAGGATGATGTCGAGGAGAGAAAAGAGCAGGCTGAAGAGACACTCAAGGAACTTAAGGAAAACGGTGTCGACGTAGAGGAGATTCTTGGCTTTGATCCTTCAGACTGGGAGACTGACGATATTCAGGATATGACGATATATTCTATCGGTGATAATCTCGATGACAAGAAGAAGGCCTGTTCTGAAAATGCCGTTGTTATCCAGTTTACAGACAAGGATAAGGCTAACGAGACTTTTGAGAGTATTGCTGCGAACTATGTTGAGACATCAGGTATTGACCTTGATGAACTTAACAAGGGTGAGATCGTAAGTAAGGGTAAGAGTGTCCAGTTCATCATTAACGGTGACTCCGATCTTATCGGTGATCTTATCATAGACCTCATGTATATTTTTGCTGATAAGACAGATATGGATGAGGAAACCATTGAGGAACAGATCAAGGAAGCAAAGATCCGGGTTAAGGAGGGTCTCGATAGTGATATCGCTTTCACATTCGGTCTTTACTACGACAACGGAATAATGACTATCGTTTTCGGTTACAGCATGACCGGCGATTTCGATAATATCGCTAATATCTCTAAGACACTCGGTGTAACAGATCCTACGACAGTTGAGATGAGTGACGCAATGTATGACGGTTTTGTTGACTACATTGAGAACAGCATCAGCGATAAGCTCCTTGAGAATCTCCATCTCACATAATTAAGTTTCCATCTGATATTTAAACTGAATGGGCTGCCTCAGATCGAAATGAGACAGCTCTTATTTTTTGTGGTCTTTCTATTTTTCCAACCTTAGGTCGGATTTATTTTTTTCTGATTTCGGCACTTAAACTTAAGGTTGGAAGAATTAAAAAAATGCCCGTCTTGGCAGTAAGGTAGATTTTTTCCGAGAAAATGCTTATCATTTACTGGTAATTCGTGATAAACGGAGGAAACATATGAATATCAAGAAAACAGTGAGCTCTTTGTTGGCTCTTACAGTAATAATACCGATCGTGCTCTTTTACGGTACAGGCGTTCAGGCTGCCGGAACGAGCAGAGATTTTGTTCAAAGGATCTATAAGTACGTTCTCGAGAGAGACTCCGACAAGGACGGAGAAGATTTCTGGCTCAACGAATTGTCCACAGGTAAGCTTAACGGCGGCCAGCTCGCAAAGCAGTTCCTGGTAAGTAAGGAATTTACTGACAAGAACAAGAATGATACCGAGTTCGTAACTATCCTTTATAAGACATTTTTCGGAAGAGATCCTGAGAAGGAGGGCCTGGATTTCTGGCTCAACAATCTTTCTTCCAAGAAGAACACCAGAGACAATATAGTTGATGAATTCATAAATTCACAGGAGTGGGCTGACATCTGCGCGGAGTACGGCATCGTCTCGGGCGGTAACAAGAAGCCGACACCTAAGACAAACACCAATAAGGAGCCTTCGCAGAAGACGAAGGATTTTACGGAAAGACTTTATACATCAGCATTGGAGCGTCAGTCAGATAAGACAGGTCTCGAGTACTGGTCAAAGAAGCTCGCTAACTATGAGATCACGGGCGAAGAGGCTGCTGCAGAGTTTTTCTTCAGCGATGAGATGAAGAAGGCAAACATCAGTGATGCGGATTTTATCTACAGGCTTTATGCTACATTCTTAGGCAGAGTTCCTGATCTCGGCGGATTCGATTTCTGGCTCAATGAGATGGCCAAGAATCCTTCCAAGAAGTACGAGATGGCATTTTACGGATTCTCCAGAAGTGAGGAGTTCGTTAAGCTCTGTAATGAAGCAGGTATCGTTCCTTACGCTGTCAAGTCATGATCATCCGAGAGTGATCACCAGTTCCTGAGAAGAGAAGTCGATGGTCGTTCCCCATTCGGATACGTTCGGCATGGATTCGGATACGCTTACGACATTCTTGACGCCGCTAAGAACGATCCTCTTCGTTGAACCGAACCCCTTTGTTCTGACGGTGATCTTCTGACCTTTTTTGAGGATATTGATAACGCCTGAGGTCTTGGCATCTTCAGAGAAGACCTCAAATGCGCAGATGTTATCGTTTTCGAGCTCGAATACAGAGAAAGTGATGTTGTTAAGAACATCCCCGTGACCGTGTGAGTCCGGCATGGTCGTTACGACTATGGAGTTAGGACGCACGAGGATCGGGATGGAGTTCTTGTCGACTTTTCCGGATTTGTAGCATGGTCCCTGGATCTTCTCTCTGGTAAGAAGGTTGGTCCAGGTTCCGGACGGTACGTAGTAGCTTACCGTATTTGATGCGTTAAGGACCGGAACGACCATGATGGAAGAACCGAGCATGTACTGGTGAGCCAGAAGTCTCGATGACAGGTCGTTCTCGAACTCGAGGAATACAGGTCTCATGGAAGGTGCGCCCATTGTTGCCGCTTCGCATGTGATGGAATAGAAGTGCGGGAACATTCCGGTACGCATTCCGGAGAAGAGCTTGATGGTCTCGACAGCTCCTGCGAACGCATTCAAAGGAGTCTTGCAGTTTACCGTAAATCTCATGTGCGGAGCCATAAGGCCGAACTGTGCCCAACGTGTAAAGAGTTCGTCGTCAACGCCTGGTGTAAGTAACGGCGTGTCGATATTTACCGTGTTTATTCCCGAAAGTCCCAAAGACAGACAACGCTTCAGCACACTGCTCATCGCACCGAATGACTTGTTCTCGGCGATGATGTTGGTGTAAGGATAGAGCTGAGCGCCCGTGGATACCGCATTGGAGATGACCATGGCGTTCGCGTGTCCGTTGGTTCTCGATACTGCTTCAAATACTGACTCGTTGAAGAGCATGCAGAATGAATCGTTGACTTCGGAAGCGGTGAGACCGTTGGTGAATGCTACTTCGTCATCCGCGAAGTCAAACAGTGTATATCTGAAACCTGCCTCGATCATGTCCACTCCCATGAGAAGGAGAGCGTCGACTCTCTGCTGGACGAATGATCTTCCGCCTACGTTCGTAAGGTCGATCAAAGCGGCGCCCGCGCACTCGGTGTCGCGCATGTAGATGATGCCGTCTGTTGTCTTAACAAGGATATCGTTCTCGAGACACTCGTCGAAGAATTCGGAATCCTCACTGATGTACGGCGTAACCGTAACACCGACGCGGATGCCCTTCTCGTGGAGCTTTCGAAGGAAGTCCTGCGGGTTCGGGAACCTTGTAAGGTCAAATGAGAATCCCAAAGGATCGCTCGGTGACAGCCAGAGATTGGAAAGCCAGATCTCGCTTAACGGGATGCCGTTCTCTGAACTCGTATCCGCATACTTAAGGATGTCTTCAGAAGTAATAGTCTTATCGTCCTCGAAAACAACCGCCGTTCCGAGACTCCAGGAAGGAGCCGGATGTGCGATCCCCAAAAATCCGTTGAAAAGACCTAAGATGCTCATCATATCTTCGCTCGCGAAGATAACGTATTCCAACTCCTCATCGTTCGTAAAGAATGAAACCGCGGAATCGTACTGAGTTCCGAATGAGAAATCAACGGTGTCGATGGTGTTAACGAAAACACCGTATTTAGCTGATGAAATGTAGAAAGGAACTTTCTGATAGTCGGAGGTCTGAGCTCCCTGACGTGACTTGTTCGCAGCGTGTATCTCGGATCCGTTTAAAAGGAGTGCGGCGCCGTTGGCACCAAGTCCGTAGAGCTGCTCGTCAGGATTGAATGACAGTGCCTCACCGGTTGCTGCCTTAGCTGAGACCTTATACTGTGAAGCAACACCGGAACTTGTTATGTAGGAAGCTCCGCCGTTATCTGCTCTTGTTGATGTGATGAGCTTTCCGTAGTAGTAAAAATCTATACCGAATACATCTGACTTGGAGATCCTTGCTTCGAACATGTTGCACTTGAAGACGATGTTATCTTCCGTCTCTTCGATCTCGCCGTACTGTGACGGTTTTGTCTCGATGTATTTCTTCGGGATCTTAAGACCCGAACGGTGATTTACGTATCTGACCTTTATGGCATTTGAACTGCATGCCGAGATCTCGATGGTCATCTGGCCCGGAACATCCGATCTAGTCAGAGATTTTCCGGTTATGCTGCTTTGGTATGCGCAGACGGACGTCTTTAATGTGAGCGTGTAGTTTTCGAAAGATACGGCAGAGATAGCCTTAGGATTCTTGATAAGTGCTCCTGATCTGGATGTCATATATATTTCCTCCCGTTCCGGTCATATAACCCTTAATTAATTAAATCACACTTTTTTGAAGATTATACTGATGTTATAATACAATTTGATTTCAAAAAGGAGTACCTGAATGGTCGGCAAGAAAAGATTTACAAAATATGCGAACCAGTCAAACGTCGATTCCCAAAGTCTTTTTGTGGATGATGATGCCAGGTTGCATCTTGTCGATGAACTTAAGGTCAGGGGCTCCAGAAGGATCCTCATCATCTGCAACAACACGATAAGAAAGCTCCGCCCGTTTAGCGAACTCATTGACAGCTTAAACAACGAAGGCTTCAGGACTTTCGTATTCTGTCAGACCGAGATGATACTGATGGACAGGGACATCGAAGGCGGTCTCAAGGTATACGGCGAGTATAACTGCGACACCATCGTTACCATCGGCGGAACCTGCGAGATCGACTGCGGCAAGCTGATCGCCGCTCTTTCGGCAAATCCCGTCAAGACCATAAGCCAGATCGTCGGTGTAGATAAACTTCCGAACGACATCCCGCTCCTTTGCACGATCATGACCGAGAACTGCGCCTCGTCCACCACGGCCAGTGCGGAGTTCTTTGATAACACGGCAATGAAATGGAGGACCGTCATAAGCGGCAATCTCGTACCTCATATCGTTGTCGTCGATACCGATTTTTCCGAGCGTGTTTCTTTCGAAAACACAGTCTCGTCAGCCCTTACGGCCCTGTGCGTAACCATAGAGGCGTACATAAGCCCTGTTGCAAAATTCTATCCGGAGTACAGGGCAAGTGCGATCAACTCCAGCATGATACTTTTTAAGAATCTCGAGAAGTTCAGCAATAATTCCACAGATACCTTTCTTCGAAAACAGATCGCCGTCGGAGGATTTTATTCGGGACTTTCCACCAGAAAAACGGGGATCGGTTACGCTCACATCATCATGCATACCCTTGTCTCAAGATACAACATGGTCCACGGCAAGTATCTTCCGAGGATCCTGATCCTCGTTCTTAAAGAACTGCAGGGCAATCCCGACATCTGCGACGGACTTGCAGACCTTGCAAAGGCATCGCATTTCTGTTCCTCGTCCCTTGCAAGCGACGTAGCAGCCGAGTCTTTTATCTACAACCTCGAAAGACTCTACGGCAAGGTCTCCGACGAAGGCGACGAGCCTGTTGCCAAGGCTGAAGACATCGATTATCTTGTCAACGAAGTCGCTAAGGAAGCAAGGACATACGTCCTCGACAAGACCATAGACGACAAGGCACTTCGAAAGATAATTACGGCGCTTACATAAATGAGAACGAAGAATATATTTCCGGATTACGTAACCAAAGTCTTGAGACTATATGACGAGAAAGGTTTTAAGGCCTACGTGGTCGGAGGTGCTGCCCGTGACATCATCATGGGAAGGATCCCCGACGATTACGACGTGGCTTCAAATGCTTCTCCCGAAGAAGGCATCGCTCTTTTAAACGAAGCCGGGATAAAGACTATCGATACATCCAAAAAGCACGGAACCATCGTAGCTCATCTTGACGGCGAGAACATAGAGATAACCACTTTCAGAGTCGAAGGAACTTACGAAGATCACAGACATCCTTCGTCGGTAACATTATCAAGGAATATCGAAGATGATGTGACAAGAAGAGACTTTACCATGAACGCGATCTACATAGATCCGGAGGGTGAGCCGGTGGATCTGTTCGGAGGCGTAAAAGATATAAACGACAAGATCATCAGAGCAGTCGGAGACCCCGAAGAAAGGTTTACCGAAGATGCCTTAAGGATCTTAAGAGCGCTCAGATTTTCCGCTGTTCTCGGGTTTAGGATAGAAGAGAAAACTTCTGAAGCGATCTTCAAGACAAAAGATCTTTTAAGCGAGATCTCTGAAGAAAGGATCGCCGAAGAATTCAGAAAGCTCATCATAGGTAAGAATGCATCAAATATCATAAGAGAATATACGGAAGTATTCGGTATATTTATCCCTGAGATCATAAGGATGAAGGGCTTCGACCAGAAGTCCACATATCATGATATGGATCTTCTGGAACACACCTTATCGGTACTCGATCTCATCGAACCGAAGGACACGGATCTTTGTATAGCAGCGCTTCTTCATGACATCGGAAAGCCGGATGTCTTTAAGATCGACGAGCAGGGAATAGGTCACATGAAGCTTCATAATATCGAGAGCAAGAGGATAAGTGAAGTCTTCCTCGATAAGTATAAGTTCTCCAACGAAGAAAAGAAGGACATCCTGGACCTTGTATATCTCCACGACGTCTTTCCTAAGACCAAGCCTAAGATCAGAAAATATCTGTCGGAGTATTCACCTGAATTTATGGACAGGCTCGCCACCTTGCAGAAGGCGGACATCCTTTCTCATTCCGCCAAGGGAAAAGAGAGAATGGTACTTTTGGACGAGCGCCAAAAGCTCATCGAAGAGATCATCCGCGATAATGACTGCCTTAAGATGAAGGACATGCAGATCGGAGGCAAGGATCTAATGGACCTCGGTATTGAAGAGGGAAGAAGGGTCGGCGAGATCCTTAAAGATGTTTTCGAGAAGGTACTGGAAGGAGAGCTTCCAAATAAGAGGGACGAACTCATTCTTTATGTGAAATCCATTCTTTGATATTATGTACTCCGAAAGAAGGTGGATATCGGATGGCTGCAAACAAAGATGAACAGGGACGCGTACCAAGCACGTTTTTTTATTCGTTCTGTGCTACGGACGTTGTTGTGCCTGTACTTTCATTTCTGATGCGCATCCACGCCAAGCCCGATAAGGAATTTCTCAAGGCTGAAGGTCCTATCTTCATCCTCGGCAACCACCCGTCGTATCTTGATCCATTTGTTGTGATGAGGCTTACCCGCGGCAGGAAAGTGAATTATCTTGCAGGCGAGTTCTTGTTCCGCAACCGTATCTGGGGTTATCTTTTTCGAAAAGCAGGGATAATAGAGATCAAGCAGTTCACCAAGGACACGGGAGCTGTCATGGGAATGATGCGCGTCGTAAAAAGAAACGGCGTTTTGGCGGTCTTCCCTGAAGCGACCAGATTCATCGACGGCAAGTCCATAGGATTTGACGACGGCATGGCTAAGTTCATCAAAAGGTGTAAGGCGAGCATCTGGTTCATGGAAAGCCACGGAGCGTACATGACGTACCCTAGATGGAGCAGGTCTTTCCTGAGGCTCGGAAGGATCGACGCCAAGTTCGGCAAGGTCCTGAGTAAAGAAGAAGTCGCGGCCATGTCCGTAGAAGAACTTCATGCGGAAATGCTCAGACAGCTCGATTATAACGAGAATGACTATGCCCGGGAAACGGGTATCAAGTACAAAAACAGAAAGCTCGCTTCCGGCCTTCAGTACGTGGCTTATGCATGTCCGAAGTGCGAAGCGGAATTTACCATGCGATTCACTGGCCGTGACGAGATCAAATGCGAGAAGTGCGGTAATCGCGTAAAGATGCTCCAGACAGGGCTTCTTGCCCCGGGAGATCCTGAGAGCAAGACCTTTGAAGATCTTCATCAGTATTCCGAGTGGGAAAGGTCTGTCACGAGAGAACAGATCAAATCACCGGATTTTAAGCTTTCTTTGGATGCAAGGCTCATGATGAAATTTGATGCCGTGGATTTTTCTCATGTCGGAAACGGCACATTGACTGTTACGACCGAGAAGATAGTCTATGAAGGAACGAAGTGTGATCCCAAAGACGGAATAGTCTACCACAAGAAAAAGATCAGAAGAGGCTACAAAAAGCGCGAACTTAAAGGAAGCCCCGTAAGACTTGAATTCGATATCTCAGATATGAAAGGAATAGTCGTGGGCTTCGGTGATTACGTTGAAACTCATGATAAAGAGGGAACGCTCTACAGGTTTAAGATAGACGGTCAGAAGGTATTTAAGGTTCAGCAGATCGTGGCCATGAACGGCAGATTATCGGAAAAGGCTGTCAAAGCTTAAGTCTCATGAAGACGTCCGCATGAGGATTCTCGTTATATCTGGAGATCTCCTCAAAGCCGAATTGCTTATAAATGGCGATCGCGGATTCGCTGGACCTCATAGTGTCAAGATAAAGCCATGTGTAACCGAAGGTCTTAGCCTGATCGATGGCAAACCCCACCATCTTCTTGCCTAATCCCTGACCATGGAATTCATTGAGCAGATAAAGATGCTTGATCTCTCCGGAGTTCCTGTGCATAACGGCTGCATATTTCGCATCATAAGGAAGGTCAACAACGGCGATCGTTCCTACGATCTCCTGCTCATCGTCCATCATTACCCAGAAGTGCCTGTAATTTCCGGCAACATCTGTAAGAGCCTTATGTCTACCATACGGTTCGAAGACCCTTCCGGATTCAGGCATGCATTTCTCGAAAAAGTCATTCAGCTGACCTTGAAGAAAATGTACAAAGCCGACAAGACGCATTGACACTATCCTTTCTTGCTTTCTTAAGAAGATTGTAACAGAATTTCAATATAAAACATATGTCTATAATTTTTCAAAATGGTATCATTTAAATGTTAAAAAACAGAGACTATGCACAAAATCTCGGAGGATAGAATGCGAAGTAGAACACTATCAAGGTTGGCAGCAACTCTCATTGCCGTATTTCTGGTGATCCAGATACCGATGGCTTCAGTTAGTGCCGGAATATCGGATACAGAAGGTGTAGGCGGTTTTGTAGCACGTGTCTACAGGACCGTAATGGAGCGTGAATATGATCAGGAGGGATTCGATTTTTGGACCAAGGGTCTCATCAATCGTGAACTGGACGCAGCCAAGCTCATGGACTGTTTCGTCTTTTCTCCTGAATTTCAGGGATATAACATTTCCGACGAGGACTATGTAAGGATCCTTTATAACTCGATGATGGACCGTGAGCCTGACGAATCAGGTAAGGCTTACTGGCTCGATTCCCTTAATCGCGGAATGACCAGAAGAAGAGCATTGTCCTGCTTCATCGATTCACAGGAGTTCTCTGATATCTGCGCAGGCTACGGCGTTACAAGAGGAACCCTCCCTCTTACCGAAAACGTAGATATCCACACAGACAAGGTAATGTTCGTTACCGGAATCTACAGAAATATCCTCGGAAGAGATCCTGATCCTGAGGGACTTAAGAACTGGACAGACTATATCGTCAATGGCAATAACGCATCAGATCTTATCCTCGGTTTTATCAACAGCACAGAGTTTAAGAACAGAGGCTTAAGCGACAGTGAGTACATAGCTTGTCTTTACAAGGCATGTCTCGGAAGAGAAGGCGGCGAAAGCGAGATCAACTCTTGGGTCGACTATATGGATGCTCATCTTGTAAGCCGCAAGTACGTTTTCGCGCAGATCCTCGGATCACAGGAATGTTCCAACCTCTGCCGTAATTACGGCATCGTGGCAGGAAATGTTGCCTTGAGCGAGAACAGAGATAAGTGTGTTCCTGCAAATGACTTTGTCATCAATGCTTTCGATAGCATTCTCCAGAGAAAGCCGAGCGAAGATGACATGAACTACTACGCAGGTCAGCTCACAAGCTCCATGACAGCCAACCAGTTCCTGTCTTCTGTTCTCGGAAGTGCTGAGTGTAAGGCTTTCAACTACAGCGACGAGGAATTCGTAAAGGTTACTTACAAGGCTGCTCTCGGAAGAGAAGCAGGAGATTCCGAAGTTTCTGCATGCGCTAATAAGATCAAGAACAAGGGTAAGAACGAATTCTTAAGTGATATCTACGGAAGCCAGGAGTATAACGACTACTGCAACAAATGCAAGGTGTCTCCTAACTTTATTTCCGGTTGGAATACAACGGCAGCAGGTAAGGTATACATCCGTGACGGTGCTTTCGTTACAGGTTGGCAGACGATCGACGGCGACCGTTACTACTTTGATCCGTCCAACAACGTTGCAGCTACGGGTTGGAAGTATATTGACGGACTTAAGTACTACTTCTACGCTGACGGTTCCTTGTGCCAGGATGTTACAGGCATAATCGGAGATCAGGATTCTTACTATCTCACGGTTAACTGCACAACTAACACCATCATGGTCTATGCAAAGGATACAAACGGCGAATACATCATACCTGTAAAAGCAATGATCTGTTCTTCTTCGGCAGGCGGCGTAACTCCTTCAGGAACATTTACGATCCAGCGCCTCCAGGCTTGGAGAGAACTTATGGGACCTGTGTGGGGCCAGTACTGCTCAAGGATCACAGGTAACTACCTGTTCCACTCCGTATGGTATTACCAGGACGGAAATGCCAATACTCAGTCTGTTACCCAGTATAACAACCTCGGTAAATCCGTATCTCACGGATGTATCAGACTTACGGTTGCTGATGCGAAGTGGATCTTCGACAACTGTAACGGAAGCCAGGTCAAGGTATTCTATTCATCCGATCCTGCACCGTTTGACAGGCCGGTACCTCCGCCGATAACTGCACTCTACGGAGACTACGGTCACGATCCTACGGATATCTGGCATTGATAAAACGATCGAAGCTGCCTCAGAAATGAGGCAGTTTTTGTATTCTGTGAATGATTTCCGAAGCTCTGCGGGTAAATTATCGGCTTTTCGGCATAATTGCCAAACATTATTATTATCACTTGTAATAATAATAATGTATAATGCTTTTGGATTATGCCCAATACTAATGGAGGACGATATAGATGAAAGTTGTTATTCTGGCAGGCGGATTCGGAACGAGGATCAGTGAAGAGAGTCAGTTTAAACCAAAGCCGATGGTAGAGATCAGTTCCAAACCTATCCTTTGGCACATTATGAAATATTACTCGGCATTCGGTTTTAACGAGTTTATTATCTGCTGCGGTTATAAGCAGTACGTTATCAAGGAGTGGTTTGCAGATTACTATCTTCACAATTCCGATGTAACATTCGACTTTACAGCCGAGAACAGAATGATCGTTCATAAGAACCATACAGAACCTTGGAAGGTAACTCTTATCGATACGGGCCTTAACACGATGACAGGCGGACGCATCAAGAGAATCCAGAAGTATGTAGGAAACGAACCTTTCATGCTCACATACGGTGACGGTGTATGTGACGTGGATCTTAATAAGCTCATCGAATTCCACAAGGAAAAGGGCAAGATCGCTACTATGACAGCTATCAATGCAGGACAGCAGTTCGGTTGTCTTGATATGGCAGAAGACGGTTCTGTTTTGAGATTCCGTGAGAAGAGCGAGAGAGACGGCGCCATCATCAACGGCGGTTATATGGTCCTCGAACCTGAAATATTCAACTACATCGAAGGCGATTCGACTGTTTTCGAGAAGGCTCCTATAGAAAACCTGGCTAAAGACGGTCAGCTCAATGCTTATGTCCATGACGGTTTTTGGAAGTGCATGGATACAAAGCGTGACAAGGAACTTCTCGAGTCCCTGATCGATTCCGGAAAAGCACCTTGGATGATCTGGGAGGAATGATATGGTCGATCTCGAGTTTTACAAAGGCAAGAAAGTATTCCTTACCGGACATACCGGATTCAAGGGAACATGGATGAGCAGGATCCTCGTTAATGCAGGAGCCATCCTCACAGGTTATTCACTTGAGGCTCCGACAACTCCGGACCTTTTCTCCCTCGCAGACGTAGAGGGAAAGATGACATCGGTGATCGGTGACATCAGAGATTTTGATAAGCTCTTTGAAGCTTTCAAGAAGGCTGAGCCTGAGATCGTTATCCACATGGCAGCACAGCCGATCGTAAGAGATTCCTACAAAGATCCTAAGTACACATATGAGACAAACGTTATCGGAACAGTCAACATCATGGAGTGCGTAAGACTTACCGATTCTGTTAAGTCATTTTTGAACGTAACAACGGACAAAGTTTATAAGAACAACGAGTGGGAGTGGGGCTACAGAGAAAACGAGCCTTTGGACGGATACGATCCGTACTCGAATTCCAAGTCCTGCAGCGAGCTCGTTACACACAGCTATAAGTCATCATTCTTTGAAGACGGCAAGGTCGCTATCTCAACGGCACGTGCAGGTAACGTTATCGGAGGCGGAGATTTCGCTAACGACAGGATCATTCCCGACTGCGTCCGTGCATTCCTCAAAGGTGACGACATCATCGTAAGAAACCCATATTCAACAAGACCATATCAGCACGTTCTCGAGCCTGTAATGGCTTATCTCATGATCTGCGAGAAGCAGTGGAATGACGGATCTCTCGCATCATGGTACAACGTAGGACCTGATGACATCGACTGCGTAACAACAGGAGATATCGTTGATATGTTCGTCAACAACATGGGCGGAGTTAAGCGTGTGGACAAGGCCGATAAGGAAGGCCCACATGAGGCTAACTTTCTTAAACTCGACTGCAGCAAGATCAAAAGAGCAATGGGCTGGAAGGCTACATGGAACGTTAACGAAGCTATCGCCAGAGTTTGTGAATGGACGAGAGTCTATAAGGCAGGCGATATGACCAAGATCCCTGAGATCATGGATAAGCAGATCAACGCTTTTATCAATAGCGAATACATAACAAAATAATTTTTCAAGGAGCATATTTATGTTTGAAAACATGTCGGAAAAAGAAGCAAGAGAACAGATCTTGGAGATGGTAAAGGACTATTGCGATACATATCACAATAAGAAAAAGCCATTCGAGGAAGGAGACAGGATCCCGTACGCAAGCAGAGTTTACGGCCACGAAGAGATGGTTAACCTCGTAGACAGTTCACTTGAGTTCTGGCTTACGGCAGGCAGATACACAGATCAGTTCGAAAAGGCTTTCGCTGAGTACCTCGGTGTAAGATTCTGCTCACTTGTTAACTCAGGTTCTTCAGCTAACCTTAATGCATTCATGGCTCTTACGAGCCCGCTTCTTAAGGAAAGAGCTATCAAGAGAGGCGATGAGATCATCACTGTTGCTGCAGGTTTCCCTACAACGGTTGCTCCTGCTATCCAGTTCGGTGCAGTACCGGTATTCGTTGATGTTACTATCCCGCAGTACAACATCGATGTAACTAAGCTCGAGGAAGCACTTTCTCCTAAGACTAAGGCAGTCATGATCGCACATACACTCGGTAATCCGTTCGATCTTAAGGCTGTTAAGGAATTCTGTGACAAGCATAACCTCTGGCTCGTGGAAGATAACTGCGATGCTTTAGGTTCCAAGTATACGATCGACGGCGAAGAGAAGTTCACGGGTACTATCGGTGATATCGGAACATCTTCCTTCTATCCTCCGCACCACATGACAATGGGTGAGGGCGGAGCTGTTTACACAAATAACCCTATCCTTCATAAGGCGATCAGATCTTTCCGTGACTGGGGCCGTGACTGCGTTTGCCCATCCGGTAAGGACAACGTCTGCGGACACAGATTCGACAGACAGTACGGTGAGCTTCCTTTGGGTTATGACCATAAGTATGTTTACTCTCACTTCGGCTACAATCTTAAAGCAACAGATCTTCAGGCTGCGGTAGGATGCGCTCAGATCGTTAAGTTCCCTACATTCGTTGAAAGAAGGATCCATAACTTCGACAGACTTAAGGCAGCTTTGGCAGGTCTCGAGGATAAGATCATCCTTCCTGAGCCATGCGCTAACTCCAAGCCTTCATGGTTCGGCTTCCTTATCACATGTAAGGAAGGCGTAGACAGCTTTAAGGTTGTTAACTATGTAGAAAGCCACGGCGTTCAGACTAGAAGACTTTTTGCAGGAAACCTTACAAAGCATCCTTGCTTTGACGAGATGAGAGCTACAGGCGAAGGCTACAGAGTAGTCGGTGGTCTCGAAAACACTGACAGGATCATGAACGATACATTCTGGGTAGGTGTATATCCGGGAATGACAGATGAGATGATCGACTATATGGCTAAGACGATAAGGCAGGCACTTGAAGCATAATTATGTTGGATAAGATCTTAAGATTCGGTTGGAGGATAATAAGTAAACTCGCGTTGGGCTGCTTTAATCTTATCCTCAAACCGTTTGGTAAAAAGCTTACAGAAGAACAGGAAAAACAGCTTCTTCAGTTCGGTAAATTCGGAGTAATAGGTATTTCCAACACCATTGTGTCATACCTTCTGAATGTCGCTACACTTTTTATCCTTGGGAAGCTTGGTATATGGCAGAACATAGACATCTACATCGGAAACGGTGTCGCGTTCTTCTTGAGTGTATTGTGGTCATATTATTGGAACAGCAGGTATGTTTTCAAGGAAGATCCTAATGAGAAACGCGTATGGTGGAAGACCATACTTAAGACGTACGCCGCTTATGCACTTACCGGAATCGGATTGAGTAATCTTACATCGTACTTCTTTGTTAAGGTTCTGGGCTGGAACAAGTACATAGCTCCGATCGTTAACATAATCATCGGTGTTCCGATAAACTACGTTATCAACAAGTTCTGGGCGTACGGTGAAAAGTTGAAGAAAAAAGATGAACCGGAATCAACGGAGATTGATCAGGTTTCGAAGGAGATTGAGGCATGAATAACGTAAGCTTGCTTGATTGTACATTGCGTGACGGCGGTTATCTGAACGACTGGAAGTTCGGAAGAAATACCATCGTCAATATTTTCGAGAGACTCGTAGCTTCAAAGGTGGATTTTATAGAGCTCGGTTTCATAAACGAGAAGAGAGAATATGATCCGGACAGATCCATATTCCCTGACGTAAAGTCCATGACCAAGACATACGGTAATCTCGATGCCGGTGATTCGATAAAGGTCGGCATGATCGATTACGGCACTCTTGATATAAGTAAGGTATGTCCTCAGTCGGAGAGCTGTATCGATGCAATACGAGTCATCTTCAAAAAGCACCTCAGGGAAGATGCGATGGCTTATGTTAAGCAGATCAAGGATCTGGGATACAAGGTGTTTGCCCAGCTCGTTTCCATCACGAGTTATGAGGATGACGAGCTTTTGGACCTTATAAGACTTGCTAATGAAGTTAAGCCGTATGCAGTATCCATGGTCGATACGTACGGTCTTTGCCACAGTGATACGCTTCTTCAATATGCGAATATCCTTAATGACAATCTCGACCCTGAGATCTGCCTGGGATATCACGCACATAATAATTTCCAGCTCGGATACGCAAACTGCATCGAACTTTTGACTGGACTTAAGACAGAGAGAAACCTTCTTGTTGACGGTACTATCTACGGAATGGGAAAGAGCGCAGGCAACTGCCCTCTGGAACTTCTCGCGATGTATCTTAACGACAGGAGAGGCAAGAATTATAACGTTAATCAGATCCTTGAGGCATGCGATTCACAGATCATCAATTTCCAGAAGGAAACTCCTTGGGGATATTCGATGTTCTACTTTATTGCAGCATCCAATGACTGCCATCCGAATTACGTAAGCTATCTCATGAATAAGAGGACGCTCTCGGTCATGCAGGTAAATACGATCCTTGAGAGGATCCCGTATGAGAAAAAGCTCATGTATGACGAGAAGATCATCGAGAAACTTTATAGCGACTATCAGGAGATCGAAGTCGACGATAAGGACGATCTTGAAAGACTCAAGGAAGAACTCGAAGGCAAGAAAGTTCTTGTTCTTGGCCCGGGTACGAGCGTTACGGCAGAGTCTTCTGCAGTTCAGGATTTCATCATCAACAATGATCCTGCGATAATCTCGATCAACTATATTCCGTCAACCATCAAGCCGGATATCTGTTTTATCACCAACAAGAAGAGATTTGTACAGTTGTCTTCCAGCATCGCGAAAAATGCCGATACATTTAAGGTAATGGCAACATCCAATGTTACGAGTTCAACTTATACTTTTGACTACACGGTCAAGTATTCGAGCCTCCTCGATTACAATGCTCAGATCATCGATAATTCATTCCTGATGCTCCTTAAGATCATCAAGAAAATCGGTGTTGAAGAAGTATATGTGGCAGGCTTTGACGGATATGCGACAGACGACAGCCCGAACTACATCAATCCTGATATGGAGTATCAGTTCACTTCGGCTGAAGCTGCCGATCTTAATCAGTATGTTATCGGAGAGCTTGGTAAGCTCTCGTCAGGATTTAAGGTAAACTTCCTTACATCTTCTTACTACAACACAAAGGGGTAAGAAGAAATGAGTAAGTACAAGGCAGTTTTATTCGATCTTGACGGCACCATAATGGATACTTCGGAAGGTATCCTCATGTCCATCAAAGAAGCAGCCGAGATGCTCGGATTACCTGAGCTCGAACCGGAAGTTCTAAGGACATTTATCGGTCCTCCGATCGAGTGGTCTTTCGAGGATAAGTATGGTATTCACGGCGACGACCTTAAGTTGGCCGCTGCTACTTTCAGGGACCGCTACAGTAACCACAACCTTCTTCATGCAAAGCCTTATGAAGGCATTTTTGATCTTTTTCGAAAACTACATGAAAAAGGCATAGGGACCGCGATAGCCACATACAAAAAACAGGACTACACCATGAAGCTTTTGAAGCATTTCGGTGTGGATAAGATGGTGGATGTCATCTACGGTTCCGACTATGAAGGAAAACTAAAAAAATCGGATATCATCGAACTTTGCATAAGAGATCTGAAAGTTACAAAGGACGAAGTCCTTATGGTCGGCGACTCGAAGCATGACGCTACGGGTGCAAAGGCCATCGGGGTTGATTTCGCGGGCGTATCATTCGGATTCGGATTCGAAGTTCAGGACGATATCAACGAATACGATCACGTTATATATGTTGATAAAGCCATGGATCTTTATGACTTTATCGTTGAATAAAAGGAGAACAAAAAATGGAGATCAAGATAGCACATCTGATTGCTGATTTTCTTGTCGAAAAAGGAGTTAAGCACGTCTTCACCGTTACAGGCGGCGGCGCTATGCATCTTAACGACGCACTGGGCCACAAGGAAGGCTTAACATCCATCTACAACCACCACGAGCAGGGTTCATCCATTGCTGCAGAAGGTTATGCGAGACTTACGGGTAAGATCGCCGTATGCTGCGTAACCTCAGGTCCGGGCGGAACCAATGCGATCACAGGTGTAATGGGAGGCTATCTGGACAGTATCCCGATGTTTGTTCTCTCAGGTCAGGTAAAAAGAGAGACAACTTTGTGGTCTACGGATGTTCCGCTCCGCCAGTTGGGCGACCAGGAATTCCCTATCATCGACTCCGTTCAGAACATGACAAAGTATGCCGTTATGGTCACTGAGCCTAACGACATCCTCTATCATCTCGAGAAGGCATGGTTCCTCGCTAATAACGGACGTAAGGGACCTGTTTGGCTTGATATCCCGCTCGATGTTCAGGCTGCTAAGGTAGATAAGGATCAGCTCCGTCACTTCGAAGGAAGCGACGAGGAGAAGGCTCTCTGCGCCAAGGAGAATCCGTCCTACAGCGAAGAGACCACAAAAGCTATCCTTGATAAGCTCTATAACGCCAAGCGTCCTGTTATCCTTGCAGGTACGGGTATAAATGTAGCAGAAGCTAAGGACGAGTTCCTTAAGGCAGCAGCGAAACTCAAGATCCCTGTAGTAACTGCTTGGAACGCTCATGATCTCATGACGGACGATAATCCGTACTACTGCGGAAGACCGGGTACTGTCGGTACAAGAGGCGGTAACTTCGTTGTTCAGAATGCAGACGTTCTCTTTGTTATCGGATGCCGCATGAACATCCGTATGATCAGTTACAACTACAAGGAGTGGGCTAAGGATGCCTATAAGATCGTTGTTGATATCGACGAGGCAGAACTCAGAAAGCCTACAGTAAACGTCGATATGAAGGTCAATGCCGATCTTACCGACGTACTTAAGTCCATCAATGCTTCTTCTTACGAAGCTAATCCTATCCACGAAGCATGGGTCAAGTGGGGAAGAGACATCGATGCCAAGTACCCTGCATGTCTCCCGTCTTATGATGACGTTAAGAGCCCTGTTAATCCGTACGTGTTTATCGACAAGTTCAGTAACGCTCTTTCCGAAGGCGACAAGGTCATCTGCGGTAACGGTTCCGCATGCGTTGTTACTTTCCAGGGCTTCCACGTAAAGAATGATCAGAGGCTTTTCACCAACTCCGGCTGCGCAGCAATGGGTTACGGATTCCCGGCAGCTCTCGGCGCTTGCGTTGCGGAAGAAGGAAAGCGTGTCATCTGCGTTGACGGTGACGGTTCCTTCCAGATGAACATCCAGGAGCTTCAGACTGTCGTCTATAACAAGCTGAACCTCAAGATCTTCATCATGAACAACAACGGCTATCATTCCATCAGACAGACTCAGACCAACCTCTTCACACCTCCGCTCGTTGGTGTTTGTGACGGCAACGGTCTTAGTTTCCCTGACCTTGAGAAGCTCTCTGCCGCATACGGCATCAGATATGTCCGTATCTCTGATTCTTCCGAGGTCACCTCGAAAACACTCGAAGCTATAAGCGGAAATGATCCTGTTCTTTGCGAAGTTGTCCTTAACGACAAGCAGACATTCTCACCAAAACTTTCATCCAAGGTACTCCCTGACGGCAAGATCGTATCGCCGCCGATCGACGATATGTTCCCGTTCCTCGAGAGAGAAGAATTTGACGCTATCAAGGAATCCGTTCCTAACAAATAAGGAGACCTCATGAAAAGAGCCGTAATTACAGGTTGCACCGGAATGCTCGGACTTGCCCTCATAAGAAAACTTCTTTCTGAAGGTTATGATGTCGTAGCGGTGATCCGTCCTGACAGCAAGCGGGCAGATAATATCCCTGAAGATGAGAGGATAACAGTAGTCGAGCTCCCGCTCGAAGATATCGGTATGCTCCCTTCGGTATTAAAGCCTCTCGGCATCGAAAATGCTTCGCTCTTCTTCCATTTCGCGTGGGGCGGAACATCAGGCGCAGCCAGAAACGATATGGAACTTCAAAAAGAAAACATCGCCGCAGCATTAAAAGCTGTCGATGCAGCTCACGAACTGGGCTGCGAAGCCTTCCTCGGAGCAGGTTCCCAGGCCGAATACGGCCGTGTTCCTGACGGAACAAAGTTAAGCGGCAAGACACCATGTGATCCTGAGAACGGATACGGCATTGCCAAGTACGCAGCAGGCAAGATGACCAGAGTCAAGGCTCAAAGCCTCGGCATAAAGCACATCTGGGTAAGGATCTTAAGTACTTACGGCGAATTCGACGGTGCTCACACGATGGTAATGAGCATGGTAAGTAACTTCATCGACGGAAACCGCGCATCCTGTACCAAGGGTGAACAGATGTGGGATTACCTCTACTGTGATGACGCTGCCAATGCTTTCTATCTCGCAGCCACAAAGGGCGTAGACGGTAAAGTCTATCCTGTCGGATCAGGCGAAGTAAGACCGCTTGCAGATTACATAAGAGATATAAGAGATGCCATCGATCCGAATCTGGAGATCGGATTCGGTGAGGTAGATTATTACCCCGGCCAGGTCATGTATCTTTGCGCAGATATTGCCGAACTTACTGAGGATACAGGTTTTAAACCGGAGTATACTTTTAAAGAAGGAATTGAAAGAACTATTAATTGGTATAAAGCGAGGAAGAACTCATGAAGAAGATATCGATACTGATACCTTGTTACAACGAAGAACTTAATGTTGAGCCTATGGCTCAGGCACTTACGGAGATGTTTGCGAAAGATCTCCCTAACTACGATTACGAGATCGTATTCATCGATAACGATTCAAAGGATCTTACAAGACCTAAGCTTCGTGCTCTTTGCGAAAAAGACAAGAGGATCAAGGCTATCTTCAACGCCAAGAACTTCGGACAGTTCAATTCCCCGTATTACGGAATGCTCCAGACAACAGGAGACTGTACTATCTCCATGGTCTGCGACTTCCAGGACCCTATCGAACTCATTCCTAAGTACGTTAAGGAATGGGAGAACGGTTATAAGATCGTTATTGGTATCAAGACTTCCAGTAAGGAAAGTAAGATAATGTACTTATTAAGAAGTCTTTATTATAAGATCATCAAGAAGTTCTCTGATGTTGAGCAGATCGAGCACTTCACAGGTTCCGGTCTTTACGACAAGAGCTTTATCAAGGTTCTCCGTGATCTTAAGGATCCTAAGCCGTTCCTCAGAGGAATCGTTGCTGAACTCGGCTTCGAGAGAAAAGAGATCCCTTATGAGCAGCCTCAGAGAAGAGCAGGTAAGACCAGCAATAACTTCTACAGACTTTATGATGCAGCAATGCTTTCCATTACTTCATATACGAAGATCGGTCTTCGTATCGCAACTATCGGAGGAGCGATATTCTCGTTCTTCAGTCTGGTAGTTGCTCTTGTATATTTCATCTTGAAGCTTTGTATGTGGGATTCGTTCCCGGCAGGTATGGCTCCGGTCGTTATCGGTATGTTCGTATTGGGCTCTGTTCAGCTGTTCTTTATAGGACTTTTGGGAGAATATATCCTTAACATAAACGACCGTATCATGAACAGGCCACTGGTTGTTGAAGCAGAGAGGATCAATTTCGACGAAGACTAACCTTACAAAATTGTTAGATTAGCGTAAGCAAAATCGATAGTTATAATCGGGCGTCAGTAATATCATATACTCAAGGAAGACGAAAGCGTACAGAAGGGAGATATATGAAATGAATGACGCCAGAACTTTTTATGAGTTAACATCCGATGAGTTGAATGAACTTAAGTTCATTATGCTCTTCAGTGATGATGAAGAGTTCTACGAAGACATTGATGAGATCTCCTATACATCTGTAAAACAGAAATTCGGAAACCTGAGGTTCAGGCGCGAAGACTTCGCCTGCAACCTGATTGCTTAAGACACTCTCTTTTTCATAACACTTCATAACCCTAATAAAAACACCTCTTTGCCCCCCCGCAAGAAGGTGTTTTTACTTGTATTTTTTACAGGTGACAAGAATGTCTGATATCTGTTATTATATGAACTAAGTTGAGGGAAAAGAGTTATGATCGAACATAAAATGATTGATGACATCAATGTCATTCGTGAAGTTTCGCGTAAATACCATTCGCGCGGCTTTAGTTCATCTGCCTTTCTTCAAGGATCTGTAGTAAATACCGTTGATTCATACATGAACGAGCAGGTTCATTTTGCTCCTGATGAGAACGGAAAATATGTTTATAAGACCATCGACAGCCGTGATCTTCCAAAGAGCCATTTGATGCAGCTTTGGAGAATGAAGACTATTGATGAATTTTATTTCAATATGCATTTCTACATTCTGGATATACTCCATAATGCCGAGAAGACAGCTCAGGAGACCTACGATATAGCTACGGGATATTCCAGGGAATTCGATCCGGATTATGTTATCGATAAAGACCGTTTTTTCGGTATGATCGATACCTATGTTGAAGACGAGATCCTGGTCATGAGGGAAGAAAATGGCGTAAGATACTATACGATGGCGCCTCGCACTAAGCTTCCGAGTCCTGAACTCCTCCGCTATTTCGCAGAGATCGCACCGTGCGGAACAGCGGGTTTCACGATCGAGTATAAAAGACAATTCGTTAAATCGTTCTTCCAGTTCAAACATCACTTTACGGCACTTGCCTTTAATGACGGTATTCTTTTGGACATTTTCGATGCCATCTCGAAAAGGATTACCGTCGTACCGATCCTTTTCGATGAAGGAAAGACAAATGAAGTAGTTCCGATCAAGGTATTGTCCGGAACTCATGGAGGCAGAGATCATCTTGCCTGTTATGATCTTGTGACAAAAAAGTTCAAGAACATCAGGGTCGACGAGATAAGGGAATTCGAACTCGGCGAGAAGTATGACGAGTATGATGCCCGTTATGAAGAATTGGAAAAATTGAGAGAACATGTCTGGCTGATCGATTTTACTGAAAGAATCGAGCATATAATGTTTGAACTTCAGTTCGAACCTGCCGAGGATTATGTTCTGCTCAGACTTAACAGAGAAAACAGATTCGGAAAGATCACTAAGCTTTCTGAAGGCTACGTAAGGTTTGAAGCAGATGTAACCAACTCATACGAGATACTTCCTTGGGTCAGGACCTTTATGGGTTGGGTAACTAAGATCGAACTGTCAAATAAAGAGGCTCTTAAGCATTTCAAAGATGAGATCAGGGCCATGAACGATATGTACGGAGGCAACGATGAAACTGTTTAATGAATATTCCAATCTGTTTTTTGGAATAAGCGGATACATCTTATATCTTGCCGAACTCCGTAAGGTTACGCTCCAGGACGTTGCAGACATGGTCGTCGCATGCAGCAGCGTAGTTACCAAGGAAGAAATAGAAAGCTATATATCCAGCGATTCCAACAAGCTTTTAAGGGATGACGGAACTACGGTTCTCAAAAACAATCCGTCAATGCCTCTTACTATTATCCAAAAAAGATGGCTCAAGGCTATATCCCTTGATCCGAGATTTAAATTATTCGGAGAAGAACTGGAAGGTCTTGAGGATGTCGAGCCGCTATACACATCTAAGGAATATGAGATATACGATAAGTTCAAAGACGGTGATCCTTATGAGAAGGAAACTTATATCAAGAATTTTATGACTGTCGTAAAAGCTATCAAAGAAGGAACCACTTTGAATATTTCCGTAAGGACCAGATCAGGTCACAGGAGAAAAGTCCTGATGCTTCCGTCCAAGATCGAATATTCTGACAAGGATGACAAGTTCAGAGTCCTCGGAAGCGGCGACAAGGTCAATATGAAGAATATCATCACTGCCGAGAAATCAGAAAAGAAGATATCTCATGCCAGTGACGATGATTATGTAGTCAGAAATGAAGTTGTGTTCCGCCTTATTAATCCGGACATAGACGAGATGATGAACTACTTTTCTCATTTTGCTAAGGAAGTACGTAAGGTATCCGATACGGATTACGAAGTAAAGATCTTCTATCTTCCGGATGACGAGACTGAGATCATGGTTAGACTTTTTGCTTTTGGTCCTTCGATACAGGTATTGGCTCCGTCCTCGTTCAGAGAGGCTATGAAGAGCAGGATCAGCAAGCAGATGCGGCTTTTCGATCAATAGATCTGATAGATGATGGTGTGATTATCCTCAGGGAAGTATGCTACCTGCTTCAAGTTGGAAGCAAAGAATTCCGCATTGTACATAGGCTTACCCTCGGCATTTTGAATGTCATAGAATTCCGGATCGAAAACAAGATATTTGATCTCACGCTCTTTACAATATGAGACAAACTTATCGATATCCCCGTTACAACCTGTTATAAGCCACTGATAGATCTCGTCACGCGTATAGGTGTCGTGACCCGCAGACCATGCGAAATACGGCCAGCCGTAGTAAGCCGGACGGCCTGCCAGGAAGAAACGGTTGACCGACCACATAGGTGTCAGGAAGACATCCGATGAGGATGTGTTATGTTCGATCCAATCAACGAGTTCGGATCTGGTATTAACGTCGATATGACCCTTGTTTATGTTGATATAGACGCACCATTCGACGATACCCGTTCCAGTAAGTCCCACGAGAAGACAAAGAGCTATGATGACTGACAGTACCTGTGTCGGAATGAACGCAGGCAAAGGAAGGATGAACTTCTTCTTATCCTCGGATTCCTTATTCAGAGCTTCCTCCAGCTTGTCGTTATCAAGAGGCAGGAGCTTAGGAAGACCTGTATCTTTTTTCGGAGCGAACGGGAGCCAGAAGAGGTTCGCGAGAAGGGATGCCACAAAGATATCCACGAAGATGAGAGATATCTGAATGAACTTATGATTAGCGAGCATCTCAAGTGAAACCTTAACGTTGAATGCAAAGATCAACGGCAAAAGGAAAGTCACGAACAGAAGCGGCATGTAAGGAGGACGCTTCTTAAGTATATCGAAAACCAGTCTCGCTACTGCAAAAAGCACAGCCGAGATCAAGGTGAAACCGGTGATGTAGATGAGATAACGATAAGGACTTCCGAAGGTGCTCTCGTTACTTACAAATCCGCTCTGAAGAGAGAACTTGACCATGTTGGTGTAAGAACCGGAGAATATCCTGGTCTGAATGTACGAAGATGCGACGGCGCATACTGCGACCGCGAGATAACTTAATCTGCTCTCACTTACTATTGCCATGCCGAAGAGAATAAGAAGTCCCGCGATGAGAGCCGATCCGTGGATATAAGGCATTACGATAACGAGAATACTCGCGAGGATCAGGTTCTTATATGGGCTGAGCGGATCGCCTTTGCGAGGGATCCAGGAATTCTTCGTAAGGAAGAAACTCTTAAAGCCGTCGGATGAGACAGAGATACACAGGCGTCTCACATATGGGACAAAGAGTATCACGAGTATAAGTATCATTGAAACACCGAACATTAAGTGTCGCTGGTTCGCGTAAACATTGATGGCCCAGATGCCCCAATCGTCATAAGGGGTCTGCTTGAACCAAGAGAAAGAATGCAGGAGAACATTGATGCTTCTTGTGACACCGTATTCATGCTGCATCATATTCGAAAAAGATGAGAAGACGTTAAACGAACTTCTGAAAAGAACGAGAAGCGGAGCAAAGAAGAATGTCATCCTTCTTCCGCTCAGAAGGACTCCCAAAAGTCCAAGGAGCATGAAGCAGCAGACCATGGCGATAATCGAAGGAACGTTTATCGCGTAGTCGATCGGGAAGCCCAGAAAACCCAGGATGCCGCAGAAGAAATAGAAGAAGAAATGATACTGTATTCCGTCTCCCGAATAGTGCATGTACTGAGTCGGGAAGTTAGAACCGACACTGAATGACGATGTCATCGCCGTGTGAGGCGAGAGGTCTGAGAAAACGGAGTAACCGTTTATGAGTATTCCGTCAGAGATCCTGAACGTATAAAAGAACAGAAATGATGCGACGGTGGTGAAAAGCACGATGGAGATCCCGTAGAACAGAGTGTTCTTGATGGAATTATCGAAGTTCGGGATCTTGGGATTTGCTTCCTTTTTCTTCTTGCGTTCTTTGTCGATGAACATGAAGATCATGTAGCACATGATAACGGTGACGACTGCAGTTCCTGCCGTCAGTGCCGTTTGTTTTCGAGTAAGGACATAAGAAAATCCCAGGGATGCATAGTATGTGAGGAAAGTCGCGATGGAGATTCCTGTGATGATACCAGCGGGAACTTTGAAGAGGAGATCCGGGATATTGGTCAGCTGCTTTTTTGAGACTGCTGTCGCAACATAAAGTCTCCTGATGTCAGGCACGAGAAAAGATACGAGTTCGTACCCGAATACAGCACATACCAAAATGAATAGAATACCCAGCATTTTTCTTCCTCTTTATTAGATTTATATATATCTTACCAAAACGTTTTAAACGCAAAAAATACAATAATGTTACGTTAAGTATACAGTTCTGTAAAACCTTGGTATCTCGGCTTTTTCGCCCAAAAAAGAATGCTACAATCCTTAAAAATCAAAGTGTTTCAAGGAGAAAATTTCTTATGAAGATCGTGGTTTTGTCAGGCGGATTAAGTCCTGAGCGTGACGTATCAAAAAAATCGTCAAGTCTCATCGCAAATGCATTGCTCTCAAAAGGACATAAAGTTGCAGTAGTCGACCTCTATGAAGGTATCGAGGACGGTGTTGATATCGGTTCGATCTTCAAAGAAGGAACAGACGATCTGTTCAATTATGACATCCCTGAGAGTGAACCTGATCTCGAGGCTCTGATCCAAAGCTTTGGCGGAAGAAGAGAGTGGCTCGGACCACGCGTTATCGAAGTATGTAAATATGCAGATTCCGTATTCCTCGGCCTTCACGGATCACACGGTGAGAACGGCCAGCTTCAGGCGGTTCTGGATGCGCACAATATTGCTTACACGGGTTCAGGATATCTCGGCTGCGCACTTGCCATGGATAAGGATATCTCCAAGGCTATCATCGCGAGCCGCGGAATCAAGACAGCTAAGTGGATCATCAAACCTGCTGAAGTGATCAATATCGACGATGTAAAAAAGGAGATCGGCATTCCGTGTGTCGTTAAGCCTATCGGATGCGGCAGCAGCTGTGGTGTTTCCATCGTAAAGACAGACGACGAATTCAATAAGGCTATTTCCTATGCTGCAAGCTATAAGCAGGAAGTCCTTATCGAAGCATTTATCACGGGAAGAGAGATCACCATCGGTGTTGTAAATAACGAAGCTCTCCCGATAATCGAGATCATTCCTCATGAAGGATTCTACGATTACAAGAACAAGTATCAGGCAGGACTTACGGATCATATATGTCCTGCAAGATTTACCGAAGATCAGACCAAGCGTGCTCAGGGTCTCGCTGTTGAGATATTCAAGGCACTTCGTATGAAGGCATACGGCCGTATCGACATGATCTATGACGAGAAGGCTGACGATTTCTGGTTCATCGAAGCCAACAATCTCCCGGGCATGACAAATACAAGTCTCGTTCCGGATGCTGCAAAAGTCGCGGGCATTTCTTACGAAGATCTCTGTGACAGGATCGCGAGATCATGCGGTAAGGAAACGATCTGATCATTAGGGGTTTTGAAGTGAAGGAAGAAGGCAGACTAAAAGTAGGTATAATCGGCGGAGGAGCAGCAGGTCTTTTTACGGCGTGTCAGCTCAAGAAACTCGGCCTCAACGACGATATAGAGATAACTATTCTCGAGAAGACATCGACACTTGGCAAGAAGCTTACGCTCACGGGCCACGGTCGATGCAATATCACTAACAGAAAGACACCTTCCGAATTCAAAAAAGGACTTCATGAAGCAGGTAATTTTCTGTATCCTGCGATCAAGGAATTCAGCCCGGATGATACCGTGAGATTTTTCGAAGAAGACCTTGGGCTTAAGCTTAAGGAAGAAGACAATAACAGGATGTTCCCTGTGTGCGACAGCGCGGTAAAAGTAAGGGACACGATAGTTTCCTATATTTCCGACAAAGTAAAGACAATATGTGACGCCAAGGTCCTGGATATCGCGAAGACAGACGGCTTTGACGTATATACGACGAAGGGCGATTTCAAGTTCGACATCCTGGTCCTGTCATGCGGAGGAGCATCATTTCCCGAGACGGGATCAACCGGTGATTCTTATGCTTTCGCATCCGGCCTCGGTCACACGGTTGAGCCGATAAGAGCGGCACTTGCTCCTGTTAAGGTCGATAAGGTTTCAAGACAGTTTACCTCTGCATTAAGCGGAGTATCGGTTAATGCCAACGCGAGCCTATACTGCTCGGGTTCTAAATCCGCATCATCTGAAGGAGATGTATTGTTCGCTGACTTCGGACTTACGGGTCCTGCCATCATGGAACTTTCCCGTGAGATACCGACAGACATCGTTGATATGAACGGGTGGATAGAGCTCGATCTCGCACCGTTTATGAGTGATGAACAGATCGATAAGGAATTCCAGAAGATGATCGACGAACACCCTGATACAAAAGTATCAACACTGGCATCGAAGTACGTTCCTTCATCTGTATCAAGAGAGATCTCGGCACGTGCCAAAGTTACGGATCTTTATGCGCAGAACTTCACAAAGCAAAACAGAAAAGCACTCTGTAAAGAGATAAAACATCTGGAACTCGGTATCGAAGAAGCACCGTCCATCGATAAGGCTTATGTGACAAGAGGCGGAGTTAAGCTCAAGGAAGTAGATAAGAAGACGATGCAATCGACGATCGTTTCAGGACTTTATATAATCGGAGAAGCACTCGACATAGACGGCATCTCGGGAGGTTATAACCTTCAGGCCTGTATGAGCGAGGCGTATGCGGTAAGTAAGAGCATACTCGGATAATATACCTGTTACATTGGGGTAATGTATATATCCAACGAGGGGTTCGGGTTATGAGTGAAAACAACATCAATTCAAATTGGCAGTGCACATGCGGACAGATCAACAACGGTAATTTCTGCTGTTCATGCGGAAGGCAGAAGGTTTTGTATACGGCACCACCTGTCCAACCGCAAATGCAATATCAACAGCCTCAATATCAGCAACCACAGCCACAGCCTTCCGTAGCGGTTGAACCTAAACACGGATCTAAGATCAAGCGTCTTGATTTCATAATAAGTCTGATCGGAACTATAGGTGTATTTCTATCGAACGCACCGGGAATGTTTATTTCGTTGATGTTAGCGGTAGCAGGTCCCATTGCCTTGATGCTCGGTGCCCGCAATGAAGATGAATATACCACAGGATTCTTAGTCGCCGGACTCGAAAGTATCATTTATCTTATGCTGATCCTGGCTTTGATCTTCAACATCGTAAGTTATAAAAAATCGAAGAACAGACCATTCAAAAAGTATAAGCCGTTCAGGATCCTTATCGCGATCTTCATCATGCTTTCTTCCGTAGGTTCGCTTGTGTCAGTAATCTGGCTCTATAGTTTTTTAGATTATCCAATCTTGTTAGCGATACCCGTCATAGCGATCCCTCTCGGAATAGCAACTCTCATCGTAAACATTATCGATGCATGTTCAAACAAGGATCAGATCAACGCTTGATCCCATGTGTTTTTAAGATACGGTAGAGTTTAAGATATTTTGGGGCGAAGACGATCTGTAATACGAAAGGAAACATATATGAATAAAGAATCATTGTATAAAACATTCGAACAAAAGAACGAAGAACTGCGAGAAGCCATGAACGGAGATGATCTTAAAAAGATCATCGATCTGACACTAGAAGTCCATGCATTGGTCCATCCGGCAGAAGTCTCGGGATCGACAGAAAAAACGATAGCCGACTATGTTTTGGATCATATGCTGGAAGGTAATCAGAATGCCCTGGTACCAAGGCAGATATGGGATACGGATCTTCACTATGCGGGAACAGACATGGTCCCTCTTTGCTGGCAATTCTGGCACACATACCGGATCGAAGATCTCGTAAGCAACATCTTAATGGCAGATCAGGATCAGATCTTCAACGATGAATGGCAAAAAAAGATCGGTGCAGTTATAACCGATACAGGAAATGCATTGGAAGCTGATGAGGTTATTGAATTCGGTAAGAAGATCAATGCCGAGGCTTTGAAGGAATACATGATCGTTGTCGGAAAGAACACCAGAGAGATCATAAAGAATCTTACTTTAGATGAGATCAAATCAATGGTCCCTGAAGAGTGGGTAATGAGGATACTTGAAGTCGGCGGTGTAACAACTGATTTCAGATCGGTATGGCTTCTGGTCTTCTGGGGAAGATTAACAAGAGGCGGAATGATACTTACACCGATGACATATCATCACATGATGCATCTTCCTGCCTGCATAGATCATCTGTCGATAATCGAATAAGGATATGTCACTTCTTAGAAGATACGGGGTGTAGTATATGTTGTAAGATAAGTTTTCTTACGATAGAATCAAAATATCCTTATATAAACGGAGTGTGTTTTGTCATGAAAAGAAGCGATTATATCACCTGGGACGAGTATTTTATGGGCGTTGCGAGTCTTTCAGCACAGCGAAGCAAAGACCCGAGCACACAGGTCGGAGCCTGTATCGTCAATGACGAGAATCGAATCATGACAGTCGGTTATAACGGAATGCCGAGAGGCTGTTCAGACGATGAGTTTCCATGGGAAAGGGAAGGCGGAATGCTCGATACGAAGTATGCCTTCGTATGTCACGCCGAGATGAACGCGATCCTTAATTGCGGAACGGCTGACCTTAAGAACACGCGCGTATATGTTACTTTGTTCCCTTGCCGTGAGTGTACAAAGGCGCTTATCCAGAAAGGCATCAAAGAAGTTATCTATTTCAGTGACAAGTATCACGATACTGAGGATGCCGTCGCTGCAAGAAAGATGCTGGACGCAGCAGGAGTGATCTATAAACCTTATCAGCCGTCAGGAAGAAAACTCGATATCGAAGTATAAGATTATCCGGAGGGTACTATGGCTTTTTGTGACAAATGCGGATTTGAACTCGAAGACGGAGATCTGTTCTGTGCGAAGTGCGGACATAAAATGTTCGGAGGTGAAACCGATGAAGAAAGTGAAGAGCCGAAGCATATCTCCAAAGAGATACTCATAAAAGATCTTACCGAATATAAGAGTGCTCTTGCCCTGAAGAAAACATATTCAGTCAAGGCGAAGGAACCGGAGGATTCGGGTCTGTTCGGAAGTAAGGACAGGGAGTTACTGAAGCATACATTTATAAAGTTCTACTGGCCGTATCTGGTGGCAGCTCCGATAGCCTATTTTGTAATTGCGGTTTCCATAGCTGTATTTGGAGTGCTGGTGGAGTCATTATTTTTGACCTCTGCCGCATATTTAGTCGCTTTTATCGTCGCAGCTGTTATTCTGCTCGTCGGACGTTCAAAAGCTTTGCAGGAGCGGGACTCGGCTAATTATGAGGTTATGGAGCACAATAAAAGAGTTCGTGACCGTAAAAAGGAGAGAGAAGATATCGATGGCATAGAAAGGAAGCTCAGAAAGGCTCAGAATACCATCGATAAGTACGAAGATCTGATCCCGGTCAAATACAGAAACGAGACTTCACTCAATACGATCATCAGGCAGTTGAAGTTAACTGATGCCAAGACGATCGAAGAAGTCATCGCCAAGATGAAATAAAAAATATTGCAAAATCAAAGATCTGTGCATATAATTAGCACATATCGAAAATGCGTCGATTGAGAGGAGTAGTCTTTCTTCCGCGGCAACAGGGATTGAGGGTCTTAGACTGAGAACCTTCATTGCAAAGCTTGAATGATGAAGTTCGCTCATGAGCAGGAATGCTGAAGATCATGTTGTAGGCGTTCACGGAAGTCCACCGTTATTTGGGTCGAAGAATTGTTGGATTCTTGCTGAGTGCAGTCTTTTTCGAGAAGACTGAAGATGGGTGGTAACGCGTATATTATACGTCCCGTCAACGGAAACATATCCGTTGGCGGGATTTTTGTTTATCCGTAAAAGCAAGAGCGAAAGGAGAAAAAAATGGCAAAAGAGATCGAGACATTCATCTGGGATGAAAAGAATGAGTGCATGAGCGACGACGAGCGTGAAGCGCTTGTTAGCGAGAGGATCAGAAAATGCGTAAAAAGACTTTACGATAAGGTTCCTTACTACAAGACAAAGCTCGACAATGCAGGCGTTAAGCCTGAGGACATCAACGGAACAGAGGACCTCTGGAAGCTCCCGTTCACGGACAAATTCGACTTCAGAGACAACTATCCGTTCGGCACTTTGGCAGTACCGAGAGAGGAAGTCGAGCGTTTCCATGCTTCATCCGGTACGACAGGCCGTATGAAGGTCGTAGGTTACACTCATAACGATATTGAGCTCTGGTCCGATATGCTCTGCAGATCTTTCGCGATGGCAGGAATGAAGAAGAACGACCTCGCTCACATCTCCTACGGCTACGGACTTTTCACCGGAGGCCTCGGCCCTCACTATGCATGTGAGAAATTCGGTGCTACGGCTATCCCGGTATCAACAGGACAAACTGACAGACAGATCATGATCCTTACTGATTGGAAGCCGGACGTTATCTTCTGTACTCCTACATACATGCTCAATCTTCTCGACAAGATGGACGAGAAGGGCGTAGATAAGAGCCAGCTCAACTTAAGGACAGGTATCTTCGGAGCTGAGGCATGGACAGTCGAGATGAAGCAGGAGATCGAGGAGAGAGCAGGTATCAGAGCATTCGATATCTACGGTCTTTCCGAGGTATGCGGTCCGGGAGTAGGCTGCTCATGCGATAAGGGTGACCTCATCCACATTCAGGCTGATCACTTCTGGCCTGAGGTAGTCGATCCTGAGACAGGTAAGCCGCTCCCTGACGGTGAACTCGGTGAGCTCGTATTCTCATCCATTACTAAGGAAGCTCTGCCTCTCATGAGATATAACACACATGACCTTACGAGGATCTATCACGGTAAGTGTGCATGCGGAAGAACAACACCTAGGATCGAGAAGATCACGGGCCGTGCTGACGACATGATGGTCATCCGCGGCGTTAACCTCTTCCCGAGCCAGATCGAGGAAGCTATCGGTAAGCATACTGACGCAGTATCGCTGAACTATCAGATCTTCGTAGACCGTATCAACAATCAGGATTCCATCTATGTTAAGCTCGAGCTTAAGCCTAACCTCTTCTCCGATACGATCGGTGATCTTTCTAAGCTCAATAAGGCTATCGAGGCGGACATCACATCCATCACGGGTCTTCACATCAGAGTTCAGCTTGTTGAGCCTAATACGCTTCCTAAGTCTGAAGGTAAGATGAAGAGAGTTATAGACTCGAGATTTAAATAAGTAGTATACTTCTCGCATGGGCAAAACTATTTTGGGGGAATATCCTATGCGAAAAGCATTTCTTAGATCAGCGGCTTTAATGGTCGTAACAATAATATTGGTAATGACTGCAGCTTTCGGGTCCGTGTATGCGGATCCGGAAGCTGTTGTTGACGGAACAAATCCGTGGGAGAGCGGCGGACAGATAACTCTGACGCTCAAGAACTGCGACGGCTATAACAAGATAACCGTTGTGGCTGACTTCGGAGGCACTGTCACAGACGCGTCAGGATGGGGTTTTGATACTTACAAAGTGGACGGCAGCAAAGTAACTGCGGAAGTTACAAGAGGAGGCCAAAATGACTGGGCCTTTAACGGCAGCGTCGGTATCCAGGTCAACGGTTCGAATATCAACGAGATCAAGCTCGTATCCATAACCGGTGATTCCACGAGCGGTACGATCTCCACATCAACTCCTGCACCTACAACGGCCCCGACATCCTCCGGCGATCCTCTGGTTACGGGTTCATCGGAGAACAAGGAAGGAAAGAAGGGCGACGACTGGCTTACCACAAAGGGCAGCAAGATCGTCGATCAGAACGGAACAGAAGTATGGCTTACGGGCGTTAACTGGTTCGGTTATAACACGGGAACGAATATCTTTGACGGATGCTGGTCATGCAGCATGGACGGTGCACTTAAGGCAATCGCAGACAGAGGATTTAACCTCCTTCGTATACCGATCTCCGCTGAGCTTCTTCTTAACTGGAGAAGCGGTACATATCCGAATGCCAATTTCAATCAGTCAACCAACTCGGAACTTACCGGAATGAACAGTCTCGAGATCCTGGATTATGCTCTCGCGAGATGTGAGACTTACGGTATCAAGGTCATGTTCGATATCCACAGCGCTGAGACTGACGCATCAGGACATAACGCTCCTTTGTGGTACACGGGTAAGATCTCGACCGAAGATTACCTTACAGCTCTGGACTGGCTCTCTGCCCGCTATAAGGACAACGATACAGTCATAGCATATGATCTTAAGAACGAGCCTCACGGCGCGGGCAACGAACAGAACCGTGCCATCTGGAACGATTCCAAGGATCCTAACAACTGGCCTTATGTTGCAGCACTTGCAGGTAACACGATCCTCGATAACAACCCGAACGCGCTCATCGTTATCGAAGGTAACCAGATATTCCCTAAGGACATCAAATCGAATAACTTCACATCCATGAACGAAGGCGATTACTATAACGCGTGGTGGGGCGGAAACCTCATGGGCGTTAAGGATTATCCTGTAGATCTTGGATCTGCCGAGAGGAACAAACAGATAGTATATTCTCCTCACGACTACGGTCCTGCCGTTTATCAGCAGCCGTGGTTCGACTCGGGTTTTTCCTATCAGTCGCTGATGGATGATTATTGGTATGATTACTGGTTCTACATCAAGGATCAGGACATCGCTCCTATCCTCATCGGTGAGTGGGGCGGCTTCATGTCGGGCGATAATCTCACGTGGATGACTTACTTAAGACAGCTCATAGGCGAGTACAATCTTAACTACACATTCTGGTGCTTTAACGCCAACTCCGGAGATACCGGCGGACTTGTAAAGGACGACTTTACCACATGGGACGAGGAGAAATACTCATTCGTATCCGAAGTCCTCTGGAAAACATCCGACGGCAAGCCGATCGGCCTTGACCATGAGATCGCTCTCGGCGCTAACGGCGTAAGTCTCGGAACCATAAGCGGCAACGTTGAGCCGACTGAACCTACCGTTACTCCCGAACCTTCCGAAGAGACGGAGATTACTGATGAGACAGAAGTATCAGCTGATGATACTAAGGTCTCAGATGAGACGACTGTCTCAGTTTCCGTTGAAACGGGAGTTGAAGAGGAAACTACTGATGAAGTAAGTACAAAAAAAGCCGATAACGAACTTCAGTTATCGGCTCTCGGAAATATACTTAAAGTTGTAGCTGTTATCGCGGTCGTAGTCGTTGTCGCAATGATCGTTTTCGTCGTAACGAGAGTTATCGTTCTTAAGCGCAAAGGTCAGAGTTTCAAGGAGATCCTGGTCAACATCTTTAAGCTGTTCTGATGATCAAAGTCCCAGGACTTCGTCTATGATAGCAAAGACCTTTGCCTGTTCACTTTTTTCCATCATCATGGCGATCTCATCATGAGTTGATTTCTGATCGACGAAAGTATGGAAATTATCGCGGTCTTCCACGTCCGGAAGTCTTGTTGCATACCATACGTCGCATCCGCCGTATAGGAGGATAACATTGCACTCAGTCGTATTCATCCATTCCATGACTGACTGTCTTACGGAAGGATCATACGTGATGGAATTGTAGATCTGCTCAGGGAAGACGACCCTATAAAGGAGCATGTCTTCCATGTCTTCGGTGATGACAAGCTCTGCTCCGCTGCCGTCTTTTTCGAGAGCGGCACGAAGGAACGAGAAATCATATTCGTGTTCACCGAGTTCCATTGCTGCCTGAATGTAGTACGGATAGTACGGTGTTGTCGTGCTCCAGTCGAGAGGAATGGATCTGGACAGGAGAAGCTGGAGAAGATTCGACACGTAATCAGGACTGTCCTTGGAATCGAGGACGCTCCTTATGTTATCGAAGTCCCTGCTGTACTGCCAAGTGTAAGTCGCGAACTCCAATACGCCCAGATCGAACAGGATCTCCGGCGTAGTGAAATCCGTATAGACGGCGCCGTCATCCAGACCTGCCTGATAGAAAGCATCCTGCATCTCATCTCTGTGCTTGATGCATTCCACCTGGAATTCCAGAACAGTCTCACGGTAGATCGCAGCCTTTTCCTCACCGTAGCACTCATTGCCGATAGTCTCATAGATATTGTCGTAATAATCCGCAGCCTGAGGACCGTCGCTGAACGGAGCCACAGTCGCGATATAAAGATCCATGTCAGACGGGAAATACATGGACTGGATCATAGTCGTCATGCCGCCCTTGCTTCCTCCTGACATGAGCCACTTGCCCGGGAAAACCCTCTTCAGCTGCTCGGTAATATGATGGAAATCGCAGGCCGCATTGTAACTTGTAAGATACTGCCAAAGCTCAGGATCATTTACATCAAGACCCTTTGGCGTCGACTGTCCGAAAAACCTGAATTCCGCATTTACACAGTTTGTCATGTAAGTATACTGCCAATAACTCTGCATACCGAAAGCCAGGAAATTATCATCGAGAAGGTATCCGCTGACATTGAGATTCGTAATGTCGCTTTCCACATTACAGACCTGGACTCTCTGCCTGAAATATCCCACAGACGGATCATTCCAGTCGATCGGCTGATTAAACCAGACAACATAAGTGTCAGTGCTTACTTCATCAACCCGCACAACACCGTCCAAAGCCTCGAGCTTCTCGTCGAACGGCAGGCTCTCATCGATCGGTTCGAACTCTTTCGTCGTTTCCGCCGTCGTTTCTTCCGTTGTCTCCGTCGTTTCGTCCGTCACTTCGGAAGTCTCATCAGTAGCCTCTGTTGTGGCCTTCACAGTCTTCTTGGTAGCATCAGTTTCTTTCTCGTCTGTTTTTCTGCTCGAAAAACATGAAGTAAGCATAACTGCTGCAACAATTACTGCTGCCACAGTCCTAAAACCTTTTTTCATGTATCTTTCTCCCTTTTGTTTGGAGGATTATTTGGTCAATTCAACGAAGTAGCGGATCTGTCCGTAAACAGGGATCAGATAGAAGAAGATCCTTGTCCATGGCATACCGAGATCGCGGATCCTTCTTACCGTTGAACTTACGAACGCCAAACATGCAGCGGCACGTACAAGAAAAGCCGCATACTTAACGAACGGAATATAATCAACCACGATTCCCGCGATCATAACGATGAGGAAGAACAGCGCACCGAACCAATATTCCTTCTTGCCTGCTGTTCCTGTGAAGTCAACGATCTTAGTTATGAAATTCTTTATTGCGAGACCGAAGTTCATGCGGCCGTCCGAACTCTGATTTTGGTTCTGACCTGCACCTGTATATGTATTTCCGCTCTGATAGTTTGCATCCGTTCCCGTAACAGCAGGAGCCTGAATGACCGGTTCTGCCTGAGGAGCCGGAGCAGGTTCGACCTGAGGGGCCGGAGCAGGCTCTGATACCGCTTCAGCAGCTGCTTCAACAACTTTAGTAGCTGTAGCTGTTCCAGTTCCGCAAGACGTACAGAACTTCAGATCGTCCGGTAATCGTTCTCCGCATTTTGAGCATATGATCATTTGAGTATCCTCCCAAATCATTTGTTATCAGCATTTTACTACGAAAAATCATTGTTGTGTCTTTTGATAAAAAATATTAAAAAAACTTTATAAGCAGTGTATAATCATAGGCGGTGGTAAATTTAAGGAGCAATTATATGCGAGAAAAGAAATTGTTCATTTCCGTGATCATGGCGTTGACCATGTTGTTTGCGTTGTTTGGAAATGTTGCTGCTGACGGAAGATCGGCAAATGATTCCGGTTCTGGTTACAATGACGGAACATTCAGTTTTTCATTCAGGTTATCAGGTTGTTCGGATTGCTCGAGCGTAACAGTTGAAATCGATCTCGACGATGCTGTTCTTACGGGCAGCGCCAGCTCATCGAACTGCGATTCCGCATCCGTATCGGGCGGGGACACCATATACGTCACGATCACAGCGGCAAACAACCCGGGCGCCATAAACGGTTCATCCACCGTTACGGTCAGCGCGGGAGCAAGCGAATCAACGGGCTATTCAATATCTCTCGCAGGATATGATATTGCGACAACGGATACACCGACCCCGACTCCGACATCCACACCTACGCCGACTCCTACTAACAAGCCGACGGTTTCACCATCTCCGACAGCTACTCCTAAGCCAACAGCAACCCCGACTCCGACTACTGCTCCTGTTGAGACAGAGTCAGATACGGAAGCAACGGCTACTCCTACTCCAACTTCCACACCAACACCTACACCAACGGGATCTACTACTCCTACACCTACTCCGACAGGTTCAGTAACTCCTACGCCGACAGCAACTTCGACACCTACACCGACACCTAAGGCTATGGGCGACGGCGAGACTGACAGAGGTAATACTGAGAATACTGATGAGACAGAGATAGTTGAAGAGTCAGAGACATTCTTTGAAGGTGAGATCCCTACTAAGTCAGCAACCAAGGTTGTGCAGCAGGTTGAGGACAAGAAAAAGGAGATCGATGTCGGTGATGTTATCTGGAATGTTGTTAAGTTCGTTGTCATAATCCTGGTCGTAATTGTTATAGTCAGGATCGTTATCCTTAAGGTCAAGGGTGTATATAATGAAGATCTTCTCAAGGAATTCATTCCTGCCGCCATAAGACCTGATTTCCTTCGCGATAAACCTGTTGAGGAAGAAGCTCCTATTGAATCTCACAAGGGCTTCCTCCAGAAGTCGAATACCGAATCCGTAAGACCTGTTTATTCGAACACGTTTAAGGCAGCCCCTCGACCGGAAGGAGATGAGGACGATAAATTTGTTCAGGGTGCCTCCATCGTAAAACAAAGACCTCAGAATAAGAAAGGCAAGGCTAAGAACAAGCCTCCTGTCAAGGAGACTCCTAAGGCTCCTGAGGAAGACATAAATGAGCATTCCTTGGATGAACTCAACAGCGACAATTAATTGACGATAAGGACCGTTTCACAAAAGTGAGACGGTCTTTTTGTATACGTTGTATTAAATATTCTTTTCAAGTCTCACTAACCTCAAATAGATGTTATAATGTGGTCAGTGTTTGAATGTAGTTGGGGGTAATATATCTTGCGCAAAAAGACATACATTGGAATTCTTGTTTCATTGCTGACATGTTGTCTTGTCTTTCTATCTTTATCTTGGGTAGCAGGCAAGACGGTATTTGCTGAAGGAACCGCAACAGGTTCAGTTACCAGTGATTCGGGAGATCCTGATTTTGCACATCTTCATTTAACGTTATCCGGATTCGAAGCCGGTGATGTTGTTACGGTTTCGGTTTCATTTGATGTGAATGAGATCTATGCAAGTTCCGGTGACAGTGTAGTAAGTGTCCAAACTGAAGGATCATCTGTCAATGTCTATGAGATATCATGTTACAGCCCGTACAGTTCACCGGACGGAACGTACTATATTGCTCTCAGCGGAGTTTCAATTGCCGGAGTTTCCATAGAAAGTATTACGGTGGATAATGTCGAACATAATCCTCCGCCGGCAACCGCTACTCCTACACCTAAGCCGGCTACTCCGACACCAACCCCGAAACCGGCAACTCCTACACCGACACCTAAGCCGGCAACACCAACTCCGACACCAGTGCCGGCAACTTCTACTCCTACGCCAACACCGGTTCCTCCTGTTGAGACTTCTGAAGAAACAGAACCTTCGGAGACCACGGCGACACCTACACCGACTTCTACACCTACTCCGACTCCGACGGAGACACCTACACCTACAGCGACATCGACTCCGACCCCTACACCTGTACCTAAGAATCCGGGTGACGGTGAAAAAGATAGATCGGATGAGAAGATCTACGATGAAACAGAAGAGACTGAAGATCCTGACCATGTTCCTACCAAACCTCCAACGAAACTTAGCGGTTTTATCGGGAAAAAGGATGATGGAGATGGTCCGAGTGCAGGTGCCATTATCTGGGGTATCGCAAAGTA
Source organism: Clostridia bacterium (assembly GCA_024699245.1). Taxonomy (GTDB): domain Bacteria; phylum Bacillota; class Clostridia; order Saccharofermentanales; family Saccharofermentanaceae; genus Saccharofermentans. The sequence continues at coordinate 9,351 of JAILPW010000035.1, read as the reverse complement.
TGTTCTCATCATTACTGCAGTCCTTATCGTAGGAAGATTGATCTACCTTAAGGCCATCGGAACATATAACGAAGATCTTCTTAAGGAATTTATTCCGTTCAGGAAGAAGAAGGCTGATGATGATATGCCTGCACCGCAAGCGGTTAACGGCTATCTTCAGAAATCCAATACAGCTGCCGTTAGACCTGTGTACTCCAATGCTGCTTCTGAAGCAACCAGAAACAGAGGAGTCAATCATAAACCTATAACGGGTGTCGGCAGATCTAACATGGCTGATGCTGCTGATAGTGAGTATAAATTGCCTGAAAGCGATGATTAAGTGTTGGCAAATCTCACTAAAAACACTAAAAGAAAATTGATTATAAAATAGATATACACTAGTATTCTTTTATCGAAGTATACGTCCATTACCGCTATACGCACTGCGGTAGTGGACGTTCTAGTTTTTAACGATTCTAAAAAACGACAATTCCCATTTATCTGGCATCAAAACGATATTTGTGCAATATGCATAAAAGAAGAGTGTTTGCAGTGAGTGTTCTGCTGAAAAATGCATAATTCCGTGATATAATAATAATGTGTTTTTGTTGCATCGTTGTGTTTGTTTGGGGGAATTCGTTATGAACAGCAATAAAAGACTAAGGGGCCTTACAGCTCTTTTGATTTCTTTACTGATGGTGATCTGTGCTGTCGGATTCGGCAATGATGTACTTGCTGATGGCACAAGCGATTCAGTTTCTTTAAGGAGTGTTTGGGGAGAAGGCGCTACTGTTGATATTTCAGGAAGCGGATATCAACCCAATTCCACATTTACCATAACAGTTAATTTCAATATGTCTGTTTCAGTTGTCGATTATTGGGAAGCAAGTTCGGCTTCTGCCAGTGGCAGTTCCGTTACATTAACTGTTACTTCAAAAGCTGATGGCTCTTATACATGCGGCATGAATCTATCAGGTTCCGGATTTGTTGATTATGCAGCTGAAGGCCAACCTGTTATTTTTGCTTTCACCGGTTCTTCTTCAACAGGAAGTGCTCCGAAGGCAGAGCCTGCAGCACCGAAGCCGGATGAAAATAAACCTGCACCACCAAAGCCGAACGAAAAAAAGCCTGCGGCACCAAAACCGGATGAGAACAAGCCGGCAGCTCCAAAGCCGGGTGAGAATAAGCCGGCAGATCCAAAGGCTGATGAAAAGAAGGCTGAAGAACCTAAACAGGCTGAACCTGCAAAACAGGATCAGAATAACAACAATAATAATAGTAATAACGATAATAACAACACTTCGAAGAATACGGCTACGTCTACTCCTACAGCTGCTCCGACCGGCGCACAGGATAACAGTAAGTCCTCAACTTCTTCGAATTCAGGAAGCTCAGATTCTTCTGCAACAGCAGCACCAACCAAGTCAGCTTCCACTGACAGTGCCGCAACTACAACAGCGCCAAAGACAATAGATGCTCCTTCTTCCGATAACAACAATGAAAAGAAGAATGAGACTGATACAACAGAAACCTCTTCAAAAACAGAACCTGAAACAACGGAGACAACTGAAGAGACTGAACCTGAAAACACAGAGGAGACAGAGCCTTCTGAGTCCGTAGCTGCAGTAGTAAATGAAACTGAGGCAGCTGAAGTAGCTGTTGTGATCGATGAAGGAACAGATGGAACCGGAGAACCGACACCAACTCCTACAGCTCCGATCAAGGTTAACGGAATAATCACACCTCACGGCGGACGTAAGGATGACGGAATGAGCTGGTGGGCATTCATCTTGATCCTCGTAGGAATAGGAGTCGTAGTAAGACTTGCTATACTTAAGAGTCAGGGTGTGGATAATTCAGAACTTGCATTTGAATTCATTCCTCTCGGAGCGATCAAGAACAAGTTCAAGAAAGATGCCGCACCGGTTGAAGAAAAGAATGAAGACGAACCGAAGGTCGTTAACGGATATCTCAAGAAGTCAGATACAGCTGCAATAAGACCAGTGTATTCAAATGCAGCTTCCGGATCTGCATCGAGAGTAAGAGGCGGAACAAAGCAGACACCTCGAGTTGATGAACCTTCAACGGCAACCAGCAAGGTAACGACGAACAAAGTTAGTTCAAGTCCTTCAAAGAAGACAACTACATCGTCGTCATCGAGTTCGAGCAAGACCGCTTTCAATCATGCTCAGGCAATGAAAGAATTGAGAGCGATGGAGGAAGCCGAGAAGAACGGGCGCTGACTCAACGCCAAACCTAAATTAGTTGATGATCTCTAGGATACTGTTTTTTTATAGCCTATGGTCGCTTCGGCGGCCATAGGTTATAATCTTTTAGAGAAAAAATAGTGGAGGAGCCCATGAAGACGGCAATAATCACCGGTGCATCATCAGGTATCGGAGAGGCATTCTTAAGAGAACTTGTAGGTGACCGGAAGTACGAACAGATCTGGATCATCGCAAGGCGTGCGGAAAAACTTAATGCTCTTTCTGAAGAACTCGGAAGGGAACGAGTCATTCCGGTAGTTCTTGATCTGACTGACAGCAAGGGTCTTGATATCCTGTCTTCCAAACTCGAACAGGAAAAGCCTCAGGTGGAGCTTCTCATAAACTGCGCAGGCATGGGTAAGCGCGGTACCGTAAATGATATCTCTTTGTCAGATCTCGAAAACACGGTCAACCTCAACTGCAACTGTCTTACGAAAACTACCAAGATATGCCTTCCTTATATGACGGGTCACGGCAGGTCTTTTAAGGAAGGTCCGAGGATCCTTAATATCGCATCTTCCGCAGCTTTCCTTCCGCAGCCGGGATTTTCGGTGTATGCTGCGTCGAAGGCGTATGTAACGAGTTTTTCGAGAGCGCTGCAGTTTGAACTTAAGAAGTTTAATATCGGTGTTACCACCGTTTGTCCGGGACCTGTAAAGACTGAATTCCTTAAGAAAGCAACTGACAACAAGGCAGGTGAATTTACGGGAATCAGAGCACTTTGTGCTGCCGATCCCGTTAAGCTTGCGAAGTCTTCTCTCAAGGCATGTCGAAAAGGCAGGGGACTATATGTTTACAAGGTTTCCCAGAAAGCTTTGCATGTGGCTTCAAAGATAGTCCCGACTTCGTGGATACTTTGGATCGAGAAGGTTACAATGAAACAGTTCTAAGGGCTTTTCTTTTGGTGTTATTTGTACAGTAGACGGGGCAATGCCCCGCCTTTATAATGTTTGAGGAAAATTATTTCAAAGGGGAATAAAGAATAATGCTTGACGTTTCAAACGTTTCTTTGATGTTCGGAAGCAGAACGCTTTTCGAAGGAGTAAATATACAATTCACGAAGGGAAATTGCTATGGCATCATCGGCGCCAACGGTGCAGGCAAGTCCACTTTCCTTAAGGTTTTGACAGGTGAAGTTGAGCCGCAGAAGGGCTTTGTGAATCTTCCAAAGACTGAGAGAATGTCGGTCCTTGAACAGGACCACTTTAAATATGACGACTACCTCGTAAGAGAGACTGTTATCATGGGTCACAAGCGTCTTTACGAGATCATGAGAGAAAAAGAAAGACTTTACGCTAAGCCTGATTTCAATGACGAAGACGGAATTATCTTGGGTGAACTCGAAGGCGAGTTCGCTGAGCTCGACGGCTGGTCCGCAGAAAGCAATGCGGAGATCATTCTTCAGGGTCTCGGCATGGGCGAAGAGTTCTATGAACGTCCGATGAGAGATCTTACCGGTGGCCAGAAGGTGAAGGTCCTCCTCGCACAGGCATTGTTCGGCAACCCTGACGTGCTCCTCTTGGACGAGCCTACCAACCACCTTGATCTTAACAGCTGCCGCTGGCTCGAGAACTATCTCATGGATTTCGAGAACTGCGTTTTGGTCGTATCCCATGACCGTCACTTCCTTAATAAGGTCTGCACACACATCGTTGATATCGACTTCAAGCAGGTAACTCTCTTCCAGGGTAACTACGATTTCTGGTATGAGTACACACAGCTGTCGCTTCGTCAGCTCCGCGATCAGACCAAGAAGATCGAAGCAAGGAGAAAAGAACTCCAGGACTTTATCGCCAGATTCTCTGCAAATGCTTCCAAGTCCAAGCAGGCAACAAGCCGTAAGAAACTTCTCGAAAACATGGAGCTCCCGGAAGTTAAGCAGTCATCCAGAAGATATCCGTTCATCTCTTTTACGCAGGATCGTGAGATCGGTAATGATGTTTTGTTTGTTACTGGTCTTTCTGCGAAAAATAACGGCAGAAAAACTCTTAACGATGTAACGTTTTCGATGGAGAGAGATGACAGGATCGCATTTGTCGGTAAGGACGAAGTAGCGATCACGCAGATACTCAATATCCTCGCAGGCGAGGAAGAGGATTATGAGGGCGAAGTTAAGTGGGGTATCACGACTTCCAGATCATATCTTCCTAAGGACAACTCCAAGTTTTTTGAAGGCTGTGAACTGAGCCTCGCGGACTGGCTGCGCCAGTTTTCGAAAGACCAGACAGAGACATACATAAGAGGCTTTTTGGGAAGGATGCTCTTTTCCGGTGAAGAGGCTTCAAAGAGTGCGAAGGTCCTGTCGGGAGGCGAGAAGGTGCGCCTTATGCTGTCACGCATGATGCTTACGAATTCCAACATCATCATCCTTGACGATCCTACGAACCACTTGGATCTCGAGGCGATCACTGCACTCAACGAGGGCATCAAGAAATTCCCTGGTCCGATCCTTTTCACATCACATGACCGAGAGCTCGTAAATACTGTCGCAAACCGTATCATTGAGATTACCGATAGTGGTATAATCGACAAGAGAATGACTTATGACGAGTACCTCGAGTGGCGTGCCGAAAACGTTGAGGGAAGTCTTAACTGATCGGAGGATTAATATATGAGCACTGATGTAAAAGCAAATGCACTTCCAAAGTCTGCAAAGAAGGCAAGCGTAAAGAAGGAAAAGCCGGTTGTGCTTCCTACTTTCGAGAGCATCTACAATGCTATGACAGCTAAGGCATACAAGGCGAAGTTCACATCAGAATTCATCTCCACACAGATTACTTTGACAGGCTCATTGGAGTTCAGGCCTTTGTACGTTAAGGTTGAGGATAAGGTTGCAGAAGTTGCTCCTTACGAATACAACAATGCATCATTCTACATCGATGCAGATACTGATGTTTTCGCTGCAGTATTGAGCGGCAAGAAAAGTTTCTATGAGGCATTGACCGAAGGTTCGATCGAACTTAACGGAGACCCTAAGAAAGCAGTACTTTTCGCAAAAGCGATGTTTTGATATACAAAGCATATTTTTGTGTCCTCATTGAAGTAAAAAGAACAGAAAATTTACAGAAAAATACAAGAGTTTTTCAAATAATAATAGATTTTTGATTGAAATCGAACCCTATCCATTATTTAATATAAGAAAGGAAGATGGGCAGGGGGTATTTTGTGGTGAAAAATAAACTCAGTAACATGGCGAGAGCCTTGGCTCTTGCTCTAGTAGTTGTCTTCACTTTATCGGTTTTCGACATTCCCGTTCTTGCAGGAACAATGGATTTCAGCGTTACGATCCAGCACGATCAGACTAATGCTCGTGAGATGTTGGATCTTGTTAATGCGCTAAGAATCAGGAACGGAATCGATGTTCAGCTTACCTATGACTACACTCTTGAGCAGATCGCTATAAGAAGAGCTGAAGAGATGGGTACCAGCTACAGTGATGAAAGCACATTGAGACCTGACGGAAGCGCATTCCACACTCTTGAGATCGATGGTGTTTCTTCTGAGTGCGAACTTAGAAGTCACGGATATGCTTCAACTTATTCCGCATATGCGTTCTGGGAAGAAGAGGGCGATGAGACTCAGTATCAGAGAGAAGCTCTTATCGATTCAGAATATGTTGCATGCGGTATCGCTCACGTTATCTTCAACGGTGAGCACTACTGGATAATGGAAATGAGTTCCGTATTGTCCAATCCGAATTATGTTGCCCCTGATGATTCCATAACATATTCATCCATTTCGATGGACATTGATAGTAGTGTTTTCTCAGCTACTGCAGTTCAAAACGGTACCGGTGCATACAGCACATACACAATAAATGAGGAGTATGACCTCCCGCAGGTTGTTTTGAAGTGCAGAAGAGAGGATTCAGCAGGAAATTCTTTCGTTGTTGATCCTTCGCAATATACTGTTTCCAACTGGCGTTGTTCTTCAGGACTTGTTGTTTTCGAAAACGGCAAGATGAAGGCTGTTAAGAAAGGTATAGCACAATCAGTTGAATTTGATTGGTCCTGCGCAGGAAAGACAGGAACAGGATCTTTCATGATCCAAGTTAACGGCGCATCTGTTAATCCGACCATTACACCGGAGCCAACTCCGCCTGTGGATGTTTTCCAGGATCTGACAACAGAAGCAGACAGGAACATAACTATATCTCGCGGAGAGTCAGTAGCACTTAAATTCAAATACAGCTTGATCGAGGATGATCATTACTCGGCTTGGGCAGCAATTTGGAAAAAATGTACCAGTTCCGGAGACGATATAGAAACTATTTCAGAGATTGAGGATGACTATCTGTTGGTCGAGCCGGAATGCACTTTTACTCCTAATGACTCTTGTTATGTTCATCTTCAATTCCAATACGCATACGATTATTGGGATATCCACACAGTGGATGTCTATTACACGATAACTGTAGTCGATGACGTTCATAAGCTTATTGATAATACACCTGACAGTGAGAAAAACCGTTGTGTCGCAGGTGGTTCAACTGTTACATTGAACACAAATTGCACAGGTGATGGAAATCTCAGTTATTCATGGTTTGTAAAGACCGGTAATATTTTTACAAGTATCGGAGGCAACTCTTCCTCCAAGACAGTTACCGTAAATGGTTCAAGGACATATCGCTGTGTCGTAAGTGATACTTACGGTAATTCGATCAATGTTGATTTTGTAATTACTGTTTCTAACATTTCTATAGGCAGTAACGAAACTAACATCAAGATTGGCCAGGGTGATGAATTTACGTTAACTACCAATGCTTCCAGTAATGTTGGAAGCACCCTCCACTATGCTTGGTACGATAGCAATAATAAATCTATAGGATCTGACACCAGTACCTATTCTGGTATAGCAGAAAGCAACACATCGTATAAGTGTGTAATTACTGATGGTAACGGAAATTCAGTTACTATTAATTACCTTATTGTCGTTTGTACTCTTACAGTTCCTTCTGATACCACTGTTGAGATATACAATGGAGAGACTCCTGAACTTACTGTATACGCTGAATCAGATTCAGGAATCCCACTTACATACAAATGGTATAAGGACGGAAATTTCAACATCATTTATTCTCAGAGCAGCACATATAAACCTGCCAATGTGACAACTGATACAGATTTTACTTGTGTTGTATATAACGGATATTCTACAAAGTCAGTTACATTCTCAGTCAAGGTAATTGAATCAACATTCGTAGATAATACAAGTGATGATGATAAATATCAGACAGTTGCAAAAAACACACCTTTGAATCTTACTGTAGATGTTACATCCAACACGGGAGATGTAACTTATCAGTGGCAGATCAAGAACGGTTCTAATTATTCCAATATTTCCGGTGAAAAGGCAAAATCTTACCAGACTACCGTAACAGGATCTACTTCATACAGATGCGTAGTCAGCGACAGATTAGGTCATACTCATAATGTCGATTTTGAGATTACAGTTCCTACTCTTACATTGGGTAACAATATAACTACTCTCAATGTCGGAAAAGGTCAGTCTTTTACATTGACAGCTAACGCATCAAACAGTGTTTCCGGTGACATCCATTATCACTGGACAAACAGTGTCGAAACAGCGGATTACGGAAGTGCCCAGACATATACGACTTCCGTTAACAGCACTACCAGATATAAGTGTATTGTATCTGATGATTTCGGAAACTCTGAAACAATTGAATATACAGTAAAAGTATCTGCTTTGGATGTTAAACAGAACGCGGAAAACGTGTCAATTTATGAAGGCGGATCCGCATATCTGTCTGTGACAGCTACAACAAATTCCGGAAATAATATTACTTATAAGTGGTTTGTTGAGTCTGAACCGAACAACATTCTTAATTATTCAAGCACTTATTCACCTGCGCCGAAATCTGATACAAGATACGGTTGTACCGTAAGTGATACGCTAAATGAGGTAACGGTATACTTTAACGTTACTGTTAAGTCAGCTGCTCTTATTGATTCGACCTTGAACACATATCAAACGGTAAATTATAACAGTACTGTAGTTCTTAAGCCGTCCGTTACATCTCCTGCCGGAAGAAATTTAAATTATCAGTGGCAGATTAAAGGAACAGATAATGTTTATAGAGACGTTGGTTATGGCGGATCATCATCTTCCTATTCCTACGTTGCTACAAAGACTCAGGAATACAGATGTATTGTCGATGACAATATGGGCAATGCCGTAAATGTAGATTATGTTATTACTGTACCGACACTTACAGCCGGAGAAAACACAACAACTGCAGTTATCGGAGTTGGAGGACAATTCTCGTTCACAGCAAATGCAATAAGCAGCAATAACAGCCCGTTGACATATGCTTGGAAGAACGGGAATTCTTTAGTTGGAACTGCAAAGACATTCAGTTCAACAGCAGATCAGAATACGACTTACACATGTGAAGTATCAGACGCATACAACAATAAGATAACTATCACATACACTGTTACAGTTCATACACTGACAGCAAGTCAGTCAGCAGCATCACTTTCGATCTTCAAAGGTGATGTAGCTAGCATGTCTGTAACTGCAAGTTCAACAGCAGGTACAGATTCAGTTACATACGAATGGCGTGAAAGCGGAAGCACAACAGTACTTTCAAGAGAATCTTCTTATTCTCCGATGCTTACAGCAACCACAACATACACATGTGTTGTAACAGACGGATATAACACAAAGACATTTACGTTCGCTGTAACTGTAGGAACAGCTAATCTTACAGCTGTTGCTGATAATGCGGATATAATTGCAAAGAAGGGTGCCAGTGTAACTCTCAAGGTAACTGCAACATCAAACACAAATGACCAGCCTACATACACATGGCAGAAGAAGGGAACAAACGGAAGCTTCTCCAATGTATCAGGAAGCAGCAACACGTTGAAGATTACAGCAAATGCTTCTGCTACATACAAGTGTATCGTGAAAGATAATCACAACAATCAGGTTGAAGTTATTATCAATGTCACAGTACCGACACTTAAGGCCGGAACAAACACAACAACTGCAGTAATCGGAGCTGGAGGAGATTTCTCGTTTACAGCAAATGCAATAAGCAGTAATGACAGCCCGTTGACATATGCTTGGAAGAACG
>JAILPW010000048.1:0-2822 GCA_024699245.1 Clostridia bacterium | reverse complement strand
TGGGGAAGTTAAAGTATTCCCCTTAACGGACGACCCGCGCCGTTTCCTTAAACTTAAGGAATGTTTTTTCTGCGGGCAGAATTTTGAGAAGCCCGAAGCTTCAGTATGCTCTTCTGCAAGGCTGGACAGAGGAAACGTTCTCGTTAAATTCGAAGGTGTCCTTGACAGAGACAAGGCTGAACTCCTGCGTGGCAGATTCATTGCCGTCGACAAAAAAGATGCCGTCAAGCTCAAGAAGGGCAGCTACTTTATTACTGATCTCAAAGGCCTCAAAGTGATTGACGATGAAAAGGGAGAAGTCGGAACGGTAATCGACTGTTTTGAGACAGGATCCCAGTTTACGCTCGAAATAAAGCGTGACAAAAAGAAAAATCTCATGATCCCTTTTGTAAAGGCATACTGCTATGAAGTCAGCGTTGAAGACGGATTCATCAAGTGTAAAATGCCAGATGGCCTTTATGAATTATATGACTGATCGTTAAGAAAAGTCCTGAAATACAGTATTTATGAGCTCCGGTTATCCGGAGCTTTTTTCTTTTTTACAATAAATTTTACAAATGGTTTATCTATATGATTTAAAACCCTGATAATATAATCCTAATTACATTCGGAAATGCGCGGCTTTTTTGGGGTGTGGCTTATGAAAAAGGAACGTCTAGTCGGAATAATAATGTCTATCATTATGTCGGCCGTAATGGGTGTCGTTTCTGCTGCGCTTGTGATCAGGAATAATCCTGAAGCTGTTAGATATACTCCTGTTGAAATGCTCTATATCACAAACATAACGTTATCGATCGTTATAGGAGTAGTAGTTTCACTGGTTATTCCGTTCGGAAAGCTTGGCGCAATGCTTGCAAGAAAAGCCAATGCCAATCCTCCCGGAATTAAGTTCTTCGCAATAAACGCTATTCCGATTTCAGTCGGAAACACTCTTATAATCAGTATCGTTATGAGTTTGTACGGTGTCATTTCTGCCCGTATGAAGCTTCCTGCAGAGGCTTTGAGCCATCTCCCGCCGTTTGCGGTGATGTGGCTTGGCAGCTGGATGAGGCTCCTGCTGCCGACACTTCTGATCAGTTATGTGCTATCTGTTCTTTTATCACCACTGATCACAAGACTTCTTGGTGTTAAAGGACCAGGTCCCAAAAGACCGGAATGATTTAGGCGAGTCCCGGAAGACAGGTGAGCTTTATGAGTTGCATATCCAGAGAAAAATACACATCATACCTTGAGCGGTTAGTCCGCATAACGCATAACCAGCCGGTTGACCGTGATGCTTATGTTACGTTGATAAAAAGCATCGGCATAGATTATAAGCTCACCAAGGGCATGACCGAATTCTACATAACTCCTATGATGGAGCAGCGTGGAGACGGCGAAGTCTATTGTGATTTTGATACGGGAAACAGTAAGAAGGTCCTTATCCGTCTGAGGATAGTCTCATCTTCTAAAGCGGTGCTTATCGGAACACTTTATTCCAATCCGGAAGAGTATGTCCACGATGACACGGATGTTGATCAGCTTGATTCATTGTTAAGGATAATCCTGGGATATGTCAGCAGAGTCCGTTTGATCAAAAAACTTGAAGAGTTCGGTTTTTCGGATCTTGACGGTTACCGCAATTTCCGCGCCTTTGCCAGATTCATGGACATAAACAATGCGGAGAACAGACTTGGCGGCAAGGTTGCATTTTATCTTGATCTCCATAATTTCACGATAGTAAACCAGGAGATCGGACGTGAGAACGGCGATATCGTAATGCGCAAGTATTATGATCTTTTAAGCGATACTATCGGCGATACGGGAATCATTATAAGACTCGGCGGTGACAAATTCATTGGTGTTTTCGACAAGACCTTACAGGATGATGTCTTCAGGATCTTTTCCGGTGCGCACATAGCTTATGATATTACTGGTCAGCAGAGGGTGAACGTCTCTGTTGCCGCAGGTGTTTATGCGCTGCCTATCCCGTACATGATGAAATCATACGGCGATATCATGGATAAGATCATGCTCGCCGGTAACGTAGCCAAGCGTCACGATGGTGAACGCATCGTTGTATACGACGATAAGATGAAGGCCGAAAGCGATCACATAAAGCAGATCCAGACAGCATTCCTCGGAGCGGTCAAGAGAGAAGAATTCATCATTCACTATCAGCCCAAAGTTGATATCGAGACAAAGAAGATCGTTGGTGCTGAAGCTCTTTGCCGCTGGCAGATTGACGGAAAGATAATACCTCCGGATGACTTCATTCCTATTCTTGAACTCAACACTTTTGTATCAGAACTCGATTTCTATGTCCTTGACCACGTTTGCAGGGACATGGTCAGATGGCTTAACGAAGGACGTCAGCCGGTACGCGTATCGGTCAACTTCTCCAGAAAGCATTTGATCGATATTGATCTTACGGACCACATACTATCTATCATCAATAAGTACAACATTCCTCATGACCTCATAGAGATCGAACTGACGGAGACCACGTCTGATGTTATGTTCAGCGACTTAAGACGTATCGTAAGCGGACTTCAGAGAGAAAACGTAAAGACTGCCGTAGATGACTTCGGCGTAGGTTATTCATCTTTGAACCTTATCCGTGATATCCCGTGGGATGTTCTTAAAATCGATAAGAGCTTTGTTCCCCAGACTGAAGATGACGGTAACGTATCGAACGTAATGTTCAGGCATCTGATCTCGCTGGCACAAGACATGGGTTTGGAGTGCGTAGTTGAAGGCGTTGAGACTGATGAACAGTTAAGGATCCTTAAAAAGAATAACTGCCAGATAGCTCAAGGGTTCCTGTTCGACCATCCGTTGCC
>JAILPW010000042.1:0-56909 GCA_024699245.1 Clostridia bacterium | reverse complement strand
AACGCGATGATCTCATCCGAGGTCGGTTGGTTCTCATTTGACTCAATGTACCCTAAACGTCTTCGACTGATTTGCATTCTCTCGGCTGCCTCATCCAAGGTAAGATTTGCCACAGTCCTTGATTCTTTTAGCTTTCTTGCGGTAAATACCGACATTTTCAAACCTCCTTCAAAGTGCAAGATCTTGCACTTTTTTCAAAATTGTAAAAAATGCGCCCAAGGAAATTTCTAAAAAATCACCTTGAACGCATTCGTAATTGCAATCAACAGATCCATATTTCATGACTATTGGTGGCATCTTATATTTTTAAAATTGAATAAAAATATAGAGAGCCTTTTCAGACTCTCTATATTAGAAATAGCTTGAATTCAAGCTTTTCAAGGAATCGGATCTTGCGATCTTTACCGAAATAAAGTTTCGCACTTTTCTCCATGAAGTCCTTTGGAACTTCAAATGTCCCTAAAAAACATGCCGACTCAATTAACGTTCTTCGGCTATAGCTGCCTGTGCTGCAGCCAGTCTTGCGATGGGCACACGGAAAGGTGAGCAGGATACATAGTCAAGACCGATCTTGTGGCAGAATGCAACGGACGTAGGATCTCCACCGTGCTCGCCGCAGATACCAACATGAAGGTTGGGATTAACGGGCTTGCCGAGAGAGATAGCCATCTGCATAAGCTTACCAACACCTGTTGTGTCAAGCTTTGCGAAAGGATCGTTCTCAAAGATCTTTGCATCGTAGTAAGCACCGAGGAACTTACCTGCATCGTCACGTGAGAAACCGAATGTCATCTGTGTAAGGTCGTTTGTACCGAAGCAGAAGAAGTCAGCTTCCTTAGCGATCTCGTCAGCTGTAAGAGCAGCACGTGGGATCTCGATCATTGTACCTACCTCATACTCGAGGTCGATGCCTGCTGCCTTGATCTCAGCATCTGCTGTCTCAACAACAACGTTCTTAACGTACTTGAGCTCCTTGATCTCACAAACGAGCGGGATCATGATCTCAGGCTTGATGTTCCAATCCGGATGAGCCTTCTTAACTTCGATAGCTGCACGGATAACAGCCTTTGTCTGCATCTTAGCGATCTCAGGATATGTAACTGCAAGACGGCATCCTCTGTGACCCATCATAGGGTTGAACTCGTGGAGGGATGCGATGAGAGCCTTGATAGCCTCAACGGACTTGCCCTGTGAATCAGCGAGCTTCTTAATATCAGCCTCTTCTGTAGGAACGAATTCATGGAGCGGCGGATCAAGGAATCTAATTGTTACAGGATAACCCTCGAGAGCCTCATAGAGAGCCTTAAAGTCGTTCTGCTGATATGGAAGGATCTTATCAAGAGCAGCTTCTCTCTCTTCAACTGTATCAGAGCAGATCATCTCACGGAAAGCAGCGATTCTGTCTTCCTCGAAGAACATGTGCTCTGTACGGCAAAGACCGATACCCTCAGCACCGAGCTCACGAGCCTTCTTAGCATCCTTAGGTGTATCAGCATTTGTTCTAACCTTGAGAACTCTGTACTTGTCAGCCCACTCCATAACGCGGCCGAATGTACCTGCGATCTGAGCATCAACTGTTGGGATGATACCGTCGTAGATCTTACCTGTAGAACCGTCGATAGAGATGTAATCACCCTCAACGTATGTCTTACCTGCGAGTGTGAACTTCTTATTTGCCTCATCCATGTTGATGTCACCACAACCGGATACACAGCATGTACCCATACCACGTGCAACAACTGCAGCGTGTGATGTCATACCACCACGAACTGTGAGGATACCCTGGGATACCTTCATACCTGTGATATCTTCAGGAGATGTCTCAAGTCTTACGAGAACGACTTTCTTACCTTCAGATGCCCACTTTTCAGCATCTTCTGCGGTGAATACGATCTGACCGCAAGCTGCTCCAGGGGAAGCACCGAGTGCCTGAGCGATAGGCTTAGCATCCTTAAGAGCCTTTGCATCGAACTGTGGGTGCAAAAGTGTATCAAGGTTACGAGGATCGATCATAGCAACTGCCTCAGCCTCTGTTCTCATTCCCTCATCAACGAGGTCACAAGCGATCTGCAAAGCAGCCTGAGCTGTTCTCTTACCGTTTCTTGTCTGGAGCATGTAGAGCTTACCGTGCTCAACTGTGAACTCCATATCCTGCATGTCTCTGTAGTGCTTCTCAAGGATGTTGCATACGTCAACAAACTGCTTGAAAGCCTCAGGGAACTTCTCTTCCATCTCAGCGATCTTCATTGGTGTACGAACGCCTGCAACAACGTCCTCACCCTGAGCGTTTGTAAGGAACTCACCGAAGAGACCCTTGTTACCTGTAGCCGGGTCACGTGTGAAAGCAACACCAGTACCACAGTCATCACCCATGTTACCGAAAGCCATGGACTGTACGTTTACAGCAGTACCCCATGAGTAAGGGATATCGTTATCACGACGGTATACGTTTGCACGTGGGTTGTCCCAGGAACGGAATACAGCCTTGATAGCGCCCATGAGCTGCTCCTTAGGATCTGTTGGGAAGTCAGAACCGATCTTAGCCTTGTACTCAGCCTTGAACTGGTTAGCGAGTTCCTTAAGGTCGTCAGCTGTAAGCTCAACGTCCTGCTGAACTCCACGGTCAGCCTTCATCTTATCGATCAATTCCTCGAAGTACTTCTTACCGACTTCCATAACAACGTCGGAGTACATCTGGATGAATCTTCTGTAGCAGTCCCATGCCCAACGTGGGTTATTGGACTTCTCAGCGATTACGTTAACAACATCCTCATTAAGACCGAGGTTGAGGATAGTATCCATCATACCAGGCATGGATGCGCGGGCACCGGAACGAACTGAAACGAGGAGAGGATTCTCGAGGTCACCAAACTTCTTTCCTGTGATCTCTTCCATCTTCTCAATATATTCAAGAATCTGTGCGAAGATCTCGTCGTTGATCTTTCTTCCGTCCTCATAATACTGAGTACATGCTTCTGTAGTAATGGTGAAACCCTGTGGTACAGGAAGACCGAGGTTGGTCATCTCTGCAAGGTTAGCTCCTTTACCGCCGAGAAGTTCGCGCATATTGCCGTTTCCTTCTGTGAATAGGTAAACATACTTTGTCATAGTTGTTTGTCCCTGCCTTTCGTTTTTATATTTTTAAAATTTGTAAACCATACTTTGGGCGATCTTTATGGAAAAGATCAGAAATCAAACTTGCCTTCGAAGAATTCCTCGAGCTTGTCGATAGGGAATCTGATGTTGCCAGGCTCGTACTCAACGTTCTTCATGGAGTCACGCTCACGGATGGTTACGCAATTGTCTTCCAAAGAATCGAAGTCGAATACTACACAGTAAGGTGTACCGATCTCGTCCTGACGACGATATCTCTTACCGATGGACTGTCTGTCATCAAACTCTACCATGTACTTCTTGGAAAGTTTCTGGAAGATCGGATCGCAGTTCTCTGAAAGCTTAGCAGAGAGAGGAAGGATACCGATCTTGATTGGTGCAAGTGCCGGATGGAAGTGAAGAACAGTACGTACGTCTTCCTTGTCACCGTCAACGATCTTTTCTTCGTCGTATGCGGAGCAGAGGAATGCGAGTGTTACACGGTCAGCACCGAGTGACGGCTCGATAACGTATGGAACATACTTCTCGTTCTTAGCCGGATCAAAGTACTGGAGATCCTGTTTGGAGAATTCCATGTGCTGCTTAAGATCGTAGTCTGTACGATCTGCGATACCCCAGAGCTCACCCCAGTCTGTGAATGGGAATGCGAACTCGAAGTCTGTTGTTGCTCTTGAATAGAAAGCAAGCTCTTCCTTAGCGTGGTCTCTTGTACGGAGCTCTTCCTCTTTGATACCGAGGTTGATGAGCCAATCGTGACAGAATGTTTTCCAGTAATCAAACCACTCAAGGTCTGTACCAGGCTCGCAGAAGAACTCGAGTTCCATCTGCTCGAACTCACGTGTACGGAAGATAAAGTTACCAGGTGTGATCTCGTTTCTAAAAGACTTACCGATCTGGCAGATACCGAACGGGATCTTCTTTCTTGCGGAACGCTGAACGTTAGCAAAGTTAACGAAGATACCCTGAGCTGTCTCAGGTCTTAAGTAAACTTCATTAGTGGAATCTTCTGTTACACCGATGAATGTCTTGAACATGAGGTTGAACTTACGGATGTCTGTAAAGTTATGACCGCCGCATACAGGACAAGGAATATTCTTCTCTCTTATGTAAGCGACCATCTCATCAGGTTCCATACCCTCAACGGATACACCCTCAATGTTGTTTTCCTTGTTCCAATCCTCAACGAGGTTATCAGCACGCTGTCTAGCTTTGCACTGCTTACAGTCGATCAAAGGATCGGAGAATCCGCCTACGTGACCTGAAGCTACCCAGGTCCTCGGATTCATGATGATAGCAGCATCGAGACCTACGTTATATGGACTTTCCTGGACGAACTTCTTCCACCATGCTGCTTTAACGTTATTCTTGAGCTGAACGCCCAACGGACCGTAGTCCCAAGAATTTGCAAGACCGCCGTAGATATCCGAACCCGGATATACAAAACCCCTTGTCTTAGCAAGAGCTACGATCTTTTCCATTGACTTTTTCTCTGTCATTTTTCCTGTTCCTCGGTTCCTTAATTACTCTTCTGCTTCTTCCAAGTCTTCCTCGGAGATGTCTTCATCTTCTGTTACTTCAGGTACTTCATCAAAGCTCTCAACAACTTCGATCATATCAAGACCTGTAACATCCTCGGATGACTCTTCTTTAGCTTCAGCAGCTGCCTCGTACTGCATAGCACGCTCGAGTTCACGCTGTCTTTCTGCTTCTTCCTTAGCAAGCTGAGCTGCCTTTTCAGCATCTCTTGCTACCTTAGTCTTAGGAACTGTGATCTCCTTAGACCTGTCTCCCTTAACACAGACGACCTTATCCTGTGCAACTTCCTTGCAGGCAAGGGAAACCATGTTTGCTGCCTTGTCCGGGATCATCGGCTGGCCGCCTTCAACGAGCTGACGAGCTCTCTTACTTACGAGAACAACGAGTTCGTAAGCACAATCTGCCTTTGGCAACATCTTCTCGATCGATGGATCAACTAACATCTTTCAATACCTCTTCTTTCTTCGTATGATTTTTGTTTTTCTAACTTAATTTCTGGTGAGCGTTTAAAGTGTCTTTTCTATTCCGCTCAATCGATCATATCTGCACTTTTCAGCCTTCATGATCGCTACTATATTGTCTACCGCAGTCTGAAGATCATCATTTACCACAACGTAATCAAACTTCTCTGCGCTTAGTACCTCTTCTCTTGCCTTCTCGAGTCTTTTCTGTACCAGCTCGAGGCTTTCGGTTCCTCTTCCCTTAAGTCTTTCTTCGAGTTTCTCGAATGACGGAGGAAGGATAAATATCGTTACCGCCTGCGGGAACTTCCTTTTAAGTGCCAGGCTTCCTGCTATCGTTATATCCAGAAGAACATCATCACCTCTGTTGCTCTTCTCGATAAGCGGTGTCGCAGGTGTTCCATAGTAGTTATCGACGTACATGTCGTATTCAATGATCTCGCCTTCTTTAACGAGCTTTTCGAATTCATCTTTTGTTCTGAAGTAGTACTCGACTCCGTCCTGCTCTTCGCCTCTCGGCGGACGAGTTGTTACCGATATGGAGTGCTTACACTCAGGAAACATCCTTCTTATCTCTTCGATTATGGTTCCCTTGCCGACTCCCGACGGACCCGATACGGATATCATCAAACCTTTTTCACTCATACCCGATCCTCACCTTCCAGTAAACCCTTGAGAGCTGCTGTATCGATAGAACTTAAGATGATGTGGTCACTGTCAGTGATTATTACCGAACGGCATTTCTTGCCTGCACATCCGTCTATCAGCATGCTCCTGTCTCTTGCTTCCTGGATCATCCTTCTTATCGGAGAAGAATCGGCTCCTGCTATGCAGAGGATCCTTCCGGATGCTACCAGGTTTCCGAACCCTATATCAATGAACTTATTGCTGTCCTTCATTAATTTCCGTCGCCTTCCTTACACGAGATTCTGGATCTGCTCTCTGATCTTCTCGATCTCATTCTTCATAAGAAGAACTCTGTTTGTGATCTCCAGATCATTTGCCTTGGAACCGATGGTATTAACTTCTCTGTTGATCTCCTGAACGAGGAAATCCATTTTCTTTCCGATGCCGCCTTCTGAATTAAGGATGTTTCTTGCCTGTGAGAAGTGACTTATAAGTCTTGCAAGTTCTTCATCTATTGCAGCTTTATCAGCGAATACCGCAACTTCTGCTGCAAGTCTTGCATCGTCATAGAATGCTCTCTTCTCAGAATCCAGGATCTCGTCGATCCTGTCTGAAAGTCTTACCTTATAATCTTCGATAACTGACGGAGCTCTTGTAGCGATCTCGTTTCTGATACCTTCAAGATATTCAACCTTTGAAAGAAGATCTTCACAAAGTGCTTCACCTTCTGCTTTACGCATCTGGAGCATTCCGTTCAATGCTTCCGCCATTACTTCGCTTATCTCTTTACCGAGAGTTTCTTCATCAACAGATGCCTGCCTTATGATAAGAACATCCTGGTAAGAAGATAATCTTGTAGCAGTAAGATCGTCCTGTCTTCCCGTTACTTCGCAAAGCTTGATGATCGCTTCCGAATATGCCTTTGCCAAACCTTCGTTAACTGCTACTTCAGTAGATGCGCTCTCCTGATCCTCATATGTTACGTAACAGTCGACCTTACCTCTTCCGAGTGTGTCCGAGATCTGCTTTCTAAGTCCGCTTTCAGCGAAGTTAAAAAGTCTCGGAAGTCTTATGTTGATGTCACAGTAACGGCTGTTAACAGATTTAAGTTCGACAGTGTAACGTCTGGTAGAAAAAATCTTTTCCGCGCGGCCGAAGCCGGTCATGCTGTATGCCATAAAAAACCTCAAAAAACAAGGATAGAAAAGCCCTCTCGCGAAGATATTCCTTCGCCCGAGAAGGCTCGACTTTTTTATTATAATATATAGGCCTTAAATTAGCAACAAATAACTTTTTCGAAAGTCTCGAAACAACTGTGCCGCAGTCGCTTTCAGACCAAACTTTTTTCTGCTGTACTATTTAAGGTACAATTGACCCGGTTATATCCACAGGGTCAAATGATATAAAATCGGATGCTACGCACCTATAGATGACCCCGTTAACTTCCCCTTCTTTGGCGACCATGTGACCCTTGCCGTGAAGGTGACCATAAAGGCAGATATCGATATTGCCCTCTTCCAGTTTCTTTGCAAAATCCGTGTTGGTCGATGATTTGGTTACAGGCGGAAAATGGATCATGATGATGTGCTTTTTCTTATGATCGGGATCAAGTCTGTTTATGTCCTTGATACAAAGATCAAGCCTTATGATCTCACGGTCGTATATCCTTAAGTCATCTTCACCGAAGTGAGAATCACCGGGAAGTATCCAGCCTCTTGTGGCTCCGACTACAAAGTCTTCGACTTCGATCGCCTTGTTCTGAAGAAAAGTCAACGAACTGTAACCTTTTTCTTCCGTGAATCTTTCCATCTTCTTAACGGTAGTCCACCAGTAATCGTGGTTACCTCTTGATAGTATCTTCTTACCGGGAAGGGACTGCAGGAACTCAAAGTCTTTACTGATCTCGCTTAAGTAAGTAGCCCATGAGATGTCGCCCGGGATAAGGACTGTATCTTCAGATTTTACCTTTGCTTCCCAGTTCTCTTTGATCTTGTCCATATAGTTGTCCCAGAACGAATTAAAGACATCCATCGGCTTATCGATATCTTTGGCTAGATGAAGGTCAGCTATGCTATATACGGACATCAGGTTACTCCTTAGAAAAATGCTCGATTATTCTATCGGCGTTCTCCTCGCTTATTGAAGGACACTCTAGAAGTTCTTCTCTTGTTGCTTCGGAGATCTTTTTGATTGTACCAAAATGCGAGAGTAATTTCTTCCTTTTGGCAGGACCTATTCCGTCTATCTCCTCTAAGCTGTATCTTAAGTTTCTCTTCTTTGAGAGCTTACGCTGATATGTGATGGCGAATCTGTGGACTTCGTTCTGAACTGCTGTTAAGAACCTGAGAAGGACCAATTCGTCATCGTTTAAGTTGTCTTTATCAAGATAGATCTCTCTTCCGTCAGGGAACACGAGACCTGCGGTCTTGTGCCTCTTGTTCTTGAACATTCCGGCCAAGAGGATCTTATCGTCTAGGCCAAGTTCTGTAAGGACTTCCAGGATAGCGGATACCTGGCCTTTGCCTCCGTCGGCTAAGATCAGTTCAGGGTATGTGAATCCGTCTTCTTTGCCGTGTGAGAAACGTCTGGTTAGGACTTCTCTCATTGACGCGAAATCATCCTGTGTCTCAACTGTCTTGAGCTTGAAAAGTCTGTAGGACTGCTTGTCGGCTTTGCCGTTGGTGAATACGACCATGCCCGAGCAGATGTCATCGTTACCTAAGTTGGAGATATCGAAAGATTCTATTCTCTTGATACTTCCTTCTTCGATACCGAATTCTTTCTCTATGATATGAACGGCTGCATTAGGGTCGCTTCCTGCTCCGCCGCCTCTTAATATCCTTCTGGTCATCATCTCACGGGCGTTAAGTTCTGCCATCTTAAGAAGTGAGAGAAGCTCGCCTCTTTCAGGCACCTTGATGGTGACCTTGTGTTTTGCAAGGCTTGAAAGGTAGTCTTCGATGTCTGTCAGGCTTGACTCATCGTCCAATTTACACGGGATGATTATGGTCTCCGGGATGAACGGGGCGTTGTCATAGTACTGCATCAAGAAGTTCAGGATGAGCTCTGAGTTTTCGGAGCCCTCGCTTCTTACGAAGTATGTGGATGAACCGACGACACGGCCGTCACGCAGTTCGAGTTTTCGAATAGAAGACTCACCTGCATCGGAATATATACCGATGGCGTCTACGTCACGCTTGATCTCCATAAAGATCTTCTGGCTCTTGGTGATGTTCTCGAGAGCGAATAGACGGTCCCTGTAGATGGAGGCGCGCTCGAAGTCATAGGATTCTGCTGCCTTTTCCATCTGCTCCCTGATCATGGACTTGATGCCGTCGTATCTGCCTTCGAAGAATTCGACGATGTTACCCATCATCTTCAGGTACTCGTCGGCGTTGATGCCGCCGTTACATGGAGCCAGGCACTTGCCGATGTGGTAGTTAAGGCACGGACGCTCCTTACCGATGTCGCGGGGGAGCTTACGGGCGCACTTCTTAAGAGGGAAGATGGCGTCGATGGCCTTAAGGAATACAAAAAGGTCGCCGTTAAGGTACGGACCGAAGTAGAGGGCGCCTTTCTTCCTGGCTTCCTCGTCGGGACGGAAGACCTTCATGACTCTAGGGAATGCTTCGTTCATGGTGATGCAGACATAAGGATAGCCTTTGTCATCACGAAGAAGGATATTGTAATGGGGTTGATATCTTTTGATGAGGTTGGCTTCCAGAAGGAGCGCCTCAGCCTCTGTGGATACGACCACGTACTCAAAGTCCGCCACGTGAGAGACCATTGCTCTTACTTTGTTGTTGGGGATGTCGTGGTCGCCGAAGTAGGATCTTAAGCGGTTTCGAAGTTTCTTCGCTTTGCCTACATAAATAACGCAACCCGAAGCGTCCTTCATCAGGTAAACTCCGGGTTCTTGTGGTACTAAATCAAGTCGAGCATCAAAGCCGTTCATGAAACCTTAGGGTTGTTCAAGTAACTTACGAGCTCATCTACCGCTTCCTGTGCGTCAACACCGTCAGCATTAATATCTATTCCAACTCCGTTCTCGATGCCGAGTGACATAACTCCGAGAAGACTCTTGGCATTCGCACGACGCCCGTCTCTGGTCAGGTAGATTGTGCTCTTGAAACTCGAAGCCTTTTGGATAAGCATCGCAACAGCCTTCATCTGAAGCGCATCCTCACACTTAAAAACTACTGTCTCTTGTACCATAGCCGCCTCCTTAAGAAACGAAATATACTATGCAAATCTTATTGCAAGTAAAGTATATTTTCACGAAAAAACAAAGTCAACAAAATAAGGAACGGCGAAGTTTTTTTCGCTTTTTTCAACGGCAAATGAGAAAAGATTTTCATTTCTTTTGGTTAAATTCACAACTCGATTTTAAGAAGAAGTGCGTCTTGTCCCTGACCATAATAATCCTTGCGCGATCCGTAGGTCTCAAAGCCCAGCATCTCATAAAGCTTCAGTGCCGGCATATTCTCCTTGTTTACTTCCAGGAACAAGGTCTTTACTCCCTTTTCCTTTAGCCTCTCGAAAACGCCCGCCATCACTTTCTTCGCGATGCCCTCACGCCTGTACTTACCTGCCACGCATAGGTTACCGACTTCTCCCTCGTCCATTACAAACGAGGCGCCGCAGTAGCCCACGACTTCGCCTTCCTGGGTCCTCGCGACCACGGCGACCTTCTTGTCATTTGTCACAAGGTCCTTGAGTTCTTCTATTGTCCACGGATGAGCGATACCTTCCGCTTCGAGGATCGTCACCTTATTAACGTCCTCTTCCTTCATATCTTCGATGGTTACTTCCGACGGCTTTTTGAACCTCTCGGCCTGTGATCTCGCACAGTACTTGGGACTTATGGTTATGGCGTCCTCAATTAGAGCCTCGCCGCCTTGGGCTATACACTTAGCGATCCCCAAAGGAGTTATGAACGCACCTTCGGCGTTCTCGATAACTACTCCGTCGCGGTCTCCCAGAGCCTCGATCATGACCTTGGCGCCGTTACCGCAGACGATGATCCTGCTTCCCTTCTCGACTTCGATCTTTTCTGCGAGATCCGCGGTGTCATAAGCATTCTCTTCAACGACCGGCTTCATCTTCTCATCATAAAGTCCTGCGAAGACCCTTTTGTTCCTGGCGTCAAAGCACGGAAGGATATATGTCGTTCCGTTAAACGCCACAGGCTCTACGCTTCTTCCCAGAGCCTCCGTAGAAGATACTCCCGCTACCTTCTTACCTGTTACGAGAGCCATTCCCTTAACCGTGGAGATTCCGATCCTGATACCTGTAAAAGATCCCGGGCCTACTGTTACACCGTATAGATCAACGTCCTTATTGGTAACTTCTGCCTTTCTAAGAACTTTATCCACGAGCGGAAGAAGGACCTCCGAATGAGTCCTTTTTTCCATGCTGATCTCATAAGCGATCTCATTAACAGATCCCCCGAACTCCATCTCATAAAGTCCTGCGCAGCAGGTCGAATTGGACGTATCAAAAACCAGTAGCTTCATTTCTTACCTCGTAAAGATCTTCCTGATCTTCTCGTTAGTATCTTCATCAAATTCTTTCTCATCATAGACCACCGTCAGATCTCTTTCACTTCCGACGCCCCTTATAAAGATCCTTATGGAATTAGGCGGCAGCAGTTCCTCGATTACGGAGCTCCACTCGATAACGCAGATCCCGTCCTGATAGAAATACTCATCAAGTCCCGAATCCAGGAAATCGTCAGCTCCCTCGAGCCTGTAGGTGTCAAAATGATATACGGGGATCGTCCCGCCCTGATATTCGTTAACTATCGTAAATGTTGGGCTCGCGACTCTTGAAGTTACGCCGATCCCTTCGCACAGTCCCTTGGTAAATACGGTCTTCCCTGCTCCCAGGTCGCCGTCCAGCGCCACGACTGAACCTGCCTTCAGGATACCGGCGAGGTTCTTGCCGAGCATCTTAGTCTCTTCTTCGGAACGTGATACGATCTTATATTCCATAGCTTTCCTCATTTGGCATAGACAGGCATCTTGTCCTTGATGATCTTTTCAGCCATCGGATCGCCCATGTCTATCATTACAAAGTCCAGTCCATCCAGATGAGGACCTACCTTACTTCCCAGATCTTTCAATACTTCATCCGTCTTTCCCGCGTGGTCAACGACAAAGAGCCACTCCGGCTTATCCTTGCCTTCTCTTTGCATCAGCTGGATGAAGATCCTGAAGATCTCGTCTCTTGACGCACCGAAGTCTATCGTGGCATTACCCATGCCGTCCGGGAGCCTGTCAGGATCGCCGACTTTGATGTTGGCGCTCTTGGGTGCATCAGACTCCTTGATGATGCCGTCTTTTTTGAACTCATCGATTATGGTCTTAAGCATATCTTCCCTGAACAGAACTTCTTCAGCGCCCGGATTAACGATAAAGCCGTTGATCTTGCTGTTCTCGTTCAAGACGAGATCCGCGAGATCCATGAACCCTGCGACTATGCCGTTTTGCTTGCCGCTCGGGAATGCATTATTGAAACTTATGGAATCAGCATAGACGATCTGGTATATCCTTCCCTCGTCGCCCTGTACTGCGTGAAAACGCATCTTGCCCTCTTCATTACCTTCCACCGGCAGGATGAACTTTGCCTTCACTGCCTCCGAGAGAACCTTGAGCATGTTCTCTTCAGTGTTTTCGCTCCTTATGACCTTCATGGCCAGAAGAAGCGCGGGGTTCTGGATGTTGTTTTCCTTCATCTCCATCTTATGGTATCTCTCCTGATATTAATTTCCGAATAACCTTGTGCACACCCACAGGAAGAACGGTATGGTCGCGATCATAACGACCACCGTCTGCGCGAAGATCCTCGCACAGAGCTTCGGTGCACAGTTGAACTTCTCACTGAAGATAACGTTCATGGATCCGCACGGCAGTGCGGTCATCATGACGATAGTAGTAGCCGTAACAGGCATGATATCAACGTAGTGTCTTACGATGATAACGGCTCCCAGCATGATAAGAGGGAACACGATAAGCCTCATGGCAGTAGACAGATAGCAGAGCTTATCCGTAACGAGCTTTTTGATATCGACGGTAGTAAGAGTAGATCCGATCATGATCATCGCGAGCGGCACCGTCATGTTGCCGACGATATCTATCGTATCCTTAAGCCTTACAGGCATTCTCCACGGGATGATAAAAAGTATCAGCGCAGCTATAGTCGCGAGCGTAACGGGATTTACCAGAAGGTTTCTCACGTTCGCCTTCTGCCTCGAGAGCTTATGCTCACCGTAGGTATACATGAAGATGTTAAACACCATGTTGTAACATGAAGCAAGAAGCAAGCCCTTCGCTCCGAAGATCGCGCCCAGAAGCGGGAATCCTACAAAACCCGTGTTCATGAAGATCGACGTCATGAGAACGACTCTCTTTTCCGGATCTTCCATCTTCATCTTACTGATCATGATCCTCATGCCGATGATCGAGAACGTAAAGTAACAGAGAGCCGCACCCGCCACCGCGATGAGCGCCAGGATCATCTCTCTGGAATATTCATATTGGCTCGACGAGATGAGGTTGAACGGCAGGACCGCGTGAACCAGTATGTTCGACAATCCCGTCTGAACTCTCTCGTCTATTACTCTTGCCTTGCGCAGGATAAATCCCAGGATTATCAGGACCATCATCTGCAAGAAGCTGAATAAAAGCGCTGTCATAGTTCCTCCAATTAGCCCAAAAGCGTCCTCACCGCCGTCTTGTAGCCGCCCAGAAGCTCCTCTGCCTCCTCACGGTCCATCTTCGGCTTATACACCTTTGAAGACTCGTAAAGTTCTCTCAATTCATCCTTATTCTCGAAAAAGCCCGCATATAGTCCCGCGACCATTCCGACTCCCATTGCCGTCATCTCATCCGACCTTGCCCTACAGATATCCATATCCAGGATATCCGACTGCAGCTGCATCAGGAAATCGCAGGCGCACACGCCTCCGTCGACCTTCATCTCTCTTCCCTTGATGCCGGTCTCCTCCTGCATCAGCCTTATGAGTTCAGCTACCTGATAAGCGATAGCCTCCACGCCGGCTCGAACTATATAATCACCACCTGTGCCTCGTGTCAAGCCCAAAACGGCGCCCCTTACCTCAGAATTCCAGTAAGGCGCCCCGAGTCCCGTGAACGCAGGCACCATGTAGACTCCTCCGTTATCCTTCAAAGCCGAGCAGATCCTGTCGCAGTCGGAAGGCTCCTTGATAAGTCCCATCTCATCTTTAAGCCACGAGATAATGGATCCTCCCTGGAAAACGCTTCCTTCCAGAGCATACACCACCTCGTCTCCGATGGTACACGCCACCGATGTCAAAAGCCCGCCCTTGGAACAAAGCGGCTCGTCACCTATATTCATCAGCGTAAAGCAACCCGTTCCGAACGTGGTCTTCGACTCGCCCTTGGAAAAGCACGTCTGCCCGAAAAGCGCTGCCGCCTGATCTCCCGCGACGCCCGTGATATGAACTCCGTTCAAGATCTCCAGCGCCTCAGTCTCAGAGGCCGTCAGAGGTATCTGATCTACCTGAAGGCTTACTTCCCCGTAGTCATAGCCTGACGGAACAGGCTTTGCGAGGCATTCAACGGGGATATCGAACAGGTCCGTTAAGGCCTCGTCATATTTAAGTTCTCTGATGTTGAAGAGCATGGTCCTCGAAGCGTTGGAATAGTCGGTCAAAAAACTCTTCTTTCCCGTGAGCCTGTAGACCAGGTACGAATCAACGGTGCCGCAGAGGACCTTTCCGGCCTTTGCCTTATCTGCCGCGCCCTTGACGTTTTCGAAGATAAAACGCATCTTGGTGGCGGAGAAATACGGGTCCAGCTTAAGCCCCGTCTTGTATGTGATCTCGTCGAGCCTTGATACGAACTCGGGTCTTTTGCAGATATCGGCCGTCCTTCTGCACTGCCAGCAGATCGCAGGGTGCAACGGCCTTAATGTCTCCTTATCAAAACAGATGGTGGTCTCGCGCTGGTTGGTGATGGCGACGGCCTTGATCTCGCCTTTTTGGACGCCGAATCTCGTGATGACGTCGGCCATGGCCTTAAGAACTGAAAAATATATCTCGTCAGGATCATGCTCAACATATCCGGGCTTCGGATAGTGCTGGGTCAAAGGCATCCCGCAGGACGCCTTAAGCGTGCCGTCCTTTCCGAGCAGAAATGCTTTGGTGGACGTCGTTCCCTGATCTATCGACAGAATATATTCACTCATGCGCGAGCCTCCTTATCGGGTCAAAGCCTCCTGTAAAGCCTCGACAGTTCGTAGTACCATTCGTTATCAATGCCTGCCAGATCCTCGTTGGAGAACCTGATCATCCAGTTGCCTGTCGGAGTTCCCGGCGTATTCATCCTGGTGTCTCCGCCGTAGCCCAGAAGATCCTGCACCGGAATGATCGCCACATCCGCGTGGCTCATCCACAAGGTCCTTATGATCGCACGGCAGGACGCACTTCTCGTACCGCCTTCGCCCCAGTTGTCGCCTTCAAAGCCGCAGTACTTGAGGCACTCACGTCTCTCATTCTCCGGAGCTTCCCACAGCCACCCGAGGAGCGTATTGTTATCGTGCGTTCCCGTATAGGCAACGCAGTTCTTCGGGAAGTTGTGCGGCAGGTAGAAGCTGTCGTCGTTCGGATTAAACGCGAACTGCATGACCTTCATTCCCGGAAGACCGCACTCCTTCATAAACTCAACCAGGTCAGGCGTCATCTCGCCCAAGTCCTCGGCAAAGAGCCTGCTGCTGTCGCCGAAGACCTTATCCATCTCATGGAAGAAAGCCATTCCCGGGCCCTTGACCCACTGGCCTTCCTTGGCCGTCTTCGCGTCCGCAGGGATCTCCCAGTACGAACTGAACGCCCTGAAGTGATCGATCCTGACAAAATCATAGAGCTTATAATTCTCCGCAATTCTGTTCATCCACCACTCAAAGTTGGTCTTCTTGAGCTTATCCCAGTCATATATCGGGTTGCCCCAGAACTGGCCGTCCTCACAGAAATAATCCGGCGGCACTCCCGCCACCTTCTCGAAAACATTCTCTGCGCCCTTCTTCTTGTTCATCTTGAACATGTCGCGCTTAGCCCATACATCAGCCGAGTCACCGGATACATAGATCGGCATGTCACCAACGATACATATGCCCATCTCGTTGATCTGCTTTTTGATATCCGCCCACTCCGTGCAGAACAGATACTGCACGAACGCATGGAACAGGTAGTTATCCGACTTCCTTATATCTTCCAGAGCCTTAGGATCATAGTCGCGGAGCTTCTTGTCGTCCCACTCCCACCAAGGTCTTCCGTAGTACAAGTCCTTTATAGCCAGATACAAAGCAACATCATCGAGCCACGTACTCTCATCGACGAACTTCCTGACATCCTTCTTCATCTTCGCATCGGCTCTCTCATAGGCCTTCCTTAAAAGCCTTTCCCTGTCATTTCTCAGGTAATCGTAGTCGATACGCCACTTGTTAACGTTATACTCGGCACTTACGACCTCCTCAGATGTCAGAAGTCCTTTTGCCATCAATCTTCTCGGATCGATAAAGAGCCAGTTGCCTGCAAATGCCGATATGCTCTGATAAGGCGAATTGCCCATTCCCGGATACGAGAACGGCAAAACCTGCCAATATGTCATTCCCTGTTTCTTCAACTGTTTTGCGAATGCCAGCGCTTCTTCACCGAAAACACCGATACCGAACGGTCCCGGCAAAGATGCGATGTGCATCAAAACGCCTGCGCCCCTCTTCATAACACACCCCACACAAATACTTTTTTTTCCAAAAACACTCTGTTATAATGTTTTGGTTTTATCGATATATTATACACTTATTAAGAAGAGGTGCAAAATGACATATACCACGGAAGAAGAGATCAAAAGACGTCGTACATTCGCCATAATCTCCCACCCTGACGCAGGTAAAACGACCATGACCGAGAAGCTTCTCCTCTACGGAGGCGCCATCCATATGGCCGGTTCCGTCAAGGCCAGAAAAGCTGCCAAGCATGCTACATCCGACTGGATGGAGATCGAGAAGCAGCGTGGTATCTCCGTTACCTCTTCCGTTATGCAGTTCAACTATGACGGCTTCTGCATCAACATCCTCGACACCCCGGGTCACCAGGACTTCTCCGAGGATACCTACCGCACCCTCTGCGCAGCAGATGCCGCAGTCATGCTCCTCGACGGCGCCAAAGGTGTCGAGGCGCAGACGATAAAGCTCTTCAAGGTCTGCCGTAAGCGCGGCATCCCGATCTTCACATTCATCAACAAGATGGACCGTGCTGCCAAGAACCCGTTCGACCTGATCGACGAACTCGAGAAAGTCCTCGGCATCCGCTCCACTCCTATCAACTGGCCTATCGGTACAGACGGTGACTTCGAAGGCGTTTTCCAGCGTGAGACCGGCGAAGTACTCCTTTTCGACAGTTCCAACAAAGACCACGGTGCATCCATGGTCAAGCAGCAGACAGCAGGTATCGACGATCCTAAGCTCAAAGAAATGATGTCCATCGGTCACTACGAGACCTTGTGCAACGACATCGAGCTCCTCGACATGGCAGGCGACGAATTCGACCTCGACAGGATCCTTAGAGGCGAACTCACTCCTGTATTCTTCGGATCCGCTATCACCAACTTCGGTGTTGAGCCGTTCCTTAAGCGCTTCCTCGAGATCGCACCTGCACCTCAGCCTTACCACACAGATAACGGCACAGTCGATCCGCTCTCAGACGAGTTCACCGGCTTCGTCTTCAAGATCCAGGCTAACATGGATCCTAAGCACAGAGACCGTATGGCTTTCGTCAGGATCTGCTCCGGCAAGTACGAGAAGAATATGAGTGTTACACACATGAGACTCGGTAACAAGATCACTCTTGCCCAGCCTCAGCAGTTCATGGCTCAGGACAGAAACATCGTTGAAGACGCCTACGCAGGCGACATCATCGGTATCTTCGACCCGGGTCATTTCCGCATCGGCGACACACTCATCGGCTCCAACAGGAAGTTCCTCTTCGATCCGATCCCTGTGTTCCCGCCTGAGAACTTCAGCAAGGTCCAGCCGAAAGACTCCATGAAGCGCAAGCAGTTCCTCAAAGGAATCGAGCAGCTCTCCGAGGAAGGTGCCGTCCAGCTCTATAAGCAGCCTGACATCGGTACCGAGACCTACATCATGGGTGTTGTCGGTGTCCTCCAGTTCGAAGTTATGGAATACCGCCTGAAGACCGAGTACGGCGTAGACATCATAAGGACCCCACTGTCCTACCGTCTTGCCCGCTGGCTCAAGAGCGACGCAGACGTGGATTTTGATTACCATGACCTGACCCTCACTTCCACATCGATGCTGGTACTCGACCGCGATGACGAACCTGTTGTCCTCTTCGAATCCGAATGGGCGATCGACTGGGCGATCGAGCACAACAAAGATCTGAAACTCAGGTTTGAGGATATTCATTCAAAGTAATAGACAGATCACAACAACTGCTGACAGGACTTGAAGTTTTGTCAGCAGTTTTTTTGTTGTCGACTATACCTCGATTTTTGATGGTATAGTCCGTTCTTTCAACGGACTAAGCACCCCAAATCGACAGTTTGGTCCGTTAAAAATGTCTGTTCGGCTTCTTTATCAACAATTTGAAACTACGATAACGGACTATACCCCTGTTTTTTAGGAACTTGGTCCGTAATCTGAACGGACTAAGTATGTCAAAATCACCAACATGGTCCGTTGATCAAGAATAAGATTCAACATCTGATTTCTATTTGCAGGGCAGCTTGCAATTAAAGTTGGCTTATTGCAAGGCTAAGTGGTTTTTTTCGAGAATAAACAATGATAAGATAACGTCATTGGAAAGGGATGGTGATCTAGTTATGAGATGTCCAAATTGCGGCGCAAACTTGATCTACAAAGACAAGAAGTACATTTGCGAATTTTGTGGTCATGAGCAGAAAGAAAAAGTCGAGGTAGCGAAGAACAATTACAACATCGTTATCTCGCATTCAAACGGAACATCTTCGGCAATTACGATCAGGATCATTGATGCACATATCGAGTATACTTTGAGAGTTAATTCCACAGTAAGCTTTAAGTTAGTGCCGGGTCCGCATACGATCGAGTTCCAGGAGTATGGAAGAAAAGATGTCAGAGTCGTAAATGTTCCGGACAACGGAGAAGCAGTTAAGGTCGATTATTCATTTGATGCTTTCCGCAGAGATCCTGTTATTATCAGGATCACGGAGCCGGGACAAGATCCGCATTACAGCGATCCGGCCCGCGTTGCTCTTCTTCCGGCGAAAAAGACCGGTCTGACGGTAGCAGCTCTTATTATGGGTTGCTGCGGATTGTCGATCCCGGCGATCATAATGGGAACGATCAGCGTTAACAGAGCAAAGAAGGCAGGAAGAAAGGAACACGGATTAGACGTATTGGCTCAGGTATTGGGTTATGTCTGGTTCTTCATTCATCTTTTGTTCCTGTCAGCATTGGTGAGAAACTGATGATCCGTGAAGTGTTATTTGGAAAAGGGTGGTGATTAGTTATGAGATGCCCATGTTGCGGTGCAGATCTGAAAGTAGCAGATAAGATTAAATACTGCGAGTTCTGCGGTTTCGAGGAAAGAGAGACAAGAGTCATAAATAAATACAACCTCGT
Source organism: Clostridia bacterium (assembly GCA_024699245.1). Taxonomy (GTDB): domain Bacteria; phylum Bacillota; class Clostridia; order Saccharofermentanales; family Saccharofermentanaceae; genus Saccharofermentans. The sequence continues at coordinate 37,509 of JAILPW010000042.1, read as the reverse complement.
TATCGCATACTCGAGAGGTGTCTCCCCTGATCTTAAGATCAAGATCAGGAGCACAAATATAGATTTTGACCTTAAGGTCGGAACAATGGTAAACTTCAAGCTCGCTCCGGGTCCGCACGAGATCGTTTTCCAGGAAGGCGGAAGAAAAGAGAACAGATTCATTATCGTTCCTGACAAGGAAGATATGATCGTTAAGATCGACTATTCCTATGATCAGAAAAGAGAAGTTCCGGTGCTTATCAAGATCGTTCAGCCTGAGGCACTAGGCTCGATAGAACTCAAAGACGGAAAGTTTCCTGCACAAAAGAACGGACTATCTATTGCAGCTTTGATCCTCTCAGTATTCGGACTTGCTGTCCCTGTAACGATCATGTTCATGATCAACAAGAAAAGAGCAGAAAAGCAAGGTCTTCGCGTACACCCGTTAGATATCTGTGCACTTGTTTTATCCTGGTGCTTCGTGGCACTTCTGCTATTAGCTTTTGGTATCGGTATTTTAGGAGAAGCATTGTCCTAAAAAAACACAATTTAAACATTAAAAGAGGGAGTTGTCCATACGGGCAGCTCCCTCACATTATGAAGTGGTTAGGGTTTATCCGTTTACGCTGTTTACTGAACCTACGAATACAGGTGTGTTTGTCTCTGTATCGACGATCATATAGGCAAATGCTCTGTCGAGGCGGACTGTCTTAGGAGGATCAGCCTCGATAGGCACGCAAGCATCTTCGACCATGATAGCTGTAGCAGCAGCGGCTTTTGTACCTTCACTGGTAAGCTCGATATGAGTCTTCTGGATGATCTGCGAGATGGCCTGAGAATGAGTAGACATGTTGGAGAAATCAGCTTTTCCGCCCTCAAATGCATCGTGGATACCCATATCCTTAAGAAGGTTTACGATGTCATCGTTAGCGTAATCATAAGAGAACTCAGGAATGTATGCATTGACCGTATCATTGGTCCTGCTGTCCAGGAATGCCTTATAATCTTCTGATGTAAAACCTTCCAGGAACTCATTAGCAGTGATGCTCTCATCCTTAGGAAGAACTGCTACGAATGCGAAGTCCTCACCCTCGTAGTACTTCATGAATCCTGTTGCCTTATCTGTCTCAAAATATACCTCTTCACCGGAGTAAAGAAGCGTTACATCTTCCTTCTCACCCTTGGAATTTGTGAATGTACTGTCTTCGAGGATATCGTATTCTTCATACTTGTTTTCCCACTTGGCATCAAAAGCAATAGCATCCACGAGGATCATTGATGTATTCTCATTCAGATTCTTGATTATCTCCGGGATCATTCCGTCCGTATGCTCGTTTACCCATTCGTTGACCTTTGTGACGGTATTTCCATCGAACGGTTCGACCTTTACCTCTGCATCAAAGTTATCCTTAACATAGTTGAGATAATCCTCATAGTATGTTCCTCCGATGTCTTCTCTGATAAGGATCTCGTTAGCGAGCTTGATAGTCTCATTCTCGTCGGACGAGAGACTTTTATAATAGTCGGCAGCGAATGCCAGTGCTTCCTCGTTGCTCGCACCCGGCACCAGAGCATTACTTATTTCCGTAAGTGTGTTGCCGTTTGCACCTGCACCCAGCATCTCCATCGCGAAAAAGAGCGATGCCGGCGATACCATCATGTTCTCGTCTTTATCCACCCAGGCCGAACCTGCGAAATTAAACACGAACTGATTATAATCGGAACCTTCGATCACCGTCTGATAAGAAAGCGGTTCCAGATCTTCGAAAACCTTTTCGCCCTCAGACGACTTAAGTGTTGCGAAAGTGCTTACCGGCTCATCCGATCTCTTCGGCTCCGCCTTCTTGCAGCCTGTGAAAATTGCCATGAACATCATAGCGGCCATGGCTGCCGCCCCTATTTTCTTTACCATATCTATCCCTCCTATGGTTTTATAATTATTTATTTATTTGTTGATTGAATTAACTGTTCCCAAGAATACCGGTGTCTCTGTCTCGGTATCAACGATCGCATATGCGAACGGTCTGTTGAGGTATACTTCCTCGAACTCAGGCTCGACCATGGCGCCCTTGGCAGTGATCGTTACCGCAGTAGCTGCAGCTGCCTTTGTTCCGTCAGCGTCAACCTCAATATGTGTCTTCTGAACAACTGAAGAGATGTATGCGTCGATATCTGTCATATTCGAAAAATCAGCTGCCATCGTGAACGGAGCGACCATTCCCATGTCCATCAGAACACTGACCAATTCCTGGTTGGTATAGTCATATTCGAAAGCCGGCAGGTATGTATTAACATCTGTGCTCCTGGCACTAGCCATGAACTCCCTGTAGTCATCAGCAGTGAAATCAGCGAGGAACTCATTGGCGTTGATGGATTCATCCTTAGGAAGGATAGCTACGAAAGCATAATCGCCGTCCTTATATTCCTTGATAAATCCTGTTGCCTTATCCGTCTCGAAAAAAGTTCCTTCCATCGAATGGAGCATGGTTACTTTCTCATCCTCGCCGGAAGCATTCGTGAAAATGTAATCCTCTTTAATATCTTCACCTTCGTACTTATCTTCCCACTCGCCGTTAAAAGCAATGGCGTTGACGATGACTGCCAAATCGAGATCCGGATCAAGGCTGCTTACGATCGACGGGATCATTCCGTCTGTGCTCTCGTTAACCCAAGCATTAATGAAATCGACTGCATCATCATCGAACTTTCTGATGTCAGTCTGAGCATCAAACTTATCATTGATGTAGTCGAGATAATCGCTGTAAAAATGTCCGTCAAAATTGGAATTCATGAAGATACCGTTGGAGATCTTCATCTCGTCTGTGCCGTTAAGGTACTTATAATAATCAGATGCGAATCCCAGTGCCTCTTCATTAGTAGCGCCCGGAACCATTACGTTACTCATCTCATCGAGAGTATCGCCGTTAGCACCTGCGCCTGCCATCTCCAGTGCGAACAAAAGTGATGCAGGTGATACCATGACGTTATCATCAGTACCGCTGCAGCACTCACTGCTGAAGTTAAATACGAAAGCCATGTAATCGGTATCTGTCGTAGCTTCTTTATAAGACAGCTCGACCACGTCATTAAACACCTTAGCTTTTCCGTCCACAGGCTCGATGATATTTTCCGCAGACATAGTGTGAAGTGTTGTTGAAGTATTAGGTCTTGCACAACCTACAGAAATTGCCATGAACATCAAGGCCGCCATGGCAGCAGCTCCTACTTTTTTAATCATGTCTCTATCCCTCCGCAATTAACTTGCTAACTATATAACGAACAGTTCTCAAGTTTTGTTGCACATTTGGGAAAATTATCACGAGAATTTTTTCAAAGCCAGATTTATCAGTATCTCCGGGACCACATTAAACCTCGTCCTGTTATACACTTCCTTCTGTTCCGGCGTCCTTAATACGAGCGATTCACCCGTCGCCGAATTATCCGACACCACGAGCAAAGCCACCGCCGGCTTCTCCATCAGGTCCGCCATCAAATAGAACGTCGACGTCTCCATCTCGATCAGCTTCACGTCAAAACTCTTGATGAAATCCATATGCGCATATTCGCACAGCACACTGTCGGTACAGAACACCGGCACCTGCCATACCTTATGCCCCATCTCGCCTATCATCTTAACGACCTCATCAACGAATCCCGGGTCATTCGGGTACACCTTCCCGAACGGCTTATACTCCCTGATGTCCTCCATCAGATAACCGTTGGCGAGGTTTCCCGCGATGCTGTAAAACGGTGTGCATATCGATCCCAGTTCGATGTCCTTTGTAAGCGATCCCACCGCCCCTACAAAGACCAGTTTGTCGAAGTCCAGTGCCGCGCACAACGAGAGTTCATCTATTAGCGAGCAAGCTCCCGGGCTCGTCTGTATCCACGCCATCAGGAAGCCCTCGCCCCTGACCTCGTAGCCCGAGATGTACGAGTGCTTTACCGTGCACGTGATCTCCACGTCCGCATTCGCCATTATCTTCGGCGGCGTCCACCCCGGTGCCACCACCAGCAAGTCGTAGTGTTTATTTGCGGACAATCCGAACTCCGTCATGATGGCCGCTTTATAATCAGTCGTTGACTTATCCGCATCAAAGATCTTCTGTAGTCTTTTCTTCATTTCCTTATCCTCGAAAACATTTGCTGAATACATTATACAGATAATAATTGTTATAATGACAAGCGGAGGATAAACCATGACAGATTTTGACGAATTATTTCCAAGAAACACACCCGAAGATATAAAATACGAAAAGGTCGAAGGCATCGATGACCTGATCCCTATGTGGGTCGCCGACATGGATTTTAAGTGCCCCGAAGAAGTCTCCGATGCTTTGGCAAAGCAGTCCAAGCGCGGCATCTTCGGTTACTCTGAAGCAGATAAGACTTATGACGACGCAGTCGTAAACTGGTTTAAGAATAGATATGGCTGGGACGTTGATCCCAAGACATGCCTAAAACTTCCGAGTGTCATCCTTGCGCTGTCGCTTTCAATCCGCGCACTTACCGAGCCCGGCGATTCGATCCTCATAATGGAGCCGCTTTACGGCGCCATCTCAAGGACCGTTAAGCTGACCGGAAGGAAACTTGTGGTGTCAGAGCTGAGACTAAAAGGCTCACGGTATGAGATAGTTTTCGATGATATGGAAAAAAAGATAAAGGAAAACAACGTAAAGATGTTTGTCCTTTGTAATCCTCATAATCCTGCAGGAAGGGTGTGGACCCGCGACGAGCTGCTGCGCATGGGCGACATATGCCTTAGGAACAATGTGCTCATCGTCTCGGACGAGATCCATGCGGATTTCATCTATAGCGGCAAAAGGCACATCCCGATCGCATCTCTTTCTGAGGAACTTAACAGGATCACGATCACATGCACGTCCCCTACGAAAACATTCAACCTTGCAGGAATACAGGCGGCCAACGTCTTCGTCGCCGACGACTCGATGCGAAGAAAGATCGACCTGCTGTCTGTAGCGACGGGCACTTTCGGACTGAACGTCATGGGAATAGTCGCGACACGCGCCGCATACACCTACGGCGAGAAGTGGCTCAGCGAACTCATAACTTACCTTGAGGGCAACATCGATCTCGTCAGGTCACGTCTTGAAGGCACCAAACTTAAGATGACCGATATCGAAGGAACTTACCTTCTGTGGATCGATGCATCAGATGTTACGAACGAAGACCCGACAGCTTTCTTTCTTAGGACCGCGCATGTCAGATTTTCCGAAGGAACTTTCTTCGGCAAGAACGGCGAGCACTTCTTCAGGATGAATATCGCATGCCCGAGAAGCGTACTAAACGAAGCACTTAACAGGATTCTTGAGGTTCCGGGCGTCAGATGATCAGCAAAAGAAGAAGGCGGCCTTCCCAGGAAGACCGCCCCCATCTTTAATGAGGTGTTATTTCATTCGTTGTCTTTGTCAATTACAGGACCATTGTGGTCAGCCTCATTTGAAGTTCCTAAGTTATTGGCAATGTTTCCAAGTGCCTCATCTACGGATGGCTTCTTTGCTGCTTCAGGAGCATTCTCTGCTGCAGGTGCTGTTGCCTGAGCAAGTCCGAAGTTTGTCGAACCAGCGAGCTTTGTGCCTGCGAAGCTTCCGATGACGGAAGAAAGATTGATGCCAAGGCTGTCGCCGATACCATCGATCGTCTGCTTGAAGGACTTTGTGATGTCCTCTGTCATCTTTGCTGTGTTGCCTTCGCCATACATCGTAATGGAATCGATGTTTGCGAGTGGCTTTGCGATTGCCTCTGCAACGAGAGGATACATCTTACAGAGCATCTCGATAACAGCTGCCTCGCCGTACTTCTGCATAGCTTCTGCTTTCTTGTCGATACCGATCGCCTCAGCCTCTGCCTTTGCACGGATCGCATCAGCCTCAGCTTCACCTCTTGCACGGATACCTTCAGCTTCCTTCTGCATAGCGATAAGATCTGCTTCTGCCTGGATCTTCTTAGCTTCAGCCTGCTGTGCGAGTTCGTACTTACGAGCTTCAGCTTCCTTCTGTCTCTTATAAAGAGCTACGTCTGCCATCTGCTGCTGACGATACTTCTCGGCATCTGCTGCCTTCTTGATCTCAGCGTCCAAAGCCTGCTCACGAACCTGAGCCTCTTTCATCTTAAGTTCTACGGCTTTTTCCTGCTTAGCGATATCTGCCTCGGTATTAGCAACCTCGATAGACTTACGCTGTGCCTGCTCCTGGATCTTATATGCTGCGTCTGCCTCAGCTCTCTTTGTATCCTGAACTACCTGGAGTTCTGACTTCTTGATGGACAGTTCATTCTGCTTGATAGCGATCTCTGTCTCGGAAGCAACCTTAGCGTCGTTAGCCTCTTTGAAAGCCTCAGCCTGTGCGATAGCGATATCACGCTCTGCATTTGCCTTAGCAATGCTGGCGGACTTCTGGATGGTTGCCATGTTGTCCTGACCGAGAGCTGTGATGAGGTCATTCTTATCCTCAACGTGCTGGATGTTGCAAGAGATGATCTGGATACCGAGGTTGTTCATGTCAACCTGTGCCTTCTCCTGTACCTGATCACCGAAAGACTTTCTGTCGTTACAAAGTTCCTTCAATGTGATGGTACCGATGATCTCACGCATGTTACCTTGTAATGAATCAACGAGCTGAGCATTGATCTGCTGGCTGTTCATGTTAAGGAAGTTCTTCATGGCGAGCTTGATACCTTCCTCATCGGTCCTGATCTGGACCTTAGCGACTGCGTCGATGTTAACACCGATGAAGTCAGCTGTCGGAACGAAGTCACCTGTCTTAATGTCGATGGAGAGCTGTTCTACCAGAAGTTCGTCTTTTCTCTCGAGGAAAGGAAGCTTCAAGCCTGCCTTACCTATCAAGATCTTCGGGTGTCTCTTAAGACCCGTGATGATATAAGCTTTGTTCGGTGGAGCCTTTACATAACTTGTAAAGATGATGATCAATAAGAACACCAAGATCGCTACACCAACTGCGATAAAAATAACTGTGTTTGTTGGCATAATAATACCCTCCTCTTTCTGTCATTCACGAATTTAATTTATCATAAATATACTAGACAAAGGAAGGCATTATATAAATATCGACCCGATATAATTATCTTCGATTATTCTGTCGCCCATCGAAAATAAATGACAATATTTTGTTACCCGATAAGAATATCCCTGACGGTATCCATCATCTGATCTTTCTCGATAGTCATCTTGTGACGGATCTCACGCTTGGAGATGTCCTTGAGCGTAGCCGGGATCTCGAGACCGCTCTCTTCAGACAGTTCGTTGATGATGGTCTCATTGGACCTGCCGTTGCTGTAACCTGCACCGCGGAGTGCATCCATAACTGCAGGAGCGAACTTGAACGGTGAAGCTGTTGAAGCGAATACCGTCTTCGTCTCGTCCTTGGATCTCTGATGATATCTGTTGTAGATGTTGAATCCTACAGCAGTATGAGTGTCGATCACGTTATCTGTACGGTCATATACGTCAACGATCGTTTTCGCGATACCTGTCTCATCAGCAAAGCCGCCTACGAACTGGCGCTGCAATCCCTTGAGAGTCTGTGGGTCTACGCTGTAGACACCCTTCTCGTTAAGGTCCTTCATCCAGCCGGATACCTTGCCTGCATCTTTTCCTGAGATCTCGAAAAGGAGTCGCTCAAGGTTGGAAGAGATAAGGATATCCATAGAAGGAGAATTCGTCTTGAAGAACTCTCTTCTTCTGTCGTATGTTCCTGAAGCGAAGAAGTCGCACAGAACCTTGTTCTTGTTGGAAGCGCAGATCAAACGGTGTACCGGGATACCCATCTGCTTGGCGTACCAGGCTGCAAGGATATTACCGAAGTTACCTGTAGGAACTACGATGTTGATCGGTTCACCCATAGTGATCTTTTCTTTGCGAAGAAGATCGACATAAGAGAAAACGTAGTAAGCGATCTGCGGTACGAGACGACCCCAGTTGATGGAGTTGGCGGATGAGAGCTTAACATTGTTGGATGAAAGCATATCTGCGAACTCACTGTTGGCAAAGATATTCTTAACGCCTGTCTGTGCGTCGTCAAAGCAGCCGTTTACTGCGATTACGTGTGTATTGTTACCTTCTGTCGTGATCATCTGAAGCTTTTGAGCTTCGGAAACTCCGTCGGAAGGATAGAAAACGATGATCTCAGTTCCCGGAAGATCCTTAAAACCTTCGAGAGCAGCCTTACCCGTATCACCGGATGTAGCCGTAAGGATGCATATCTTCTTGGACTCACCCGTCTTACGGATGGAAGCAGTCATGAGGTGTGGAAGAAGCTGCAGAGCAACGTCCTTAAATGCTGCCGTAGGTCCGTGCCACAGTTCAAGGATATATTCACGGTCATTGTATGAATTGAGCTGAACCAGAGGAACTACGATCTCTTCCCACTTCTCAGGATCATAAGCCTGTCTAGTGTAATCGAGAAGTTCACTCTCTGTAAAATCCTCGAGAAACTTCGAGATAACTCTCGCGGAGATCTGATAGAATTCCATGTTCATCATCTCTTCGATCTCGTCCTTGGAGATAGAAGGGATCGACTCAGGCACAAAAAGTCCTCCGTCAGGAGCGATACCCTTTACGATAGCTTCGCTAGCAGAAAACTTGCCCTCATAGCCTCTTGTGCTTATGTATTTCATACTGACCTCCCAAGTTAGAAGTTTTAGTCCATTGCTATTGTACAACATCAAGCCCCATTTTCCACTAATAAAAAGATGGTTATTGATAACAAATATCATCTTTGCAGATTTTGATTATTTGACAAATCACGAATCCACAAAATGATTTACAGACAATTACATTGTCAAATCTAACGAGATCACTGCTCCGATACACGTAAATACCTATCGTTTATTCAAAACTGTTTAGACCCAACAACTAAAAGATTGAGAAATATTCTTAATTATCGCCTTTTCCTAAAACTTCTCTATAGGTCTTTTCGCCTATACCAGATGGAGATAACCATTCAACCCAATAATCGATTGGGATCCAACCTTGTCTATTGATTTCACCAGAAAACCTAGCACTTTTTCGATATTTTCTCTTCTCTTCACTCTCATCAAGAATAATCTCTATGGTTGTTCTTTTATGCGATCCAACGCGCCTTGGCTTTTCTCCTGATTTAATGGCTTTAATCCAATCACTAGCATCCTTAACTATAGATGTATATTCTTCAACATTAATCGGTGTTAAGTAGTAATCTGTGTAATCATCTAAATCTTCAGAAAAAATGCGTTCGTATATTACAAGTTCGTTATTATAATATGCAACACCTAACCTTGGACCATCATACCAATCATCTATTGTCAACACTTTGTTCATAATACGCCTCCAAAAATCAATGTTTCTTACTCGGATTAGGTATAGTAGGAGTAAACAAACTCGTTGCCTGTTCAGCTGTTAATCCAGACATATCGCAGTGATATAGGTTGTTTTTTGCAGGGGATGGAACAACACTCCCTCCTTGTTCTTTAATTTTTCCAACGCATGAAAAGAGAATGCTAAAACAAATTAGTAGAGATTACAAATAATCTTACTCGGCAGCAGTTGTTTCCTCAGGCTCACCTGCTTCGGTATCGCCTGTCTCATCACCTGATGTCTCTTCAGGTGTTGTCTCCTCAGTCTCTTCAGCAAAGGATGGCTGGAGCTTGGACTCTGTAGTTGTAGTTGCTTCAGTAGTAGTTGTCTCTTCAGTTGTCGACTCTGTTGTCGTAGTCTCAGATGTCTCTGCAGGCTTTGCGTTCATGTCGACATCGAACTTCTTTATGTAGTCATCGAGGATAGCCTGAACTTCAGGGTCATCCTTGTTCTCTCCGAGTTTCTGAGTGATGTAATCCAGACGTTCCTTTGTGTTGTCGGACTTGCGGACCTTGTTGATCGCAGGTACGATAACGAAATAGACAAGGCAGAAAAGTATCGCGATAAGAAGGATTATTCCGATGATCCTTATAGTGAGTTTCATCCTGTCGTGAGGAGTTGAAGGGATATCAACCATGATATCGTCATCAGGAAGCTCACCGTTAGAAGAAGCGGCACGCATCATGATGTCGCGTCTTTCCTTGTCGGAAGCCATCTGAGCTTTGGCAGGATTTTTAGATGCTCTCATAAGGATAGGTGCCTGCATTCCGCGGCGGTCACCAACAGCGCCCATCTCGGAAACCATGGATCCCTTCTCCTGCATCTCGTTAGGATTTCTGTGCTGAGGGATCGGATTTTTGGCATCGTCTCTTACCATGCGCAATGCTTCCTGAGCGATCTGAAGATTGATCTCAGCACTGAGTACATTGTTGATGGCGAACTCGAGGCTCTCTTCGGCTCTCTTGAACTGGTATTCTCTCGCGAGACAAAGTCCGAAAACAAGAGCAGCATCTCCCCAGGCCGGGTACTTCGCGATCAATGGTTTAAGGAAGATCTGAGCTACGTCCGTTCCGTCTCCCTGTGCATTTACGAGGGCACGGTTGAATTGCTTCACGATGTGAGTCTTCTCATCGGCGGAGACCTTGAAAAGGATAAGGTCTTCCTCTGTTATTGCAGCTATGGATAAAGCCAGTTGTCTGTAATCGTTCATCAGCTTTGCTCCTTCAGATTCTCCCTAAGTACTCCGCGGACTTCGCCAACCAGATACAAAGACCCGGTAACCAGAAGCGGAGTTTTGTCCTTAAGTGTTTTAGTAAGGGCATATCCGGCGGCTTTTGTCGCGTCGTCAAAGCCCTTTGCTTTAACTGAATCATTATACACAAGTTTAACTCTATTACAAAGTTCAGAGCCCTTCATGCTCCTTTTGTTGTTGACCGTCGTGCAGCATATCTCCTTAAATTCGATACCTGAATTGGAAAGGATCTTCAGCATGTTCGGAACGTCCTTGTCGGCCATTACGCCGATCAGGATACGAAGTCCCGACTTCTTGAGCTTACCTGCGCAGATCTTCGTAAGCGCATCGGAAAGACTCTTAAGTCCCTGCGGATTATGACCGCCGTCCATGATGACCAGCGGGTCCGTGTTAAGAAACTCGACCCTTCCTTTCCATCTGGAAAGCCTGATGCCTTCCTTGATGTCGTCTTCCGATATCTTGAGCGCTCTCGCGCAGTCAGCCGCGAGAACGATGTTGTTGACCTGATGAGATCCCAGAAGCGTGGTCTCGATGCCTTCCTCAAAGCCGTCGCACCAGAACTTCATCGGTCCTGAACTTAAGTATCTGCTGCGCCTGTTTTCGGGCGAACTGAAGATGAGCTTTGCACCCTTTTTCTTCGCATCCTCGGTAAGCGCAGCCCGGACTTCTTCCTGCTGCTTTTTGGTAAGTATCATATTCTTTGGCTCGAAAACAACCGCCTTCACGCCCTTTTTAAAGATGCCTGCCTTCTCATGGGCGATCTTGCCTACGGTGTCGCCTAAGATCTCCGTATGATCAAGTCCGATAGCGGTGATAACGGTCAAGAGCGGCTTATCGATAACGTTGGTGGAATCAAGGCGTCCGCCAAGGCCGGTCTCAAGGACAGCGACGTCAACGTTCTGGTCTTTGAACCACATGAACATGATGACGGTTATGATCTCGAATTCGGTCGGGTTCTCAAAGCCCTCACTGACCATCTTGTCGATAGCCTTTTTGACGATCTTTAAGTAGCGGTCCAAAGACTTCTGATCGATCTCGCCCACGGAGTCGTCTTCGACGTACCGGAGGAGATCTTCCCTGCCGTTTAAGATCCTGATCCTCTCGGTAAATCTCTCAAGGAACGGGGACGTAAATATTCCGACTTTCTTGCCGCTTTGAGCGAGGATAGACGACAGGACCGTTACGACGGAGCCTTTGCCGTTGGTGCCCGCCACGTGAACGACTTTCAAGTTTTTGTGAGGGTCGCCTGTAAGAGAGAGGAGTTTGTACATTCTCTCAAGGCCGAGATTTATTCCGAATTTCAGAGCTTTTTTGAGAAGCTCAGGAGTTTTGTTCTGCATCAGCTTTGCCTTCTTCATGTCTCTTAAAGATAAAGAGCTTACTTAAGATATAGTTTACGATAACGACCAGGATGGAGTTTATGATCTTGATCGTGAAAAGACAGGTGACGTCATACCCGAATATGGTGAAGAAGACCGTCTCCTGCGGGACGCCCATGACGTTTTCGACGAGCATGACAAAAAGAGCAAATGTGCCGAGCTCGAATATAAAGAATGTGGCGATTCGGGATGCGACGAACTTCAGGAATTCGCCGATGACGCTGCCGTTGGAGCGGAACACGAATATCCTGTTTGTCACGAATGCGACGATGACTGCGAGGACCCAAGCGATGGTCTGGTTAAGAAGGACCAGAAGGTCGAACTCCCAGTTGAAGATCTTGACGTTGAACTTCGCTTTTACGAAGAACTCAAAGACCGCGAAGCTTAGAATATTTACTACGGTGGTCAGGCCCCCGCAGATGAGATACATTATGATCTCTCTGGTCTTTTGCTGCTTAGGGGTGAGGTCGTCACCGCCTTTGATGATCTTAACTAATTCCATGTTATACCCTTCGTGGTCTCGGATTGACCCTTTCCTTACGGAATCTTCTAACTACATAGACGATAACGATTATAGCAATAGCCTCAAAAATCGCAACTCCGAGGCAGAAGTTGAACAGGCCCTTATAAAGCGCGTCCGTGTCTTCCTTAACCTCATACTTGGTAAAGGACTGCGTATCAAAATCGTATCTGTAGAAGCCCTTGACGCCCTTCTCGGTCTCAAGGTAGCAGATGACTACGCCTGCTGAATTAACAAAGCCGCTGTACTGCTTGGAATCACAGATGAACTGGACCTCGGTAAAGCCCTTAGGGACCTTAACATCAGGCGGCAGATCCTTAACGGTGTAGACCGAACTTTTCTTGATGATGGTGTTCGTGCTGCTGTAGTTGATGACCTTGTTAAGATCCGGGTAATATACCCTGAATCCGCTCTCACCTTCGCCGTCGAGAACATAGATCAAGACCTGGACCATTCCGTCAGTTACGTAGCACTGGACATCATATCCGTTGATGTTGATGCTGGATTTCTTAAAGCCCTCCGGTATGATCGCATCGTCGGGAATATTAACGAAGGTGAACATCTGTCCCTTGTTGTCGAGGAACCCAGCCGCTCCCTCAGTAACCTGTGAAGGCCTGTTGATAACGATCTTATAGCGTGTTGTGGTAACGCCGTCCTGCGCCGTTACATCGATATAGAAAGTATTATCTCCGAACGTTAAGTCATTGCCCGTAACTTCAAAAGTCGCGAAACTGTTTCCGGGCTCGCATTCAAAATCGATAACGCTGGTGTTCTTATCGACCGTATAAGCATAATCAAGGGAATCTCTCTTAAAGCCCGGGATCGGCTTGCCGTTGATCTTGATCATGTCAAGCGACGAATCCTTGGAAACGTCAGTCGTGATCGGGATCGTGAAGTAGTCAGCCGTATAGCTTCCGATAGTCTCACCGAGACTGTTCGAAAAAGTTGCCTCAGTCGAGATAACAAAATTGACCTTCTCGTATGCGGCACTTACGACACGGAACTTAAGTGTGCAGAGCTCGACAGGCTCCGATGAGTTAAACGAGATATCTTCGTAGTCCTCATCAAATTCTTCGCCGTCTTCCGTGTTGCTCTTATGTTCATTTATATAGTCCTCGACTGACTCGTCTTTGCCGTTGACAGCCACGACTCCCACATTGGAATCGTTAGCAGCTGATACGGTAAAAGTCTCAGGAAGGTCAGCCGAAGCAACTGCGGACATATAGGTAAGCTGAACCTTGTCATAGGAAACGTCCAGACTCTGGAAACTTACAACATGAGGCATTCTCTCAGCCATGATCTTGATCTCGAGGATATCTCCGAGATTGACCGTCTCCTGTGCCGTGCTCATGTAAACATAGATATCTTCAATGGCCAAAGTCTTAACTGAAGGTACAAGAAAGACAACCAATAAAACCGTGGTTAGTATTAGTGCCAAAGTCTTACGCATGATCCCTCTCCTGTCCGAAAATGTTTTGTCCAACGCCTACATTATATCATCTTAAGCCGGATCAGGCAGATAACCGTATTCCGCCGGCATATTGTCATAGACCGGGATGACGAATACGAATGACTGATCGAGCATTCCTATCGAAGCGTAACTGTCAAAATATCTGTGTCCCTCAGTGTAGGCCATCGAGATATTTTGAGCGTACTGGTGCTCGTATAATCCGTCATCATTATCGATAACGTCAAACTTCTGGAAATAGAGAGTATCCTGACCTGCCGTAGTGTATCTGGAAGCGATCCACAAAGCGCCGCCCGTGATAGCCTTATCTACGGAATCCCACGGAAGCATGAGTTCACGTTCTTCATCGGTGATCTGCTGTCCGTCCGGATCCTTACCCCACATTGCATACTTGGCGCCGTTTATAAGTGCACCGTTCTCGATGCTCGGATCAGGCGTGGAACCGATATTATAGAAGTTATAGTAGCCTTCATATCCCGGAAGTGTTCCGTGACAAAGAAGCGACTGTCCGCCGTAACCCATCTCCTGGAGGATCCTGCTCGCGAGGAAATAAGGTGATACGTTGGCAGTATGACCTGCCTCGTAGATTATGTTCGCATAATCTATCGAATCATCGTCCATGAAGCTACCTTCGACCATGGCCTCAACACCTTCGATGGTCTGAGCCGACGGCTCGAACGACAGAAGTTCAAACTGGAAGATGTCACGAGGAGACAGGAAGTTACGTGGATCTAAGAAGTAGTTTACTACGTCGTACTTGGCTGTCATCCAACCGCCGCCGTCGTATACCGGGCTCGAGCTTACGACCCAGTTCGGATGAGAGTAGTTACTCGCGAGGCTCCTGTCCGCATTATCCTCGTTATCGAGGACCGTGTAATAATCAAGTCCCGTGTTGTAAGGCTTAAATACGTAGTCCGGATGCAGACAATGGAGCATCCAAAGACCGCTATAGTATGACTCAGGGAATCTATTAAGAGTTCCCGACTTAAATCCGTCCTTATCTTCGCCGTTAAGGATATAGAGCGTATAGGTTCTCGTGTATCCCGCGAAGGATTCAACGTTGACTTCAACAGTATTCTCACCCGGAACGAGGGCGATGCTCTGTCCGAGTTCAACGTTGGTATTGCCGATAGAAGATGATCCCGTAACGGTGATGTTTGCTGCATAGCCTTCAAGCGCCACCGCATCGACAGAAATGGTGCTCGGCTTGCCGTTACAGTAGAAACCGTAGAACTGATCTTCGCTGTTGAATACAGGACACATGTTGATCTCTTCGCCTGTGCTGAAATCCTTAACGACAAATTGATCCAGGAATCCGTTTATAGGAAGGAATGTTACTTCGCCGACTGTCTTAGTCGTGGTATTTCCGCTTAAGTCTACGAGAGTGATCTCTTTTGAAGCTATCTCGGTATCCTTGCCGCTTATAGGAATAGCTGCAGGAAGTGCCATGGTGTTTCCCGGTGCCGCGTAGTACTGTCCGTCGTACTTAACGACATTAGGAGACTGGACCATCTTATAGGAGATCTCTTCTCTGCTCGGATCGTCTTCGAGCTGACCATAGTCCAGAGATCTCGAAACATGGACATAGTAGACGCTGGTAAGGCCGTCGATACCCGTATCTTCTTCGATCGCCGGGATATCCTGGCTCTTGCCTCTTAGTACTTCGTAATCGGAATTCTTCATATCGTTTGTTCCGATTGGGTTGCCGTAGATGTCGTAGAGGCTTACCGCGATGTCATCGGAGATCTCTACGAAGTTAACGTAACAGTCGCCTTCATCGACGAATAATGCATACCATGAATCGTTGGTATCGGAACCGATGGTTCCGTTTGATACTCCGTTATTGGCGATCTGCATGCAGTGAGGGATCTTGACTGTTCCGCCTGCTGCGATAAAGCCTCGGCCGTCGGATGATCTTAAGAGGAGCTTTACTTCGTGAAGACCTTCTTCAACTCCTGATGTGTCCCAGGAAACCTTAAAGTTGTTGCTTCCTTCTTCGTCATATTTGATGGTTGCCTGATAGATGGTACCGTCAACGTAAAAGTCTGTACGAACTTCATCGCCGTCGATATCACAGATACCTTCGACCTGTCTTATTCCGATGGTGTATCCGCTGTCGCTGTCCATCGGCTTGGTGATCTCACAGGAATTGATCCTGCTTCCCTTTGAATCCGTAAGAGGGTTCGAAAGACCATAGGTCTCGTCGATATCAACGGAGTATTTGTCGATCACGTATTTTCGAGAATAGGAATCAAGATCGGTCTTGATGTCAGGGGCCTTGGAACTGTCGCCGTAGAGGGCGTATGACAGGTCGGATGCAAATGCCAGATCGTCCTTGTCCTGGAGAAGATAGATGGAACCCGTGAAGGAAGTTGCAACATAGTCGCCTACGCTCACGGAACCCGCGTCGATCTTACGGATGATATCGTCTTCGGATGCACCCGTAGCCGTGATCTCGATGGTCCTTCTTATAATGTTCTCGCCTTCGCTACTAAGGCTCTTCGTAGCCTGAGGCTTCAAAATTATCATAAAGATGCACGCTGCCGCCAGCGCTATAAATAGCGTGATCATGGAAGCGAGCATGTAACCTAAACTGTTATGTTTCTTCAATTCATCTGTCCTTCTTACTTACTGATCTCGTCCAATGTCATTCCGTATGCGGGAACGAACTTCTCCATGAAGTAGTCGACTTCAGGAAGACCTATAGCCTTGATGGTCCTGCCGATCTCTTCCTTCGCGCTTACGAATTCCTTATTGCCGAAGTTCTCTTCGGAAACGCACTTAAGGTATGCGGAGATGCGGTCGGCTGCCTTCACCAGCTTATGGGTGAGCTTACCTTCTTCGCTGTCGGTGTCAGGCGCCAGAAGTTCCAGATATTCATCCTGCATGAAATCGGGAAGGAGCCCTGACAAAGTCTCCGCGGCTTCCTGCTCGACTTCTTTGTACGCCTTCTTTATTATGTCATTTTTATACTTGATCGGGGTAGGCAGATCTCCGGTAATTATCTCCGTGCAGTCATGATAGATCGCATAGGACTGAACCTTGTAAGGGTCGAGCTTCATGCCTTCTCCGATGTCGTTATGGATAAGAGTAAGTGCGTGGGCAATGATCGCCACGTCGAAACTGTGCTCTTTAATATTCTCTGTTCTGCTGTTTCTCATCAGTCCCCATCTGTTGATGTACTGCATGCGGTCCAGCATCGCGAAAAAACCGTATTGGTCGCTCATCTTATTCCTCCGCTTATATTCTGAAAAGCTGTTCAAAACACTGGGTGCAGAACGTGTCCGTCATACCCGAGATGTAGTCAGCCGTTTTTCTAAGATCTGTCGCATCCTTGTCAGGATGTTCCACTATGAAGTTCGCGAAATCACGTATGACCTTAGAGGTCGATCTAAGTGATTTCTCAATATCTTCCGAAGCCTCCATGAAGGCCTCGAAAAGTGCCTCTACCGTGGTAGTTACGCTCTTCTCATAAGTCATTATCTTCTTGGACAGATAGATCTGTTCCACGTTCCTTTTAAGGAACTCGTTCATCGCTTCAAAAGTCGCATCGGACATCCTGATCTCATCCTTATCAAGAGAGTTGTGGATGATGTCACCGACGAGAGTGTTGATGACCTCCGCATTGGTATTGCCCAGGCGGTTCTTGACTTCGCTCGGCAGGTATTCGTTATTGATAAATCCTGCTCTCAGGGCATCCTCCATGTCACGTCCGACATAGGCGATCTTATCCGCGAATCTTACGACGCAGCCTTCCAAAGTAGCCGGCGCAGTCCTGTCCTTCTTCCCTTTATTGACGATGGACTCCGTCGTTTTGTCTCGCTTAGGAGTCAGAGATCTCTCGTCATATGTCTCTCCGCAGTGCGATACGATGCCGTCCCTGACCTCAAAGGAGATGTTGAGTCCGTAGTTGCCCTTGGAATGTTCCTCGAGAACATCCAGCACACGAAGACTCTGTTGCTCATGCTCGAAAAAGGCGTCCGGATCGACACTTCTCATACACTTATCCAAAGCCCTCTCTCCGGAATGTCCGAAAGGAGCATGTCCGATATCATGTCCCATGGCGATGGCCTGGATAAGATCAGTGTTAAGGTTAAGAGCTCTTCCGATGATCGTCGCGATGTAGTTAACATAGATAACGTGCTCGATCCTGGAACAGATGTGGTCGTTCAACGGATTAAAGAAGACCTGGGTCTTATGACGAAGTCTCCTGAAGGACTGGGAAAAGATTATCCTTCCCATGTCACGCTCAAAAGCCGTTCTTATGATGCACGGCTGTTCAGGTTTAAGTCTGCCTCTGGTGTCCGCTGTCCTGAAGGCGAACGGAGAAAGGTTCTTTTCTCTCTCATCTCTTAAGATCCTTAAGTATTCGCCGTCCTTCTCGTTCTGGATAACGAGCGGCTGAAACTCCACTCCGCTGAATTCGTCCTTGAACATATCGAACAGGTTATTTTCAGACATAAACTCTCCTTTTGCGACTGCCCTATGCTTTCTTAAGGCCAGCCGACTTTGCAAGCATGTTCTTCTTCATTCCGTCAAAATCGATCGTGACAAGACAATCGCCTGCCACAGGTTCTGCTTTTATTATAATACCTTCTCCGAACCTGTCGTGCACAACTTTAAGTCCGACTGTCATCTCGGACGGATCAAGACCGCCTGTCTTAGCCTGAGGCTTCTGTGTAAAGCCTGCCTTGAGCTTATTAGTTACGTCCTTAGCGGAATATGCACGCCTTGGAGCAACAGGAGCTTCTGCTGGCTTTTGGATCTCTCTCTTTGATCCCATGAGATATACCAGTTCAGACGGCATCTCCTTAAGAAATCTCGACGGAGCATTGCACTGCGTCTGTCCGAAGAGCATCCTGTTCCTCGTTACGGTGATGAAGAGATTTCTCTTGGCTCTCGTTACCGCAACATACATGAGGCGTCTTTCCTCCTCGAGATCGGACTCGGCCGACATGCACTTATAGCTCGGGAACACTCCTTCCTCGGCACCTACCAGGAATACGGCTCCGAATTCCAGGCCCTTCGCACTGTGGATAGACATGAGCTTAACGTTGTTGTCGCCCTCTTCTTCGTCTCCCGCGGAATAAAGCGCAGCGTTTTCGAGATATGCATCAAGAAGGCCTTCCAGCGTATCTATATTCTTCGTCTCGTTCTCGAGATAAGGATCGTTCTTTATCTCGATATTGAGGATGTCATTCTCGGCTTCGAGCTTACGGAGGTTCTCCCCGTCAAAGGTCTCGGCTCTCCTGCTCTTTTCAAATTCTACGGCTTCAGTCAGGAGTTCTTTTAAGTTCTCGACTCTGTCTATGAGTTCGCCTTTGCTCTCCCTTTGAGCGATGATGTCATCAACGATACCCGACTTAGTCTCAACATAATCGATATATTCCGAGAAGGTTTTCTCGTTCTTCCTTAATTCCTCACGCATCATGTCGATCAGCGAATAGAAACCGTTGAGCTTGGATGCCGCACGGGAAAGCTCCGGGAAGTCGAAAGCATCCCTGCAGATCGTAAGGCAGTCGGTTCCCATATCGATCGCGAGTTCTCTTACTCTGTCGACAGTCGTATCACCGATACCTCTTCTCGGTACGTTGATGACTCTCTCAAAAGCAAGGTTATCCTTACCGTCAGCGATAAGTCTTAAATACGCGAAAACATCCTTGATCTCCTTACGGTCGTAGAATCGGATGCCGCCGTAGATCTTAAACGGTATCCCGCTCTCCCTGAGCGCAGACTCCAATGAACGCGATAAAGCATTCATCCTGTAGAGGACTGCGATATCGGAATACTGACACTTTCCGCTCTTAAGGAGCTTCAGGATAGTGTCAGCCGTGAATTTAGCCTCCGACAGCTGGGTATCCGTATTCATAAGGATGATCGGATCACCGCGGTCGCCGTCAGTCCTGAGCTTTTTGGACTTACGGCTCTTGTTGTTGGCAATAATCGCATTGGCTGCTTCAAGGATCGTTGAAGTCGATCTGTAGTTCTGCTCGAGCTTAATTACCTTCGCACCCTTGAAATCCTTCTCAAAGCTTAAGATCATACGAACATCCGCGCCACGGAAAGAATAGATGGACTGGTCGTCGTCACCGACAACACATATATTCTTATGCGCATCAGAAAGGAGCTTGACCGCCATATACTGAGCGCGGTTCGTATCCTGATACTCGTCGACCATGATGTATTTAAACTTGTTCTGATAGAACGAGAGTACCTCAGGATCTGACTGAAGGAGTTTGACCATATAGATCAGGATATCGTCAAAGTCCATGCTGTTATTCTCGAGAAGCCTCTGCTGGTAACGCTTATAGACTCTGGCCGCATTCTTATAGTAGCTGTCCTGACCTGCACGTCTCTCATATTCCTCGACACTTACCATGTCGTTCTTCTGCTTAGAGATCTCGAACTGGAAGCTCTTCGGCTTAAAGAGCTTCTCCGGGATATCAAGTTCAGCCATGATCTGCCTTATAAGCTTGAGCTGATCGTCAGTATCAACAATGGTAAATGACGAATCAAAACCGATGCACTCGGCATGTCTTCTCAAAATCCTCGCGAAGATGGAGTGAAAAGTTCCGCTCCAGATATATTTGGAACTGTCGCCGACAAGCTTGTTGATACGTTCCTTCATCTCGTTGGCAGCCTTGTTCGTAAATGTGATCGCGAGGATGGAACCAGCCGATACATGATGCTTCTTCATCATATATGCGATCCTGTATGTGATCACACGGGTCTTGCCGGAACCTGCGCCCGCGAGAATAAGAAGAGGTCCGTCAAGATGTTCGACTGCTTCTCTTTGCTCGGGATTAAGTCCTTCAAGCAGCTCATCTCCACTGTTATCGCTATAGTCGTTATAACTGTTTTCGAGGTCCGCAATAAGGTCAAACTGACCATCGGACCCATTGCCAAATACGTCCAAAATAAATCTCCTAAAACACACATTCTGTCTTAGGAGATATTATACCATAATGATACGAATATTTGTTTGTTTTCGAAAAGGATTGAAGGATTAATTTCTTATGTCCCGTAAAGCGTACAAAAACATTCAAAAACCATTTACGCAACTCGTATTTTTTAGTGATGATATTTACCGCAAACCGAAATCTACTACGACAAATAGTAATATGACCAAGATTCGTATTTTCGGAACAATCTATCAGGTCCTCTTCAACGATCTTCAAGTATACAGGATCATTCAATTATCTTTCCAGAATCTGATACCTTTTTATCATCAACGATCACAGAATAGGATAAAATCGAGTTTCATATGTTCGCCTGTCTTCGATCAATTCCTTACCTTCATGTGTTCCTTCTATCATTGCTCTCGATTAACGAAAATCGTATTCATCTCTCATAATATCTTTTCTGACAGCATCCACATTATATACTCCACCATAATTCAAATAATACAATGGATTTTCCTCCGGGAGAATGCCTGGCCAAGTAATCATATAAGCCAATAATACGAATTGCTCATTCGTAATATACACATCTGTAATATCTGTCGTGTAATGATTGTTTCCTATTGAAAAAAACAGATCTATATTTGCGTCTACACTATTATGCGGATGCTTAGCTGATAAACAAAATTCATAGAAATACTCTCCCGGGGAATCAGGATTTATAAACGAGTAATCGATCCACGAAGGCTGATACTTTGATTCGTTATCATTTGCCGGAGATATCAACATCGAAAACCTGATCCACATGTCTCCGCAATCATAGTAGAAATAATCGCCTTCCTTTTGTAACTGATCATAGGAAAGTATTCCTGCCTCTGTTATTGGCATTTCAAAAGAACCATTCCCATCTATATCCTTTTCCTTCCAACCATAATCTTGGAAAAGTTGTTCTAGTAAAAATACTTTTTTATCCCCTGATTCGTCTATATAGTCTTCCAATAAAATCGGTAAATGAACTGTCAGTGACTCTTTTCTGTCCGTAAAGATCTCATATTCATATTCTCCAAAATCTATTGTCGTCCCTTTTGTACCTTCGGTAACGACTGATACTTGTGTATTGGAAGATAATTCTGTTGAAATTGATCCAACGGGATTCCCTGGTTTGCATCCCGTAAAAAAGAAAAGACTTGTAATTAATAATATAACCAAGATTTTTCTTATACAGCACATACCAACATCACCTTATTCAAATATAATCAAAAGAGGATCATGTTGAGTTTTATAATCAAATCCATCTGCTTCATAAATGACTCTACCCACAACATCCGTTCCCTCAACATAATAACGCAACTTCTCAACACGAATCTCATCAAACAAGTCCCGTTCTGTACCATCTTGGTAATAACATATAAATCCTTTAGCCTCATAATCAATCGAATATTCATTCAAACAACCAGAAGGAAATAGTACACAAAAACCTGTCGAATGAGGTTTTGAATAATAATCTGCGAAGAAATCAGTGTATTCATCTTTTCCCATAAGTTCATATTCATCATACCATAGGCCAAAATAGGTATTATAGGACGAACTGCGTAATTCAATATCAAAACCCACTACCATGTCAATTAGAGGGTAATATGTTAAGAAGTATTCTGCCATATTAAGTTGTTTCTTTTTGTTTCCTTCTTTATCAGCTTCATTACTATCAGCATTAGGCTTTGCAGAATAGCATGCATAAAGACATAAAGCTTCCATTTTTTTAATATTCATTTTGTTATAATCAATTTCGTAGGTGCTTGATAGCCATATTTTTCCTCCTAAGCAAATAGAATTCTTAGGGTCGCCATGAGTAATTATGACTACTGCTTTAATGTAAAAAAAGTACTTGTTAGAAAAATCCGTATCGTTATATGATCTTCTACCATATTCCGCTCCAGAAACCGAACTTCTCTCTCCCAACATATTCCATTTATCAAAGAAGTCTTCGCCACAAATCTTTACCAAAACAGTTTTTCTACATAGCGAATTTAAATAAATTTGCTGTCTCAATCTGGCATCTTCCCAAAAATCCTCAATAGCAAAAATATATACGATCTCATCATTTCCTACTCTAGGAATAGCATCCTCGTTATCAATAAAACAATCTATATCACTGTTATCAAGAGTTGGATTACTTATATAATCCCAATAATCCAATCCATCTATTCCTGAAAGTGTCAGTCTGCTATATATCCTAGCATTTTTCAAAGATTTTCGTATTCCCAACTCTTCATCATCAGTCAGTGTATCTTTATCGGAATATTTTGTATTCGGATCAGTATAAACTATCTTTCCGTTAGATAACAGATGCCCTGTTATTTCCTCAAAATCTGATAGGGTATCTCCATCGGTATCCAAGGAAGTATCTACTCCGGATAGTTTTGCAATTACCTGATTCTCTGTTGATAATATCTCATCATACAACTCACCTATTGTTCCTCTATGGTTTATTACAGCTACACTTGCCTCTTCTATCTCAACTGAAGATGAGTTGTAATTAACTACTATGGCCTGATATCCTCCCTTTTCAATCTCCTCCGCATATTCGTCAAGATCAAAGTCGTCTTGATCTACGAAGAAATAAACTATAATATTATCCGCACCATCTCCATAGTTTTCAATAAGCTGCTGTATGCAAGGGAAGGCGGTTCCTACATCGGGGGTTCCAGCAATATACGCCGACTCAAGACTATATGTCCAATTCATCAGATATGATTTGTAATCATTTACTTTTCCTCCATATAGAGGAAGAGCAGAACCAGAGTACACAACCGCACCTATGATATCATCCTCATTCGAAAAATGATTGAAAAAACCCAGATAAGTATTCCACAAAGGATTTCTAAACTCTATCTCATCGTCATATTCACCCAGTTGTTGAACTATTATATATTTGATGGTGCCGGCGTTTTCCGATTGAATTTCTGCTCTGTTATCTAAAAGTGTCTGTATAGATCTGTTCCAGGTCTCGATCCACTTTGACTTACTAATCAGCATATATTCCGAAAAATGAGTAGTTACGTAACTAACCGTGTTGTCCTCTTTGTTCAACACCTGCTCTTCATCAAGCATTACATATTCTCCGTTTGCCTCGTCGTACCAGAGGATACAAAGATCTTCTTCATCTACCCCGATCTCATCCTCGTCATAGTGAAAGATTATCGTTGCTTCGTCAAAGCAAGAACTCGTCTCAATACTTACAAGTCCACCAACTATCGCTTCTATCTCTGAGGAATATACATCCTTACCATATACATCTTCTATACTCATTGTTGTAGAGATAAGGTTTGTAAAGTCTCCTTTTACCTCTACTGATGTTACTCCCCTGATTTCTGCATTTTCTTCTATCTGAAGCTCCATCTCCTGATAGGTCTTTTCATCGATATCAAGGATACTGTCCTGATCAGAATCTAAAGATGCCGGATTCAATCCGAGTTCAAGCGCATCCCCGTCAAGGATCCCGTCATCGTTGGAATCCTCTTTGTCAGGATCTGTTCCATATACGTATATCTCATCGTAGTCATTGATATCGTCAAAATCCGTGTCGGGAAGAAATACACAAGAACCGAGTTCTTCTTCTGCCTTATTTGAGATACCATCGTCATCAAAGTCTTCATCTCCGTCAGATTCTCCGTTCTTATCAGAGTCGGGATCGTTCGGGTCATAGCCTATCCTGATCTCTACGAAATCATTTATTCCGTCATCGTCTGAATCAGGATCATTCCTATCAGTTCCATAGAGATCTTCTTCGTAGTTCAAAAGCCCGTCACTATCCGGATCGAGATATCCGTCATATTCGGGATCTTCCGTTACTGTCGGTTCAGGTGTTATGGTTGGCTCTATCGTAGGTTCTATGGTTGGTTTATCCGTTATCGTCGATACAGGAGTGATAGTCGGCTCATCTGTCGGAGTCGGTGTAACAGGATCTGTTCCTTCCCGAGAGCAGATGAAATCCATATAGTCAGGAACACCGTTGTTATCCTCATCTTCTGTCAGCGTATATGCCAAGACTACCGATCTCATGCACAGATCAGTCATTTCAAATTCATCCTCCGTAGGAATGCCTTGTATGTTCAGAAGGAGAATGTTTGAACTTAGGTTCTGTGAATTGTTGTCATTTGAGATGGTATATGTTCCGTCTTCGGTTTCTATTGCTGCGTTTGAGATATTCGTTATCTCATATTCGGAAGCAAAAGACAAAGACCAGTCCTCTACATATTCCTGTGCTGATAACATCAATGCTCCGTTAAAGCCGTTATCCCACTTTGAGTATTCCTGATATGTAACGAAGTACTTATCATTTTCTACTTCTACTGTCTTGGTATTAAGCAGATAAAACTCTGAGAATTCTGTATATTCTTTCTCTCCCAGGTCAAGAGTCATTCCTATTGTTACTTCAGAATCAACATCTATATCCTGATTATAGTAATTATTCCTTATGGTATATGTTCCGTTATTATCTGTTTCAATTATTGAAGCATTCCATATGTTCTCGATCGTATACGGAGTACTGAAGGTCAGGTGCCAGTTATCTATCCTCTTATCACCTGTATTTCTGATCTTGAGTTCTATATTCACATGCTTATCCCACGAGGAAGTAGTTAATGACGTCACTTCAAAAGAGCAACCTTCTTCAACCGAATAATATTTGATCTGAACATCAGCTAAAGATCTCATCGGGACAACACTTGAAAACAGAATAACTGTTAAGATAACGCATAGTAACCTACTTGCTCTGCTCTGCTCTGCTCTCAAGATCATATCGCACCTCCGATCAGGATCAAGTTGTTATTATCAAAATACTATGATTTTCAAATAATGACAAGGTTATAAGTATGATTGACATAATTATCTCCACAGGTTTTATTATCTGATCTTTATTACAGCTTTGGTTGGATACATACATTGACAACACATGAAATGGCCCTTCCGCCTATTAAAGTGAAAGGACCATATGTTTCATTCATAAAGGATTTATAAGTTATCATCCTCTGTCTATCGCGTAGTCTTTACAGATCTGAGTAAACTCCGGAGACTTAACGAACTCCTCGAAGACCTGTTCTTTGGTCATTCCATTGCTCATCTCCTTGAGCCAGTAGTTCATTCCGTCATCATCAGGTTCCCTTCCCATGAATGTCTTATACATTCTCGTAAGAAGGCCTTCGTTGTCCAGATCGAAATCATTGAATTCTTTACTGAAGAAGAACTCATGTGCTGCCTGTTTACCTGTAAGTTCGAGATTGGTAAGTCCCAGACTCCAGAACTTAAGTCCGCCTTCCTCAGGCTCTCTTCCGAGACACTCTGTATAAAGTCTGGTAGCAAACTCTGTAGCATTCTTTGAAGCGATGGTAGCCTTGGCTCTTGTAGCTCCCGACTTAACGCCATAGGAAGCACAAACATTACACCACTCTTCTGAGTTGATGAAGCAATCTACTACAACATCACGACCCTGTGTTTTAAGGCTGTTCATCCAGAAGTTAAAACCATCCGGATCGTCGGCCGCATCTCTGTTAAAGAATGTCTTATAAAGAACTTCAAGGAACTGCTTATCGTCAAGACCTCTGTTGTTGAATTCTTTACTCAAGAGGAATTCGTTTGCACACTGTGCACCGTTAAGATCGCCGTTACCTACATGCTCGCACCAAAAAGCTTTTCCTTCAGGCTCGGATGCACGGTTCAAAGCAACTGTGTAAAGTCTCTCAACAAACTCTTCGAATCCGCCTCCGGTTGATGTGTTAGAAGGTGCCGGTGTTGATGAACCTGGCGTTGACGAGCCTGGTGTAGACGAACCAGGTGTGGATGTACCAGGTGTTGACGAACCAGGTGTGGAAGGATCAGGTTGTTTTACCGGGATATCCTGGACATCCTTGGTCTGAGTCGTAAATCCGTCCTTGGTAAACGTTGCCGTATACGTCGTTGTTCCCATCGTTTTTGTAGTAGGCTCATACTTTACCTTCGAGGTAGTATTCACTGTCTCGGTTACCCAGTTAAATGGTTCAAATCTGTGGATCTTAGTGGCAGTGCACTGGGAGTTATCCTTAGACCAGATATATGTCGCCGGATTATAACTCTCATTTGGCAGGATAGTTACCGTATTTGCAGGTGCGCCATACGCATATACGCAGCCGTCCTCGATTATAGCGCTTGTAGGATAGGTTATTTTACAATTTTTTAATTCTATGCTGTTAAGGTCTCTGGAAAACTGGCTCGTCGAAAAGTCAAAGATTTCTGCATCATCTACTATCAGATCACTTTCGCCGATTCCGACGAAAGATATATAGCTTTCTATCATCAAAGAAGCGTCTTTGACCGTGAGAACAGCATCCATAATCTCGATTGTATTACCATAACTTCCATTTGACAAAGACAATCTGTTGCCTCCTGTTATGGTAGTATCTCCGTTAATAGTGATCACACCTGTCGCAGATGACTGTTCATCGATCGATATCGTCAATCCTTCAACCTTGCTGCTGATCAACTGGGTTCCGGTACCTGCATCATAATTGCCTTTGATATGAAGTGTCTTGGTCCAAAGATCATAACTGAAGACACCGTTTCCTAATATGTCATTACAATTATCCTTGGTGACATCCTTACCACCGATCTTTAAGCACGAACTGTATATCTCATATCCGTAAGTATTATAATTATTAAATTCTTCCACTAAGGCATAAGGTATAACGATATCCTTGCCCATTTCATGCGCGCTTATGAATGCACCCTTAAGGATCATGATATTGCTTGAAGAATTAATGCAATATCCGTTGGGGTTAGTGTTCTGAACACAACCCGTATCGAAAATTAACTTGCCCTTTTCTACGTTAATGGCATAGGAATCATTATCGGTCTGGATCCTTCCCTGACCAATGATTGTAACGACATCATTCTCATCTTCTGTGTTGATGATCAGGTTCTTTCCTTGTTCAAACCTCAGATCCGTATAATTCAGATCCAGTGTTAGCGAAGTAGAGATGGTAATCGTAGAATCAGGATACATAATATTTTTTATCCTGACTGTCTTGCCCTTGCTGGTGCTTGCTCCCAAAGCTTTTTTTAAATCTGTTACATTTTGAACCTCAATGACCTCTCCTGCGGCATTTACGTTATTCGAAAAAAACGGCACGATTACAGAAATCGTAAGCACAAGCAACAGAGCCGTTGCAATGGAAACAGCTATCGACTTAATAAATCTCATGAATTACCTCCTATAAAATCAACCCGCTTTACAATATATGATTACTGCAAAGCGGGCCTTTTCCTTCCCGTTCATTCTACTATATCGGCTTGTTGAGGTAGTATCCCGATATTATCCACTTTGATATTATTTATCTCACAATTATGTCAAAAAAACATGACCGGACCCATTACCAAATACGTCCAAAATAATCTGCTTTCTCGAAAAAGGACAGACCCCTTACCGGAATCTGTCCTTGTGATCTTATCAGTCTCTGTCTATCGCGTAGTCTTTACAGATCTGAGTAAACTCCGGAGACTTAACGAACTCCTCGAAGACCTGTTCCTTGGTCATTCCGTTCTTCATCTCATTAAGCCAGAAGTTCATTCCCTCATCTTCAGGATCGCGGCCCATGAATGTCTTATACATTCTGGTGATCAATTCCTTGTTATCGAAATTGTGATCATTGAATTCCTTGGAGAAGAAGAACTCGTGAGCTGCCTGCTTACCTGTGAGCTCAAGATTTGTAAGTCCCAGACTCCAGAACTTAAGACCACCCTCTTCAGCCTCTCTTCCGAGACACTCCGTATAGAGTCTCTTCGCGAATTCCGTCGCATTAGTAGATGCAATGGTTGCCTTAGCTCTAGTAGCACCTGACTTAACGCCATAGGAAGCACAAACATTACACCACTCTTCTGAGTTGATGAAACAATCTACAACAACATCACGCCCCTGTGTTTTAAGGCTGTTCATCCAGAAGTTAAAACCATCCGGATCGTCGGCCGCATCTCTGTTAAAGAATGTCTTATAAAGAACTTCAAGGAACTGCTTATCGTCAAGACCTCTGTCGTTGAATTCTTTACTCAAGAGGAATTCGTTGGCACACTGTGCACCGTTAAGATCGCCGTTACCTACATGCTCGCACCAGAAAGCTTTTCCTTCAGGCTCGGATGCACGGTTCAAAGCAACTGTGTAAAGTCTCTCAACAAACTCTTCGAATCCGCCTCCTGTTGATGTGTTAGAAGGTGCCGGTGTTGACGGACCCGGTGTTGATGGAGCAGGTGTGGAAGGATCAGGTTGTTTTACCGGGATATCCTGAACATCTTTTATCTGTGTCTCAAATGCTTTATTCTCGAATTTTGCCGTATATGTTGTCGTGCCTTTCTCGGTTTCTGTGGCTGCTTTTTTTACTACGGAAGTGGTACCAACAGTCTCCGTCTCGTTCAATGTACTGTCATATTTATGCACCCTTGTTGCCGTGCATTTTTTCAGATCGGAAGACCATGAGTATTCAGAAGGCATGTAATAATCCGGCGGACAGATCTTGAGAGTTGATACATAAGCTGAACCGTCGCTTTCATAAATTCCTCCGGTCTTAGTTATCCACTCATCAGGTTCTGTTATTTCACAACCTTCAAACTTAAGATCGGTGTCCTCAAGGAATGTTATCGCTCCATAGTTTGAATTGATCGTTACCTCCGAATTATCGATCATCAGACAACAGTCCCCGTACGACTGACTGTCCCCGTTCATATATATACCGTATTTTCCGTTGAGCTCGAGTGATACATCTTTTATGGTAAGGCTTGGGGCCGTGATGAGCCTCGAATCGGTGCTGTTCAATATCAGCTTGTTGTTTCCTGTAATAGTAGTAATGTCATAAAAATCCAAATATCCGTCAAGAACTGATCTCTCTGATACATTGACAGTCAGGTCATTGATACAAGAAGAAATAATTTTTTTTCCACCATAGTCATGATCCCCATGAATATAGAGCGTCTTGGTCCAGAGATCATAACTGAAGACTCCGTTTCCCAGGATATCATCGCAATTATCTGTAGTAACGCTTTCCTCGCAGACGGAAAAGCCGTCCTGTATTACCGATATAGTCTCATATTTTCCATCGTTGTAGGATATCATGAAACCGAGCGGAACAATAATATCCCTGCAAAGCGAGTTCACGCTCATAAGGTATCCGGAAAGCATCATGATGTTCTTTGAAGGATCGAGGCAGCTTCCGTTATCGCTGTAATTGGCAATATATCCGGACTCGATCACAAGCTTTCCTTTTGTAAGTCTTATTAACGAGCCTTCCGTATTGCCTCCGATAAAGCCCTCTCCAAGATCACCCGCGTTTATGATAACCGTATCGGATTCATCCCCAGTATTAATAATCAGATAATGATCATCACAAAAGTTTATCTCATTGTTGTTCAGGTCCAACGTCAGTGAAGTGCAGATCGTTACTGAACTGTAAATACTGATATCGTTCTTTACCTTTATGGTCTTACCCTTACTCGTTGTTGATCCCAGAGCCGCTTTAAGTTCGGCTTCGGTATCGACCTCAATGACATCTCCCGCAGCATTTACCTTACAGGTAAGACCCGGCATGAACATTGAGATCATAAAAGCGATCATCAGTACTGTTGCCGCTGAAATAAGTATCGATCTGATCTTTCTCATTTTAAACCCTCCTGATCTATGTCGCGTTCAAACTCATACGAGCATTATACATCCTATGCCAAATCTCGAAAACAAAAAGACCGGATCTTTGACAAAGATCCGGTCTTTTCATATTTAAAGTTAAGAAATTTATTTAACGAGTTCTTCTGTCTCCTGTGCGATAGCGAGCTCCTCGTTTGTTGGTATGATCGCAACTGTAACCTTGGAGTTATCGGAAGAGATAACAGCCTCAGTACGAACGCCGTTGTTCTTAGCAGGGTCGATCTCTACGCCCATGAAGCCCAAGCCTTCGCATGCTGCTGCACGGATGTAGTCTGTGTTCTCGCCGATGCCTGCCGTGAAGACGATAACGTCAACGCCGCCCATGGCTGCCGCATAAGCACCGATGATCTTGCGAGCCTGATATTCGAACATCTCGAGTGCGAGAGTAGCTCTCTCGTTGCCTTCCTTGGAAGCCTTGTCGAGATCACGGAAGTCGGAAGATACGCCCGAAAGTCCTTCAACACCGCTCTTCTTGTTCATGAGCGTGTCGATCTCGTCAGGTGTGAGGTTCTCGTTCTTCATAAGGAAAGGAACGATAGCCGGATCGATGTCACCGCATCTTGTACCCATGCAGATACCTGCAAGAGGTGTAAGACCCATTGATGTATCAACGCACTTACCGTGGTCAACAGCTGCAAAGGAAGAACCGTTACCGAGGTGGCAAGTGATGATCTTGATATCCTCGTACTTCTTGCCGAGGAAGTCAGCTGCACGACGTGATACATATCTGTGGGATGTTCCGTGGAATCCGTAACGACGGATGGAATACTTCTCTGTGAGTTCATAAGGAAGAGCATATGTGTAAGCCTTCGGTGGCATTGTCATGTGGAAAGCTGTGTCGAATACTGCAACTTGTGGTGTACCCTCAGGAAGAACAGACTCACAAGCCTCGATACCTGTAAGGTTAGCAGGGTTGTGGAGAGGGCCGAGAGGGAAGCAGTCTCTGATGACTTTCTTAACGTCATCGTTAACGATAACGGACTTGCTGTAGTACTTACCGCCGTGGAGGACTCTGTGACCTACAGCCTTGATCTCGCTGATATCGGAAAGAACGCCGTGGTCCTTATCTACGAGAGCTGCGAGGATCATCTTAACAGCTACCTTGTGATCAGGCATAGCCTCTGTGGAGATGAAATCCTCCTTGCCGTTTGCCTTATATGTGAGCTTACCGTCGATACCGATACGCTCTGCGTTACCTTTTGCGAGGACCTCACCTGTGGAAGTCTCGAAAAGCTGGAATTTGCAGGAAGAACTTCCGCAGTTGATAACCAAAATCTTCATGTAATTATTTCTCCTTTTCGAAAAAGATCAGCCCTGAGCCTGAACTGCTGTGATAGCGATAACACCTACGATATCCTTAGCGGAGCATCCGCGGGAAAGATCGTTTACAGGCTTAGCGATACCCTGGCACATCGGACCGTAAGCTTCTGCCTTACCGAGTCTCTGAACGAGCTTGTAGCCGATGTTACCTGCATCGAGGTCAGGGAAGATAAGAACGTTAGCCTTACCTGCAACCTTTGAATCAGGAGCCTTGGAAGCACCGATGGAAGGAACCATAGCTGCGTCAGCCTGGAGCTCACCGTCGATAGCGAACTGAGGATATTCTTCCTTAGCGATCTTTGTAGCCTCAACAACCTTTGTAACGTCGTCGTGCTTAGCGGAACCCATAGAAGAGTGTGAAAGAAGAGCAACGATTGGCTCTTTACCAACGAGCTGCTTGAAAGATGCAGCAGAAGAACCTGCGATAGCAGCGAGTTCCTCAGGGTTAGGATTCTGAACGAGACCGCAGTCACCGAATACGAATACACCGTCTTCACCGAATTCGCAGTTTGGAACTACCATTACGAAGAAAGCGGAAACGAGCTTTGTGCCCGGAGCTGTCTTGATGATCTGGAGAGAAGGACGGAGTGTATTAGCTGTTGAATGGCAAGCACCTGAAACGATACCGTCACCGTCACCCATCTTGACCATCATGCAAGCATAGTACATATAGTCACCGAGAAGTGTCTTTGTAGCCTCTTCCTTTGTCATTCCCTTAGCCTTACGAAGCTCAACGAAAGCATCGATGTAAGCCTCTGTCTTCTCGTATGTGTGTGGGTTGATGATTGTTGCCTTGGAAATATCAAGTCCCTCGCTGTTTGCTTTAACTTCCTCATCTGTACCGATGATGATAAGATCTGCGATATCCTCTGCCAGGATCTCTGCAGCTGCCTCAAATGTTCTTCTGTCCATAGACTCAGGAAGAATGACTGTCTTCTTGTCGGCCTTAGCCTTAGCCTTGATCTCGTCAATAAAAGCCATGTTAAACTACCTCTCTTGCGTTTTTTTATTTGTTGGCACGTCGAAAACGTGTGTAAATCACGCCAAATAGTATACTCTTGTGAGGTGGTCTTTTCAAATATTAATTATTATAATATTTGAGGCATTTATCTATCGGATGCCAAAGTAGAATTAATGAAATGTCGGTCTGTCATCATACTCTCTGGCACTACCCTCTATCACTACAATATCATTGTCCCCGTATTTACTCAGTAGATCTTTGAATTGCATGGTTACATTCAGATATTCATTATACGTGGATTCATCTGTAATTATCTTCGCTTCTGTACACGCATATTTCCATAGAGCATCGTCAGTTACTCCATCACTAGCCCTTTTTCCGGGTAGCAAAGCACCATATATCTCATATTCATCAAACCCGACACAGTTCGAGAAATATGAAGAATTAATAAGAGAATACCCCCTGGAACAGTCAAACACCACGGTTTTGTACCCATCTGGTCTCCATTTTTCGAATGAAATAGTATAAGCGCCGGTGTAATCATTTTCACTATCATGGATTGTCATTTTTGTATCCAATTCAATGCTATACAAAAACAGTAACACCCCAAATTCGTCTTCATACTGTTCTTTTATAGCAAGGCAATCATCCGGAGTAAACACGTAACTGTCAATCTCAATTCCGTCTTCAGATTCATAATCCTTAACCCAATTTAACAGGATCTTTCTCTTTTCAATACCTACAAAGACCAGATTTGGATATTTCTCTTCCTCATTCTTTGCAAAGCGTTTAACAGCAATATTGCTAACAACAGCAATTCCCGCCAATAAGAATATAACCACGATTGGAATGATTAGGATATACCTTTTCACAATTCGTCTCCTTTATGGACTTGTCGATACACTAGATTAACTTCTGCTAAACATAGCTGTCGGAACATTTACGAACATATACTTAGATTTGTACTAGTTCTATATAGTCATTGTTCCACTCACCAAGTCAAACCACCCAGCTTTTTATGAGAACTGAAAATAGTAATTATCATAATCATCTAATCCGTTCATTTCAGGGCTAGGATGTCCAAGATATGCCAAACCATTGGTCTGCGGTTCCACTGCAACCCAAGATATTATGTATGCTAACACTATGCATTCATCATATACAACACCTGTATCTTTATCACCATAAACTGAATAATCACATCCAAAGTCATAGAAAAAAGTTGCCTTATAATCTCTGACTGGCGCGGGGCCCTTTTCATAGTATGATGTCCCATCATCTACGTTGACAAAACAATGTTTCACTACCGCAAGCTTGTCTTCATCATTTACCCAAAACGACAGAATCACTCTTAGATCATCAACATCAAAATAATAGTAATCATCCTTCTTTATCCAACCATAATCGTCCAAAAGACGATGCATATCAAAAGTTTTGCTTGTTTCATCAATATAATTCTCAACCGCCAAAGGCAAGTATATTCCAACTGAACTGCATTCACTATTGTTATCCAACAGAGTGATTTCATATTTATTCTTGCCATCATGCAAGGATTCTTGCACCTCAGGGTCAAAGTACAAGGCGTACTTCAATTCTCTATCTGTCTCTTCAGCATTTGAATCCAAATCTGTGTCAGTCATAAGTACAGATTCAACCAAAGATGTTTTTTCTGTCTCCATACTTTCTGGATAAGAACCA
The DNA here is from genome assembly GCA_024699245.1 of Clostridia bacterium. Classification (GTDB taxonomy): domain Bacteria; phylum Bacillota; class Clostridia; order Saccharofermentanales; family Saccharofermentanaceae; genus Saccharofermentans. The sequence goes on along the minus strand of JAILPW010000042.1, from coordinate 2,942 downwards.
CAACAGACACAGAATAATAAAACTATTATGATTGAAAGTAATTGTATCGATATCTTTTTCACCATAGACAACTTCTTCATGTGGTAAATGCTTTAACAAGTCTATATACAGGCATTATACTCTATGAAAAAGGACAGACTCCTTACCGGAATCTGTCCTTGTAGTTTCATCAGCCTCTGTCTATCGCGTAGTCCTGACAGATTCCCGTAAACTCGGCTGACTTCACGAACTCGTTGAAGACCTGTTCCTTGTCCATACCGTTCTTCATGCTGTCCAGCCAGAAGTTCATGCCGCCTTCGTCAGGTTCTCTTCCCATGAATGTGGTATACATCCTCGTTATGAGACCTTCATTATCATAGTTGTGGTCATTGAACTCCTTGGAAAAGAAGAACTCATAGGCCGCCTGCTTACCTGTAAGTTCCAGATTGGTAAGTCCCAATGCCCAGAACTTAAGGCCTCCTTCTTCAGGATCACGGCCCAAGCACTCTGTGTAAAGTCTTGTGGCAAATGCCGTTGCATTGGCTGAAGCGATCGTAGCCTTGGCTCTTGTGGCTCCTGACTTAACTCCATAGGAAGCACATACGTTGCACCATTCTTCAGAGTTGATGAAGCAATCTACAACAGAATCTCTTCCCTGTGTCTTAAGACTGTTCATCCAGAAACTGAAGCCGTCTTTATCTTCTTTTGCATCTCTGTCAAAGAATGTCTTATAAAGAACTTCAAGGAACTGTTCATCAGTAAGCTTTCTGTCGTTAAACTCTTTGCTTAGAAGGAATTCATTTGCACACTGTGCACCGTTAAGATCTCCATTACCAACATGCTCACACCAGAATGCTTTTCCTTCAGGCTCTGAAGCACGGTTAAGCGCAACTGTATAAAGTCTCTCGACGAAGTCCTCAAATCCGCCGCCTTTAGCAGGTTCCGGAGTGGTAGTTGGGTCAGGCTTAACAGGATCCGGTGTTGAAACAGCTGTCCACTTCGCATAGAGTGTGATATCCGTTGTTACTTTCGTATTGAGATCATATGCCTCTGTACAGGCAGAATCTCTATACCAGCCGCCGAATGTGTAGCCTGAGGCAGAAGGATCTGATGGCATCACTGCTTTATTCCCGCTGGCAACTTTCTGTGATGCCGGAGCAGTACCATGTCCGTTCATATTAAACGTAACACTATATGCTGTAGACCATATTGCCTTAACCTGTGTATCGTACATAATGGTAACTTCATCACCCGGAACAGAATACCCTGCAATTGAACTTACTTTCCAATATTTGAATGCTTTATCAGAACTTGGAGGATTAAATGAGCATTCAGGTAAAGTGATTTTGCTATTCTCTGAAACCATCATGTTAGGCATAGAACCACTTCCGCCGTTCGAATCAAAAGTAACAGTGCACATATTAATAATTTCAACAGGGGCACTTGCGTAATCTGTTTCTTTGGCGCTATTAATATCTTCAGAAATGAGATATAGATGCATATTAGAAGAAACGTACGACGCATAATCAAACGAACCACTATAAACACCGTAGTACTTAATAGTAGAATCTTTAGCATTCCATTCGCCATCAGTAATCAAAACAGATACCTGGTCAGCATTTCCGGTTGCTGTTCCAGATATTTTTGTTCCATTAAATGAAACAGAATCGGTATTTACGGAAAGACCGTCATTCAGTACCGTCAACTTATAAGATGAGCCCAATGCTCCGAGATCCCCATCAATTGCAGTTGAGAAGATTACAGATGACAGATCTATGTTTAAAGCTGGCGCCACGTCAAAAGTGTTGCTGACGTTGCTGATGTCCAGAAAGCCGTCACTGAATACCTTGCTCGCATAGGAAGAGTTGCGGGTACCAGCAGAACGGAGCCACCAAAAGGCGGACGAGCCGACTTTTACTCTGTTAGCGACTTCGTGCCAACCCCAACTGCCGGTTGACCAGTCTCCATCGCCGTCTGTATCAACCCATCCGCAATCAGATGAGTATCCATATGCCGAATTCATTACTTCTGATGCATCCAGAAGAAATACTTTATCATTTATACTTACAGGTGCGCCATAAAAATATGTCAAATACGAATCATATGTGAGACCGCCGTTTCCTTGGCTTGTTGCTATAGCTCCCCGCTCAAGTCTTGTAAACCCGTTTAGGAAAGATCCATTAAGCACACCTTGGATATAACTGCCATCCCACGCGTTCGAGTACGGGCTGGTGTAATCAAAACAATCACTAAACAATGCCTTATCACTGTCAAGGAACAGTGTCGATCCGCCATACGCAGTTGTGCTTGGTGCCAGTACACGGAATTTGATAGGGTTGTCTTTATACATCCCATAATATACATAGCTTCCCGACCATGCAGAATTGCAATCTTCGGGCTTAGCCGGTGCAGCGATCTTGGACGTTCCGAGACAGGTGTTGTTCTGGTTCTTGGATACATCTGCCCTAATCAGATCTTTACCAAGAAGGCCGGAAAACAACCCGACTGTCATTACAGATGCTACAACAGTTGCAAGAACTTTCTTCGTTGTTAGTTTAAGTTTCATTTAGGACCCCCTTTGTTTTCAAATACAAAAACGCGATCTGCCCGAAAGCAAACCGCGTTAATAACTACATACAAAATAAAGACAGAACTAGCTTGACTGACTGAGAGATTGTCCGCCTGATGCTCATACTTGTCAATACCTTCCTTTTCCAATTCGAAAACTTCTTTGACATTTGCATTATCCCATATTTACTGTGATTATGCAAAAAGAAAACGCCCCTGATCGATTTTCGATCAGAGACGTTGACTTTTTAATATGATTATTATCCTCTGTCTATCGCGTAGTCCTTACAGATCTGCGTGAACTCTGCGGAGTTGACGAAATTATCGAAGACCTGTTCTTTGGTCATTCCGTTGCTCATCTCTTTAAGCCAGTAGTTCATGCCGTCATCATCAGG
>JAILPW010000041.1:0-3325 GCA_024699245.1 Clostridia bacterium | reverse complement strand
GACGACAAGATAATCGCCCTCAACATCGGTGGCGACGATTATATCGAAAAGCCTTATTCTTTGGGCGTTTTACTGGCAAAGGTAAAAGTCGTGTTAAAGCGTTTTTCGGGCACTTCTTCCGACACTTCGAAAGCAACTGATTTCGATGACGGTTATCTTAAGACAGATTCCGTCAACAAGACCGTATACGTTAACGGAACAGAGAAGAAGATAACCTCGATCGAGTATAAGCTCCTTGAATATCTTATAGAGAACAAGAACAGGCTCGTCACGAAAACAGAGATATTCGACAACGTCTGGAACGACAAGTTCACTACTGATGGTACTCTTAACGTTCACATCAGAAAGATCAGGGAAGCGATAGAAAAGGATCCGCAGGACCCGAAGTACATCGTAACTGTCTGGAAGGAAGGCTACAAGTTCGTAGCACCCGAATGATATGAAGAAAGCGCCGTTTATCCTGATACTGGTATTTACGTTCATTGCCGAAGCACTGGCATGTTATTTCATGCTCACAAGGATCAAGGACATCAAGACAGATCCGGTCAAGGTAAATGAGTGCATGTATTCCATATCGGAAAACTATGGTGACACTTCTAAATACAACAAGCAGCTTGATTATGCCGTTATAGACAACAACGGAAGTTTACTTTATAAGACCCGTGACGGCCTGAGCGAGAGCATCAACGAAGCGATAAAGACAAGAGGACTGGTCTTAGACCTTGAAGTGGACGGAAAGCCTATTGGAAAGGTCATCTTCGACTATAGCACGGACGAGCAGCTCGAGCGTGTTAAGAAGGACATCATAGTGCTCTTCAGCGTTGTCGGAGTGCTTCAGATCTTTATCGTTGTCTCGTGGTACATCTATATCAGAAAGTCCGTCATCACGCCTTTTAAGAACCTGAATTCTTTCGCTGCAAGAGTTGCAGAAGGCAATCTGGATATACCTCTGACAATGGACAAAGGACATGTTTTCGGAGCGTTTACGGAGAGCTTCGATCTCATGAGATCAGAACTGAAAAAGGCACGTATTGCAGAGAAAAAAGCTTCCGACGACAAGAAGGAAATGGTCGCGAAATTATCGCACGACATCAAGACTCCGGTAGCTTCGATCAAGTCAACTTCTGAAGTCGGAATGGCGATAACAAAAGAAGAAAAGACAAAGGAAATGTTCGGTGTCATCAATGCCAAGACCGACCAGATAAAGTCGCTCGTTGACAACCTTTTTACATCGAGCGTGCAGGATATAACAGAGATCGACGTTAACCCCGGGCCTCAGCCGTCTGACGTTATCGCAGGCCTTATCCGCAATTCTGATTATCTTAAGAAGACAGGCGATTTTTCTGTTCCGTCCTGTGAAGTATTCTTCGATAAATTAAGACTCCAGCAGGTGTTCGACAACATCTTTATGAATTCATATAAATACGCGGATACCGCCATAAAGGTCAATGCTGAAGTATCAGGAGATTATCTTGTTGTAAGGATCGCTGACGAAGGCCCCGGCGTTAAGGAAGAAGAGATCCCGCTCCTTACTGAAAAGTTCAGGAGAGGCAGCAACGCAAGCGATAAGGACGGCGCAGGCTTAGGCCTTTTCCTGACTGATTATTTTATGGATAAGATGGACGGAAAGCTCGGCATAAGAAACGCACAGCCTGGCCTTGAAGTGTCCGTATATATCAGGGTCGTGTGACTTAAGGATCGATTTAAGGATTATTTAAGAGTCCCTTAAAGGCATTTAAGACTTGAAAAAGTATTCTTATGCCATAAGGAGGTCGAAAGACATGAAGAACATCATTGAAACAAAGAAGCTCTGCAAGACATTTTCCAACGGCGGCGTTCAGCAGCACGTTCTCAAGAATATTGACCTTGAGATATATGAGGGAGATTTCACGATCATAATGGGCGCATCAGGCGCAGGCAAATCAACTTTGCTGTATTCACTTTCCGGAATGGACAAGCCGACACTGGGCACCGTTTCTTTCTGCGGAACAGATATCACAAAGATGAGCACGGACGAGCTCGCAATTTTCAGAAGAGGCAACTGCGGATTCGTTTTCCAGCAGGTTTACCTCGTTGAATCGATGAGCGTATTAGACAACATCATGGCAGCAGGACTTCTCGTATATAAGGATAAAAAAGTCCTCGCTCAGAAGGCAGGCGAGATGCTCAAAGCGGTAAACATAGATGAAGCCCTCTGGCATAAGTTCCCTACACAGATCTCAGGCGGTGAGGCTCAGAGAGTCGGAATCGCAAGAGCTCTTATCAACGAACCCAAGCTTGTTTTCGCTGACGAACCTACGGGTGCTCTTAACTCACAGACAGGTAAGGCTGTCTTAGATACGCTCACAAAGTTTAACGAGAAGGGCCAGTCGATCGTAATGGTCACACACGACATCAACAGCGCAAGAAGAGGCAACCGCATCCTTTACGTTAAGGACGGCGAGATCGCAGGAGAGTGCCTCCTGGGCAAGTACGTAACAGGTGACAAGGAACGTCACGCCAAGCTCAATGAATTCCTGGTTAAGATGGGGTGGTAATCATGGATAAGACATTACTTCTTACAAAATCGAACCTCAGGAAAAACAGAGGTACGTCTATCGGACTGTTCCTTCTGATGCTCATCGCTACATGCCTTGTCGGCGTATCACTGATGATATTCTTCGACGCACTTCCCACTGTAGAAAAAGAAGCTAAACGCCTTAATGCCGGTGACGGATACATCATGGTCAGTGGCGGCGTTGAAGACATGACGGATGAGAAGATCCGCGAGATGATCAAAGATGATACAGACAGCTATTACATCTTTAAGAACCTTCAGTTCGGCGCGACATCGCTGCCGTTCGGTACGGGAAATGTATCCATCGATATCGCGATCAGTGACAAGAGCGCATTTGAGAAAAAGATGGATAAGATGGAAGTTATCGTTGAAGACAAAAACATCAAGGATAACTACATCTATCTGCCTTACCAGTTCTATACCGGCGGCGGGATCAGATTAGGCGACAAGTTTGAATTCCAGATCGAAGGCGTTGAGTACAGTTTTACGGTAAAGGGCTTTACCGCAGTTACTTACGGCGGATGCAACAATACTGCTCTGTTCGCCATGATCGTCGATGACAGGAACTATAACGAGATCCTGGAGAAAAACGCTGATAAGGCAAAGGGTCTTCAGATCGTTTATGATCTCAAAGAAGGTGTCGGCAACGGAGAGTTCAGGATCAAGAACAGAAATGAACTTCTCAAGATAAATCCTGCCGCAACGGTAACCGGATACAGCATCGACAACGTTGAGTCTTCAAGAACATTCATCGGTCTTATCCTCGCA
>JAILPW010000033.1:0-3071 GCA_024699245.1 Clostridia bacterium | reverse complement strand
TTCCTTGTCGATCTTAAGAAGTGTTTCCATGAACTTTTCCATGTACTGCTTATGAGCAATGGTAAGTCTGAGCCATCCTGTAAGTCCCTGCTTGCCGCAAAGGATGAGGATGCCGTTCTCCTGGAGAAGATCCGTGATCTCCCTTGATGTCTTGTGCTTAGGCTTGATGCAGACATAGCAGCCTTCTGAAGGAAGTGTCTCATAACCGTTGTCGGCAAGGGCCTTTGTGATGTATTCCTTACCTTCAAGATAGGATGCGTTGAGTTCAGCCATGAGCTTGTCGTGATTATCAACGATAGCCTCTACAAAGAGCAGACCTATTGAGTTTACTGTGTAGTGAGGCTTGTAGTTATCCATGTAACGGATGTTCTGCGCATTGGAGATGATAGCACCGACTCTCATTGAAGGAATGGAGAGCATCTTGGAAAATGTTCTGAGTACAACAACGTTGTCGTATTCCTTAACGAGATCTACCGATGTCTGATCGTAGAAATAGTAGTAAGCCTCATCGATAATGACCAAAGCATCGAATTCCTTAGCCTTCTCAACGATAGCCTTGATATCTTCCTTAGCGTAAACATTACCTACAGGCATGTTGGGGTTAACAAGAACTACGATGCTCGTATCTTCGTTTATAGCAGCAAGAGTATTCTCAACTTTGTAGGAGAAATCGCTCTCATACTGCATGTTTACGACCTTCATGCCGATCATCTCTGCATATACTTCGTACATTGCAAATGAAGGTGTAACCGTAATGATGTTCTTGCCGGGCTCACCGAATGTCTTGATGACGTAGCCCATACCGACGGAGCTTCCTGCAGTAAGTGTTACATTCTCTTTCTCAAGGCCTAAGAGATGAGCATATTTCTCGGTAGGGATAGTCTCTTCAGGATAGATAGCGAGGAATGCAGGTGTTACCTTCTCCATTACGGAATCGAATAACCACTGCGGAACTCCGTCCGGATTCTCATTCTGGTCAAGTCTTATATATGCGCCTCTTCCCTCCGGCTGGGGTACACGGTATGTGTTTTTAATCTGTTCGTCAACGTAGATCATCGTCCACTTCTCCTATTCTGTATTTACTACTCACAGTATTTTAACCTATTTCTTATTTTTGTAAAATTTCCCGCGCCTGCGATAATGATATAATTAATTAATTCGTTGAACGGAGCAATTAAAATGACTGAGAATACCATCTTCCTCCAGGCTAATACAGATAAACTGTCAAAACGGGTTAAGGCTATAATCCTTGCTCTCCCTATCATCATATCGTTTTTCCAGGTAAGAGTACTTGACTGCGACTTCTATTTTCTTTATTCGATCGGTGATTATATCGTTCATCACGGATTCCCGTTTACCGATGTCCTGTCGATGCACTCGTCAATGAGGATCGTGGTACAGCAGTGGCTCAGCTCCGTCATTTTCTATTATGTTTACACTTTCCTGGGTAAATACGGAGTTATCTCACTGGTATATATCTGCAATACTGTAATCTGCTACTTTACATACCGCATTACAGTCCTGATCTCCAAGAACGATGTGATTGCTGTTGCCGTTGCGGCACTTACGAACTTCTTCATTTTCGATGCGTTCATGGTAACGAGACCTCAGATATTCACATATACGATCCTGATGGTCGAGATCTACCTGCTTGAAATGCACGTCCAGACAAAGAAATCTAAATACCTCATCGGTATTCCCGTTTTATCGCTTCTTCTGATAAATCTTCACGCCGCAATGTGGCTCATGCTCTTTGTATTTATGCTTCCTTATCTCATCTCGGCCATACCGGTCAAGATCGAAAACTTCAAGAAGGAAGCTCAGGGGAATTTCCTGTACCTTATCGCAGTAGCTGCTGTCAGCGGAGTTGCAGGTCTTCTTAATCCATATGGCATAGATAACATGCTTTATCTGTTCTCTTCCTACGGCGAGGACAGTTTTACGATCATCATGGAAATGAAGCCCACAAGTCTGCATGGAAGCGAAGGAAATCTTCTCTTCATTACACTCGGCATTACAATAGTTATTCTTTGTTTTATCAGAAAAAAAGTGCCAACGATCCGCTTTTTCCTTTTGTTCTTCGGAACGCTGGTCTTAGGCTTGCTGCAATTAAAAGGAATCCCTTATTTCTTGTTCTTCGGAGTTCCGGCATTTACTTACGTCTTAAGAGATTTAAGCATTCTTAATCTTGCAAAACCCATCAAAAAAATAATGACCAAAACAGCCAAAGTACTTAGCATTATCTTTTTCAGTATCTGTTTCATCTATGTCTGTGAGGCAAGATTCTTTATTACAAACGATATCAAGTTTTTTCAAGAAGATCACCTTTCCCATTTGGACGATGCGATAGAGATTCTCGACAAAGTGGAGGGACCCGTTATTCTCTACACCAATTTTAACGATGGTCAGTATCTCGAATTCAACGGCTACCATCCGTATATAGACGGAAGAGCAGAAGTTTTCCTAAAGTCAAATAATAAAGAATATGACTACTTCTATGAGTATGCATCCATGTTTGACGGAGGGATTTATTACCGTGATTTCATCGACAAATATGATTTCAATTATCTGATCATACACTCGAATACTGACTGCACCTTATACAACGCTCTCATCCATGACGAAGACTTTGAGATTGTATACTGGTCTTATGATGTTAATCTGTTTGTCAGAAAAACCGCTGAATAAAGCAAAAGCCGTTCAGATCGAACGGCTTTTTCATTTATCACATTTTAGCGACTACTCTCTTTATCGTAATTCCCTGATCTGCGAATTTCTGCTCGAATTCCGTGCGGATGTTATCTTCATGCCACTCGCTGTTGTGAAGATCTCTTGTAACGTCTTCAAGGGTGAATCCGGTCTCTTTGAATTCGTTCAGTGAGAAGTCGAAAAGATCATCGTTATCAGTCTTGAATTCGATAGCGCCGCCGTCTCTCATCATGACCTTATACTTATTCAGGAAATCCCTGTAAGTTAAGCGTCTCTTTGGCTTGTTCTGTCTCGTCCAGGGATCTGAGAAATTAAGGAATATGCGGTTAACTTCACCTTCTGCGAAATAGTTCTCGATGATG
>JAILPW010000026.1:0-16500 GCA_024699245.1 Clostridia bacterium | reverse complement strand
TAAAAACGAAGATAACACTGCTTATGAGCACTGTGAGCTATCTGTAAACGGGGAAGGTTTTTTGGCATTGGCAGAAGCGAAAAATCCCTGTGATATAGATGTAGTACACAAAAACAAGTGGGAAACTATGACTTTTAACGTATTTGAAATGGGAACAGAAGAAGCTGTTTATAATGCTTTTCAGGTTTTGAGCGATGGGGGTGTAATTATCGAACCTATCGGAGAACTTCCATGGAGTAAATGTTGCGCCACCATTATTGATAAATATGGTGTGTGCTGGTGGATATCAATTTAACAAATTCTAATTTGTAGGAATGATGTGATGATTATATCCTGAACATACCTTACAAAGACAGTCGTTCAATTCCCCTCAGAAACGTGAATGGGTCTCATTTGAAAGACATAGTCAAATTTTAAAAGATGCTGTGTTGAGCAGCATCTTTTATTATGTTAGAGTACAACAAGAAGAATGGATCTATATGAAGATGAAATCGCATTCTTTTTGTGCTTAAGGAAAGAGGGAAAACATATGAAATTATTTAAAGCTGTAGTGATTATATTGTGTAGCATACTTCTTTTGACGGGATGTTCTATGACTATGTTTGACAAGGCATATGACCTCCCGGATAATGCTCAGTCGTATGATCTCGATAAAAATGCAGATACGGGATCGGTTGATATCAGAATTGACGGAAAGACATATTCTTTATATGGAAAAGTAAAAGGAAAAATGAATTCCGATTACATAAGAGATTGTCTTGGTTATGTTGACGATAATAAACATATCCGCATTTACACTCTGGTCGATGATTCTTCTGATAACTATGTTATGGTATTGAATATACGCGAAATTAACGGACAAGTTGAGATATACAGAGCTATGGATACATGGCAGCAGGATATACTAACCCCCTCATACATAGAGTCATACAATTACGAGAGCTGGGGAGCGGCGGGTAAGCTTCACTATGAGGAGTAACAATTAGAGGTTTTACTGCTATGAAAGTCATTGAATATGGAAATAGAAACGCTGCTGTAGTCCTGATCCAACCGATCGGTGATCATGATCTTTCTTATCTCGAAAACGAGATTTCGCTGATCCGTGAAAAGGCTAAGACGGATTTCAGATTTATCGCGTTTAAAGTTGATGATTGGAACAAAGATCTTTCACCGTGGAAAGCACCTGCCGTATTCGGAAAAGAAGATTTCGGTGACGGGGCATATGATACTCTTAATGAGATAATAAGTCTGTGTAATGATAAGACAAAGACATACTTAATCGGAGGATATTCTCTCGCCGGATTATTTGCTCTGTGGGCTTCGTATCAAACTGACATTTTTATGGGTGTTGCAGCTGCTTCTCCGTCAATGTGGTTTCACGAATTTACGGAGTATATGAAAGAAAATGAAAATAGATCTGACTATGTATATCTGAGTCTCGGAAACAAAGAAGAGAAGACGAGAAATCCTATAATGGCAACTGTAGGCGACAGGATGAAAACTGCATATGAGATTTTGCAGGAACAGGGCAAAGATTGCGTTTTCGAATGGAATGAAGGAAATCATTTTAAAGATGCGGATATAAGGACTGCCAAAGGTTTTCTTTGGGTATTAGATCGTTAAAACAAAGGTGGAAAATAATATGTACGTTTGTAAAAGATTAAGTATAGAAGATAAAGAATTGATCAAAGAAGTGTTCACGGGCGTCTTTACCAAGGAACCGTGGAATGATGACTGGTCTGATGAGGAGCAGCTTGATATGTATATCAACGATCTCGTCGGACAGGGTTATTCTTTGACATACGGACTTTTCGATGGTGATGAGATGATCGGGCTTTCCATGGGTTATATAAAGCACTGGTTCAGGGGAACGGAATATATAATCAACGAGCTTTGCATCAAGACTAATAGGCAGGGCAGTGGTGCCGGAACATTCTTCATTCAGGAGATCGAGAAAGCGATCAAGGAACTGGGTCTTAAGCAGATCTTTCTGTTAACAGATTCGAATGTTCCTGCGTATGATTTTTATAAGAAAAACGGCTTTGTTGAAGTTACGAATAACGTGGCTTTTGCAAAGACGATCTGATATCAGATAACAGGAGGCAAACAAATGGAACTGAAAAAACTATCTGAACATATTTGGTATATGACTCATGAAGAGGAGAGGGATCGTCCTAATCTCGGATATGTCAAAGGTGATAACTGGAGCCTTGCCATAGATGCGGGACATTCCGAAGTTCATATCAGGGAGTTCTACTCTTTGCTCGAGAAAGAAGGATTGCCGCTTCCTAAGCTGACGGTCCTCACACACTGGCATTGGGATCATACCTTCGCGATGCACGCCGCTAATGGTCTGTGCCTTGCTAATGAGAAGACAAATAAGCATCTGGAAGAATGGAAAAACAAGATCGAATCTAACGGACCTGATGGATTCTTCTCCATAGGTGAGAGCATCAGAAAAGAATATGAAGGTAACCGCAATGTCATCGTGACGTTAGCAGATATAGTCTACTCCGGAGAGGTGATGCTGGATCTCGGCGGTTGCAAAGTAAGAGTCTTGCAGTCTGAATCTCCTCACACGGATGATGCTACGCTCGTATATGTATGCGAAGATGAAGTGCTCTTCCTGGGTGATTCGACCTGTCCACAGTATCCGAATGGTGAGAAGGACAAAGTCCTGGCAGGAAAGCTTTCTGATAAGATCAGGGAGATAGGACCGAAGATATGTGTTGAGGGTCACTGGGTTCCTGTAGAACCTGAAGATACTCTCGCGGATCTTATGGGATGATCGAAAGGGAGAAAATGAGATGATCGATATAAATGAATACTTGGACAGATTCGTTTCCGAGTGTAAAAGTGTTTTCGAGAAAAGGCTTCTTTATGTAGGACTTCAGGGAAGTTATCTTCGCGGTGAGGCGCACGAGAACAGTGATGTAGATATCATGGTCATAATCGATAAGTTCTCGGTCAAGGATATGGATGACTACAGGGATATCCTTGAGAGAGTCGGTGACAGCGATAAGTCCTGCGGTTTTATCTGCGGCAAGGACGAGATGCTAAGATGGAATCCGCTGGAGGTCTGTCAGATTCGCTATACGACCAAGGACATATTGGGTAGGCTCGATGACTATCTTCCTTCGGCTTCGCACGAGGACGAGATCAACTATGTGAAGGTAAGTCTCGGTAATCTTTATCACGAGCTTTGTCACCGCTATATCCATTCGGGCCGCGAGAAGAGCGTTGCAAAACTTCGTGGGACGGGCAAGGGGTTATTCTATCTTATACAGAATCTTTACTTCCTCGAGAGCGGGAATTTTGTCCTGACGAAGAAGGAACTTAAGGAGCAAGTATCAGAAGAAGACAGGAAGGTGCTGGGTATAGCAGACCTTCCTGATGATTATGATTTTGACAAGGAGTTTGACTCGCTTATAAAGTGGATACAAAATGCCTTTTTACGTCTCGAAAACGTTTAACGGTCAGAGATCATTTTTGGTACCATGAACTCAACAGTGATATAACCGTATTTTTCTCGAAAATGATAAAATATCTGTATCAAGTGACGCGGGTGAAATATGAAAGTCTTACTGTGTAATGATAAGAAATGGATATTTTCAAAGGATGCATTCGAGATCTATGCGCCATGTATGTATCAGCCTGTTTTCGAAAAATACAGAACAAAGATGGAACAGTATTGTTCCGATCCGGCCATGAAGATATATGTCTGTGAAGATTACAAGCAAAAGATCGGAATGATGATCATAGACCATTCGGGGGATGTGCCTGAGATCGTCGGAATTGCCGTTTCTTCGCGCTGCCGCGGTCAGGGAGCAGGAAGACTTATGGTAGAGAGAATAATGGAATCTGAGGGTATCAGGAGCCTTAAGGCGCAGACTGATGAGGATGCGATAGAGTTTTACCGTAAATGCGGATTCAAAGATGAAAAAGAGATAATTGAATATCCGGATGGAAGTGCTGTTCGTTACAACTGCCTAAAGGATTAGGGGGTATAATACCTGTATTGAAGGTGATTTCGTTTGGAGGTGAACATATGAAGGTTGTTTTGGCCGGTGCATATGGTAATTTAGGTGCGGATGTTTTCAGGGAATTGATCGGCCACGGGCATGAAGTTGTTGCTCTCGATATGGCCAGGAGGGATATCGGTATCGATTCCGGATTTGAATTCAAAAAGATAGACGTAACTGATCCTAAGACTCTTGAAGGTGTGTGCGACGGAGCTGATGCGCTCATCACGACTGTCGGCCTTACCAAGGGATCTGCTACGATAAGTAATTATGATATTGACTATAAGGGCAACCTGAACCTTCTTAACGAAGCTAAGAAGGCGGGAGTAAGGAACTTTGTCTATATTTCCGTTATCAAGGCTGATTCTGCTCCTGATGTTCCGATGGTGCATGCGAAGTACCTGTTCGAAGAGGAACTTAAGAAGAGCGGACTTACATATGTTATCCATCGTCCTACCGGGTATTTTTATGACATCATCAAGGTGTTTAAGCCGATGATCGAGAAGGGCAAGGTAACGCTTCTGGGTAAAGACCCGGTCTATGCGAATATAGTTTCCACGGAAGACTTCGCGAAGTTTATCGTTGAGCATATGACTGATGAGAATAAGACATATTCTGTCGGAGGCAAGGAAAAATATACATACGAAGAGATAGCCAGGATGTGCTTTGAGGCAGCAGGCAAGGAACCTGTTATTAAGAGAGCTTCGCCTGCGATCTTTGATATGCTGGCATTCGTAAATAAACTTAAGAAGAACGGCAAGGAAGCTGTCATCCGGTTTTCGAAGTGGACACTTACGCATGATATGGTGGGCGACACCGAAGTAGGCGATATGAGCTTTGCCGAGTACATCAAGAAGAGTTTTTCCAAATGATCAGCAAACTTAAAGACCAGGCGTCAGAGATCCTGCTTAAGAGTAATGCAGTTCTTCTTCCGGAGGACGAGTATACCGACATGAAGTATCCGTCGTTGTTGCCGCTCATGCGTTTTCGCGTGGACCAATATAATATCAATGGGTACGGTCATGTGATGATGATGCATACCACGACCAAGATGGGCATGGAACTTCTTACCATGTCATTTATGCCTTCAGAGTCGGTAAATCTTCCGTATCTTCTTATCGATGCCATGAGCATGAAGAAGAAACGCTGCGTATTTGTGGAGTATTACGGATGCGGTGAGGAAGATCTTATTGACCATTCGCTGAAGGAAGTATACGATAAATGGGGTTTTCTTCCGGATTATATCGAGAAAGATAACTGGTATATCAAGGAGAGAAGACCGTATTCGCTTATCAAATCAGGGGAAGAGAATGAGCTTACTGATATGGCGCTAGATTCCGTCAGGGCTTATCTCGGATCGATAAGCGAGGCTAAGATCGTTCCTGAGTACGAAGATAAACTCAGAAATTTTAGGGAGAGAATGATAGTAGAGGGTAATCCTTCGAGCAAGACACTCAACATGTTGCTTAAAAGGGATGGGGCAAGGGTGTTCATGGAGAGAGTGATAATGCCTATTATGAGAAAAGAGGATTAAATGTTTTTTTATTTTTCAGGTACGGGAAACAGCAGATTCGTAGCTGAGCGGGTCGCCAGATCTATCGATCAAGAAGCAATTGACGTAACAACTTATACGAAGGACAAAAAGACCCCTGCATTCACGGATGAAGGTGTGTATGTTTTTGTTTGTCCTTCATATATGTCGGCTCCTGCAAGATCAATGACGGAGTTTATCGAGTCAGCAACATTTCCGAAGGGCGCCAGAGCATTTTTCATCGTAACGTGCGCCGTTTCCATGGGTATTTCTCCGAGAGTCTGTTCGGAGCTTTGTGAGAAAAAGGGATTAGAGTATGTCGGTGCTGCACAGGTAGTTATGCCGCAGAACTATATCGCGCTTTTCAAGATGCAGAGTACAGAAGAAAACAAAAAGATCGTTAAAGATGCGCTCCCAAGTATCGATAAGATCGCAGATATGATCAAGAACGGTGAGAAGACAGACGATAAAGTCATTAAGTCTTTTGAATATGCACTTACCAAATGGGTCAGAGACGTTTACTACAAAGGCTTCATGAAGACAAAGAAGTTCAAGGCAACAGATGCATGTATCTCATGCGGAAAGTGCGCCAAGGTATGTCCGCTCTCTAATATCAGCATGAACGGTAATAAGCCTTCATGGGGTAAGAACTGTACTCATTGCATGGCTTGCATCAATCAGTGCCCCAAAGAAGCAATCGAATATGGTAAGGGTTCCGTCGGTAAGACACGTTACAAGGGACCTGAATCCTGTCTGGGTTAAGGATCACTTCTTCATCCGTGAGAGAACTTCCTCATAATCACCTTTGAAACAGATGGTGTTCATTCCGGCTTTTTGTGCGCCAATAACATTTTCTTCCATGTCATCGACGAACAGACATTCATCGGCATTTAGATCATATTTGTTAAGGAAAGTCTTGAATATTTCAACGTCAGGTTTGAGCATCTTATAGTCGGAGGAAACAAATACTCCATTAAAGAAATCCAATGGCAGAAGTCTCGGGAAATACTCGTAAAAGGCATCGCTGGCATTTGACAGAACGTAGATGCCGTAGCCTTCTTCCTTTACTTTCTCGCAGAATTCTTTTGCTCCGCTCAGCGGATTCATGCAGATGGTCCACTTGTCGGCGCAGTTACGTAATGCCTCGTGATACTTCTCCGGAACTCTGACTTTTACAAGGTCGAATCTGTCCTTATCCTTGATGTCGCCTTTGTCGCCCAGCTTCCATTCAGGACCTTTGAACAGTTCTTTTCTGATGTATTCTTTCTCCTCGTCAGAAGAACAGAATTTATTTAAACTAACGTCCGGGTCAAAATCCAAAAGAACATTTCCCATGTCGAGCACTACATTTTTGATCATAATATTTCATATACCTCTCGAAAAAGATCTACACTTGTGATTATACACATATTTCATAGACGAGGATGATCTGAATATGCGTTGCCTATGTTCTGCTCTTAAATTTTTCGAGATTATTGGTATAATGTTTTCGAATAAGAGGAATAAAAGAAGTAGGTACATATGAAAAAAACTATTTTGGCGTGCGCGCTTCTTGTTGGTGTGCTCGCAGGATGTAGCAACGTTGTTTCTGATGAGGCAAAGATTGAAGAATCAACTTCGGAATCAACTGTTGAGAAAATATCTGAAGAAACAGTTCTTACGGAGAATAGCTCCGAAACCACATTAAACGAAACTATAGCAGACGATGAGTATTCATGGCAGCTTCAGGTGCTTTTCGATAATAAAGAAACCTGGGAAAGGTCCGCAGATCATCCATTTGCCGAGACTGACGAAATGGTTGAAGACTGGTACTTTGATTATGCGGTAACCGATCTGGACAGTGACGGATATCTCGAGTTACTAAAGGTAGCAAGTTTTAATAACGGACCTGTTACGAAATTGATGTTGTTTGAGGTGACAGAGGACGGAGATCTGGATAAACTTGAATATGAGTACAAAGGTCCCGTAACCAATATGTCTGATTCTACAGACAAAGTGTATTTATGTTGGTTTAATGAGATATCGTTGAGTAATCTGGATAATTCTTATATGATGTTTACAGGTGAATAGTAATAATACATGAGGATAGGAAAATGGCTGAAGTCGGATATTTTAAAAGAAAAGAACCAATAAAGAACTTTTACGAGATCTCAAACAGTATATCTGCAAAATGTGAAGGCGTGGGTGTAATAGCTAACCCTGTCGGGAAAGATGCGTTTGTTATCTGCATTGAGAAATACTTTTTCAGAAACAGCAGCTATGCGGCACTTACTGTCATCCTCGAAAATGTTTCGGGCGGAAGCAAAGCATCTGTAGTCGGATATGGCGGCGGAGAAGGATTATTCAACATTAGTCTCGGAGCTAATCTTGATTTCGCAGATATGGCAGCGGAAGTTCTTGTTACTGAATTCGGTTTTACTTCGACTAACAGAGGAAGCAGGATCGATGATATTTAATGAGAGTGCCAAAGAGCTTTTTGGTGAACTGAGTACTGACGGTATTTCTCCGATCACAGGATACGATATTGAGAGGAAAAAAGATCAGTTCGGAAGAGTATACTACAGAGTGATCAACGGATGTTTTCGAATAAAAGAAGACAGCGATCTATCCTGGGATGAATGGGACGGAAACGAGGTTTATGTTTCAGACGGTAATCTTACGGTGATGTATGAGAAAACTGTCGGTATCATGAAGAGTTGGAAAGATCAGATGAAGGAAAAGTTTCCTGACGAACACTTTGTGGTATTTGCATCATATGATGACGGCAGCCAGATGGCTCCGGAATTAAACCCAGTGGGATCATTTACTCTTCGTTTCTGGAAGATCCGTGAGGGACTGGGACTTGACGAGAATGCTGATTTTGATCAGCCTGTTATCAGGATGATTGTTTAAGTGAGGAAAAATGGGAAACGAACTGAACGGTTTTTTCGCTGATTGGTTTACGGCTCTTGAAGAGGGCCTTGATAAGATGAGCCCTGAAGAGTGCTCAAGGCTCTTCTCGGGGTGTGCGAGAAGATGCTCAAAGGATGCACTTAAATATCTTTACAGAGGGCTTTTTGATGAGTGTGAAGGTGACCTCGATAAGTTCTTTACAAGAGTTCATGAGAGAAAAAATGTTGACGGCAAAGTCATCGAACCCGGCAGGGTATATGAGTTGATCTTTACAAGTTGCGATTGCCCGCTGAGGACAGATGCGAGGATCACTTCACCGCGTTTGTGTGCATGTTCAAAAGAGAGTATGATCTGTGTATTCAAAGATCTTGTGCCTGACAGGAAATTCGAGCTCGAGCAGATGACCACTATTCTTGGCAGAAGCGACAAGTGCAGTTATAGGATTACTTTTGAGTAAGAAGGAAATATATGAAGAACATAATTATCGCAGGTCCCAGCAGATCCGGTAAATCGACGCTGGCAAAGATGCTCCATGACGAATTCGGTTTTTTCGTTATAAGCATCGATAAGCTTGTTGCGGTGTTTCAGAATGCTTACCCGCAACTGGACATCAGACTTAACTGGGACAGGGATAAGACAACAGAGAACATAGCTCCGTTCATAGGTCATTATCTCGGAATGTTCTCGTCTTCTGACGGACGCGGTCTGGAAAGCTACAGTTACGGTGCGGTCGACGGTAATAACTTCGTTCTCGAAGGTGCTTATTACGACTTTGAAAAGGTCGGGTCGATCCTTAGAGCATACGGCATTAATGATAATTTTATTCATATTGGTCTGGTTCAATGTGATAAGACCGCAGAAGAATTCTTCGCTGATTTTCGAAAACATGATACGGAGAAAGACTGGACATATAACTTAAGTGATGAAGAACTTAAAGAAGTTTCCGATGAAGCCGTGTCATATAACAAGGAGATGTACGAGCAACTCGCCAATCACGGATTTAAGATATACAATACTTCCAATGACAGAAACGAAGTCTTCAAAAAGATAATCGACAGCATCAGGAAGGAGATCAAAGATGTACATTAATGATGACGGAATAAAACTTCATGTTGAACTGGAAAAGCCTGAGAATGCTCCTTCAAAGATGCCGCTGGTTATCGTCATTCACGGGTTTACAGGTCACATGGAAGAAGACCATATTGTTGCTGCTGCCATGGCGTGCAGAGACCAGGGATATGCAACTTTACGCGTTGAGATGTACGGTCACGGGCAAAGCGAAGGAGAGTTCAAAGATCACACTCTTCTCAAGTGGATCGGTAATGCGTTAACGGTCATCGATTACGCAAGAACTCTGGATTTTGTAACTGATATATATCTGTGCGGACATTCACAGGGCGGATTGATGGTAATGCTCGCAGGCGGATTAAAACATGAATTCATCAAAGGACTTATCGAACTCGCGCCTGCTGCTATGATCCCTGAACTTTCCAGAAAAGGGGAACTTCTTGGTTTTGATTACGATCCTAATAACATACCGGATGTGTTGGAAATTAAACCGGGTTTTGTTCTTGGAAATAACTACGCGAGAGTTGCTCAGCTGATCCATATTGATGATGCGATAGACATGTATGACGGTCCTGTTCTGATCGTCCAGGGAACAAAGGATTATCCTGAACTTATGGAGTCTGCTAAGTATGCATCAGGAAGATATAAGAACTGCCAGTATGTTGAGATCGAAGGATCTGAACACTGCTATAACGGATATCTTCCGCAGATGGTCGAAGCGATCAAGGGTTGGCTTCCGAAAGTATAAAACAATGAAAGGTATGAAGATGGGAACCAGAAATATTATTGTCCTTCCGTACGATGAGAGTTGGAAACAGGACTTCATTAACATAAGAAACGAGATAAGCGAAGCACTTGGAGATCTCGCGCTTAGCATTGAACATGTGGGAAGTACATCGGTTCCGGGTTTATCTGCAAAGCCTATCATCGATATCGATGTAGTTATCGAAGATTATTCCAAATTTGATGAAGTGGTTGCTGCGTTAGGTAAGATCGGTTATTACCACAAAGGAGACGGGAATATTCCGCAGAGGGAAGTTTTCGATTATGAGGGAAAAGAGCACCTTCGTAATCATCATCTCTATGTGTGTCCGAAGGATTCTCCTGAACTTAAAAGGCATGTATCTTTCAGAGACTACTTAAGATCTCATCCTGAAGCAGTTGCTGAATACAGCCGTATTAAAAAAGAGGGAGCTGAATTGTTCCCTCATGACATTGACAGTTACATTGAGCATAAGTCTCCGTTCATCGAAAAGATCTATTCGGAGATAGGCCTTAAGTAAAGGATCCATATGACACACGAAATGCAATTAACACCGGCTCCATTCGATATGATAAGGGACGGATCGAAAACAATAGAATTACGTTTGTATGATGAGAAGAGAAGGCTGATCACAGTTGGTGATCTGATCTGCTTTACCAATACTGAGACTGGCGAGAAACTCGAAGTAAAAGTATTGGAACTCTGTGTTTTTGATTCGTTCAAGACACTATATGAAAAACTCCCTTTGCTCGAGTGTGGCTATACAAAAGATGATATCGATACTGCATCTCCTGACGACATGGATCTCTATTACTCCAAGGAAAAACAGGCGCAGTACGGTGTTGTCGGAATAAGGATCGAATTGGTGTGAGGTTAATATGATCAAAGCATTTTTCGTAGATTTTTACGGAACGATAGTTCATGAAGACGGTGAGGTCATTAAAAGAATAACGGAGATCATTTCAAAGACCGGCAATACTGATGACAGATCCGAGATTGATTCGTTTTGGTGGCTGGATTTTCAGAAGATGTTTACCGATTCATATGGTGACGTATTTGAAACTCAAAGAGCACTGGAAGTCAGATCCATAAGACATACGTTGGATAGATTCGGCTCAGATGCAAATGCTGATGAATTAAGCAATATGATGTTCGAGCATTGGGTCAAACCGCCTATTTTCGAAGAGTCAAAAGAATTCTTTGAGAAAAGCCCGGTACCTATCTATATTGTCTCAAATATCGATACGGATGATATCCGGAAAGCAGTTGATTATCATAGCCTTAAACCTGCCGGTATATTCACTTCTGAAGACGCAAGATCATATAAGCCGAGGAGGGAGTTATTTGAACTTGCTCTAAGGGAATCGGGTCTTAACCCTGATGAAGTAATACACATAGGAGATTCAATAAGCAGCGACGTAAACGGTGCTTCAGCTGTCGGCATAAGAGCATTGTGGTTAAACAGATTCGGAAAAGAGAACAAAAATAATGTCGATAGCATAACTGATCTGTTAGAGGCTATCGACAAATTGTGATCACTTAACGATTCAGCGACTCCGGCTTAGAAGTTCCGCATTTTCCGCAGAAGTTCAGATGTGAAGGTGCTCCGCAGTTAGGGCAGAACCAATTCTTGTTTTCGACAGGACGCGGTTTTCCGCATTCCGTACAGAACTTAGCCCGGTTAACAGTTCCGCATGCACAAGTCCATCCTATCACAGCGGTAGTAGCAACTGCTGTTGTTACAGGAGACGGAGCAGGGGCCGGTTGTAACGGTCTGAACACAGGCTGAGCAGGTGCAGTTACAGGAGCAGCAGATGTCTGGTACATTGACTGAACCGGAGATGCAGCAGATGCAGGTCTGTATGTTGGCTGAAACGGCGATGCTGTTGTGTAAGCCGGCTGTCCATATGTGTGCTGGTATGGTGCAGGTGCAGGTTCTTCCGGCAATGGGACGAATCTCTTATCATGTCTGGAAGAATAGATTATGACTACGACTGATCCTGCGAACATGATGATCAGGAAACCGATCCAAAGGAGAACGCTGAGACCTGTTAAGACAGGAGTATCCTCATAAGCAGCAGTTCCGCTCATAAGTATCGCATCATAGACACCATGGATAAGGATCGGAACTATAAGTGCCAGCATCGTATATCCGAAAGAACTCTTACCGTTTTCTTTGGCCATTTTGGCCTTGCTGTAGAAGAAGCCCATGAATACTGCGAAGCAGGCATGTCCCGGAACAGCGGAAAACATACGGAGTATGGCGGCTCCGATTCCTCGTTCAAATACATATTTGATGTTTTCCAAAGCGGCAAAGCCAAGCGAAACAAATACGGCATAAACTATCGCATCATAGCTGTGATCGAAGTGCTTGCTCTTCCATGTCATGATTCGCATGATCAAAAATTTACCGAGCTCCTCGGCAGGTGCTACGATGATGCATGCCAGAATGATCGCCTTTAGGATCGAAGTGTCAGGGAGCACCAGTTCAAGGGCCACACCACCAATAAGTTCAATGATGAGGGCTGAGACCGTTGTTCCCATTCCTGCGAAGAATAGTCCGACCAAAAAACCGAACGGTTCTTTCTCGTTCTTGTCGTTGAAGTAGATGAATAATAACAATCCAACTACAGGTATTAATGCTAAAGCAAATGTAAATGGCATAAAAACCTCTCCTATTAATAATGTATCTATCACCACATAGAATATAGCATTTTATATTCTTAATGTCACATATAAGTTCAAAGATCGGGTAAGAAAATATAGCGAGTATGTCGATATTGTCCCTCATTTGCTGATATAATATAAGGACAGATGCAGGTTTATGACAGGAGGTGTGACTCATGCTCAAGAACGCTTATCTCAATGACAAACCGGATAAAGAAACTCTCAAGACAAGGCTAAAGGAACAAGAAGATCTTCTTTTTGTAAATCAGAACAGAATCAAGGAGAAACATCTGCCTGTCGTGGTCCTGGTTGAAGGCTGGGGTACCGCAGGCAAGGGTACGCTTATCGGAAAGGTCATAAACAATATCGATCCCCGTTTTTACAAGGTCGCGACATTTGATATGCCGACTGATCTGGAGAAGAGATATCCGTTTTTGTACAGATATTTTGAAGCACTCCCTGAAGCAGGCAAATTCCGCTTCTATAACACAGGCTGGATGAACGAAGTCGTTATGTCCAGGCTTAACGGGACGATGTCTGACAGTGATTATGAGAAATGTATTGCCAGCATCAGACGTTTTGAAAGACAGCTTACCGATAACGGATATCTTGTGCTTAAGTTCTTCATGCACATTTCCAAAGAAGAACAGAAGAAGAGGATCGAGAATCTCGACAAGGACATCGATACCAAGTGGCGCATAAGCGAAGGTGATATCTGGCAGAACAAGCACTATAAGAAGTGTGAGAACATTTTCGAGAAATATCTTGAGGATACCGATAATTCTTCCGCACCTTGGTATATCGTTGATGCAAAGTCAGAAAAATGGGCTTTGCTTCAGGTGTTGGAGAGAATGAACGAAGGCATCGACATCGCTCTTCAGAATAGTTCTATGGCTGTTCCGCTCCTTCAGAACACATTCCCGCTCCAGAAGATGCCGAAGCTGTCGGAGGTCTCTCTCGAGGGCAAGGAACTGACCGATGAAGAATACAAGGAAAAACTCGATGAGCTCCAGGATCGACTTTCTGATCTTCATAACAGGCTTTATCGAAAACGTGTGCCGCTTATAATCGCATATGAAGGCTGGGATGCAGCAGGCAAGGGCGGTAACATAAAAAGGATCGCCGAAGCACTTGATCCGAGGGGATATGAGGTTCATCCTATCGCAAGTCCGGAGCCTCACGAAAAGTCCAGACATTATCTGTGGCGTTTCTGGACAAGACTTCCGAAGGACGGTCATGTAGCCATATTCGATCGTACATGGTACGGCCGTGTCATGGTAGAAAGAATAGAAGGTTTCTGTTCGGAAAACGACTGGAAACGCGCCTATAATGAGATAAACGAATTCGAGAAGGAACTGGATGACTGGGGTGCAGTCATCATCAAGTTCTGGGTTCAGATCGATAAGGATACTCAGCTTGCCCGTTTTACGGACCGTCAGAATACACCTGAGAAACAGTGGAAGATCACTGATGAGGACTGGCGTAACCGTGAGAAATGGGATGTATATGAGGAAGCGATCGATGAGATGATCTCTAAGACCAGTACGAAGTTTGCTCCTTGGTATATACTTGAATCCGTCGATAAGAAATATGCGAGGATAAAAGCATTGCAGATCATTATCGATGCACTGGAGAAAAAACTGAAATAAGAAAGAGAATTATTGATGATCAGATTTATAAATGACCCTTCAGAGTGTCAGAAGATCTCACGTGAGATTTTGGAGGCACTTAAGGATTGGTTCGAGGTTGACGAGAGCAGGGAACAGTACATAAGAGAATCGGCGGGTCAGCCTTTTTTCGCTGCGTATGAAGATAAGACCTCTGATAAGCCTATCGGCTTTTTGTGCCTTAAGGAGACGGGAGCCGAGACGGTTGAACTCGCAGTAATGGGTGTTCTAAAGGATCACCACAGAGAAGGGGTTGGAAGAAGGCTTTTTGCTGCGGCAAAGGATTATGCTTCTTTGCACGGTTATTCGTTTATGCAGGTCAAGACTGTCCGTTCGGGAATGTATGAAGACTATGACAGGACGAATATGTTCTACAAAAGTCTGGGGTTTAAGGAACTGGAAGTTTTCGAAGAATACTGGGATAAGGATAATCCTTGTCAGATCTATGTGATGAGCCTTAGATCGGCCATCGGAACGATCAATACGCGCCACAGCTACAGAGGTGCCTTTGTTGAAGAACCTGTTCCGAGAAAGGATCTGGAGATCATCGCCAATGCAGCTATCGATGCTCCCTCAGGATGTAATAAGCAGACAACGGATATCATCGTAGTTGATGATCCCGAGAAACTTAAGAAGATCAAGGAGGTGCTCGATCCTCCTGTTGCCCAGACGGCTCCGGCCATGATCATTGTTCTTACGAGAAGGATCAATGCATATCGTGACCGTTGCTTTGCAGTTCAGGATTATTCTGCCGCTATAGAGAATATGCTCCTCGCGATCGTTGAACTCGGCTACCAGAGCTGCTGGTACGAAGGACATATCACGGATGAGGACAGGATCTGCGATAAGATCGCCGGGATCCTTAATGTTCCTGACGAATATGATGTCGTGTGTCTGTTGCCGGTCGGTAAAGCCAAGGATGAGTTTCATGCTCCGAGCAAAAAGCCCTTTGGTGAGCGAGTAAGATTCAACGGTTGGGAGTAATGTTTATAATCAGACAATTGTTATCTTTGCTGTTCTTATGATATCCTCTTTATCGGGTTATATCAAAAAGATTTGAAAAAGGGTAAAGGGTATGAGCAAGGATCTGTCGCAAAGACAACGTACGATAATAAACATCTTTCTTCTTGTAGTTTTGGGATGCATCATCGGATGGGTATACGAGATGCTCTTTTATAGGATAGATCAGGGACATTTCATCAGACGAGGACAAGGAGGACCGTGGCTTCCGATCTACGGAGTAGGTGGTTTGGGTTTATCTCTTATCTCTTATAAACGTAAACTGAATCCTTTTCTGGTCTTTATCGTTACCGTGATAGGTTCGGGAATAATTGAGTTTGGAACAGGCTATGTTCTGTATCACTATTGCGACGGACTCAGATTGTGGGACTATAATGTAGAGATATGGAACTGGGGTAATATCGGAGGCTATGTCTGCTTAAGGTCAGTCCTCGTATTCGGAATAATGGGAGTCATGTATACCCAGTGGGTAGTACCGTGGTTCTTCAAGATGACAGCTAAGCTGAGCAAGGCTAAACTTCTGATGATATTTATACCGGTTGCGATCGTGTTCTGTTCAGATATAGTTTATTCGTACATAATCAAATCTATAATCAAATGACAGTTTCATAGATAAACCCCTAAAGTTGTCCAACTTTGATATGTACCCAGAATCCTGGACACATAGATAATTGAATTAGTTTTAACAGATGGATGCTTTCCTGTAAACAGCAGGAGGCATCCATTTAGTACTATTGTTGTAGTAGTCAATGTACTTGTTTATTGCTTTCTTAAAATCTTGGAACGATGCAAATGTTTTCTCATTGCCATAGAACATCTCGTTCTTAAGCCTTCCGAAGAATGTTTCCATTATGCAGTTGTCGTAGCAAT
>JAILPW010000021.1:0-90131 GCA_024699245.1 Clostridia bacterium | reverse complement strand
ACTGGAATTCTTCCTAAAATACAGTCATCTGTACAGTTCTAAGAAACTGTACTTATCACGGGAAAAACAGCGAAATTACAGTCATCTGTACCGTTATAGGACTGTACAAGCAACGGGAATTCTTCCCAAAGTACAGTCATCTGTACAGTTCTAAGAAACTGTACTTATCACGGGAAAAACAGCAGAATTACAGTCATTGGTACCGTTATAGGACTGTACAAGCAACGGGAATTCAAAAGAAGAGCAAAAAGAATGGGGATGACCCAAGTGAGTTAAATCACTTTTGAGACATCCCCCTTGTATTACTTAAGTTCAGCCATGATCTTTTTGTCTTTTCTTACAAAAACGGTACATGCCTGCTTGATGGAAGTGGAATCCTTGTCGATCTTCTCGTCCATATCGTGGATCTTAAGTCTCAGGATACCGGACTCATTGGAGTACTCGTTGATCTTGGCATCGATTTCCCTGGCGCTCTTAAAACGGGGATATACCATTACAAAATCAATGATCGTCAGAGGAACCGATATAAGAAGGAGCGTAAGACCGACGCCTGCGACCCAATCTTCCGTAAAAATCCCAATCATCACAAGTATGATGATCAAAAGATTAAAAAGTCCGACTATCGTGCTCATGATTATGAAAGTCCTGACAGGATCATGATGTGTTCCGTATCTGTCTGTTACATCACACTCTTCGCGCTTCTGATTCTCGAGATGGATCTTATCTTCGAGTTTTCTTCTTTGACTGCGGAGCTTGTTCTTATCTTCTACCAGGTCCGAGAGTTCTTTCATGTCGGAATAGAGTTTCGACATCGTATCAAAGTACTCTTTGTCTTCTGAAGAAGCACTGCCGCAGACGGATTCAACCTGGTTCTTGTCATATGAGAAATCCTCAACGCCGATATTGGCATAAAGTTCGCTCATTTCCTTAAGACGTGCGGATGTGAGCATCAGTCCTCTGAGGGCTTCAAAATCATGCGGATCCTTATCAAGCACGAATTTATAGATATCTTTAGCCGCGGAATACTCGCCTCTGCTTAAGTATTTTTCTCCCATCTCATGAGCCTGTTCCTCACGGAAGTACTCATAATCGAAAGAGCTGCCGCAGAAAGAGCAATGATACATTTGTCTTTCATTGTCAACGGAGAGATTGCCGCCGCAGGACGGGCACTGATGAATCTTGATGTTTGCCATTTTTTACTCCATAACTTATAAAGAAACAAGTCTTAAACTTACGGTATAATTCTATCATTTAGGCTAAGGGTGTATATATCTTCCGTTTGCAAATAGTTTTTCTATTTTGTTATAAAATTGCAAAACGGTACGCCCGGGTCGTTGGACGTGCCGTAATCTTACTAGTCAAAAAGCGGTGTTGAGAAGTACCTCTCGGCAGTATCCGGAAGGACCGTTACCACCGTCTTGCCCGGGCCCAGTTTCTTGGCGAGCTTCAATGCCGCTGCAACGTTAGTTCCGCTGGAGATGCCGCACATTATGCCTTCCTTGGAAGCTAAGTCTTTGGCTGCTTGAATGGCTTCTTCGTCTTTTACGATGCAGATATCGTTATATATCTCCTGATTTAATATCTTAGGAATAACGCCGTCACCGATACCCATCTGAAGATGTGTTCCGATGGATCCGCCCGAAAGTATCGCCGCATGCTCAGGCTCTACTGCCCAGATCTCGATATCGGGATTTTCAGACTTAAGTACTTCGCCGATACCCGTGATGGTCCCGCCTGTTCCGATACCGGAGCAGAAGCCGTGGATATGTCCGTCGACCTGGTTTAAGATCTCGATGCCCGTCTGCTTCTTGTGAACTGCAGGATTGGCAGGATTCTCGAACTGCTGCGGAACGAAGACGTTCGGATCTTCTCTTTGCATCTTTAAAGCTGTCTGGAGACACTCTTCGATACAAGCGCCGATGTTTCCTGCATCGTGGATCAGGATGACCTGAGCGCCGTAGTGCTCAACAAGCTTCCTTCTCTCTTCGCTTACTGAGTCAGGCATGATGATTATGGTCTTATAACCTCTTACTGCTCCGACGAGAGCAAGACCTATGCCCTGGTTGCCGCTAGTCGGCTCAACGATTATGGTATTCTCGTTGATGAGACCCTTTTCTTCTGCAGCCCTGATCATGTTATATGCTGTTCTGGTCTTGATGGAGCCTCCGACGTTCAGGCCCTCGACCTTAACGAGGATCCTCGCACTGTCAGGACCGGCCATTTTCGATAATTTGACGAGCGGAGTGCTTCCCATCGCCTCAAGAATATTATTGCAGATCATAATAACCTCTGAAATTTAAAATCGTAATATATTATATATGCTCACGCGAAAAAGTCATCGGCAAATTTCGCCGAGCTTCTCTCCGAATTTTACGGGAGTCTCTGCGTACTCGGCTGAATTTCTGAAGAAATCCTCATAAAGATTAACGCGGTCCTTCTGGAGAAGAAGGATGACAGTAGATCCGCCGTAAAGGAACATGCCCTTCTCATCGCCTCTTTTGGCTGTGGTGATATCGTGGTTCTTGATCCTGCCAACGAGCATGGCACCGACTTCAACCTGCATGGCGTTACCGAAGTTCTTGGTCTTAAGAAGTGTTTTTTCTCTGCTGTTCGTTGTGAAAACGTGCTCCGTCTCAAGAGCTATCGGACGGACCGTATGAAGTTTTCCTTTGATGAATTGAGGCTTTCCGACCTCACAGTCGTCAAAGAAGAAATATCTGTGATAGTGATCGACACAAAGCCTGAATACGAGGCAGACGCCGTCTTCGAACATTTTCGCTTCTTCAGGAGAATCAAGAAGGTCTGAGATCTTGTAGTTACTCTGCTTTACCGGAAGCACGGTGTCCCTGTCGATCGGGAAAACCGTAAGAAGTCCGTCGCAAGGTGCGATAAAAGCATCCGGATCCATGTCAACGGGACGAAGCTCGGGATTGATCTTACGGGTAAAGAAATCATTGAAGTCGTGGTACGGACGGTCCTCGTACTGGGACATGTCGATACCGTTTTTTCGAACAAAGGAATTGATCAGGGGTCTCGAAAGAGACGAAGAAAGATAAGCGCCGCAGAGCTTGGAAAGCCAGGGAGCGCACAAGAGCTTAAGGAATATCCTTCCTATCGGGTTCTTATAGAGAAATCGCAGACTCTTGCTGTCGGGTTGGATCTTGATAGGTGGCTGGGGCAATGTCGGACTCCTTACCTTCTGGCAATGATCTTCATGACGATGAGGGCGGCAAGTTCAAGCGCTCCGATACCGACCATGATGAGGATATCTCTGGTACCCGGTTTCTTAAGCTTGAACGGAGTAATGAAAAGAACGCCCGTAACAAGTATCGTTGCAAAATATGTAAAAGTGATATCGATAGAAGTTGCATACTGGATAAGAAGTACAGTCGGGAACAAAAGAGCAGCAGACGTAACAGGAAGGCCTCTGTATTCCTTGTTGGCACCTGTTCCGCCGTCTCTTCTTCTCTGAGCTTCGAGAACGTTAAAGTAAGCAAGCCTTATAAGTGCTGCAAGAACGTAGAATACCAAAACGGTATAAAGAGCAAGGTGAACGAGAAGCGTTGATGCTGTTCTCGGATGGAATCCCCATGTGTGATCAAAGATGCGGAGCATACTGACACCGATGCTCGCAGGAAGAACCCCGAAGGCTACGAGGTCGGCAAGAGAATCGATCTGGATACCGAAATCGATCTGCATCTCCGTCCTGTTCTTCTTGGTCCTGGCGACCTTACCGTCGAAAGCATCACAAAGTCCGGATAAAAGAAGGAAGAACATACCGATATACGGGTGGCCGCCACCGCTCAACGAACTGAAGATACCGATTCCTGCCGAAATCAGTGAGCAATATGTCAGCCAAACTGTGTAGTCATAATAACCTATCAAGAAACACTTCTCCCATCAAACTGTTCATCTTGTAGTATTTTACACATATAGGAGTAAAGTTTAAAGACCTCTGCAGCGAAGATTGCTGGCAAGATCGATATAAAATGAGCAAACATCAAATCCCGGGACCTTGTCTCTGGTGATGTCGATCATATCGCCGTGGGAGATTCCCCTTCTCCTGCCGTTATCAAGGAGCGTATAGTTCTCGCCCCAACGGAATGAAGCAAGTCCGACAAGACCGTCGTTCGGACCGTCGAATCTGTCGACCACCCTGTAGAAGAGATCTAAAGGAAGAATGCCGCTCCTGCCGTATCTTAAGCCTGATCCGAAGCTCTGTGTGTAGATGCCGTTGGCCTTGAAATCGAAGTCGGAAGTCTCGCGGTTGAGTTCAAGACATCTTCTTACCGTCAGTTCCTCGACGGCGGAAAGCACATCAGGGTTACGGTCGCCGAGTCTTTTGAAGATGGAATTGGCGATGTATGAGAGGACAGGCTTAGCCTTGCTCGGGATAAGTCCGAGAAAATAGTCTGCATATTCACAGCCGTAGTGCGGCGTGCTGATGGTGGTTATGGAAGCAACATGCTTCTCGATTCCCATCTTGGCGACGGCGTACTTAACGTCGAGGCCGCCCTTGGAATGAGCGATGATGTTAACTTTCTCGCAGCCTGTGGTCTCAACGATCTCTTTGATCTTTGCTGCGATATCCTCTGCGCTCTTTTCGACGTTCTCACAGGATTCGTGGTCGCCGTAGAAGATCCTTGCGCCGTTTTTTTCGAGATAATAAGGAATACGGCCCCAGTAGCTCAATGCCTGGGAATCCCTGAAGAAGATGCCGTGGATCAGGAGGATCGGATACCTGGTATCGCAGACATCGGTCTCGGCGCCTGTTTCCTGAAGAGCAAGTCTCATCTTCTCGTTTCTGTACTCGCGGATGCTGACCTTGAGGATCAGGACCAGGACCGCAAAATGAACTATAGGTACAAGGCAGAAGATCACGCCGATGACCTTGGAATTGAAATCAAGATAAGCGGATGACATGTAGATGAGCAATATGCCCGTCCAAAGGAACGGGTTCTCGAAAAGAGCGATACCCGCAATGATCCTGCCGTAATCGACGATGGTGTCGGAAAAACCGTGGAACAAAAAAAGAAGGATAAGCGCAATTGCGGTCACGAACGCGCACAGCGTAAAGAATATCAAAAGTCCGCTGCCTATCCCCAATAAGTTAACTTTAAATATACTTCTTCGTTTCTGTCTAATACTCTCACTCATAAACAGAATGGATTATAGCACAAATAATTTACTCTTTGAGGGCTTTTTTAAGAAAGAAACCTGTTCGTAATTTGCCACTAATGTCCTTAGTATTGGCGACCATTTTGTTATAGTCGCTTTCGCTGAGTGACTTAAGTTTATAAGATATCTCGCTAAGGCTGTCCACCGTAATGCCCAGTCCGTTACTGACGATGAAATCCGCGAGGGCCGCCTCCTTCCAGATGATGACAGGAAGGCCGGATGCGAGGTAAAGTGAAGTCTTGTGCGGATTATTGATCGTAAGATATTTTCCGAAAACGCCGTCGCAGGTTGACGCAGACGGTCCGTCCCATACGATCCCGAAGCTGCCTTCGAGCTTACCCGGAAGTTCTTCAGGCGGGAAAGCGCCCATGATGTTGATGTTATCCCTCTTCTCACCTTCGTAGCCCGGGCCGTAGAGATTGACCTTAAGGTCATTAGGAAGTTCGTAAAGGTAACCGGACTTACTTCGCATGAGGTTACCTGCAACGATCAAAGGCTCGTTAAGGCCGCGCTTACCTTGAATCGGCGCGTCCGTAAGATAATCAAATATCTGAAGGTCTATAAGGCGAAGCTCGCTTAAGCCCTTCTCCTTGGCAGCCTTGATCATCTTCCCGTTATGAAGGATGACCTTGCTCGCGTACTTAAGGCTCTTCGCGTCAAAGAAACTCTTTACCTTATCGAAAAAGGATCTGCGGCTGTCCTTGAGAGTTCTGAAAAGTTCCAGGTCATGAACGAGCATGACGATCTTCGCGCCCCTCTTCCTTGTTTTTCGAAGAACAAGAGGAAGGAAAACGGAATGTTCTCTAAAAGGAAACTGCAAAAAGAGCTCGTCGCCCTTTGTGACTTGCTTGAGGTTCTTGATCCAGACCGGAACGATCTTAAACTGCCACCAGATCTTACGGAGCTTACCATAGGAAGACCTGTCGGGCACGTCGATGACGATCGGCATGTAGCCGAGTTCCTTCACGATCGATTCAGCATCATCCCTTGCCTTGGCGCGGGCGGTGACGCTGTCGTATTCGTCAAACTCTCTTTCTGTGACATAGTATCTCATGGCAGGACCTCATTAGAATCGATATAACATTTTAACAAGTTTTCGAAGTTTTTTCTTCGATGCGTATGAATAAAAAACTCGGACGCCCAGGACCTGCTTCAGCGGAAGTCCCGAGAAAAGACTCCTGTACTTATTCTTCTTGAAGTCGCCAAAAAACTCGTTGGTCATGTTTTCGAACATGTCAGAGATGGCATAGGCATTGTCCATGGAGTTTTGGCGGTCTTCGTTCGGAAGGTACTCCCTTTTCCTGTTGCGGATGATGAGAAAGTACGTGAAAAAGCTTAGGACCGTCATGTCGAAAAGGTCCATGTCAACGCCCGGGACGGCCTTGTCCTTGACTGTCCTTATGCAGTAGCTCCAGTTGTCGAACGGAAGCTTATTGTGGTCGATCAGCTTAGCTGTGGTGCTGCCCTCGTGGACCACCTGATTGTAGCCTTCGTATGGAAGGATCCTGATCTTCGGGCTTAGGAAGAACGCCAGGAAGTTGAAAGAGTTATCCTCGTAGAGCTTTCCTTCCGGAAACTTGATATTGAACCTGCGGACATACTCAGTCCTATAGAGCTTACCCGCGATATTAAGACGCCTTTGAAGCGACTTGCCGCCGGTAACCTTGTAGTGGATGGTGTCTATTATGTGACCGTCCTCGCCTACCTTGAACTGGCCCGATGCGACCATATCTGCATCGTGAGTCGTTGCCTCAGTGATGAGGGTCCTAATGTAGTCCTTGGCGATATAGTCGTCGGAATCCATGAATGTCAGATATTCGCCGGAGATCTTATCCAGTGCGAGATTTCTCGCGGATGCCTGACCGCCGTTTTCCTTGGTGAGCTTAACGACCTTGGACGGGAACTTCTCCACATACGAATCCATGATGGCAGGAGATCCGTCGGTGCTGCCGTCGTCCACCAGGAACAGCTCGATGTTCCCGTAGTCCTGCGACAGGACCGATTCGATGCAGTCCTTCAGGTATTTTTCGGTATTATAGACAGCTATGATTATCGAGACCTTGGGTTCGCTCATCTTTTCTCACCTTTTTCGAAAACACAAGTCTCAGGTAAGATCTCTTCCAGAGCGCCCAGGAATATCTTCTTAGCTTCGTCGAAATCCTTTTCTTCCAGGTTGTCGTTGATGCAGATGAGCTTACGCCTGCTATTCTTGATCTCGGATGCGGCCGCCTTCGTATCTTCGATACTCGTCAGGAGATACGCCTTGCCGTCCTTGTGGATATTGCCCGGAACGAAGTTGCCCTCCATGAGATTCCACAGGCGCATGGCGTAGATATTGATATCTTCGCTCGACCTGAACCTGTTGTGGCAGACTTTGTCGAGAGCATCGCCCTCCTCCTTCCAGACCTTCTCGAATGTCGACTTGAGATAAGGTCTCGCGAAGTGAGGCGTCAGAAGTCCGAAGAACTTCGGGAACGGCATCATGTACATCATGAGATTATAGAAATAGTACTTGCCGTACTTAAATGACAGGATCTTGGACTTAAGTCTCTTCTTATAATCGCTCCTGTCGAAGTGCTTTCCGATCAGATTATATGTATTGGTCAAAAGCGACGAGAACACAGGGGTCTTGCCGCCGCACATGATCGGATATTCCATGAAGATATCTCTCGGCTTGCCGTCGATAAAGAAGTCCTCCGGCTTAGTCGGCGCAGTCGTAATGAAGTCATCGTTGAACACGATGAACTTCTCACTAAGACCATCGATCCTGTGAAAGTTCAGTTCTATAGGGTTGGCGCTGAATGTAGGAAGATACTCGTGCGGGATAAAGTCCTTGTGGTCGACGAGCTTAAGGTTCGGAGCCTCTTTGTTGAGCCAATCCGGAAACTGCTCATCGGTAACAAAATAAACATTATTTACCCATGGCATGAACTTCTCTATGCCCCTAAAGGTATACTTCAATGTCTCGGTATCCCTGTATCTGGCAGCGGACATGTCAGTATTTGAAGCAGGTGAATATGAAGCCTTCTTCGAAAGCCACTTCTCGTCGGATCCGTCGACCCAGTATATGACGATGTCGATATCACTTTTATTCATTATGCTCATTATATCAAATCATCTCGTGAGATAATCGTAAAACTCCTTAGCTATGAGACTTTTCCCGTGGTCCTTCCTTATGTATGCTGCGGCATTATTGCCCACATCCTTCGCCTTCTCCGGATCGGTCACGAGCTTTTTAAGTGTTGTCTTAAGTTCCTGCTCGACGTTATCGACTGAGATCTTGATAACGGTGTCGTCAGGGATCTCAGAAAACCATCCGCCGTTATTGGTGATACACGGCTTACCTAACTGCAGGATCCTTAACATGGAACCTGAAGTCTCACCCAGCGGCGGATATCTTAAGTTAACGATAATGTCGGCGCAGTTAACGAAGCTGTTGAACTCCTCGATAGTCGTAAAGCCCGTCTTGATAACTTCGCCTTCCTTGATCTCTTCGTCAGCGTAGTTACCTGATCCGACCATGACGTAGCACAGCTTCTTATCAAGTTCCCTGTTAAGTTCCTTGACCGCACGGGCAGTCTCCACATTGAACTTAAAGTCGCTCGCGAATCCGAAAGCGCAGATGATCACCGCGTCTTCAGGGATCTTGAACTTACTGATGAGATCGGCCTTCGGAATGAACTCCTCGCCTGTCTTTATCTGCTCGATCATCTTGATCTTTTTGATGTTGTCTTCGCTCACCAGTCCCGTCTCCAGGATCTTGTTCCTGGAATAATCCGAATGAACGATGATCTTATTGCCGGACTTGAGAAGTCCGTCGTTGAGCATGAGCTTCGATACGATGCCCTTGCCGAAAGTCTTGTCGATCTTCGCTTCCTTAAGGATGGTAAAAGCCTCGAGTCCGTAGTTCTCGTAGATGTAGGAATAGTACGGATAGCCCTTGGCCTTGATATATCCCTGCATGAAATCACAGATGGACAGGTCGTGCATGATGAGTGTACCCGGGTGCTCGACTGCCGCATCATAGATATAGATGTGGTACTCGGCGTTATTGCCCATGTTATAGAGACGGTAGTCAAAAGAATCGAAGTCGATCTCGTCCACGCCGTGCTTCAGGACCTTGAAAGCCTTGACGTCAGAAGCCTCGATCTCGTAGTTATCGGTATAGAGCGTCACGTCAAAGAACTCAGAAAGCGCATTAACCAGGATCACCGAATAATCGGAAATTCCGCTCATCTTCGGAGCGAACGGGCTGCCGTATAGTAAAGTAGGTTTTGTCACTTAGCTTCTCCTCATTCCAACAATCTCTTTATTACGTAATCCCAGTCCATGTTCATGTTAAGCAGGGTCTGCTTGCCGCATGTGCCGAGTTTCTTTGCTTCTTCTTTCTGCTCGAAAAGTCTGTCCATCTTCTCCGCGATGACCTGAGGATCCGCATCGATGACAAATCCGTTCTCGCCGTCTCTTACAAACTCCAAAGGACCGCCTACGTCCTTATGGACGATGACAGGCTTCTCTGAGAAGAATGCTTCGAGAGTTATGTAGCCGTAGTCCTCATCATAAGCGCCGAAGTATACGCCGAGGCACTTGGCATACATATCGATCTTTTCCTCATCGGAGATAAATCCCGCGAGCTTTACTTTGTCTTCCAGTTTATACTCGGCGATCTTCTCCTTAAGATAAGAGATCTCTTCTTCGCTTCCGCCGCCTGCGATCACGACCTTAACACCGGTCTTGGTGTAGCGTGCTGCTTCGACCAGGAGTCTTTGTCTCTTTATCTGCGTGATCCTGCTCGGATAGAAGATAAAGTCGCCGTATTCGTCGGCGTGAAGTTTCTCATGATCCTTCGGAGGATGATACAAAACTTCGGAATCGATTCCGAGGAAGTGTTTGAGCCTTCCCGTTGTATTGCCGGAGATGGTGAACCTTCCTTCGCATTCTCCGATGTATTTTCTGTCGCAGTCGCGGATAAAGTCCCTGATCTCCTCGCCGTTTTCCCATTTTCTGATATCGCTGTAGTCGGTATCCCACATGTCGTAGGCCTGGCGGTGCTGATGCATGAGCCAGAGGACTTTATTGTCGTGCTTTAAGTAGTAGGCAGGGAACTTCATGGCGATGACCTTGTCGATCTTCTCGCCGCTTGCTTCCGTAAGGTCTATCTGACGCCCCATGTTCATGCACTGAACCAGGGACTGCCACGGATACCACTTGAACGGGATGCTTACGATCTCCGCTTTGTGTCCGCGTTTTATGAGCTCATCTTTGAGCATTCCTGTAAGTATCTCTGCGCCGCCTGTGGTGAAAGGTACCTGAACTGTAGCGATTGCGATCCTCATATTAGTTCCCCTTTCACACCAGTCTTCTATGTCCGCTTAATTCATCTCTGTGAGCTTTGTCCTTCACAAGAACAAAAGCTGAGCAGATGTCGACGGGATCTGAATTGAGTTTTAGGATACCGTCCTCGAACTTAAGGCTTCCGTTTTCTTTTATGACGATCCTCGGAAGATAGAGTTTTCGAGAAAGAGACAAAAGATCGGAAGATTCCTTATCGGTTATCATCATGTCGCAGGCCAGAAGGTACGACAGCATCTTCTGATCGTCGTCGCCGTCGATGTATTTGATGCTGCTCATGAGGCTCATCTCGGTGGCGGTCTCGAGGACCTTCGGCTCACTGCCGTCCTTTACCATGTAGAGCATGATCTCGTAATCGGCCCTGCAGATGTAGATGTAGAGGGCCTTGAGGATATTGTTAAGATTGTCGGATGAGATGTTCTCGTCAACCAGGATACTCAGGACCTTCGATTCGATGAGGTCCGCCATGATGTCGTTCACGGGCTTAGAGGAAGCGATCCTTTCTATGTTCAAAGGATCACCTGCTTTCCTTCGTAAGGATCTCGATCTGCTTTTTAAGCTCGTCTACTTCCTTCTGAAGCTCATAAACTCTCGCGTCCGTGTTGCGGATATTCTCCTGCTTGAGCTCGTCGTTGAACTTCAGCTCCCTTACGGTATCGTCTGTCGTCGCGATCCTGGTGCTGAGCTTGTCATAGATATTTACGTCGCTTGCCTTAAGCGTCCTGACGTCTTCGTTGAGATTCTTGACGCCGCGGAGAAGTCTCGCGATCTTGCCGATCACCGGCAGCGTGTAGATCTTCTTTTCCTTCGGAACCACCGCGGCAGCCTCATCGAGCCCCGTGATCGTAACGCCGATCTTATCTGCCTCTTCGGAATTTCTGAGCATCTTCAGGATCTGGGCCTTCGTGGAACCCTTCTCCCTTAGGACTCTCAGGTACTGCTCCTCGCCTTCGATGTCTGATCTTCTGGCGAAGATCAGCGCGTATGCCACGCGGATGAACTCGCGGTCCTCGAACTTAAGGAGCTCGTTCACGCCGACAGTGTCGATGCCCGTGAGCGACACGTTCTTGTATCTGCCCTCATCGGATGCTGCCATTGTAAGGAGTATGTCAAGTTTGCTCCTCTCGCCTTTTCGAAAAAGATAAAGGGTCTCCTCGACTTCGCGGACCAGAGCCTTCCTGCCGAAAAGCGCCAGGTACGAAAGCTTAACGAAATCAGCGTCATCATACGGAAGGATGCGGTTAACGTCCACCACGCGCTTCTTCTCAGGGTCCAGGGACTTCTCCATGGAATAATCCACATCGCCCAGCGTGGTCTTCGCCTTATGAAGGTCGCAGTAAAGATCAAAGTACTGCAACAGACCGTCACTGCCGACATCGAGCGAATCCGCGTGAAGAGAACCGTTACGGATAAACTCCGTCCTCTCATCCAAATCAGCTTTCATACTAACCTCTTTTTCCTGCCGCTCGAAAAAGGCGGCGAACTTACACCGAGATTATATAATAACGGCTTAACTATAACAACTTCACGGCATTCTTGGACCAAATGTCACCGCGCGGGCAATTTGGACCAACATTTCTTGGTCCAAACCACCGCCTCACGCCGATCCGGTCCAACTTTCACTTCAGATCACCCCTTCGCCTTGCCTGATTACCCCTTAACTTGGACCAAATCACGTCACGGTCATCAAATGGTCCAACTTTTCTTGGACCAAATTCTCTCTTCTCACAAAAAAAGTCCAAAAAAGGGGGAGCCGTTAAGGCTCCCCGCGTAATCGTTTATCTGATCTAATGATCACATCCAGGAGATTCCGCACTTCTCGCAGACGCCCTGGAACTCAACTGATTTGGCGAATCCCATGAATACTTCCTCACGTGACTCGACCTTCAGATCGTTCATCCAGAACTCAAATCCTTCCGGCTCAGGCTCACGACCCATCATCGTTCTGTAAAGTCTTGTGATGAACTCCTTATCGCTTGTCTTAAATGACAGGAATTCAGCAGACCAGAAGAATTCTTTTGCAACCTGTGTTCCGGTCATCTTGTGATTAACAAGTGCATCGTTCCAGAACTTAAGTCCGCTATCATCAGGCTCTCTCTCGAGACAGCATGTGTAAAGTCTTCTAGCGAAATCAAGTACATCAGACGGATCATTGATCGGGAATCTTGCACCGGACTCAATACCGTATGACTTGCAGAAATCATCCCACTCTGTTGTATTGATGAAGTTGTTGATAACAGTATCTCTGGAAACATCCTTCAATGAATCTACCCAGAACTTTATCTCATCCTTGCCAGGTACACGGCCGAAGAAAATGTTATAAAGCGATTTAACGAAATCCTCATCATTGAGATCTTTTCCGTTGTACTCAGGGCTGTTCAAGAATTCCTTGACAACATCAGCACCTGTTGCTCCGTTATTGATCTTGTCTACCCAATACTTCAATCCTGCAGGATCTGCTTCACGACCGAAAACTACTTCGTAAAGTCTCTTAACGAAAGCCTCAGCATCCTTTACATCCTTATCGGAATTGTTGTTATCGTTGTTGTTGTTATTATTGTTGTTATCGTTGTTATTGTTATCGTTGTTGTTGTCGTTGTTGTTGTCGTTGTTGTTGTCGTTGTTGTTAATATCGTCGTCGTTCTTTTCTTCTTCCTTTTTCTCTTCATAATCAAGGGTAACGTCAAACTCACTGTGCAGGTCTAATCCAGGGCTCGAAAGAGGTATAGCTACATAATAGACCTTGCCTCCCTCAAGAGAAGTTTCCAATACAAGACCATCTTCAGAGGAGTCACCCTCTCCGTCAGCAACTTCAGGCTCCATCATGTAGTATTCATCGAGCTCATCAAAATCATAACCGACGATCTTATCGATAAATGAGTAATCTGATCCGAAAAGGGCAACTGCAGGAAGACCATCTTCAACATTCGTAATGCTGATCTTTACTGTTCCGTCTTTTTCAGGCGTAAAGGAATATATCATCTGAAGAATGGAGTCTTCTTCAGCTTCTTCCAAAGGAACAGGAATATTATCTTCTATTTCTTTATCTCCCATTCCTTCATAATCGTTTTCTATGTGAACAGTCTGTCCTGATTCAAGTGTTCCGTCAACCTTCTCTCCCATAACGAAGACGTCAAAGAATTTATAGACTTCTTCGGACAGCATGTAATCTACCCATGTATTACACTCGACACCGTTCTTGAAATGGAGACCGTTATTGTCCGCACTAGTTATTCCTTTTCCGTCTGTAATCGGAAGTATGTCATTAATGGTCTTTTCATATAACGTGAATTCCTGTTTAGGATCAACAAGAATAAAATCAACAAAATCCGCTGATGCATCAAATCCGAAGTCGAATGCAGCTAATAATGTAACATCATATGAAACACTAGCATCACTGTATTCACTGAATAAGAAGTAGTATGTTTTTCCTTGTTCAAATTCGTTAATCAAGAAAAAATTATATCCGTAATAATCGTCATCATTACTGTTTAAAGAAACTGCACTCGTTGTAGGATCTCCTTCATATACATTAACACACGGATCAATTTCTGTCATACCTTCTTCTATTTCATCTTCGTCAAGAAAATATGTTGTTTGTTCGGAATCGGAAAACAGGAAGTATGTTCCGGTTTTCTCAGGTGTGAAAGTATAAATTGCACCTTTATCACCATCTATTGTAACAGTGATCGTTTGTCCCTCAGAGATCGTACCGTAAGATCCCCCGTCATCAGATGCCATGACTGTTGCTCCTCCCGCGAGCATAGTCAATGCAATGGCCAGAGATGTTACTTGTAGCTTAAATTTTTTGAGCATAATGAATACCTCCTTGTCATAAGATGATGATACAAAATTATTGAACACTAATCAACGAAATCTGATATTTAAGAATGATTACATATTAGCACGGAAACCGCTATGAATACGACATTTAACCAAAAACAAAGCTTTGATGGTCAAAACTTCTTAAACAAAAATATTATATTTCGATGACAAAATAATTGTATAGACGCAATCTCAATATTATGACAACAAAAAGGCTGTCTTTTCAGACAGCCTTTTGATCATTCTTCATAACTCCAATTATCGATCTCACTTATCAAAGCATCAAAGCTCGTGTAGTGGAGGTAATGCTCACCTTCGATGACGATGACCTTACTCTTCGGATTCGTCACCAGGTCTTTGTGGATCTGCTCCCATCCCGGCATCATCTCAACATTGCTCGAACACAGGACATAGAGGACCGGAATGCTTTCCGGGAACTTCAGATCATATGTCTTCTTGAAGTTGTCCTCGATATTAGCCATCTCATCCATCTGCGTCT
Source organism: Clostridia bacterium (assembly GCA_024699245.1). Classification (GTDB taxonomy): domain Bacteria; phylum Bacillota; class Clostridia; order Saccharofermentanales; family Saccharofermentanaceae; genus Saccharofermentans. Next base: position 75,277 of record JAILPW010000021.1, on the reverse strand, counting down.
TGTTCATAGCCGTGTAGCAGGTAAGCGCGAGGAATTTCTCTTTCTCATCCTCAGTCAGAGTCGGCACAGTATCAAAAGCCTTGGTTCCGCCAAGCTCAGTCAGTGTACGGTAGATTCCCGTCTTGGAAAGACCGATATTCATGAGCTTATAGAGAAACGCAGTATTCTTCGGCTTAGCCATCCAGATATCCGCATCCTGCTGATGAGGCGCAGACGAATCAATACCGATATAAGCCTCGACCTCATCAGGATACTCGTTCGCATAGTAGAGCGAATAGATTCCTCCGATGGAGTGTGCGATAAGCGTGTACTTATCATAACCGAGAGAACTCAATAATCCGTGAAGTTCGCTGCAGTAATTCTCCACGGTTCTCGGCGTCGATGCCTCATCACTTAATCCGTAGCCCAGAGGCTCAACAAGAAGCAGCTTATAGTCATCGTTGATCGCCTTCGCGAAAGAATCGAATTCATAGTGCACCGACGCGCATCCGTATCCCGGAAGGATGACCGCAACCTTGTCGGAATCGCTGTCGTAGAAAGTATAGTTCATGCGGTCGCCGCTCTCGGTCGTATAGTACTGACCGTATGCGTTCTCGCACTTTTTTCTGTCGCTACTGTTCTTGATAACATTCCTGATAGCCAGGATCACGATAACTGCCGCGATGACCGCGAGAATAATGCCCAATACCTTGAAGATATTCTTTACGATCTTGCGGGCTTTTCCTGATTTCTTCTTTTCCATAGTTTTCTCCTCATACGTTTTAGATACTCATCATAGACAGATAATGGTATGCCTTTTGTTTCATTTGCTCGAAAAATCTTTCTGAAATTGCCCACATTATAATCAATATAATGACAATATTCACCAAAATATCCTTGATATTTAAAGCCTTACGGATCACTTTCTAAGCTCGCAACAGCAACGCGTTTCCACATATGTTTAGACAACGCTCCGGCAATGATGATAAAATCCAAGAGTAAAAAATTTTTCGAACCACCCAAGAAATCTCTTTTGTCATGTGTCTATAGAGTAGATGCGGACAAAAAGGAGACAGAAAAAATGACCGACAAAGAACTGGAAAAGATCTATAACGAAGCCTATCGCGCAGTGTACTGGACAGCATTTTCTCTTCTGAAAAATGAAGATGATGCACAGGACATCGTACAGGATACTTTTATCTCTCTGTTTAACTCATACGACAGCATTAAGGATAAGAGTAAGACTCTGCCATGGCTTAAAAAGGTCGCAGCCAACAAATCCCTGAATCGTATTACCAGAACGAAAACGGATAACGTTGATGACGAGTTCTTTGACACAGTCGAGACTGTTCCCGAGGATTTCCTGCCTGACTCGATCATCGAGTCTGCCGAGATGCGCAAGATCATCATGGATATCATCAACAATTCTTTGTCTGAAGATATCCGTAGGACACTCATCCTGTTTTACTTTGACGAGATGAGTACCAAAGAGATCGCTAAAGTTCTCAATATCCCTGAAGGAACAGTATCGTGGCGCATTAATTCTGCCAAGAAGAAAATCAAGAAGGAGGTCGAAAAATATGAAAAAGACAACGACACGAAACTTTATATGGTCGTACCATTCTTAACGAAACTGTTTACAAAAGAAGCCGAGCAGGTGCCTTTTAAGCCTATGCCGTCTTCACTTTCAAATCTGTCCGCATCAACAACTAAGGCTGCAACAAAAGCAGCCGGTTCAAAACTTGCTTCCAAAGCAATAACGAAAGGGACAGAATTTGCCATGAAAAAGATCATTATTACTATTGCCGCAATCGTACTTGCAGGCGCCGCCACAACAGGTATTGTTTATTACGCTACACACAAAGATGAGGATCCTCTTTCGAAAGAGAATATCAAAAAGAATGCAGGAAACGAGATCTCTGAGATCGATCCTGATGATGAGTCAAAAACGAAATCCAACGAAGCTGGAGGAAATCTGGACAGAGTCGGAACAGATTTTGATTTTGGTGCTGACGGCAGGAATTATGTCAACTTCGACGACATGAAAGTAAAGGTCAACGGAGATGTTATCACCATGAATAATTCCACCGTTCAGGATCTTGTTGATACCGGATGTTATGTAGGTGCATACATGCTGGACAGAGACTTTGCTTATGACAACAAGCTTGATGATCCGGTAGAGACCGGAGATGTGGTGGTCTTAAACGTGTTTGATATGGACGAAGAAACGGATCGTCCTGAAGGAAAGAATTGGAGTTGTCCGATATTCTTTATCGCAAGAGCAGAAACAGACGGAACCATTATTGACTGCGTAGTATGCGGTGTCTGTTTCAATTCTGATTATATCGATGCATGGGAAGACGGGATCGAATTTGAGTTCCCTCTCACTATGACACCTGAAGACTTAGTTGCTAACGCAGGAGCAGATACTACGCCGGAGATAAGTGATGATTATGCTTATTACGTGTACGAATATGAGGATTGTACTGTGAGATTCGCTTTCTACCAGGATTCTTTGTACACTATCATTGCTGAATTTGATGAAGGTGCAGTAATAGACAGAGGCACCATAGTCAGCGCAGAAAAAGTAGGCTGATTGAAGTCTATCCAAACCCGGATATATACCAAAGACCTCTATACCTGATATGGTATGGAGGTCTTTTTATGTTAGACACGGGACATCAAGACCACCGTTTCAACATGATGCGAATACGGAAACATATTTACCGGCGTTACGCTCAAGACTTCATAGTCAGTCGCTAGGTACTTAAGGTCTCTCGCGAGTGTTGCAGGATCGCATGATACATATGCGATCTTCTGAGGCGCGAGCTTTTTGAGCTTCGCGATCAGAGCTATATCCATACCCTTTCTCGGCGGGTCGACGATGACCGCATCAGGCTTCGGAAGATCGCCTCCGTCAAAGTCAAATCTCTCCGCCTGCTTAACAACGAAATCGGCATTCGTAATCCCGTTAAGTTCCGCATTCGTCTTGGCCGAAGACACTGCCTCCGATGATACCTCGATACCGAACAGTCGCGTATCAGGTGATGCACAGCATAGACCGATGGATCCCGTACCGCAGAACAGGTCATAGAGAACTTCCGCGTCCTTAACGAACTCTCTTACCGGAGCATATAATTTCTCCGCGCCTTCGGTATTCACCTGGAAGAACGCGCCAGCTCTTATCCTGAATCTTCTGTCACTTAAGATCTCATGGAAATAGTCCTTGCCGCAGAGCACCACACGCTTGCCGCTCCTGGTCCTCCTCGATGTCTTATCTCCGCACATCTGAAGTACAATGCCTTTAAGTTCACCGTCGATCGTCTCATTTATCTTCTCGAAAACATTCATGGACTCGATATACTTTTGAGCATCTCTGATGAGTATCTCATGACTCTGACTGCTCTCGGTCACGAACTCCATGAGATACTCCCCCGTTCTCTCGGACCCTCTCAGGATAAGTGACGAGAAAAGTGTGGTCGGGTGATATTCAAAACATTCCTTCATGATCTTTCTTATCTTCGAAAAAGCTTCGTATTCGATCATGCAGCCGTCACAGCACGCGAAGTCATTACTGCTCTGTGAGCGAAGCCCGATGTCCATTCCGTAGATCACATACTGCATGTGATTACGGTAGTTAAGTCTTCTCGGAGAATCGACGATGTCGCTGACATCGATATCCAGACCGCCGATCCTTTGAAGGGCTTCTTTTACCTTGTTCTGCTTAAATGACAGTTCAAGGTCAGAGGTCATGTGCATGATATCGCATCCGCCGCACCTGCCATAGTTTTCGCAAAGAGGAAGGATCCTTTGAGGCGAGTCGGAAAGGCGCTCTGTTACCTTCGCGATCATGATCTTTTTATTGTCGGAGACTACCTCGGCCATGGCTTCTTCGCCCGGCAGCAGGCCTTCGGCAAAGAACACTTTGCCGCTACTGAGATTTCCTATTCCCTGGCCTTCGTTTCCGAGGGTCCTTGCCGTGATCTTTTCCATTCGGGCCTCCGATCCTTATTTCACCCTATTGTAGCACTTTGTGGCAATTTTCGATTATTTGTATAGTCCTTTTCGAAAAGTGGTAAAATAGTTATCTAATATTATATGAATGAGGTTATTAAGATGGACAACAGGCAGAGAACCTCCAAACCGGTACCGCCGGAAAAGACGGCACTGGCAAGTGAGCTTCGATCAACTCTCAAGGGCAAACCGACAAGGTCGGGCTTCGACAGAAGTATCTACAGGGAGTTCATAGGTTTCGCATCTGACATCCTTAAGATCGGTCTCGTACTCGTTCTATGCCTTGCATTTATCCTCGGCGGCTTTGGCGGAGGAATGCTCCTGGGCTACGTTAATACGGCAGAACCTCTTTCAATCGGCGACCTTACCCACACAGAAGATGTTCAGACTTCATTCGTTTACGACAGCGAAGGCAACGTTATCGCGAAGCTTGTCGGAAGCGAGAACGTTGACAGGATCTACGTTTCTTTCGCTGACGTAAAGGACACATATATCGACGAGGCTATCATCGCCATCGAGGATGAGCGTTTCTACACCCACTCCGGTATCGACGTTAAGCGTATCGGAAGTGCCGTTCTCTCAGCCCTCGCCAACGGCGGTACTGCTACATACGGCGGTTCCACCATTACACAGCAGACAGTTAAGCTCATCACAGGTCAGGACGAGCACTCCACATCCCGTAAGGTTCAGGAGTGGTATTCCGCCATGGCTCTCGAGCAGGACCTCACCAAGGACGAGATCATGGAACTTTACATCAACCTCGCTCCTATGGGTAACAACTATGTAGGCATCCAGTCCGCTGCACAGAACTACTTCGGAAAGAACGCCAGCGAACTTAACATCGCTGAGTGTGCATTCCTCGCAGGTCTTCCTAAGAGCCCGTCCTACTATAATCCGCTCCGTGAGTCCGGACGCCGTAACGCCTTAAGAAGACAAAGGATCGTCCTCTCGAAAATGTACGAGCTCGGTTCCATCACCAAGGACGAATACGATGAGGCTCTCAACACAGAGCTGAACTTCAAATCCAAGGATACCCATTCTTCAACGAGTATCAATTCCTACTTTGCTGAGTACGCTATCCAGGAAGTTATCAATGACCTGAGCAAGCAGCGTAACATCTCCACTTCACTTGCAGCTACCCTCGTATACAACAGAGGCTATCACATCTATACGACTATGGAGCCGCACGTTCAGGAGGTGCTCGATGAGACAGTAATGACGGAGAGCCTGTTCCAGAATGACCCGTCGCTTCTCGTTAATCTTCCTGAGAAACCTCAGGCAGGTATCGTCGTCATCAACGTACAGACGGGTGCCATAGCGGGTATGCAGGGCGGCTACGGAGAAAAGACCGTTAACCTGGGACTTAACCGAGCGGTATCAGCCAACAGGTCGCCTGGTTCATCCATCAAGCCGCTTATAGACTATGCGCCGGCACTGCAGCTTCAGAAGATCGCTCCGGCAACTATCTACGACGACTACGAATGTCACCTTAATCCGAACAATCCGGATCAGGTATGGCCGCTTAACGCGGACAGGTCTTATGCGGGAACCATGACGATACGTCAGGCGGTCGCGAGATCCAAGAATACCATCGCCGTTCAGGTCTGGAATGATGTCACGGGCGAGACTGCTCTGTGGTTCTTATCCAGAATGGGTATCGACAGACTGGAAGACGGATACTATCCGGCTCAGGCTATCGGTGCTTTCACAGTCGGTATGACACCGCTCGAGATGGCAGGCGCATATAACACACTCGCAGCTGAAGGCACATTTACACAGCCTTACGCATATACAAAGGTAATCGATTCGAACAACAACGTAATCCTTGAGTGCAACCCTCCTAAGTACAGGGTTTTCTCGCAGGAGACGTCATTCCTTATGACTGATATGCTCGTGGACGTTATCGAATACGGTACCGCTTCAAGTAATGCTCAGCAGATCGTTAACTCCAACGGTGAAGTTATCCCTGCAGCGGGTAAGACAGGTACGACTGATGATAACCTCGATAAGTGGTTCTGCGGTTACACTCCTTATTATTCCTGCGCAGTCTGGTACGGATACGACAACAGACTAAGACAGACAGTCATCCCTGACGTTGACAGAAACAACGCCATCAAGATCTGGTTCAACATAATGACTCAGATCCACGACGACTGCTCGGGTCTCGACTTCAATAAGCCTGATACCATCGTTCAGGCGACCGTTTGCAGTACAGGTTACCTGGCAACTGATTATTGTAATGAGAGCGGATCAGTCTATACGGACTACTTCGTAGAAGGAAGCTATCTCCTCCCTGACGATCCGTGTCCGATCCATACACCTCCGCCGACACCTACTCCTGATGTAGAGATCGGTCCTGACGGACAGCCGATAACTCCTGATCCGAATAATCAGGACGGCGGCCAGCCTGGAGGTTAATGATGGCATACGCTAAGATCAACAAAGAATTAATAAGAGTCGACGGCAATGGTGAGAACCGTGCCGATAAGGCTAAGCGAATGTTTTTTGAGGGTTTCAACTGCTCGCAAAGTGTAGTCGTCTCCTTCTGTGACCTTTTCGATGTGGATGAGAATATCGCACTTCGCATGTCTGCTTCATTTGGCGGCGGCATGGGAAGGCTGAGAGAAGTCTGCGGAGCTTTTTCGGGGATCCTGATAGTGCTGGGCCTTTTCGCGGGACAGACCGAAGGCAAAGACCATGAAGCGAAGACAGAGAACTACAGGCTCGTCCAGGAAGCGGCTGAGCTTTTTCGAGAAAAGAACGGATCCATAATATGCCGCGAGATACTGGGCCTTGAAAAGTCCGAAGGCACGTTCGTCCCTGCCCCGAGAACAGAGGAGTACTATAAAAAGCGCCCCTGTCCGGAAACGATCAGGGGTGCTGCTCAAATACTTATTGATATGCTGGAAAAATACGCGGTTTAAATGACCGGAGCCTTGGACTGAAAGAATGTTCCGATGTCCTCGCAATCCAGGATCTTACCCAAGACATGAGGATCAGAACCCTCGGCAATAACACCGTTGATGCCGTGGGATGTAACCTTCTGCATAGCTGTAAGCTTGGTAAACATTCCGCCTGTGCCGAGCTTGGAACCTGCGCCTGTGGAAGACTGGAGCATCTCGTCAGTGATCTCCTCAACATAAGAGATCCTCTTAGCGTCCGGATTCTCACGCGGGTTGTCGTCATAAAGACCGTTGATATCGGAAAGGATGATAAGAAGGTCTGCGTTTACGAGAGTTGCAACCTGAGCAGACAATGTATCGTTATCACCGAATGTTCCGTTATGAAGGATCTCGGCTGTGGAAACGGAGTCATTCTCGTTAACTACAGGAATGATCCTCTTCTCCAAGAGCGCCTCGAATGTATTGTTGATGTTGGACTTCGTGAGATTGTCGAGAAGGTCGTCCTTTGTAAGGAGGATCTGACCGCAGGCATAAGAATACTCGGCAAAGCTCCTCATGTAAGCGTTCATGAGCTCGCACTGACCTACTGAAGCGATAGCCTGTTTCTCACGGATGGATGTGGGCTTTTCGGGGAGATTAAGGCATCCTATACCGACACCGATTGCGCCTGATGTTACGAGTACAACTTCCTTACCCGCATTCATAAGGTCGGCAATGGCACGGCAGAGCCTGTCAATATTGCCGTGGTTCATACGGCCTGTCTCATAAGTGATCGTAGAAGTACCGACTTTGACTACGATACGCTTGGCAAAATTGATCTCCATACGGGAGCCGCCATCATTACCCATGCTTTTCTCCTTTTTCGAAAATAGTCCTTTATGAATATACTCTAAATGGCGGAAAAATCAACTTGTTTATTTGCACAAGACAAAACCGCCTGAGACATGGGATATCTCAGATCGGTCTTGCAGTGGTGAATAGGAGTAAATTATATCTTCGGAAAGGTCAGAGTAGCCTTAAACAGGTCTCCGTCCGTAGAAAGTCTCAGCGTTCCTTTCTGAAGTTCCGCGAGGTTGCCCGCGATCGACAGTCCGAGGCCGCTGCCTTCAGTGTTTCTGGAGGAATCGCCTCTGGTGAATCTTTCCATCAGTTCTTCTTCCGACATGTTGAGCGGCTCCTTTGACGTGTTCTTGAAGATGAACACCGCATCTGTGCCGGTGTCCTGAAGATCCACATAAACCCTGGTTCCCGGAAGCGAATACTTGCAGGCATTATTCAGGAGATTATCGAAAACTCTCTGCATCCTTCTGCCGTCAGCCATGATCCTTATGGACTGCTCAGGAACGTTCGTTACGAGTGTGAGGTTCGCTTTGCTCATCTTCTCTTCAAACTCGCCTGCGCACTGTGTCACAAAAACCTGTGCGTCACACGGCTGAAGATCAACTTCCAGGTTTCCGGTGGAAGCCTTCGACGCCTCAACAAGATCTTCCAAAAGCGTCTTAAGTCTTACCGACTGTCTTACCAAAACTTCAGAATACTCTTTTCCCTTCTCACTGGTCGTCTCCTCTTTGGAAATGAGATCGGCATAATTGATAATAGATGTAAGAGGTGTCTTGATGTCGTGAGAAACGTTCGTGATAAGTTCAGTCTTCATCCTCTCGCTCTTTACCTTCTCGGCAACGGCGATCTTCTGTCCTTCAGCGATATTGTTCAGGTCTTCCGCGTGCTTCCTGATCTCAGGCAGCATCCACTTTGTATCGATAACATGATCGAAGTTTCCTGATGCCAGTTCCTTGGCGCCCTTCTTGAGCCTGTTGATCTGAAGAGCAACAAAGATGATAAACGGAACAACAAAGATCCCTGTCGTAACGAAGAAGAATGCATTTACTTCTCTGTCGTGTACGCCTAATAAGATGAGCCAGAAGAACATCAGAACGAACAGTGCGATCAATACCTTATAAAGGAACTTCATGTTCTTGACAACAGCGCATATACCCTTCCAGCAAAGCGCGAGTACTTTGTAAATGATGGTATTTTTGATAAGGGTATGAGTCTTGATCCTTACAGCAGTACTCATGCACAGCAGCGGGAAGAACAGGAACATTATTCCCATTATCAATGCTACTGCCTCTCCGTCTCCGTTGGAACCTACAACTGCGATAAAGAAAGAAAATATAAACGGTGCGATCAGCAGTTCATACGGGACTTTATGGAAGTACCATGGTACGATCTCTTCTTTCTTAGGTCGTCTTCCGGATACGCACATCAAAGCGATAAAGGAGACGATCATAATCGCAAATGACAGTATCCCGATAAAATAGATCCCATATCTCAAAGAATAAAGTGTATGGTGAAGATTAATGAACAGATAGAAATCGTCAATATAGTTAAGTTGCGGATTCAGTCCGCCCTCGAGCACATACAATTCCTGCTTATCGTTGAGCTTCTTCAGTTCCTCGTATACCTCGATGGTGTCCGAATGACTGGTAACTTCATATCTGCTCATCCCGGTAACATTAATATCAACGCTGTCAGTCGGACTAACGGTAATATACCTCTTGTACGTATACTCTGAAGGCTCGTGATAAGTCGTTAGTATAACGTTTTCGTTCTCATCCGTTATCCTGTAAAGGAAGTTGCCGTCATCGGCTATCATCCCATCATCCAGCTTGCCCGTATCGAAATTGAACCAGTTATAGAACGCCGACTCCAAATGGTTATTGGCATATCTTTCCAACTCGATCTTCCTCAGATCTTCTTCGCTGTGCTTGTAATAATTGCTGAAGATCATATAGCTTGCTCCGCCAACCGAAGTCAGGAGCATCAGCGTTGACAGGATAAAGGCTGTATAAAGGATTCCTTTTCCCACAAATGTCCTAAAAAAGCTTTTCATTTCACTTTCCCTTCTGGATCTTATATCCCTGTCCGAAAACAACCTTTATATATCTCGGCTCAGCGGGATTAATCTCAGTCTTCTCTCTTAAGTGTCTTATGTGAACCGCCACGGTATTGTCCGTTCCTATCGGATCTTCGTTCCAGACCTTGCTATAGATCTCTTTCGGCGAAAACACCCTGTTAGGGTTTTCCATCAGGAGCTTAAGTATCTCAAACTCTTTCTTTGTAAGAGATATCGGCTCGCCGTCCAAGGTCACGGTCTTCGAATCATCGTCAAGTTCCAGACCACCTATCGTGAGCACAACCGAAGTCTTCGTGGCGCCGGCGCCGAGACTTAGGTATCTGCGAAGCTGCGATCTTACTCTGGCACAAACCTCGAGCGGGCTGAAGGGTTTTGTTATATAGTCATCCGCTCCGACGTTTAAGCCCAGTACCTTATCAGCATCTTCGCTTTTCGCAGTAAGGAGGATTATGGGGACGTTACTCGTTTCTCTTATACGCGACATTGCCTGTATTCCGTCCATAACCGGCATCATTATATCCAGCAGGACCAGATGTATTTCCTCATCTCGTACGATATCAACGGCTTCCTTTCCGTTGTGCGCCTCGAAAAGCACGTAATCGGGATCATTGAGATATATCTTGAGCGCGTTAACAATATCCCGTTCATCGTCGCATATAAGAATGTTTGCCATGGCTTCTCCTCCTTATGTACCTCTATTCTACCCATACCCCGATTAAGATGATATAAGCAAAGTCCTTAAGATTTTATGAAGTTTTGAGTTTTCGAATTAATAAAGGCTGCCTCAGCAGCCCTTGTCATTGTATGAATAATATCGCGATCACCGTAGCAAATATTCCGATCACCGTAAATCCAAGTCCTATGAAGAGGAATACCTTGCTTGATGCATCAGACGGTTTATCCTCATAATAGTCATCAAAAGTCACCGAATTAATATGGAGCGTTCTCTTCTCGCCCACTTCAGGGAGCCATTTTTTGACATTGGTATAAAACTCTCTTTGAATCCTTTTCATCTCGCCGTCATGGTAGAACTCCCAGACCGGAGAATAGGTAGACACCTTGCGTTCACCGTCATATTTCTCAGATAGTTCCACGCACTCGGCAACGACTTCCAGATCGCACATTCTCTTTCTGGATAATACTAGATCCAGACTTGCCGTCATCAGCGTGATCCCTATAAAAGTGACTGTCAGGAATATAAAAGACCACATACGGTCGTTGATCCAATCGCTTATGTCATACGGTCCGATGCCCCACAAAAGGCTCGTGACCATAAGATAGACACCGGTCACCGCCATTACGATCAAAGTGATCTTAAGCTTGCTTTCTCTCTTTTTCCTGTCCGCGAAAAAGAACATGATCGAATAGACGATAAAGCTAAGTCCCACTGCCGCAATGAAAGCCCAATACTCATCCGCGAAATACGAATAGATAAATGCAACGACCGCAATGACCGACAGTATCACGGAAACGATGGTCTTCTTATCTTTCATGGCATTAACCTCCGTTCTCCCCAATATCAATTATATCTTTTTTCAGACTAAATAGTTCTTCAAATAAATCTCAAGAAAGAAAACAACCTGTTATATGTACAGTTCAATATAACGGTACAAATGACGGTAGAAATATTAAACCCATAAAATTGAGATGAACAAAAAAAGAGGTCGTCCGAAGACAACCTCTGTTAATTTCATTCAATAATCAGTAAAGATTACTCAACGATTGTGGAAACTGTACCAGCACCAACTGTATGACCACCCTCACGGATAGCGAACTTAAGACCCTGCTCCATAGCGATAGGTGTGATAAGCTCAACGGAGATAGTTACGTGGTCACCAGGCATACACATTTCTGTTCCCTCTGGGAGGTGTGCAACACCTGTAACGTCTGTTGTTCTGAAGTAGAACTGTGGACGATAACCGTTGAAGAATGGCTTATGACGGCCACCCTCTTCTGCTGTCAATACGTAAACTTGACCTGTGAACTTTGTGTGAGGTGTGATTGTACCTGGCTTAGCAAGAACCTGACCTCTTTCAACTTCCTTACGGTCGATACCACGGAGGAGAGCACCGATGTTGTCACCAGCCTCAGCCTGATCCATCTGCTTACGGAACATCTCAACACCTGTGATTGTTGTGGACTTAGGCTCATCCTGGAGACCAACGATCTCAGCAGCGTCACCAACCTTAACAACACCTCTCTCGAGACGGCCTGTAGCAACTGTACCACGACCTGTGATTGTGAATACGTCCTCAACAGGCATAAGGAATGGCTTATCTGTTGGACGCTCTGGTGTAGCGATGTACTCGTCAACGTTCTTCATGAGCTCAACGATTGGAGCATACTCAGGAGCGTTGATATCTGTAGAAGAAGACTCGATTGCTGCAAGAGCAGAACCACGAACGATCGGTGTATCATCACCTGGGAACTCGTACTGGTTCAAGAGGTCACGGATGTCCATCTCAACGAGCTCGAGAAGCTCTTCGTCATCAACCTGGTCGCACTTGTTCATGAATACAACGATGTAAGGAACGCCAACCTGACGAGCGAGAAGGATGTGCTCACGAGTCTGAGGCATCGGGCCGTCAGCAGCGGAAACAACGAGGATAGCGCCGTCCATCTGAGCAGCACCAGTGATCATGTTCTTGATATAGTCAGCGTGGCCTGGGCAGTCAACGTGTGCATAGTGACGTGCATCTGTCTCGTACTCAACGTGTGCTGTGTTGATCGTGATACCACGAGCTCTTTCCTCTGGTGCAGAGTCGATGTTGCCATACTCTTTGTACTGAGCCTTACCCTGGAAGGACAATACCTTTGTGATAGCAGCTGTAAGAGTTGTCTTACCGTGGTCAACGTGACCGATTGTACCGATGTTTACGTGTGGCTTATTACGTACAAACTTTTCCTTAGCCATTTTAATTTTCCTCCTTAGAAAATTACGATAAAATTTCTTTCCGCTATATTCTCGCGATAAAACCTATTTTAAAAGATTTAACACTCGGTTTCAAGTAGAAAAACCCATTAGGCTTACCGCCGAGAAGATAACGATGTGTCTGTTGTATTTAAAATCTCTCGATATTAAATCAAACCTATTTCTTAAGAACCTCTTCCATGATGCTCTTAGGTGTCTCAGCGAAGTGGCTGATCTGCATTACGAATGTACCACGACCCTGTGTTGTGGAACGGAGTGCAGTTGCATAACCGAACATCTGTGCGAGAGGTACTTCAGCAGTGATCTGCTGTGAACCGTTCTCAGGCTCGATAGTCTTGATCTGACCACGACGAGCGTTAAGACCGCCGATAACGTCACCCAAGTACTCATCAGGTACTTCAACGTCTACCTTCATAATAGGCTCGAGGAGGCAAGGATCAGCCTTAGCCATACCTGCCTTGAATCCCATGGAACCTGCGATCTTAAATGCCATTTCCGAAGAGTCGACATCGTGGTAGGAACCGTCGAATACTGTAACCTTAACGTCTACTACAGGGAATCCGCCGAGGATACCTGCCTGCATAGCTTCCTGTACACCGGCATCGATAGGAGCGATAAACTCCTTAGGGATGGAACCGCCGACAGTCTCATTAAGGAACTGATAGCCTGCACCCGGCTCCTGAGGCTCAAGTCTGAGCCAGCAGTGACCGTACTGACCGTGACCACCGGACTGACGTACGAACTTACCTTCGCACTCAACAGCCTTACGGATCGTCTCCTTATAGGAAACCTGAGGAGCACCTACGTTAGCCTCAACCTTGAACTCACGGAGGAGACGGTCAACGATGATATCGAGGTGAAGCTCACCCATACCTGCGATGATCGTTTGTCCTGTTTCCTGGTTGGTATATGTCTTAAATGTAGGATCCTCTTCTGCGAGCTTCTGGAGAGCGATGATCATCTTCTCCTGTGAAGCACGGCTCTTAGGCTCGATAGCTACTTCGATAACAGGCTCCGGGAACTCCATGGACTCGAGGATGATAGGATGACTCTCATCACAGAGCGTGTCACCTGTTGTTGTGTCCTTAAGACCGATTGCAGCAGCGATATCACCGGAATAAACCTTCTCGATCTCCTTACGGGAATCAGCGTGCATCTGAACGATACGTCCGATACGCTCCTTCTTACCCTTTGTTGCATTCAATACATAAGAACCTGCGTCAAGTACACCTGAATATACACGGAAGAAGCAAAGCTTACCTACGAATGGGTCTGTCATGATCTTGAATGCGAGAGCTGCGAATGGCTCTTCATCAGATGCAGGACGTGTCTCTTCCTCTTCTGTATCAGGGTTAACACCTGCGATAGCCTTGATGTCAAGTGGTGATGGCATGTAGTCAACGATAGCGTCGAGCATCATCTGAACACCCTTGTTTCTCAAAGATGTACCACAGATAACAGGGATGATCTCACATGCTACTGTAGCCTTACGAAGTGCAGCCTTGAGCTCGTCAACGCTGATCTCTTCGCCTTCGAGGAACTTCATTGTGAGTTCTTCGTCTGTCTCGGCGATCTTCTCGATCATGAGATCTCTCTTCTCCTGAACGAGATCCATCATGTCAGCCGGAACCTCACGGTCCTCGTACTGCATACCGTCTTCACTTGTGTAGACCTCGGCACGGAGTGTCATGAGGTCGATAATTCCTTCGAAGTTGTCCTCTGAACCGATCGGGATCTGGATAGCAACTGCGTTGCTCTTCAAACGATCCTTGATCATGTCGACAACTCTGAAGAAGTTAGCACCCAAGATATCCATCTTGTTTACGTATACCATACGTGGTACACCGTAGTGCTCAGCCTGTCTCCAAACTGTTTCTGTCTGAGGCTCAACACCGCCTCTAGCGGACATAACCGTAACGGCACCGTCCAATACACGAAGGGAACGCTCAACCTCGACTGTGAAGTCAACGTGGCCTGGAGTATCGATGATGTTGATACGGTGATTCTTCCAAGGAGCCGTTGTAGCAGCAGACTGGATCGTAATACCTCTCTCCTGCTCCTGTACCATGAAGTCCATCGTAGCAGCACCTTCGTGAACCTCACCCATCTTACGGTTGATACCTGTGTAGTAGAGGATACGCTCGGTGGTAGTTGTCTTACCTGCGTCGATGTGAGCCATGATACCGATATTTCTTGTTCTTTCGAGTGGATACTCTCTATTCATCGTTTCAATGCTCCTTAGTAATTACCATCTGTAATGAGCAAATGCACGGTTTGCATCTGCCATCTTGTGCATGTCTTCTTTCTTCTTGAAAGCTCCGCCTGTCTCGTTTGATGCATCGATGAGCTCTGCAGCAAGACGCTCTTTCATTGTGCGCTCGCTTCTCTGTCTAGCATATGTAACGATCCAACGAAGTCCGAGTGTCTGACGTCTTGCAGGACGTACTTCAAGAGGTACCTGGTAGTTTGCACCACCGACACGTCTTGCCTTACACTCGAGAACAGGCATAACATTTTCGAGAGCCTTGTAGAAAACTTCCAAAGGCTCGGAGCCCGTACGCTCTTTGATGATATCGAAAGCGTCGTAGCAAATTTTCTGTGCTACACCCTTTTTACCGTCAAGCATGATGTTGTTGATAAGCTTAGATACCTTAACATCATTGTAAAGCGGATCAGGGAGCACTTCTCTAACTGGGATATTGCCCTTTCTTGGCACTTGTCTTCCCTCCTTTAATGATTATCAGTTTTTTGATCTGAAACCATAGGTACTCACGTTTCAGTTGTTCTTTTGGACCCGTGTCAGGTGCTCAGATAGCATTGTCCCGTTAGATATGATCTATGAACAAAGTACTGATCACTTTTGTTGTCCAATCCTGCTAATTAGGATTACTTCTTTACTTTTGCAGCCTTTGGCTTCTTAGCGCCGTACTTGGAACGAGCCTGCATACGGTTAGCAACGCCTGCTGTATCGAGTGTACCTCTAACGATGTGATAACGTACACCAGGAAGATCCTTAACACGTCCGCCTCTGATGAGTACAACGGAGTGCTCCTGCAGGTTGTGTCCGATACCCGGAATATAAGCTGTTACTTCATAGCCGTTTGTCAAACGTACACGAGCAACCTTACGAAGAGCCGAGTTAGGCTTCTTAGGTGTCGTTGTTTTAACAACCGTGCACACACCACGCTTTTGAGGAGAGAAACTGTCTGTTTCCTTCTTGTGGATCGTGTTCAAGCCGAAGAGCAATGCCGGTGAAGCAGACTTGTATGTCTTATCGTGTCTGCCGGACTTAACTAATTGATTGAACGTTGGCATCAATACTTCTCCTTTCGTTTTATTTTTCTTCTCGAAAAAACGCGCGCAAAAAATGGGCGCAGTTCTCCCGCGAGCAATTTATTCTATCACCTCAGGTATTTGTTGTAAACACCATTTTTCGAGGGTAGAATGGGAACTGATTTATTATACGGAGGTACTTTTATGAATTCAACCACTTCATACGATTCCATCGATTACGAGGAGATCCTGGAATCTCTTAAGTCCGATCTTGACGACGGCACACTTAAACCTGACGGCGATATTTATGTCGTAAGGCATTCATCCTCCGTAAAGGTCGGCGGCAAGGACTTCTTCCCTGTCATGGACTACTTTTACATGAACCCTGTTTTAGACGACAAGCTTACAAAGATGACCGTCCTTGAAGCAAAGCAGCTGCTTTTCAAGGCCAATGAAGAATTTGTGGACGATTTTTCGAAGAGCACCATAGACATAATAATCGGTGATCTTCAGGCATATACCAAGAACCGCTCGAAAAGGAACGAAAACTCCTGCTTCCTTCTGTTTACCAAGGAAGACAGACTTCCGATAATGCTCTTTTTCGAGGAGGAGGCTCCGAAAGAAGAGATCTTCCTTTCAAAAGTGTCGGACATACTGGATGAGATAACGACATGTTTCGGAGAAAAATGATACAAAAAACATGTTTTTCTGACTATACAACCAAAGAGGATTTGAATATACTCTTATAGGTGAAATAATGTTTATTATTAAAATAACTATATTATAAGGAGCGTGACTTTATGAAAGTTAACATTACCGAGACGGTACTTCGTGACGCTAACCAGTCATTGATCGCTACACGTTTGCCGTTCTCAGACTTCGAAGGCATCCTCGAGACTTTGGACAATGCCGGCTACTACTCACTCGAGTGCTGGGGCGGCGCTACATTCGATTCCTGCCTTCGCTATTTGAACGAGGATCCGTGGGAGAGACTTAGAAAGATCAAGGCTAAGTGCCCTAAGACACCTCTCCAGATGCTTCTCAGAGGACAGAACATCCTCGGTTACAAGCACTATCCGGATGACGTAGTAAGACTCTTCGTCAGAAAATCAGCAGAGAACGGAATGGATATCTTCCGTATCTTCGATGCTTTGAACGACTTCAGAAATATCCAGGTCGCAGTAGACGAAGTACTTAAGTGCGGTAAGCACGCTCAGGGCTGTATCTGCTACACAACAAGCCCGGTTCACACACTCGAGAAGTATGCTCAGATGGGTAAGGAACTCGAGGATATGGGTGTTAACTCCATCTGTATCAAGGATATGGCAGGTATCATGGGACCGGACGAAGCTTATAAGCTCATCAAGGCTTTGAAGTCTTCCACTAAGCTCCCTGTATTCCTCCACACACATGCAACAACAGGCCTCGGCCCAATGACATACCTCAAGGCTGTTGAGGCAGGATGCGACGGTATCGACTGCGCTATCTCACAGTTCTCAGGCGGTACGGCTCAGCCTGCTACAGAGACAATGAAGTATGCTCTCGAGCAGCTCGGATACGAGACAACACTCGATTCCAAGAAACTCAAGGAGATCAACGACTTCTTCGCTCCTGTTAAGGCTAAGTTCCTCGAGTCCGGCGGACTTGATCCATACGTAATGGGCACAAAGACAGATGCTCTCGTATATCAGGTACCAGGCGGAATGCTCTCTAACCTCGTAGCTCAGCTCAAGGCTCAGAACGCATACGACAGACTCGACGAGGTTCTCGCAGAAGTTCCAAACGTAAGAAAAGATTTGGGTTACCCACCGCTCGTAACACCTATCAGCCAGATGGTCGGTGTTCAGGCTACAGCTAACGTACTCGCAGGCGAGCGTTATAAGAACGTTTCCAAGGAAGTTAAGGCTTACCTCAAGGGTGAGTACGGTAAGGCTCCGGGCGAAGTTAACCAGGATCTCGTTAAGAAGGTTTGGGGTGACGAAGAGATCATCACATGCCGTTTCGCTGATACATTGAAGCCACAGTTCGAAGATGCCAAGAAGGAACTCGGCAAGATCGCAAGATCTGATGAGGACGTTCTCTCCTGGATCGCATTCCCAACAAATGCAGAAAAGTTCTTCGAATACCGTGAGGAACAGGAATCCAATACTGTTAACTACACAATCGAGAAGAAGGAGGACTAAGATAAATGACTAACTATGCTGTTTATCTGCTCACAGGTCCAGATCAGGCAACATTGCCTGAGGCACTTGCTGTAGCCGGATTTACCATTGCTGTCGTTTTCGGTGTCCTTTTGCTCATCTGTGTTGCGATCAAGATCTTCTCATTCATCATCGGCGGTATCGAGAAGGTAACTTCCAAGAAGGAAGAGCCTGCAGATACAAAGCCTGCTGCTACTGAAGCTGCTGCAGCTCCTGTTGCTGAGGAAGAGTTCTCTTCCGGAAGCCTTAAGCTTAAGGGCTGCGATGAGAAGACAGCTGCTATGATCATGGCTATCGTAAGCGACAATACGGGCATTCCTCTTTCTGAGCTCGTATTCAAATCCATCACTCTCGTAGAGAACAAGTAAAGGAGATACCTCAAATGATCTATAAAGTTACAATCAACGATAAAGAATATGAGGTTGAGGTAGAGAAGGGCAAAGCTAATCTTCTTAAGACCACAACCGTTACGGCAGCTCCTGCTCCTGTTGCCGCAGCTCCTGTTGCTGCCGCACCTGCAGCCGCTGCTCCAGCTGCAGCTCCTGCTGCTACAGCTCAGGCAGGTACAACTCCTGTTACAGCACCAATGCCGGGCACTATCCTTAACGTTAAGGTTGCAGTCGGCGCAAAAGTAAACGAAGGCGACCTCGTTTGCATCCTCGAAGCTATGAAAATGGAGAACGAGATCTACGCACCATGTTCCGGTACTGTAGCTCAGGTCCTCACATCCAAGGGTGCTTCCGTAAACACAGGCGACGTCCTCTTAAGTATTTCTTGATAGGAGGCCTTAAAAGTGTTTATTGATGCATTAATGAACTTGTGGCAGTCATCCGGATTCGCTAACATCGACATCCGTAATGCCATCATGCTCGTTCTTTCCTTCGTGCTCATCTATTTGGCAGTAGGAAAGAAGTTCGAGCCATTGCTCCTGCTTCCGATCGCATTCGGTATGCTCTTGAGCAATCTTCCTCTCGCTGATCTTTATCACCCAGAGATATTCTCCGGCGGACACATCCACTGGGAACTCCTCGGTACAGGTAAAGAAGCGGGCATGGACAGTGCTATAAGCGTCGGACTTCTTGACTTCATCTATCTTGGAGTTAAGCTTTCTATCTTCCCTTGTCTCATCTTTATGGCAGTCGGTGCCATGACAGACTTCGGACCATTGATCGCTCGTCCTTCCTCACTCTTCATGGGTGCAGGCGCTCAGTTCGGTATCTCATTTGCTTTCGTTGTAGCTTCCCTCCTTGGCTTTACAGCTAACCAGGCAGCTTCCATCGCTATCATCGGTGGTGCAGACGGCCCTACGGCTATCTTCCTTACAACAAAGCTTGCTCCTGAGATCCTTCCTGCTATCGCTATCGCAGCTTATTCATACATGGCTTTGATCCCAATGATCCAGCCACCGCTTATGAAGCTCCTTACAACAAAGAAGCAGCGTGAAGTTAAGATGGAACAGCTCAGAAACGTATCAAAGGTAGAGAAGATCTGCTTCCCTATCATCGTTACAGTTATCTGTACTCTCCTTCTCCCTTCTGTAGGTCCTCTCCTCGGAATGCTCATGCTCGGTAACCTCTTCCGTGAGTCCGGCGTAACAGAGCGTCTCTCCGATACAGCACAGAATGCTCTGTGTAACATCGTAACTATCTTCTTGGGTGTTACGGTAGGTGCTACAGCTCAGGGTGCTAACTTCCTTAAGTTCGATACTATCAAGATCATCATCTTGGGTCTTATCGCTTTCGCATTCTCCACAATCGGTGGTCTTCTCATCGGTCAGGTTATGTATGCAGTTTCAGGCGGAAAGATCAACCCGCTCATCGGTTCAGCCGGTGTATCCGCTGTTCCAATGGCAGCACGTGTTGCTAATAAGGAAGGCCAGAAGGCTAATCCTTCCAACTTCCTGCTGATGCACGCTATGGGTCCAAACGTAGCAGGTGTTATCGGTTCTGCAGTTGCCGCAGGCGTTCTCTTGAGCCTCTTCGGTAAGTAATAACTAAAGTCACGTATATTACAACATAACAGAGGTTGTCTCACTTAAATGTTGAGACAACCTCTTTTTTGCTTTTGAAAATACAGTAAAAACTCCCTGACTACAGGGATCATCAAATAGATTTTGACTCATTCTCCAGTGCTATATCCCTATTGAACAGGGACTGAATACTGGATTTTAGCCTTAAATCCGGTGCTTGCTCCCTGGCAACAGGGAGAATCAACTGTATTTATGCCCAATGAAAAACAGGTCCCTGTGAGACCTGTTTTTATCATCTAGGCTGTTAGCCGCTTTTAGTTGTTTGTTTATCTCTTATGCTTCAGGATCAAGGTCAAACAGATAGCCGATGAAATCATTCTGTGTCTTCATCTCGCCCGTATTGTATCCGAAAACAACATAATAATCATGATCTTCGGAAAGACCCAGTTTTCTTACTGTATCGATCCTGAGTTTCAAGCCTACCGGAACATCCTCTGCTCCGTAGTAGATCTCATCATCTTCAAAGTACTTTTTGATATCGATAAGCGAATTAAGATCCGTGAAATAGTCATCTCTTGTGTAGTTGTACATCGCATCATCGCGAATGAGAAGATAGGAGAATGTTCCTGTAGCCATCTGCGCACGAAGCGAGATGTCAAGATAACGTTCCTCAAAATCGATATCAGACTTGAAATCCAGATTTGTATCGGACAAAAGTGCTGTTCTCTGCTTTGTCGTATAGCCGAGACTCTCGATAAAATCGTCAGTCATATACTTTCTTCCGGCATCAGAAACCTGACAGTTGATCATACCGCCCTTGAGGATGATCTTGTGGTTAATATATATGTCATGGCCAAACCATGATACACCGACTATGAAAACAAGAAGAAGGATAACTATTGGAAGGTAGTACTGAACGAAGTAGCCGATCTTCTGCTTAGTGGTAAGTCCCTTAAGTTTCTTCTTTTCCGTTCTGATGAACTTGGTGAGCTTGTTTCCCTTTATCTCTTCTTCAGGCTCTCTTTCCGTATCGATCTCCATTTCCTTATGAAGTTCCTTTACGGCCTGAGCATGAGATACTTCTTCCATGATCGAAGCGTTAGCAGGTATAGGAGCTGTTTCCGTTTCCGGGATCTCCTCTTCTTTTACCTCTTCTACTACTTCTTCAGGTTCTTCTGCTTCTTCTATGTTCTCTTCTTCGCTTTCTTCTCCCTCTTCACCTTCCTTTTGCTTCATCTCAAGACGATTAAATGCCTTTATATAGATAAGGCAGAGGAAGTACATGGATGTAAGGGTACAGAACGCATAAAGGAGCGGGAACCATCTGGCATACCAAATACATGCGATAACGGATCCGAGCATGAACAAAGAAACGAGTGCGAGCGGAATGAACCTGGTTATGGAAAGTATAAGTGCAGCCTTGAAGTACTCCATCATCTTCATCTCATATCTTGCGATAAGAGGAAAGATCGACAATGTAATGAGCCACACAAACGCGCTTATGAAGACAACGAGGAATCTGTACACGAATGGAGTCGTTCCCCAACCGTTTTGCATGATCCATCTCCAGTCGATGACTATAAGGAATATAGCCATACCCAAAACAAGCCAAGCTATCGTTGCTTGCTTAAAGTTCTTCTTCAACGCCTTGAAGTAAGGAACAAAGACACCGTTGTCCTCATCCTTAACTACCTTCATGGCTACGCTGAAATTAGCAGTAACGGCAGCACCGATAGTCACTATCGGGATACTGCAGATAATGGTAAGTATATTTAGAACAAGAATGTCCGCGATCTTACTTATAAGTCGCATGACAGGACTGTCAGGCTTCAAAAAATTCATTCAGTCACACCTCAGATATGTTTTAAGCTCAGAATACGATCTTTACGGAATCGATCCCGTCATCGATCGTAAACTTCGCTGTTTTTTCTCCATATGTAATTATATATTCTCCCTTAAAACCTTCAACCGTTACAGCGCCGTCAGAATCGGTAACAATTTCCTCGTTTGTGCTTAACTCTTTGTGAATAAGCTCCTTCATCATAACATACGAAGGCTTGATGGAATTGTCAGTTCTAAGGAAACCCGAAGGAGCCTTAAGCCACGCGCCGTCCGTAAAATCCCATGTCGTGATCGCCTCGACCAGAGGACACTCGAACAAAGTCGTGTACATCTCCTTCATGTTATTCTTCTGAATTTCCTCGAGTTCAGGAGTCGACGGCCACTCATCCACCTGCCAGTCGTTCAGGTCAACGATATACTCAGGTATCGCCGTTCCGGAAACCAACGTATTCTCTGTAAAGTGGATCGGAAGTCCGAACCTGGAGAATCTCTCCAGAACATCCAGGATCTTTTCCTTGCCCCAATAACCCTGATGCTGATGGGACTGAATTCCAATAGCCGAGACTTCCACGCCCGCATCAAGGATCCTTTCCAGAAGATCCTCATACTTAGGAGACGTGTTGAAGTCATTTATAAGGAGCGTCGCATCCTTATTATTCTTTCTTGCCTCATCGAAAACTCTCTTAACCAGACCAACCTGTCCGTACTCATTACAAAGTCTTGTAACAGCATTATCATACTTATCGAAAACAGGCATGATGACTACTTCATTGATCACATCCCACATATCGATGAGACCTTTGAAACCCGCTACTTCCCTGTCGATCCTCTGAAGCTGCTTTTCCATGATCGTCTGATTGTCATATTTCATGAGCCAAGGAGCACATTCCGTGTGCCAGCAAAGCGGGTGACCTTTCACCGTCACGTTCTTTTCCTTAAGGAACTTCGCAGTTCTCATTAGCTGCTCAGTATGAGGATTTCCTTCCTCAGGCTCAAACTGACCCCAATAGAAAGGCAGCGTTGCATAGTTAAAGACATCAAGCCACTTATTTGTTCGATCTTCGAAAAACTTCTTCTGATCTTCGTCTTCAGCATTCATGTACCTGTTGATGTCAAACGCACCGCATCCGAACAAAAACTTATGCTTCTGAAGATCAATATGCATCTTCTCGTTGCCAATAGCGTTGCCGTTTGTATCTTCAATAATAAGTCTCACTTTTGACTTTCTGTTTCCGGGAATATCCATATTGAACTCCTGATAAATGTTTCAATGTTTAGGAAAGCCTGCCTTGAAGATCAAGGCAGGCTTTCAGAGATTTTATAAAGTGTGTATGATAATTACTCTTTAACACCACCGATTGTAAGACCTGTAACGAAGTATCTCTGAAGGAATGGATACAAACAGATGATAGGAGCGATGGTAACGATCGTAGCAGCAGATCTGACAGTAATCGGAACTACGGTAGCTACAGACTCACGTGTATGAGAAGCAGCTCCGCCTCCGCCCTGGCCCTGGTTTGCTACAGAGTCCAAGAGTTTCATCAACTCGTACTGGAGTGTTGTATACTGAGTATTCATTCTGTTATAGAGCATAGCATCGAACCAGGAGTTCCAATGATATACAGCTACGAACAAAGCGATTGTAGCGTAAACCGGCTTACAAAGCGGTGAGATGATTCTCAAGAATACTGTCATGTAACCAGCACCTTCGAGCTGAGCAGATTCTTCAAGTGAATCAGGGATACCAGCCATGTATGTTCTCATAACCATTACGTTGAATGCACTTACGAGACCCGGGATTACGTATACCCAGAATGTACCTGTGAGGTGGAGGGATCTGAAAAGAACCATTGTAGGGATCAAACCACCGTTAGCGTACATTGTGATGATCCAGAAAAGTGAGAGTCCTGACTTAAAGAGGAACTTCTTACGGCTCAAGATGAATGAGAGCAATGCGTTAGCTGCAAGAGATGCGAGTGTACCGATAATTGTTCTCAATACTGTGATCTTTGCACCGGTCAAGATACCTTCTTTGTGCAAAACGGTCTTGTAACTCTTAAGAGAGAATACACGAGGCAAGAGGTGGATACCGCCTCTTACGGCGTCAGAACCGTCATTAAATGAATAAGCTAATGTGTTTAATACCGGATAGAGTGTTACTACTGCGAACAATACCATGAAAAGAGTATTGAAGATAGTAAAGACCAAATCCTCCGGTGCCATCTTTCTCTTGATAGGCTTACCTGTACTAATTGCCATTTTCTACTTCCCTCCTTAGAACAGACGCTCATCGCCTGTCTTCTTGGCGATCATGTTACCGCCAACGATCAAGACAAGGGAAACCGCGGTTTTAAAGATACCGGCAGCGGTACCAAGTGAGAAGTCCATGTTTCTACCGTTGATAGCCCAGTCGAGGACGTAGATATCGATTGTTCTGGAAACGCTCTGTACAAGACCATTACCCAAGATGTACTGGAGCTCGAAACCTGCGTTAAGAACGTTACCGATGTTCATCAACAAGAGAATCATGATTGTAGGACGGATAGAAGGAAGTGTTACATACCACATCT
Organism: Clostridia bacterium; assembly: GCA_024699245.1. Taxonomy (GTDB): domain Bacteria; phylum Bacillota; class Clostridia; order Saccharofermentanales; family Saccharofermentanaceae; genus Saccharofermentans. The sequence goes on along the minus strand of JAILPW010000021.1, from coordinate 50,677 downwards.
TCTGGAAACGTCCTGCACCATCGATGGAAGCTGACTCATAGAGAGCCGGGTCGATGGAAGTAATAGCTGCGAGATAGATGATCGCATTCCAACCTGTCTCTTTCCAAAGGTTAGTGATTACAACGATCGGCCAGAAAGCCGGCTTACTACCAAGGAACAAGAAAGGTTTATCTAAAATACCGAACTTTGTGAGAAGCTCGTTAATAATTCCTGTAGAAGAAAGTGTATCTGAAACGATACCACAAACAACGATCCATGAAAGGAAGTGAGGCAAATAAGAGATTGTCTGAACCAACTTTTTGCCCATAATGTTTTTGATCTCATTGAGCAAGATCGCAAATGCAATTGCCATGACTGTACTGAAGATAAGGATCAGCGCACCCATGCAGAATGTGTTTCTGATAACCTGTAAGAACTTGTCATCAGAGAACAAGAACTTAAACTTATCAAGTCCTACAAACTTAGAACCGAAAATACCTGTCTTATACTTATAGTTCTGGAAAGCCATAATCCATCCAGCAAGTGGCAGGTAATTGAAGATTACGCCGTAAATAACATAGAGAACTGCAATGACTACGAGTATCCACTGACGTTTGAATTCTTTCGCGGTGAACTCAACACCATTACTCGCCTTCTTTTTACGACGACTAGAAGTAGACGAAAGACTCATGCTTAACCATTCCCCCTTAAAAATAGTGGCAACCACAGCATCTACCGTGGTTGCCACCACATTACTTAACTATTGCCATTTTCATGGACTTTCAAAAAGTGATATTAGCCTTCGTAGCCATTCTCTCTAGCTGTTGCAAGTCTAGCATCAACCTCTGCCTGTGCCTCTGCGAGGAAGTCCTCCGGCTTACACTCAGCATATGCTGCGAGGTAAGAATTCCAGTCAGACTCGAAGTTGTTAGACATAACGATCTTAGGGAGCCACTCGTGCTTAACTTCACCCATCTTCTGCCAAGCGATACCACCGTCAGTGTCGTTGCTGAGGTTGTTTGACCAAGACCAGAGTGGGTACCATGGGTACTGTCCGCAATCAGGTGAACCGATCATGTCAGCATATGTAGCAGCGCCGTAAGCCTGGAAGCACTTAGCGAGAGGCTCAGCGAGACCTGCATAGAACTCAGATGTCTGCTCAGAAGGCATCATAGCGTTCTTACCATCACGGCTGATTCCGAGCCACTGTGGGCAGTAGGAATAAGAACAGATGTGGTTAGCCTTGTAATCGTCATCTTTCCAGAGCTGTCTCATTTCTTCTGTTCTGTAGTAGAGACCATCGTCACCAACGAGGTAGTCTACACCTTCGATACCCCAGAAACGGAGATCGTGAACATCCTGCTCGAGAACGTCGCTCAAGAACTTGAATGCGAGGTTAGGGTCTGGACAAGAAGTTGTAACAGCTACACCAGAAGACTGGTTGAGCTCGTCACCGTAAGAGTGCCACTGGTTCTCCATACCAGCCTCGATTGTAAGACCGAGAGGTACATAGTCACATCCGAGTTCGTCAAGACGTCCGCCGTCAAGGCTGTCAAGATTCTGTGCGAATGGACCCATAAGGCTGTATGCGAAGTCCCAATACTGGTCACACAAACCGAGTACACGGCCTGTAGAAAGCATAGAGATGTAGTCATCGTAGGACTGTGTAGCGAAGTCAGGGTTGATAGATCCCTTCTTCCACTCTTCGTTCAACTTCTGGAAATACTTCTTAGCTGTATCTGTTGTGTTGTAGTCAACAACTACAGGGTTAGCAGGATCGTCAACGTTAACGATACAGCAACCATCGTTCGGATAACCATCCAAGAACATCGGAGGGTTCTCAAGACAGAAATACTTCCAACCATCTGTAAGAGCTGTGTAAGCAATGAGAGGTGTCTCACCGTCTGGCATTGTCTTATACTTCTCTACATAGTTGTCAAGAAGCTCGAAGTACTCATCCAATGTATGTACTTCCGGATAACCAGCATCCTCAAGTACACGAACCTGGATCCAGAAAGCCTCACCATTGTGGCCTGTTGATGTATCGATTCCCTTATAGTGGTTACCGAATACGTTAGCCCAATAGATGTGACCATCTTCCATACGGAACTTATCCCATTCCTCGTCTGTATACATTTCCTTGAGGTTTGGATACATATCGAGATAAGGATCCCATGCTACAAGCAAATCATTCTCCCAGAGTGTAACGGAACCGTCACCACCATCGATCAAGTCAGGGAGCTCACCGGAAGCGATGATAGCACCGATAGCCTCACCAGCCTGCTGACCTGTAAGCCATGTCTCCTTGAGACGAACACCTGTCTTCTCAGCGATCAATTCCTGGATCTCGTTTCCGCTGTTGATCTCTGTACCAGCCATAGCTGCGAACATCTTCATGTCAAGAATAGCTTCCTGAGAGTAGATAGCTTCGCCGCTCTCGTTTGTTGTGTCTGGCGCAGCAGCTGTACCTGCTGTAGTGTCTGTACCGTTCTTATCAGTACAAGCAGCAAGAGCAGAAACTGCCATCATTGAAGCCATAACAACTGCAAATAACTTCTTTTTCATTTAAAGCCTCCTCATTATATTTACTGCTGGCGCAGTATATTGGTATCTAAATTATAAAGTAGGTAGAATTGTGGCAACACCCTATGAACTCTTACATAAATACAGACAAATTCTACATAACAATAATATAATTTGTCAGATTTTTTTGGGCACTTTGCAACGAAACGTTTCACGAATCAACGGTTTGTTTTGCGGTACTTAGACGGCGTACAGCCCTTTATTTCAATGAATTTACGGATAAAGTAGTCCGTATCTTTATAGCCTACATCCTCTGCTATCTGGTTTATCTTCTTCTCTGTATTGATAACCTGCTTGGCTGCTTCCTTGATCCTATAATTTGTCAGGTAGTTTTTGAAACTCATCCCGTATTTCTTACGGAAAACCTGGCCTAAGTACGAACTGTTGATATGATATTTGTCCCCCAGATAACGAAGGGAGATGTTTTCCGCGAAGTGATCCTTGATCTCATTCTCGACATCTGCCAGGATTCCGCGGGATACACTTTTTCGAAGTTCGGAAAGATAATTGGCATACTCTTTGGCGAATCGCTTCATATGCTGATTACTTCCTCGGTTCAATGTGCTCTCGAAAGAGTGCTCGGAAATATACTGGACGATCTCTTCCTGGTTGATACTGTCATCCTGCTCGCTTGCCAGGTGAATGAGCTGGAAGAGAAGGTAGTTGATGTTAAGGTCGACGGTGCTGCCCGAGTTATCTCCGGAACTCATCTCGACGAAGAGACGGTCGATCTCGGAGTCGATCTTCTCGGTGTCATTGTTTTCGATAGAGGCGATGACATCATCGATGGTGTTCTTACAAAGAACGATGCCGTTCTGGCCTACCTGTACTTCATCTTCATAAAGATAGATCTTCTTCTGGTTATGGAAACCCTTGATACTGTTAAGTCTGCTGCAGGAGCTGTAGGACTTTGACAGGGCAGCAATGCCCGGGACCTTCTTGCCGCAGAGCATTCTGATAGGTTTGGTCATGATGACTTCGATCTTTCTGAGCATGAGGTTCAGGAACTCTTCCTCGGAGAGGTCTCGCCTGGTCGCCATGTTGTCGCAATATATAAAACCTATATCATAATTATCTTCATCATAAGATACATCGAAAATGAAATGGTTGGCGTTCTCCTTGAGGACTTCCCTGCAGGCATTATAAAGCTGCCTTTGGACAAGTCGCATGTCGTAGTCGTCGGAATCGGTCGCTTCGGAATTCTCGTATTCGTCGGCAAGCTCGATATCGATGAACCTGACGCCGCCCGTGATCTGCATGTGGTTATTTACATATTCCAGGTCGTCATCGCCGTACTTTCCCTTGAGAAGGGCGATGACATTGGATGCGAGGTAAGCATCCGCCATCTTTTCCTGGTTCTCTTTTAATATTATAGATTCCTTATTAAGATTGGATACTTTTCGAAGAAGGGTAATGAGCTCCTCCTTGTTGACAGGCTTAAGGATATAGTCGAAGCAGTTATTGCGGATCGCTTTCTGCATATACGAGAAATCATCGTAGCCTGTGAGGATAACAAACTTCGCATCGGAGATGTTCTCCTTGGTGATCGCGTCAAGAAGTTCGATACCTGTCATGTTCGGCATCTGGATATCGGAAATGATGAGATCGACCTGATTTTCCTTAAGATAGTTGTACGCATCCCTACCGTTAGTCATTACGGCTGCGATCTCATACCCTTCGCTCTCCCAGTTGACCAGGACTTGAAGGCCCTGAAGGATATACGGCTCATCATCAATCAACATTACTTTCAGCATTTGAATTAACCCCTCTTTGTTATGTTTTCGATCGGTATCTTAATTACTACCGCCATGCCAACGCCTTGCTCGCTATCCACATAAAACTTTGCCTTATCATCAAACATCATCTTCATTCTCAAACATGCGTTGAGGATTCCGACGTGTCTAACTTTCTTGATCGTGTCGATCGTGACGGAATTCATCCTCTTGGCAAGTTTCTGAACTTCAGCTTCGCTCATTCCGTCACCGGTATCTTCTACTTCTATATATAGATATTCATTATCTTTATCACGATAAACTCTTACAAATATCCAGCCCTGGGATGATTTGGACTCGATGCCGTGAACACAGGCATTTTCTACGAATGTAACCAGAGTAAGCTTAGGGATAAGATAGTCCTCGCATCCTTCAGCGATATCGATATCAAATGTGAGACGGTCACCGAATCGGTAGCTCTGGAGCTGGAGATAAGCCTTGATGAACTCGGTCTCTTCGCCGACCGTAACGGAGTCGTGCTGCCAGTCAACGTTCTGACGTTCCATGACCGCGAGCTTTTCTACCATCTCCGCAGTCTCGTCTTCGCCCTTGAGGATACTGTGCATTCGGATGCTCTCGAGAGCGTTAAAGAGGAAGTGCGGATTGATCTGGCTCTGAAGTGCCAGAAGCTCGGCGTTCTTACGGGCGATGTGGTTCTGCTGGTCCTTGAGCTTTTCCTTATAGATGGTGTTGGTAAGTTCGTTATTAAGTCTTACCATGTTGTTGTAGTTTATCATGAGAGAAGCTATCTCGTCATTGCCGTCGATATCCTCGATGGTCCTGAAGGTCTGGGATCTGTTACCGACAAAGGCATCCTGGAGCTGGTTGATCCTTCGAAGGATAGAGTTTTCGATAAGCTTCATGACAAGAAGAGGAAGGATGAGCGTCAGGAGTATCAAGGGAAACAGGAATCTGGAATTGTTCCTGATGACGGAAAGGACCATAACCTCGTCACTGAAGACGTAGATCTTGAATTCGGTCGAATTGAGCTTACATTCCTTAACGGTCATATTCCTTCCGCGCTCTATACGTTCTTTGATGTCGGTATAGATGATATTGTCTCCCTGATTGGAGATAGGGATGTATTTGTTTGTTACGACATAGATCGCATCACCGCTGCTGGTCGGGATACCGTCAAGAGAATTCATCATGCTGCTATAATTGTTGGTGATGGTGATTATCTTCTCTATGGAAGATTTGTTCTCGGTCATCCTCTTGATGTACATGAATTTCTTCTGATCCAGAAAACGCTCTGTACGATCATAGAAAACGAGCGTAGCTTCATCCGTATCAAGTGCGATGAATCTCTTATACCATTCTTCGTTCTGTGCGGAACTCAAAGGTCTGAATTTACCGCCGTTCAGGATAGTCGGGTTATCGGCAAATATAACGACCCTGTCGCTTCGAAGACCGGAAAAAGACTCGAAGAAAGAGTCGGAAACATTTTCCCTGTATGCGCTGTAGAAATCGTAAGGAGAAGCATAACTCTTATCAAGGAAACGGTTTATTCCCTTGTTTCGGTCGATGGCACTCGCGAAAGCGAAGTCATAGTTCCAGGCACTGTAGATAACCGAATCATAAACGGCCTGTGCTTCCGCTTCCCTTACGTGTCTCGCGTTACTCGTCTCTTCGTTATAGAGAGCACGGAGGATGAAACCGTCAGTAAGTATGAGAGGAAAGATAATACAGACAACGTAAATCACCATGAACTTGGTATTCAGGTTCATGCTGTTAAGGATGCTGCTTGTCTTGGTTTTTCTCACTTTATGCCCCTCAAATCAAGGAAAATCTATACTATTATATATAGTTACCTTGATTGATTGCAAATCAAAAACCATCATTTCCTATTATGAATAATGTTTGCAGGCAGAGAATTAATTATACCTTATCGCTTGTTTGTTCCACATTTGAGCGTATTTTCCGTTTTTCTTAATAAGCTCACTGTGCTTTCCTTCCTCGATAATCTCGCCTTTTTCCATCATGATTATCCTGTCTGTATCTTTTGTAGTCGACAGCCTGTGAGAAATGAAGAATACCGTTTTCCCTTCAGAAAGCTGTTCCAGGATTTTATTGAGCTCATACTCAGAGATAGGATCAAGGGAACTGGACGGCTCATCCATAATAAGTATTTCGGAATTTTTAAAAAAGCACCTTGCGGTTGCCACTTTCTGACTCTCACCCCCGGACAGATTCACTCCTTCATCATCAAACTCAGTAGTAAGGACTGTCTCTATTCCGTGAGGCAGTGAATTAAGCCTTGCCTTAAACCCGCTGTCAACTAAAGCATCTGTGATCTTATTCTTTGAGATCTCATCAAAACCGGAAACATCCTGTAGCGCAACATTTTCCGCTAAAGTTGCACCAAAGATCTGATAATCTTGAAAAACAACCCCAAAGTTCTTCGTATAAGTTTCTTTATCAAAACTGTTTATGTTTTCTCCGTTGTAGAGAATAGATCCGGAGGTCGTGTCATAAAGTCTCATTATAAGCTTAACAAGTGTCGTTTTCCCGGCACCGTTAAATCCTACAATTGCAATATGCTCACCCTTCTTAACCTTTAACGACACATTCTTCAAGGAATATCTTTGTTCGCCCGGATATCTGAAACTCAGATTTTTAATCTCGATATCACCGTTCTTGCTGATTTTCTGTTCACCGATACAAGAGGATCTGTCTGTTAACTCATTCTCAAGGAACTCTCTTATCTTGGAGATGTACATATCATTCTCGTGGATTTTTGGAATGATGGAAGAAACATTATTCATGCCTCTTCCCATCTCTCCTGTCCTGTGAAACAAAACAATAGCATCACTGTAATTAATTGTCTTAAGAACAAGCACTTTATAGATTAAATAAGATATGTATAATCCGTCAGTAATAAATTCACTCAGGCAGTAGTTACGCAGGAAACCAAGCCACATCCTTTTTTTTCCGATCTTTCTTTCTATATCTATTATCTGTTTGCTAGCATCATGATATTCAGACTCGAGTTTATCTGCCAAATTCGGATACATTCTAATCTCTTTTGAATTATCTCGCAGATAGAACAACCTTTTACCGTACTGCTTTTTTCTCTCGTATTCATTCTCTGCGATTCTCGCTTTATAGTTTATTTTATTCACTGCTTTAGCACAGACGATATTGAGAACATATGACAACAAGAGAAAAATAACTCCTATCGGATCCAGAGCCAAATAAAATATGCCTGTCGTAAGGAAAATGAAAAAACCCCTTAAGCTGATAGATAACAAGTCTAAAAATCTATCAACTACTTTATCTGCTTCGGATACCGAAAGAATGAAATCATTATAAAACACAGGATCATCATAATTGCTTAGATTAATCCTTGATGTCTTCTCGTAAAGCCTCTTTCTTAATTCTCTGTATAGTTTTGGTTTTTCACTATTTGACAAAACATGCGTCCAGTAACCATCAGGGAAGAACTGAATTATGTACAACAGGAGAATAATGGACACCGCAATAACAACTTTATAGAACGGCTCGTGGTATTCAACACAACGAAGTGCATATCTTATCAATAAAGTGTGCTCCAGAAAGACCATAATTTGATTTCTAAATAAATCAAATATGAAATAGCACATGTATTTAGGCGATGCCTTAAAGCATATTTTCGATATAAATAATAGATTTGAAAGTTTCTTTCTCACTTTTCGTTTCCTCATACAGCCATATATTTTTCTGCCTGTTTTTTGTACATATCTGAATAAATACCGTCTCGTATCAACAACTCTTTGTGCGCACCCTCTTCCAATAGTCTTCCATCATCTAAAACAAGGACACTGTCAACATTCTTAACAGACGATAGTCTGTGCGAGACAAATATCAATGTTCTGTTTTTTCCGTTTTCCTGTATACTCTCAAACAACTCACCTTCCGAGATTGGATCCAATGCACTTGAGGGTTCATCAAAAATTTTAATAGGGCACTTTTTAGCAAAAGCTCTGGCTACGGCTATTTTCTGGAATTCACCCCCGGATAATTGAACGCCGCTCTCGTCAAATTCTTTCGTCAAAGTACTTTCAATGTCATTTGGCAGTTCTTTTATTCGATCATATATACCTGCTAATTTAAGAGCTTCTTCAACATTATTTTCGATCCGACTTTCATCCATATACATGGAAACATTTTCCCTAATCGTCATGGAGAATATTCTCTGATCTTGAAATGCAGTCGCAAACAATTCTCTATATGCTCGAAGATTGTATTCCTTTATATCTATTCCATTCAACAATATAGTCCCTTCACTAGGATCATAGAAGCGCAGCAACAATTTGATCAAAGTGGATTTTCCTGCCCCATTATGGCCTACGATCGCATAACTTTTATTGCCTTCAATAACAAAAGAGACATTCTTAATTATCTCGCGATCGTTATATGAGAATGAAACATTCTTGAATTCGATCGTCTCAATCTTATTGTCAGGCAATATCCCCTCCTGGCCTTCCGGTATAGAAGGAACATATTCCATAAATCCTTTCATATTTCTTACAAACATACCATTTGTAAGAAGTGAAGTGATAGAATTCGCACATCCTATCATAATCAGTGACGCCGAAACCATCATTCCTGTTAAGACGGAAAAAACAGCAAAAGATATAGTGGAAGATATAATAGCTCTGTATGCGCCATATAGAAGAACACCTTCAAATATAAATGAAAAAGTAAACAATGACTTAAGGACATGAAGGAAAATAGCTTTTACACTGCCTTTCCTACAAACTTTTCTTATCCCTTCTACCGATTCGTCATATTGTTTGCTCAATAACGAAAACACATTAGACAATCGTATTTCTTTTGCATATTCCCTCAAGTACATTACACGATTTAAATACTCTATTCTTCGATTGTACTTAGCCGAATCCTTGTTTCTTTTATATACTATCTTACCTACCAGTTTTCCAAATACAAAATTACCGATAATAGGAAAAATACAAAAGAGGCAAACAAAATGATCTATATCAAACATGATAAAAAAAATAACTATGGTTGCGATTCCACCAAAAAGAGTGCTCATAAAATCATTTACAACAGCTTCTATCTTAGTATCAGCACTCTCAATAGCTAAAGTATACTTGTTATAGAATTCTTCATCATCATAACATTTTAAATCTATGCTCCTAGCCTTTGTGATGATCATGCCATTCAAATAATCACTAAATCTCGCTCGGAACACCGGCATAAAACACTCGTTATAGTAATTATTGAATAATGATATCGATGCAAAAACAAGAATGCAAAAACCCAAATATATCATCATCCTGGCAAAACTGATATTTGACTCCATGGAGTTAATAACATATCTCAGAAAGACTGAACTATAGAATACCCAGCCAAAGTACTCCAACATTTTAATCGTCGCGGAACAAATCACGTATTTCTTCGAATATTTCCACGAAATGCCAAGTGCATATCGCACATCTTGAATGAATGACATACTCACTTTACTTTACCATTCCTCGCTCTTACTCTTGTTCTTCCAATATTGAGATTAGTTGTTTTAAGCTCTGTTCTTCTTTTTCCTTAACCGTTCTAATGTTGATACAAGCTTGCTGAATGAACGGATCTTTTTTGCAGATAGTATATTTCAAAAGATAATTCAAGGCCTTATAAAGTGTTTCTTCCATTTCTTTAAAGTTCGAAATACATTCGTCAAGATTCGAGACTTTCATTTGATCAGACAAAAAATTAAGTCTCTCAACCATCATCTTCTTGTGCTCCATGAATAGATAGACAAATCTCAAATCTACTCTGTCACCAACGGAAGCAAGATAATCTAAATATGCGTCATAGCAGTCCAATCCCCAAACGATTTCAGACATATTCCCATTATTGTACCCTTTCCAGTATTCGGGTACAGAACATCCCAGATATTGCTTTAGTCCATAGATAATGTTTTTTATATGAAAATCATATTTGTCTGTTTCAAAGGGTTTCATCCCAAGGATATAACCGTTTAAAATTTGATCTTTTCTTTTTGCGGAGCTTTCAATTGCCTTTTCAAATTCATCAAACAAAATTATTCCATGTGAAAGCCTTCTGACATCAGAAAACATGTAATCAGCACAATACAGTTCTTTTTTCTCATTATCATACCCGTAAATAAAACAATCATGCACTCTGTTTTTGTTTAAATAAAAAGGGCTCCGGGATACAAAATAGTAATCCAACAGTGTATGAACAAAGTACCCTCTGTCTATCGATTCGATTACGTGGGATAATGATCTGCCTTTTTCGGCCAAAAGATTTAACTCTGACTTTTGAATCTTAAGATATGGGGACAATTCATAACACTTTACTTCATAGGGCATAGGAAAATAGAAATCCCCCCACGGGTTCTTATTAAGATCTTTGTTCATATATAATTGGATATAATTACTGTATATCCACTTGTCAGAATCTTTTATGCTGGATAACGCCATGAGAGAATAAGCATGATGCGTAAAAATCGTCAGCGGGGGCATTTTTATACTCAGTCTTTTTTCCATTTTTCCTCCTTTTGATGATTCCCTGTTTCAAATCATGAAACCGAAACCAATCTTTCTATTTCATCACAAAGTTCTGAAAGACTAACTCGATTAAGCCTAGTCAAAAGATTGTCCAAAGAAATACCGTATTTTTCTTCTATTTCAACCACAATCTGAACCATCTCAAATGAATTAATGCCTTGAGAATACAATGATTCATTTTCATTGTTCTTGATATCTTCTACGCTTCTTCCGATAGAATTTTCAATTAAAGTTATAACTTCCTCGCGCACCTTACTCCCCCTTTGTAACTGTCTCTCTAATCTTCTTACTTGGCCTGACGACTTTTCCCGATGCATTACGCGGAAGTTGTTCTACAATGTTGATTTTATAAGGCAACATATATCCCGGAATGACGTCAATAAGTTTAGTCTTTATGCTTTGTTCGGTGATCTGTGATGATTCTCCATGTATAACTATGTCTGAGAATATCTGTTCAACTCCGCCAACAAAATCACCGTATACCATAGCCTCGGCTATTTCGGGAAGTTCAAGCATCTTGATCTCTATTTCTCTGGGATAGATGTTCATTCCGGCTTTTATGATCATATCGTCACTTCTGCCAATAATGTACAGCAATCCATCTCTTATACAGCCGAGATCTCCTGTGTTAAACCACTCGCCGTTCATACGTGCTTCCGTCATTCGTTTCTCACGATAATAACCCTTCATAATACATGGTGTCTTGACCCACACGTTTCCAACTTCATTTTCCGGCAGCGGAGTTACCTTGTCATCATATGCAGCATTGCACGATGACACTTTCACCTCAACTCCTTCTATAGGTTTTCCGACAGCTTGAGCGTGTGTACGAAATAAATCATGATTAAGATAAGCAACTCTCGGACCTGCCTCAGTAAGTCCGTAAACGTTATATATTTTCGCACTTGAAAAATACTTGGCTATATATTCTGCATATTCCGGAAGAAGATACTCTCCACTCATAGCAATGATATGTATTTTCTCCAAAACTGTCTTATCTTTAGTGCAATCAACTACACCTTTGAGAAGAGTCGGAGTTCCGCACATAGCAGTTATATTATCATTCTTTATTAGTTTGCTAAGTATCAACGGATTGAACTTTTTTGAATAAAAAAGGATATTAGCTCCTACACAAAGTGCGGTTAGAACTTCTCCGACTAGAACAGCACAGTGATATAACGGTCTTGCTATCAGAATCCTCTCCTTATCAGATAAAGGGAAATAATGTGTAATCGCGTAAGTATTTGTCTCAATTGCTTCCCCCGTAAACATACTGGATTTTGGCAATCCGGTAGTTCCCGATGTACACATCATGAGCTCTATATCTGAAAGTTCAGGATCCTTCTCATATTCTTCCGAACAATGTAAAGCAAAGTATTCAATGGGTAATACAGGGATTTCCGTCTCTAATTCCAGTTCGTCAGTATCAACTAAAATATAGTTTGGTACAGTCACCGAAATAATCTTATTACAATGCTCGATGCCGTAGTGCAATGAAACCGGAATAGGTATCATTCCCACTTTCCAACAGAACAACATGGCCTCCAAACATTTAATGTTTTTCTCGCAGATAATAACGCATTTTTGCTGAGACAAATCATGCCCTTTCAGAACATTAGCATGTGATTCAATATTATGAAGCATCGTTTCATATGTATACTGTTCCGAATTGTACTCTTCGATCAAAGAATCAGGGTGACTCTTTAGGCATTTTTCAATAAAAGACCATAATATCCCCATTGCTTACCTCCACCTGTTGACCGTATTTATTCGGAAATATACTTGCTAATCGTCTCTTTTATTGTGAGAACCGAACTGAAATTGTTCTGATTTATATCATCTTCTTCAAACTCAATTCCAAATTCATCCTCTAAGTCGACTAATAACTGAACCTTGGCAAGGGAATCAACTCCATATGCTTTAAGGTCAACATTGGTATCAATGTCAGAATCGTTATTCATCATATTCTGTATTACTTTTATAATTCTAGCTTCCATACTAATTACCTTTCTTTGTCTTATATTTTTTTATTCTGTGTATTCACGATCATAAATGAGGTTGGCACATCTGTCATCGCTAGAAAACCAATCCAGGAAGTCCATCTCATAACGGTAGATCTTCTTTTCCATTGGACTTACGATCTCTTTTAGATATTTGATATCCGACGGCTTAATGTTCTGCAACAGTTCTTCATAATCAGGTTTATTCTTCAAAGCCTCGTAAATCTGCGTTGCATTATAAAGAGCATAGTAGCATTCTCTGTTAACTCCATACTCGTTTATCGTCTCAGATAATTCCTTGTAGAAAGGCTTATCGGCTTTTTCACTGAACAAGATATATAAATCATTAAACTTATACAGATTAAGATCCTTTCTTCTTTCCACCCATTCTGTTGTGGTCGCCTCTTTATACAGGTGCAAACAAAGATAGATTACAAAATCCGAGAATCCAAGTGTTACCAATGTTGCATCACCAACCGGAACTCTGATAGTTCTGCTCAGCATTTTTGTAATGATAGAATCATCCTTCATAGGCTTATAATCGACAGAGAAATTTATATCCACTGCAATAAATCGACCATCAACTTCCTTGAAAAACGGTATTGTCTCGCCGAAGTTCATTTTTGACATGATCAATTCTCCTCTGGAAGCCTCTCTGAAACTTCCATTTTCGACAAATCCCTGTCTGAATCCATTATCAGTCAGTATTTTCTTAGCAAGACCAATGTTGCTTTCATTAATAAGAATATCAACATCATTGGATGTCCTGTCTCCCAACTCATACAAATGCGAGATTAAATATGATCCTTTCAAAAACGCAAATGGAAACTCCGCATTCTCAAAAAGTTTGCAAACATATTCAATATTTGCCAGACAAACCTTAGCCCTATTAACATTCTCGTCATATAGCGTTTTTAAAGGCTTCTCGAATTCGCCCAATTTTTTGCATCCGTTCTTTTTGAGATTTTTGTAAGAAATATTAACTATTCTGTTAAGAATAATCTTTCCAAACAATCTCTCTCCTGAAATGTTATCAAACTCGATTGCCTGTTCATTATATATATCAGACATCCTAAATAACATCTCGTTCAACTTTCGGTTATCCATCTAACCAATCCTCCTTAATTTTATTCGCCATATTGTTCGCATAAGAATGGAGTAACCTCCAAATCCATAGAACGTATTGGATACTTTTTGATATTATCCTCCCACCTTAAGAAAATATTAGAGAAATAATCTTCAAATAAGTCATATTCATAATATTCGCTACCTATCTTTGGAATAGAGCCCAGATCTATCAAATACAGTCTTTCCGTCTCATAATTCCACACAAAGTTCTCAGGATGAATATCTAATATTATTTCCTTGTTTCTCCTATTCATGTAACAAGAATAGAAAGATTCAAGTTGCTCATAGGCACCTAAAGGTAGTCTTCCCTTTCTTAACAGACCAGCTGCTGTCTCTCCTTGTATGTTTTCGTGAAATAACCACCCCTTCGCTCTGTTGTATTCGTAATGTTTTGGAATATAACAAGATAAATCCGTTTCACCCAGTATCATGGCATTTTCGAATTCTTGTTCTATCAAGTAATGTCGAGAACCGAAGTTCTTAGCAATTTTACACACTTTGTTGAGCTGAGTATTTTTATAAATCTCACAGTTTGATCCGGAAGAACTGATTCTCACATATCCACTCGGAATATCATATCTAACGCTTTCATACCTGAACAAATACATTAGTGACATTTCAAGAAGGTTCGGTTCTATACTGCTATCAAAACAAAGATGTTTTCCGAATGCATAATATACTAACGGACATTTACCACAAGCAAGTCGATTCACCAATTCTTTTAAAGTATTATCGAACAATTCTCCTGTATTATTCCCGATACTTTTATGTCGTATCCTGTTTAATATCACGAACGGATTTTCATCCGTAAGGATACCTGATAATTCAGGAAGGAAAAGATTCCTCTTATCCTTAGAAGCAACGTAAAGCAGATTCTTTGCACAAACAAAAATTATATTTTTCTTCGCTTCAGATGAAAAAGTGGCATATCTATCTAATTGGTCATTTAACCAATCTGCTCCTTTTTCTCGAAAAACAATTATTTCATCATTGTGATTATCTGCCATTGTGTACCCGTTATCTCAGAAGCGCAAATTTATACTTTCCAACATACGCGTCTGTTTTTTCCTGTATTCTCTGAGCATCTTCATACGATAACAAACTCATATCCTTAAAAATGTTAGGATTATCAAAATAGTACGTTAAACACTCTAAATCCAATCTGTGCGGATTCTTTTCTTTTATGACTTCTTCAATGTTTACTTGAGAAGGAACATTGAAATACTTCATTGATCTTAAGGCAAATTTCTTTTCATCATTACCAGAAATATGCTTCTCATGATTCATTTCAATTAAATAACGACCTTCAACGCAGATGTATTTCAGACCTTTGTTTTTTGCAAACTTTATAGCCTCTTCAATGTGGTTTATGATAGGTTCACCTGCATCGTTAAGCGAAGTGTTACACAATACCGGTACGCCAGTTAGTTTATTGAACTCACTTAACAGTTCATAAAGAGTACTGTTGCTTCTGGATGAAACACTTTGAACTCGCGCACTATTATCATGATGAACTACGGCCGGTATTTTCGCGACCATTTCTTCCTTTGTAAACAGATTCAACAGCATGTTATATGTTGATCTGTAATTTTTGAAATACGTTTTTCCATATTCATCCATAATAATCGGAGCAACGGGACGCCACCACTGTCGCTTCTTTATTACATTGAGTTTATCTTTTATTGCTAAAGATCTAGAATCTCCGATAAGGGATCTGTTTCCAAGAGCTCTCGGACCAATCTCCGCTTTCCCGTTTACCCAAATAAGTATCTCACCCGATTCCAGCAACTCTGCAAACTTAGTCATACTTACTTCTTTGATTGCTGCTATATCATTAGGATACTTCTCTTTCAGAATAGTATAATCTCCACATCCTTCTCCATAATACGCTGACAAGAGATTCACCTTTACGCCTTCTTCGAAAATAAGTTTATAAAAGCCTCCAAGGCCTATTCCCATTGCGATTCCGGTATCTGTTGCACAAGGAGGAATTTGGAACGACTTAAACCTGTATTTTTCAAGAATTGCTGAATTTGTCGGACAATTAAGAGCAAAACCACCTGCAAGAGCGATAATTGTTTCCTCCGGAGCAAGACCGAATTTAGCAATTGCGTTGTCTATGTTTCGATATACAATTCTCAACGATAATTCACTCACGATCTTCATGATCATGCTGAGTTTGTTATCTTCTACTGAAAACCTGTCATCAAACTCAACCGGATTGCTTGTCAAATAGTTGTCAACATAACCGGTTATCTCGTTAACTATTTTCTGAGAATGATCCCTCGTGGATTCATCAATAAATTCATAAGACAACCATCTATCCATGGTGTCTTCATCAACATCACAAGCAACATCAATGGCATTGGCCAATGCCATCAAAGTTCCCTCGCGAAGTCCAAACTTTTTATAGGAATAACTCCAAAGTCTTGCCGGAGATTCTACGGAGAAATACTCTACATTTCCATCTTTAATCACACAAGCACTGTAATACAATTTCTCATAAGCATCCGGCTCGAACTTGCTATCAGGCCCTGCATCCAAAGCCATCGCTAAAATTGTGCTATCCAGAGGGGATTTGTTCTCAAAACAAACTGCTGTCAATAAATGAGCAAAGCTATGGAAAGCAAATCTCTCATCTACCCAATCTCTGTATGAAATATCAGTTTCAATCTCCGGAGTTCCCCAGATAGCTTCTATGTCAGATAATGTAATAGACTCTTCTTTCAACAGATCTTCTAAGAGGAGGAAGAAAGCTTCTTTGTTATAAAATGCCTTGGGATGCATCTTTATGCCGCTGATTCGTTCTAACTCCCAATATCTTAGAAGTTCTATCTCATTATCTTTATATCTCCACAGTGCTATAGTTTGATCATGTCTGATCTTGATATCCAAAATGTTCTGCAGTTCATCAATACAAACAAATGCAGATATATAATAACCTTCTTTCATTTTTCACCTTTCTTCTATATCACCTAAATACGAACGGCCTTGGCTTATGTGGAACTTCTTTGACTTCAAATGTATCCTTTACTTCGTCAAATTCCATCATCATTTCTTTAATGTTCGAAACCATTTCCTTTGCTTTTTCTGGCGTAAAATATGGTGTCATCGGATATACCTTCAACACACCAATCTTTATTCCATTATCAAGAACGTGATAACCACTGGAATAATCAAGAGCAAACTTACATCTTCCAAGCTTCTGTTGTTCCAACAAATACAGATAAAACTTATAGATATACATGCCGTAATCTCTTGTTTCTTCTCTTGAGCGTTTTCCAATATCAAAGAAGGAAGGACTGTCATCGAACTCATGAACAACAAACAACGTGACGAAACCATCACTGTCCTTGTCATTTATAACTTCAAATCTGTTTTCATTGTTTATGCTTTCCTTAAGTACTTCGGCAGAATTATATAAGCCACCGATAAGTTCCTGATATCCGCTTATTCCAAGCACCTTAAGATTTGTATAAGCTTCAACCGGTCCATTAAGAGAACGAGACAATTCCAGTGTGTACTGGAATGGTGAATAGTTTCCATATTCCAATTCATCATATGGAATCGGACGAAGTTTTTCCTGTGAATAAATCTCTGTATTGTCTTTACACATATATACACTGGACTGATATGCACAGAAACCCATCTTGTGAAAATCCACACCGAAAGAATCAGCATATTTTATGTCAAGTATTTTATCGAGTTGACGTTTGATCCTGTTTAAAGCATCCGGATGGATTTTTAACGGATTTTTTTCAAAGTCATATGTCTTGAAAAATAAGTAAGACCATCCAATTACCGAATCAACATGCACTCTTGGCTTGTAATCAAGGTTATATTCCTCAGCAAGTCTGTCTCTCAACTCAACTATTTCCTTTATCGGATCTATAGTCATTTGAATTGTAGTACCACCGTTAGCTGTGATAAGGGCTATCTTCTTGCCTTCATCCAAAGCCTTACGCATACCTTCTTCTAATTTCTTCATGTCGATGATACCCATCGAATCAGTAGGAATTCTTATACAGCGTTCCTTTCCAATTCCAAGCCATCCGCACACTTCCGAATGACATGGATGTCCCTGTTTAGAAGAGAAAGTCACTACTGAACCATCTACACCTTTGTCAACAGAATCAGGAAATGCCCTTTGTAGTCCGTGCTTCAGAGCATGCAAATTTGTTGATTTTCCACCGAAAGTGAATATGCCTCCGGACTTTTTCTCATCTAATCCGGCAAGTTGGCAGATCATTTTGATAACGGCTAATTCCGTCGTAAGGAGGTAACCGCACGACATATCCTGTGCTCCGTTACAATTGTAAAGAGATGTGTAACCGGCAGCTACAACTGAAGGAAGTGTTACAGGCGGATTGACATTGATCAAAGCACCGGAATGATTCCATTTCAATATTCCCTGTGAGTAGTATGCCAATGACTTGTATACCTCATCAGGACTCTTACCTTTCTCTTCCAGGTTTTCTTTTTCGAGTATAGTACAGTATTTGTCGCTGATCGTGTTCTTCATTCTAGGGCTTTCAATATCAAAATACTTCGAAAATTCAGTATGAAGTTTTTCAATACCATTCTTGATAAGTGAAATATCCATTGTTGTTGGGTTTAGAAAATATTCATTCATTTTGTTACCTCTTAGTATATTTATTTTTTTGTTTTTTAAATTGATCCTCTCGCGAATTGCTTTCAGAGGCTGATGTCAGAATTAATTGCTTATAAAGATCCTTCATGTAAAGCAGTATTAATTCAGCTATTAACTTCAAGCCTGACTTTCAATCCGGCCCCGTTTAACGAATTATATATTTCTTGGGTACTCTGCTTAGATTTATTTGAATAAACAAGTACATTGCCATACAAGTCTGCTCCCATAGCCAACATATAAGCTTCACTTATCCTTATATCCGGTATGAATTCATACAAAGCAACACCTGCATATACTAATTCATGTTCATCATCATTGATAAGATAGATATTACAGTCAGATTTTCCCTTTTCTCGGCTTTGAATGGTTCGACTTATTCCGTCATTACTTATTCTTTCAAATAGTTCGACTGCATTTTCCTTGATTTCATTCTTGTTGAATGCACTGTATTTTTTGAATTTCTTAACATCACATATCAAAGTGTTCTTCGGAGTACGAAGTTTATCCTTTTTCAACAAGTATGCAATATCATGATCATATTCCTTTTTGTTTCTCGGAGCATGAAAACAGTTGCAGTAGAAATTCCTGGAATACTCTTTTCTGATGGTTTTTTTGAGTACATTGACTTTTTCAATCGCGTCTTCGCCATTAATTTGAATCAGCTTGAGATTTTTCTTGTTAAAAAAATGCATCATTGCATGTCTGCTGATTTCATCTCTCCGAGTAAAATCCCATAGCATGCATACACAATCCTCATCAACATTAATAAGCATTTCGCTCTCAATTCTTAACCCTAGTTTTTCAAGTCGATCGCAAACTACATCTTGTATAGTGCTATCTTCCATTGCATCAGGTTTAAACAGAATAAAAGTTTTCTCTTCCATACCAGTTTCCTTTTCAACGCAGTTTATTAATTATTTTCTATCTGAAAAACAGTTTTCAGCATTCTGATGTATGCCGTATCCCTAATAACGACTTCCTCCAGCATTCCCATCCATTTCTCCGCGGGACTTTTTCTCAATCTGTAATACTCGAGTTTCGATTGAACAAACGATAAATAATCGTAGTAATCATTTTCACTAAGAGATAATCCATATATCTTGACAAGCTCATTTTGTCTATTAACCAACACTTTTGCGACACTGACAGCATCTCTCAAAGCATCCAACGTAATACTGTCCTTAAGATCATTCACCGTGTTCTTTTCTAAATCAAAGCTTCTTAAAATCTCCTTAGTTCCTTCAATAAAGAATTTTTTGTCCAAACCGGAAACGTCATCTTCAACATCTAATACAACAATCTCACCAACACTTAATTTCTGCGCTTCATCAAGAGTCATGACTCCGGCATCCGATGGAACATCATTCAAATACTCGACTTCTCCGGATTCAGGCAAGTTGTGCATAAGTATATGGTGATCATCTCTCCATGGCTTAAAGTTATATCTTTGAATCATATAATCCGTGCTCACCTGTATTGCATACCACTTACCATCAAGTTCTTTTAAATCTGTACTTGACGGCAAACGAATAATTTTAACCATCCCTAATTCAGCTGCAACATTATGAAGACGTTCAATCCCTTTGTAATTACTATAGTCCTGGTCCCCATTAAGTCCTCTAATAGCATCCGACAATAAAACAAAACTTTTGAAGTAAATATATTCCCACGTATATTTTTTCTGTGAAATTAAATAAAGGAGATAGTTCTCTATGCAAGAAAGCGCACTTTCTTTTCTCAATAAGTCAATTTTCATATATTTTTATACCTTTTGTATCCTTTTGTATACTCGACAGCATCGCTAAAAACCGCAATGCCTTCGTAAGTATATCGTACTGATAATATGTTTGTAAATACCCTATTTTCAATATATTCGCATACATGTCCGAATATCGACATTGTTTGATTTTGGATATATTAGCCACAAATGCAGGTCACTTTTTGGACAATAATAACAAAGAAGCTATGCATAAATCGTGTTATTTTTATATTATCAAATGAGGTGGTCGAGCAAATTTATGTAGTTTGATATATAAATAGTCGGTATTGTTTCTATCTCGACACTGTTTTACAACAACGAAAGCAAAAGAGTTATATATAGCAATTACCGAAGAAACTTTATGCTACTTCACACATTATATTTTGATACAATACGCCCCTCCTACTGATTTACAGTAAAAGGGGCGGAATTAATTATTTCTCATTCGCCTTTACATCAGGCAAACATTTTATTGTATGTTAGTCACGTACGATCTTATAAAACTTCGCTTTACCCATTTTAAGTTCCGAGTTCTTTTCAGTGATAGAAATGGTCTTAATATCGGTGATTCTGACTCCATCGATTTGAGCTCCACCTTGAGCAAAAACACGTCGTACCTCACTCTTGGATTTATAATATCCGTTATTTACCAATTCAGATATGATTTGCTCTCCGTCCGGAATCGAATCGTCAGAAACTATATGAAGTTCCGGTGCATCATCAGGCATCAGATTGTTTTGGAACACTTGCTTAAAGTGTTCTTCAGCGCCGACTGCTGCCTCTTCACCTGCGTAAAGCCTTGTAATCTCATGCGCAAGAAGCATCTTGATATCTCGAGGGTTGGTGCCTTGATCTAATTCAGCTTGGAGACGATCAACTTCCGAAGGATGAACGTCAGTGCATAGATTGTAATATTTGATAATTAAACTATCCGGAATCTTCATTATCTTTTCATAGATAATTTCGGCAGGCTCGCTGATTCCAATATAATTACCCAAACTCTTACTCATTTTTTCAACACCATCAATACCCTCAAGCAGTGGCATAAATAGTGTAAGTTGCGGTGTCTGACCATAATCCTTTTGTATGTTTCTACCCATAAGAATATTAAAGGTCTGATCTGTACCACCAAGTTCTATATCAGCCTTAACAGCTACAGAATCATAAGCCTGCATAAGAGGATAGAAAAACTCGTGAACCGACAAAGGAAGGTGATTGGTATAACGATTATTAAAATCATCTCTCTCAAGCATACGTGCTACTGTGCACTTTGCTGCAAGTTCAATTACGTCACCGAAGTTCATCTTGCTAAGCCACTCACTGTTGTAATATACTTCAGTCTTTGACTTATCTATGATCTTAAAGATCTGCTCCATGTAAGTATCAGCGTTTCGTTCGACATCTTCTCTTGAAAGCTGCTTTCTTGTCTTGGACTTACCTGTCGGATCACCAATCATACCTGTATAATCACCAATTATTATAATGGCCTTATGACCAAGATCTTGGAGCTGACGAATCTTTCTTAATACAACGGAGTGTCCAAGGTGAATATCCGGTGCAGAAGGATCCAACCCCAGTTTAATTCTTAATGGTCTGTTTTCCTTAATTGCTGTATTAATTTTCTCTCTGATCTCTGAAACAGCGGTATGTTGAGCAACACCCTTAAGCATGATGGCAATCTGATTCTCAACCTTTTTTTCCTCATCAGACATCTGACCAAATCTGATTTCAGGATTGTTCTTTTCGATAAACTCAAAATATGCCTTGACTCCGAAATGCTCCTCAATAAGCTTGGCAAGCTCGTCAACAGCAGATAAGACCACGCTTTTGTTTGATTCAAATCCATCTATAGGAATAATAAAATTCTTGGATTTTTCATCTACTCGTCCCGCAGGCATTTGACGCCACATCCAGCGACGAGTTCTGACCACGTTACCGCACACATATACAGGTTCCCCAATCTTCAAAACATCGCTACCGATATTGTTATCTTCATTTTCACAATCACTATCGATAGAAAGTCTTACAACAAGATCGTTATCCAAAGAATCCATATCATGAACTCCAACCGGAACCTTGTACTTTATTGATACGTAATTACAAATATCGACTATAGGACTAATTGACGGAAATTCGCCTTTTTTAGCTATGCGAGTCAAAATAGCTTCAATAGAACACGGGTATTTGGAAGAGTTTATATTATAGGCTTTTAGAGCATTTCTATAACAATCTAGCTCTTTCATTTCTTTTATAGAAACATCTTTAAGATATTCTTTTGTACTGATTACTTCTTTTTCAAGCAAATCACTTACGGCTTGATTATTCTCAGAATTATTGATTCCTTCTACCAGCAGAACTCCGGAAAAAAGTCCACCTGCTGTTTCCAATATTTTTTTATCAACTCTGTAAAACATCTAATCTCCTTCTGAACAAAAAAATAACCCGCCTTTACGTGACGAGTTCTCCTGTTCGGCCTCACGCGTCTGTTTATCATCTTTCAAGCCAACGTAAAAATCTCTTTTAACAACATTCTTCAGCTTAAAGAATAATACTAATAATAAAAAAAATATCATCCTATCTCCCCATTGTCAAGATAACCTAACTGTCTGCATCTCGTGCTAAATAGCAGTTTAAATAGTTTTGTCAGTAGATTTTATTCCAACAAACTATTAACATATGAGAGATTCATTGTTTAGGAGGATAATAATGGGTTTTAAAGCTCTATTTGTAGATTTCTATGGAACGATCGTTCACGAAGACGACAAGGTGGTCGAAAAAATACTTCAGACAGTATGCAAAACAGGGACAACAGATAACCTCATTGAAGTAGATAACTATTGGAGAAACGAAATTCTGTCCCTTTTCGAGAATTCACATGGCGAATTGTTCAAAACACAAAGGGTAATCGAAAAAGAATCACTTGGACGTACTTTGAAACATTTCAATTCAAAAGCAGATCTGAGCGAATTGTGCGAGATGATGAATTCGCACAAGATAAAACCTCCTATCTTCGATGATTCGATTTCCTTTTTTACAAACAGTCCTTTACCAATTTATATAGTATCCAACATTGATACTTCCGATATCTATCAAGCGATTACATATCATGACCTTCATCCTGTTGATGTTTTTACTTCTGAAGATGCAAAGAGTTATAAACCCAGATTAGAGTTATTCAACCTGGCATTGCAAAAAACCGGATTAAACGGTTGCGAGATTCTCCATATCGGAGACTCAATAGCCAATGACGTTATAGGTGCTTCCAAAGCAGGAATCAGGGCATTGTGGTTAAACCGTTTAAAAAATCCTGTTCCCGACGGTGTAACAAGCATTTGCAACCTTGAAGATACCTTTGGTTTTCTATGATCCTTCCTTCAGATTTATCTGACCAATTCAAGTAAAGTATCAAAACAGGATTTTGCCCTTGATGAAAGACAAAATCCTGTTTGCACATCATAATATGTTGTCCATTTAATCCTTAAGATAGATCAATTCTGTCCGTAGTAAGCATTGGCTCCGTGCTTTCTGAAGTAGTGCTTATCCTGAATATTCTGAGGAGCAGGCTTAACGTCCTTGTTGATGATCTCGGTCCTGAAAGCCATCTTTGATACTTCCTCGAGAACAACTGCGTTATGAACAGCCTCGTGGCCGTCTTTTCCCCATGTGAACGGTCCGTGGTTAGTGCAAAGAACACCCGGAACTGCCTCATAGTCGATGCCGCGCTTGTCGAATTCCTCACCGATGATGACACCTGTGTTAAGCTCATACTCACCTTCGATCTCCTCTGTCGTGAGGGATCTGGCGCACGGGATATTTCCGTAGAAATAGTCAGCGTGTGTGGTTCCGTAGCACGGAACGTCACGGCCTGCCTGAGCCCATGAAGTAGCGAATGAAGAATGCGTATGAACAACGCCTCCGATCTTCGGGAACTTCTTATAAAGATAGATGTGTGTCGGAGCATCGGATGAAGGCTTCATGGAACCGTCGACCCTGTTTCCGTCAAGATCGAGAACGACCATATCCTCAGGCTTCATCGTCTCATAAGGAACGCCGCTCGGCTTAATGACTACAAGTCCCTTCTCCCTGTCGATCTCACTTACGTTACCCCATGTAAAAGTAACAAGTCCGAACTTAGGAAGAAGCATATTTGCTTCGTATACTCTTTGCTTGATATCTTCCAGCATAATTAACCTCACTTGATAAGTACTTCTGTTGCGCTCTTCTCTGTAGCAAGACCTGCAACATATCTTTCCATGAACTTGTCGAAGCCCTTGACGTCTTCATCGGAAGCCATGAGTTCTGTTGCCTCTGCACTCTTAAAGATCTCCTCTTCGAGGAAACTCTCCAAAGAAGCGTAGGAATCCTTCTTGGCTGCATAAAGAGCAAGGACAGCGATACCCCATGCACCGCCCTCACCTGCTGTCGTCAAAAGACAGATCGGAGCTTTGATAGCTGCGGAGCAGACTGTCTGTCCGGCCTTAGGAGTCTTGAAGAAACCGCCGTGACCGAACATCTTCTTGATCTCGACCTTCTCCTCATCCGTAAGGATGTTCATGCCGATCTTCAAAGAAGCAAGTGCGGAATAAAGCTGCATCCTCATGAAGTTAGGAAGCGTAAAGCTGTCCTCAGCTGATCTCATGAAAAGAGGACTTCCGTTCATGAATCCCGTTACAGGCTCACCGGAAAGATAGTTATAACCTACAAGTCCGCCGCAGTCCTTATCACCGTCAAGTGCGCATCCGTAGAGTTTACCGAAGATCTCGCCCTTGTCGAAGTCTGCTCCCATGAGCTTACCGAACTCATCGAAAAGGTTAGCCCATGCATTGATCTCTGAAGTACAGTTGTTGCAGTGAACCATGGCAACCGGAGCACCTGAAGGCGTAGTTACCATATCGATCTCTCTGTGGAGCTTAGACATTGCTTTCTTAAGTACGACCATGGCGAAAACTGAAGTTCCCGCTGAGATATTACCTGTCTCAGGAGCTACGGAATTCGTAGCGACCATGCCTGTTCCTGCGTCACCTTCCGGAGGGCAAAGAATGATCCCTTCGTTAAGGTCGCCCTCTGTATCAAGAAGCTTAGCGCCTGCTGCGGTAAGTGTTCCTGCGTTCTCGCCTGCGTTTAATACCTTAGGAAGGATCCCCTTAAGATCCCAAGGAAAGTCCTTATCCTTGATCATATCAGAAAAGATTCCGAGCATCCTTGAATCGTAGTCGATAGTATCCGAATCGATCGGGAACATACCTGATGCGTCACCTACGCCCAGAGCCTTAACGCCTGTGAGCTTGTAGTGAACGTAACCTGCGAGAGTCGTAAGGAATGAGATATCCTTAACGTGTTCTTCACCATTTAAGATTGCCTGGTAAAGATGTGAGATGCTCCATCTCTGAGGAATGTTGAAATCAAAAGCTTCGGTAAGCTTATCAGCTGCTTCCTCCGTAATAGTATTTCTCCATGTCCTGAACGGAACGAGAAGTTCGTCATTTGAATCAAGAGCGATGTAGCCGTGCATCATCGCGGAGAAACCGACAGCCGCAAAAGACTTAAGTGTAACATCGTACTTAGCCTTTACGTTGTCCTTGAGATTTTTGTAAGCGTCCTGAAGTCCGCCCCAGATAGCATCTTCGGAGTATGTCCAGATGCCGTCCTTAAGATCGTTCTCCCACATGTGGTCGCCGAATTCTATCGGGTTGCCGTTCATGTCAGCAAGAACCGCTTTGATCCTTGTGGAACCGAATTCGATTCCGAGTACGCATTTGCCTTCAGCAAGAAGATTTTTGTAGTCCATATTGATCACCATTTGTTATACGGGCATCTGCCCTTTTTAAGTGCTGCTCTTATCTCGACAAAGCATCCGCAAGCGAGACAAGTTCCTTCATTTAGTTTCTCACATTCTCTGCAGATTTCCAGCCTTTTCGAGCAGGAAGGATCATCAACAAGGTCTTCTTTTGGCAAAGCCTTAAGACCTTCCACGATCAAAGCCTCATACTGCTCTTTGCTGATGTCGCTTAAAAGGCATCTTCTGCAGATCTTGCCCATGTCAGATCTCTACTTCGATGTGCATTACGCTTGAAGCAGGCATAGTAAACTTGATCTTGTCTCCCTCAAAGCTTATATTCTCGAAAACTTTCTCCTCAACTACATTCGGGTCATCAAATGTGTTGTGATCATCCATCTTACCTGCAACGATCGAAGCCTTAACGGACTTAATAGTCTCACCCATAAGGCAGCTCTCGAGATCATAGGAATCAGTGCATGAGAGATTACCCAATGTGATATGGATCTTGCCGTCCTTAGCCTTCGAAACAGACTCGGTAAGATTAGGAACCATGTACTGTTCCTCAAGACCGATCTTATCTGTATTAACGGAACTCTCGAGAAGTTCGCCGTCCTGATGATACTTGTACATCTTGAATACGTAATATGTAGGAGTCTTGATCATCTTGTCGCCTTCGGTAAGGATGACTGCCTGAAGAACGTTAACGAGCTGAGCGATGTTAGCCATCTTGACTCTCTTACAGTGCTTGTTGAAGATGTTGAGGTTGATGGCTGCGATCAAAGCATCTCTGATCGTATTCTGCTGATACAAAAATCCCGGATTTGTTCCTTCCTCAACGTCGTACCATGTACCCCACTCATCGACCATGAGACCGATCTTACACTCAGGATCGTATCTGTCCATGATTGCTGAATGCTTCTCGATGAATTCTTCCATGCAGAATGTCTTGGCAAGAGTCATGTACCACTCTTTGTCGTTAAAGCCTGTGGCACTTCCCTTCTTGTCCCAGTCATAAGGAAGTGTGTAGTAATGGAGCGTAAGTCCGTCCATGTAACCGAAGTTCTGAGGGAAAGATCCCTGCTGTCTGAAGCACTCGCGAAGCATAGTCTCAGTCCAGTTGTAATCCTTATCCGTAGGACCTACTGCGATCTTCTTGATCTTCTTATCAGGATTAAACTGCTTAACGAATGTCTGATAATGCTTATAAAGATTAGCATAGTACTCAGGTACCATGTTGCCGCCGCATCCCCAGGTCTCGTTACCTACTGCGAAGTAGTCAACTGTCCATGGCTTTTCTCTTCCGTTCTTTCTTCGAAGATCTGCCATAGGAGATACGCCGTCGAATGTCATGTACTCGACCCACTCGCTCATTTCCTGAACGGTACCGCTTCCGACGTTACCGTTTACGTATGTCTTACAACCCAGCTGCTCGGCAAGTTCCATGAACTCGTGAGTACCGAAAGAGTTATCTTCGGTAACACCTCCCCAGTTGGTGTTGATCATCTTCTTTCTCTGGTCCTTAGGACCGATTCCGTCCTTCCAGTGATACTCATCGGCAAAGCATCCGCCCGGCCAACGAAGTACAGGGATCTTCATTTCTTTGAGAGCTTCGACTACGTCGTTGCGCATACCGTTTGTGTTCGGGATATCGGAGTTCTCGCCTACATAGACACCTTCGTAAATGCATCTGCCGAGATGCTCGGAAAAGTGTCCCTGGATCTCAGGATTGATGTGCCCGAGTTCCTTGCCCGTGTTGATAAAGAGTTTGTACATAAGGTCCCCCTAATTAATTTCTTAGTTAAGTTGTAAGTTACAATAGGACAGGTCAAATTTCAATAAGGGCTTTCCAAGTGCTTAACTTTAACAGTTTTTTACCTAGAATTTGTCCCGTTGTATAACGATTTTATCTTGCTTAATATGAATTTAGATAATATTTTCCGGAAATGAGGATATCCAATGCTTAAGACAGTTGAAACCGTGAACGGTCTTGTTCGCGGTCTTTCAGGCAATAACACCAGGATCTCGGTCTTCAAGGGAATACCGTTCGCTGCACCGCCTGTCGGAGAGAATCGCTGGAAGGCTCCACAGCCTTGTAAAAAGTGGGACGGCGTATATGACGCCTTCGAATTCGCACCGATCTCAATGCAGGACCAGCCGGGTATCGGAACGGATATCTATTGCCGCGAATGGCATGTAGATCCGGATATCCCGATGGATGAAGATTGTCTTTACCTGAACGTATGGACACCTGCCAAGACCAAGGAAGACAACCTTCCTGTATTGGTATGGTTCTTCGGCGGCGGTTTCCAGTGGGGATACACCGCAGAGATGGAATTCAACGGAGAACAGCTCGCCAAGCGCGGCATCATCGTTGTAACGGTAAACTACAGACTCGGTGCATTCGGCTTTTTGCCTCACCCTGATCTTTTCAAGGAAAATCCTGATGCTCCGGCTAACTTCGGAAGCCTTGACCAGCAGGCAGGTATCAAGTGGGTAAAAGAGAATATAAGAAACTTCGGCGGCAACCCTGACAATATCACCATCGCAGGTCAGTCAGCAGGCGGCGGAAGCGTTCTCAATCAGCTTGTTGCTAAATCCAGCATCGGACTTTATAACAGAGCAGTCATTATCTCAGGTATCATCCAGACTCCTTACATGAAGGATACCGTTATCTCACCAAGGACTGTTGATGATGCATGCTCATGGGGCGTTAAGTTCTTCGAAACTTTGGATGTAAAGACCATTGAAGAAGCCCGTAAGATCGATGCTGCTACGCTTAGAAATAAGGCTTCGGAATTCCGTAATTCGACGGGCTTTTTCTTCACGCCTATGATCGATAATGTATTCCTCGACGGCGATCCGTTCAAGCTCATCTTGGAAGGAAAACATGCTCATGTACCTCTTATCTCAGGTAATACTTTTGATGAGTTCCCGAGCTTTATCCCTGCTGATTCCGATGAGGAGTTCGTAAGCAGAGCAAAGGAGATCTTCGGAGATAAGGCAGATAAGTTCCTTTCTCTTCCTGAGTCAAAAGTTGTGGTTGACGGCAACCTTCATGCACCGCTTCGCGGGATCGAGTGTGCCGTTAAGACTGCTTTCAAATATAATGACCAGCCGAGCTACTATTACTGCTTCGAGCCTGATATCCCGGGATACGATAATCCGGGTACATTTCATTCCGTAGATCTGTGGTTCTTCTTCGACAACCTCCACGAGTGCTGGAGACCGTTCACGGGAAGACACTATGATCTCGCCAGAAAGATGAGTAACTACTTCGTTAACTTCATAAAGACAGGCGATCCTAACGGTAACGATGTTGACGAGTCGGCTATGCCAATGTGGAAGCCGTACTCCCCTTCATACAAAAATGAGATGCACTTTACTTCAGAAGGACCTGTCGCCAAGATACAGGATGAGAATCCTTCTTCAGAGTTCATCAACTTCATTTCCGAGCACCTCGAACAAAGCGCGCTCGGAACAGTTGTTTCGACTTCAAGCGGTTCTTCCGTTCCTGCGATTCAGCTTTACGAAGTTCCGAAGAAACAGGCATTCAATCCGTACCTGCCGTCATGGGAGTATGTACCTGACGGAGAGCCGTACGTATTCAATAACAGAGTCTATGTCTATGGTTCTCACGACTACTTCAACGGAACAGCTTTCTGCCCGGGTGATTACGTTTCCTGGTCTGCTCCTGTTGATGATCTCGGAAACTGGACATATGAAGGCGTATCTTACAGAAGATCAGACGATCCGCAGAACGGTGATGACAGAGGATGTCTCTATGCTCCTGATGTAACGGTCGGTCCTGACGGAAGATACTATCTGTTCTATGTTCTCGATAACAAGAACGTAGTTGCAGTTGCCGTAAGCGATAAGCCGCAGGGCAAGTTCGAGTTCTACGGACATGTTCATTACGAAGACGGAACACTTCTCGGTGAAAAGGAAGGCGACGAGCCTCAGTTCGATCCGGGCGTTCTCACCGAAGGCGATACGACATACCTGTTCACAGGTTTCTGCGGTCAGGGAGATAAGAGCCGTCACGGTTGTATGAGAACTGTTCTCGGAAAAGACATGCTCACGATCACTAAGGCTCCTGAGTTCGTTATCCCGGGCACACAGTATAGTGAAGGCACGCAGTATGAAGGTCATGCATTCTTCGAAGCTCCTTCCATAAGGAAGAGAGGAAACATGTATTACCTCATCTACTCTTCACAGGTCATGCATGAACTTTGCTATGCATATACGGAAGATATCCTCGGAGAGTTTACGTATGGCGGAGTTATCGTAAGTAATTGCGACATGCATATCGATACATATAAGCCTGCCGATAAGCCGACTGCATATGGTGCCAACAACCACGGAAGCATCGTTGAGATCAATGGCGAGTGGTACATCTTCTACCACAGACAGACAAACAATGACTGGTATTCAAGACAGGGCTGCGCCGAAAAAATAGTTTTCGATGAGAAGGGTCAGATAAAGCAGGTCGAGATCACATCATGCGGTCTTAACGGCGGTCCTTTGAAAGGCGAGGGCGAGTACCCGGCGTATATCGCTTGTAACCTTTTCGATGACAGGAAGCAGATGTATGTAGGCGAGCACAAGGTCGCTTACATCACGCAGGAAGGAAGAGACGGCGATCATAACCTCGGTTATGTAAGAGATATCTTTGACGGAACGACTGTCGGATTCAAGTATTTCGACATCAAGGACCTTAAGGGTATCAGGATCACGACAAGAGGCTACGGTCAGGGAACGTTCGAACTACGTACTTCTCTTGACGGCGAAGTGCTCGCAACGTTTGACGTTACATTCTGTACCGCATGGACGAAGTGCGATGCTGCTGTGGATCTTAAGGATGGTGTATATCCGTTGTTCTTCACATATAAGGGCGTCGGCAATCCGTCATTTAAGAGCTTCGAATTTATTAAATGAACTTATAACATGGGTAGGATTTCATAATATCTTTCTGTCTTCTCCTCATGGACAGAAACCAAATCGTTTTTGGGGGCTGAAAATCAGCCCCCTTTTTAATGCGATCAATTAATTGTCTTATTGGAATTTATCTCATGAAATATACAAGTCCGATGAAGTGGCAGATAGCACCAAAGTCAACGAGGAAGTGCCATACCATGTGCGCGAACTTGTACTTACCGGCGAAGAAGATAACGCCGACCGTGTAGCAGATCGTTCCTGCAAGAACGAGCCAGAAGCACGGAAGAGATGCTGCGTGGAAGAATCCCACAATGTACAAAAAGATCATCCAGCCCAAAAGGAAATAAACGACCCAGGAAATGATCTGGCTGGCCTTGGACTTGGAATACATAAGCGATTTAAAAAGGATTCCCGCGAGGGCCAGACACCACTGTGCGATACAAAATCCCAAGCCTACACCGCCTCCGATAAGTGAGAGCCAGATAGGCGTATATGTTCCTGCGATGCATGCGAATACGAAACAATGATCGATCTTACCCGTAACATATTTCCATGTTGTGCCTCTCATCGTGGAATGAAACCAGGTGGAAGCGAGGAACATTAGGAAAGAAGAGATCATGTAGATGCTTATACCGATAGCATCGATAACTTCTTTTCCCTCAGGAGCATGAGTATAGGCTCTGATACATGCATACGGGATCATGCCGAGGAAGAATACGGCCATAACAGCATGGGTAACGGAGTTACCGATCTCTTCACCCAGTGAGAAATGAGTCTTCTTTACGGTTCCTGCTGTTCTGTGGGCAGTTTCCTCCCATGAAAGACCTTCAAGACCCTTCTCCAAAGCGTCGACATCATTCTGCTGTTCAACTTTTATATCTTCACTGGTCGTAAGATACTTTTTCCAGAATTTAAGATTCTTGGCCATACTATTCTCCGTGTTTTATTCTGTGTCACATTCTACAAGGGAAAACTTTTCTTTTCAACCCTGCATTACTTAGGAGGACCCAGCTCGATAGGTTTGTCCTTAGGTGCATCGAGAATGATGACATCTTTATTCTTCGGAGCATCAAGCCGGATAACATCCTTATTCTCAGAAGCATTTATAGAAGGCTTCTCGTCAGGAGCTCCCAAAGGAATTGCATCAAATGAGATATTTATATTCGGAGCTCTAACTCCCTCTGTTGGCTTTTGCTGTTGCTTAGGAGGGATCTGAGGCTGCGGCTCAGGTGCCTTTACCTGCTGTGGCTGAGGCTTCGGCTGAGGAGCTCTTACCTGCGGTTGAGGTTGTGGTTGCGGCTTAGACTGCGGCTTAGGCTGAGGATCAGGATCCGGGACTCTTATGTTGGTCTTAGTCTCATCACCCGGCTCAGGAGCTGTCTTGTTGTTGACCGGTGCCGAGATAACAGTTCCCAAGATATCAGGCTTTCTGGTCCTGATCGTAGGAGAATCGTTAGTCGGGACAGGTGCGAGTCTTTCATTGATATAAGCTTCTTTGTAGAATCTGAAGAGTTTGACTACTCCGTAGATAAGAAGAGACATCGGAAGGATGAGCTTCGGGAAGAATTGTCCCGCCTTGTCTCCGACGATAGATCCGAGACCTGCAAACGGAGCGTAAGTCATGGAATAGATCGCCTTGAAAAAGAATGCTTTAACAGTCGTGGTAATAGCTACGTCAGGAGCTGCAAGCTTAGCAGCCATACCCGGAAGGAACATTCCCGGGATATATGCAAGAAGACCGAATGCTGCATTACCGAGCATAGCCCAAAACTTTTTCTTAACAGCAGTCAGGATCGGGAAAGCGATTATCGTAACGACTGCAAAGAGGATACTCGCGATCTTCTCGATAATACCGACTTCACGTGCGATAACGCCGTCATAAGCGTAGCAGACAGGAAGAAGACATACGAACGACAGTGCTACTGCGATGAGCAGTAAGAACACGCAAATAAAGTAATCGCGTCGCATTCATTTCTCCTTCCATAAAAATACTCCTGTTATTTTATCATTACGTCAGGAAAAATCCCACCGTTTTTCAAGGCGTTCCTCGCAGACGAAGGTAGTCTCGATCCTTAAGAGTTTAACACCCGGTGTAGCAAAGTGAAGTCTTATGATGGCAGGCTGACCGCTGCAGAATACGCTTATCGGCTTTACATCCTCTTTTCCGCCTGTGCCGTTCCAGGTAATGACCTGAATCGGAATGCTCGTATAGAAGAACGTCATCGGGACCTGGGCAACTTCGTCAAGTTCGGAAGAGGCGTAGATCTTAAAATCATAAGTTCCGATCTTCTTAACCGAAAGACCGAATACCGCATCATGACCGTCTTCGGTCTTAAACGATGTAAGGTCGCTTACTGCTCCGTCAAAGACTTCAAAATAAACGTCTGTCTTAACAGGAACGTTATCATCTGCAAATGGTGAGTCGATATGCTCAACTGTAACTCCCTCACCCATTACTCTGTCCATGGCAGGAGTATTGAGTGCGAAGTTCAACGTGTTAAGAGCACTTCTTTGAAGTTCGGCTCTGCTGAGCTTTCCTTCCTTGAGGCTTTGGTAAACATCCGTAAAATCAAGTGCCTTACGCTCAGCGAGAGGACAGCACATATAAAGGTCGTTCTGGGCACGGACCATCTCACTTTGAACACTCTTATGTCCTTCTTCGTATGGTGCGGAATTGACGTTAGCCCACCAGTCGGACATTACGATCCCCTTGAAGCCGAACTGTCTTCTCAGTATCTCTGTCGTAAGCTCGTAGTTGGATGCTCCATATACTCCGTTGATCCTGTTATAGACAGTCATGATGCACTTGGCATCAGCTTCTCTGACCGCCATCTCGAATCCCTTGAGATAGATCTCACGAAGAGCTCTCTCTGATACGTTGGAACTCATCGTCTGACGGTTCTTCTCTCTGTTGTTCGTGCAGAAATGCTTGATGCATCCTGTTACCTTATGTCTGTGAAGAGCCGTAAGCTGGGCGCATGCGAGCTTACCCGTAAGGAACGGATCTTCAGAGAAATACTCGAAGTTACGTCCGTTAAGAGGATGTCTTCTGATGTTGATTCCGGGGCCTAAGACAACATCGATCTCGTTACTTAACATCTCGATGCCGAAGTAGTCAAAGAGTTCCTCGACAAGAGCCGTATTAAATGTGCTGGCGATACATGATCCGTTCGGAAGTGCCATTGCGCACTTGCCGCTGTCGATCCTCATTCCCGAAGGACCGTCGGAACAGCAGCATGACGGAACATCTCTTTCCATCATCTCTTCCGATACGCCGGCAAACGCTCCTGCAGTGCCTGTCGTAACCTTAGGACTTCCCATTCCCTCACCTCTTACGATGAGGGAAAGTTCCTCGTCATCCATGGATGCGACGAATTCTTCCAAAGAAACTCTGCCGCTCTTAACATCCTTGAAGGAGATATCTTTTCTTCCTGTCTGAGGGATCTCGGCCATCAGGTGATCGAACCTGCTGTCGATAGCTTCGACTTCTCTTGTCGGAACAGGCTCGTAGGAAACTTCATAACCGTTTTCCGTTGCCTTAGGGATAACCCTGTCGAACTTATCGATCGGCTTAAGTGCAGTCCAGAGTTTCTCAACGACCTTAAGCTCATCGATCTCAAATGTGCCGCAGGACTTTGTGTCCCTGACGTTTTCGCCGATGAAGAATTCGTATTTTCCTTCTTCGAGGACCCATGAGTACGGGCTACTGGTCTTGCCGCAGTCGTCATAAGAAGCGAAGTACTGAGGCTTGATAACGATAGTCATGTCTTCGCATTCGCCCGGAAGGAGAACGGATGTTTTCGAGAAACCGCAAAGGACTTTGGAAGGCTTTCCGAGCCTGCCCTGAGGACAGGATGCAAAGATCATCGGAACGCACTTGCCCTTATATGAGCCCGTGTTCTCTATGGTAAAGGAAACGGTTACATCACCGCTGTAGTCAAGCTTTATATTCTTTATCGAAAACTCTGTGTACGTGAGACCGAATCCGAACGGATACATGACCTTGTCCTTGGAAAAGGTCTCGAAAAATCTGTAGCCTACATAAATGTCTTCCTGATAGTTGTCGCGCTGGCCGTCGCCCTTGCCGAAATTGCTGTCGGAAGGATAATCCTCGATATTATAAGCGATAGTCTCGGAAAGGTGTCCTGACGGAGCTTTGTCGCCGAGAAGGACCTGAGGGATCGCATTCGCGCCGCTCATTCCTGCCTGCCATACATAAAGGACTGCGGAAGGAGAATATTTCTTAACGAAGGACATATCCAAAAGTCCGCCGGAATTGATGAGAACGATGGTCTTAGAGAAAGCCTTCGTGACCTTAGAGAGCATATCCTCTTCCTTATCGGTCAGATCGTAAGCGCCCTTCTCATCGGAATTGTCGCGGTCCTCACCCGCAAGACGCGCGAGGATGATTATGGCCGTGTCTGTCTTCGAAGCTGCAGAAGAAACTACGTCATCGGTAAGTTCCATCTCCTCCTGGGACCACGGCTCACAGCCCCAGCCCACACCGTTATCGATAGGACTTGCTATATCGAACTCATCATATACTTTGGCGAGGTCTTCATCGATCATAAGACCGTCGGAATCCTTGATCGCTTCTCTTATGGTAACGACATGCTTTACGTTGACCATACCGCCTGAGCCTGTACCGCTCTTGTAGTAGTGGTCCTGCATCCTTCCGAACAATGCGACGCTCGTACCTTTCTTCAGAGGAAGGCAGCCGTTATTCTCCAGCATTACTATTCCTTCGGCAGCGATATCAGTTGCACAGTCGATATATTTTTTCCAGTCTAAAGTCTTATTCATAAGTTGCCCCTTGGAATTCAGATTTTCTCTATTATACATTGGCAAAACATCTGTGCATAGGCGATTTACGGGATATCACACGGATTTGACAGATAACACTGCATTTCAATAAATCTTGTAGTGTTTCCCTGTGATTTATTTAGAATTCATCGGGTTGGCGTGAGGTTTTATCCTCACATATAATTGAAATATAAGAATCAAGGGGGAAGATCCATATGAGCAGAGTAACTACACAGATAATGGACGAAGTCAAAAAGATCATTTGCGGTAAGGACAAGGTCATCCTTATGACGCTTACCGGAATACTCGCAGGCGGTCACGTTCTCATAGAGGACGTTCCGGGCGTAGGAAAGACTTCAATGGCGCTGGCTTTCTCGAAAGCAATGGGACTTGACTACGGACGTGTACAGTTCACGCCTGATATCCTCCCTTCAGATATTACTGGTTTCTCCGTCTATGATAAGAATACAGATACGATGAGATATCAGCAGGGTGCGGTATTCCATAACCTCTTCCTGGCTGACGAGTTGAACCGTGCATCTTCACGTACACAGTCAGCTCTTCTCGAGGCAATGGAAGAAGGACAGGTTACCGTTGACGGCAACACATACGAACTTCCTAAGCCGTTCATCGTATTTGCCACACAGAACCCGTTCGATGCATCAGGCACATCCATGATCCCTGATTCACAGCTCGACAGATTTTCCATAAGAGTATCGATGGGCTACCCTTCAAACATCGAAGAGAGAGTCATGATCAAGAGCCGTAAGGGCGGAAGAAATCCTATGGATGAGATCAAGAAGATCTGCGATACGAATAAGCTTCTGGAGATTCAGGAAGAAGTAAGCAATATGTTCGTAACTGACGATATCATCAACTACATCGTCGACCTCGTCTCGAAAACAAGAGACCACGTTGATCTTTTAAGAGGTGCAAGCCCGAGAGCTTCACTTATCCTCACATCCATGACCAGATCTTATGCATATCTGGCCAACAGAAATTACGTAATCCCTTCTGATGTTCAGTCCGTATTCCCTGCAGTTATGTGCCACAGGATACGTCTTACTCAGGAAGCTGAAGTCAACAAGAAAACAACTCTCGAAGTAGTTAACGATATATTGGAAACAGTACCGGTTCCTAAGATCTAAGGCTTACTCTATGACTAAGAACCGTTTAATCTATCTGGCAGTACTTATCGGTACTCTGCTGTTCTATTTTTTCTACAAAAAGTGGCTCGCATGGATATGTGTGATGTTAGTCATACTGTTCCCTGTGCTCTCACTTGTTGCTCTCATCCTCTCAACAAAGAGGCTGACGGTTAAGATCCATACGCCGGCAGAGACATACCACAAGATGATCACCGAACTTAAGATCATCGGTAAGCCTATGCTCATACTCATATCATCCGCATACATCATGGACTTCAAGATCACGGATATCATGACCGGTGAAGTGATCACAAAAAAATACTTGGGTCACGGTCCCGTTGATATCCCGATCAAAGTCAATACTGAACACTGCGGTGCATTTTACTATGAAGTGGAAAAGCTCAAGATCTACGATCTTTTCGGTCTGTTCTACGTAACTCCGTACAAGAACAGAAAGACGGAGATCCTGGTAAAGCCTGTCTCCATACAGCCTGACAGGCTTCCGGATTTTGAATCCGCGAGATCCAGCAAGACAGTCAAATCCAATTCTCTCGAATCGGAGATCTATGACATCCGCGAATTCGCCCAGGGTGATCTTCTTAAGAGCATTCACTGGAAGGCATCCGCCAAAAGAGATATGCTCCTCGTAAGAGAAGCTCAGGAGGAAGTACACGAGAACGCTTGCTTCCCTCTCGACTTATGCACCAACCGTGACGAACTCGATAAGAGACTCGGCAACATGAGATTCGTATCCGAATTCTATCTCGAGAACGGTATCCCTCATATCGTTATCGTCAAAAGACCGGGACTTCATAACGAGATAATCGATATCAAGATATCTCACGATCTGGAGCTGGCAACAAAGAAGATACTCCACATGGAGCTTCCGAAGGAGGTGACATTATGACACCTGATCAGGAAAGCAACATGATCATTGTTGAAAAGCCATGGGAGGATCCTACACATCTGACGATCGCATTGTCCATATTCCTGACAACGCTCATCACAGCCTGCTTCTCGATCTTTCTGGTACACACCTACCGTCTCCCTGCATCAAAAGGCGATCTGTTAGTATCGTCACTTCTGTTTGCCGGATTATTCACTTTTATCTTCACCAGGAAAAAGAAGATCTTCTCGATCCTTCTTCTTACACTCCTTCCTTCAACTATCATCATTCTTCTCTTAGGTGATATCTTCCACCTGCAGCAGGGAATGTATTCCTTCCTTTATGCCATCGAAAAAGGTATGTACAGGCAACTGTTTGTACATAAACCTGCCACGCAGCTCGTATTCGGAAGGGCAGCGCTGCCGTTCTTCATCGCATCGGTCAACTCGATAATCGCCATGCTCAACTCCTACGTCATAGTAAGAAGAAAGCACGTTATCATAAGCGCACTAAGCGTCGCTCCGTATCTGGTCTTGACACTTCTTGTCGCTTACAATCCTCCGGGCATAATCCTTGCATGTCTTACGATCTACTGCATCGTTATCATGCTCATCTATCACAACCGCCGTCTTGCTTCTCGAAAAGAATCCGAGCAGTTCCTTCTTATCATTACGGCACCTGTTGTGATAATCGCTCTTTTAGTCGGAGTTGCATTTCCAAAAAAGCTTAATTACACCAAGCTCGCTCGAAAAGGAATCCATGAGGTTCG
Source organism: Clostridia bacterium (assembly GCA_024699245.1). Classification (GTDB taxonomy): domain Bacteria; phylum Bacillota; class Clostridia; order Saccharofermentanales; family Saccharofermentanaceae; genus Saccharofermentans. The sequence goes on along the minus strand of JAILPW010000021.1, from coordinate 11,958 downwards.
TCACCTCATAATGAACCACACATCACCGACTAGCGATTTCCACAAGTTCGCCATCGAAGCTCTTCGTCAGGCTGAATACGGAAACAACCATGATGTCTATGATGCAAATTCACCTGTCCTCGTCTCATTTACTGAAGAGGGCGGCGAAGCAAATCTTCGTGAAGTCGGTCAGCTCGCCATAGAGAAATTTCCGGTAGGCTCCTTCGTGCTTAAGTACAATACTGAATTCGATGGCGCATATCCGTCGAGACCGAGATTCATATATCTTCGAAACAGCACAATGGATGTCTACGCCGATAATACCTGGACGGCTTCTGATGAATCTACCTACGTTGATTACACGAAGTATAACTTCGCGGGGAGCATAGACAAGGGCGATTATCTGAATCCTTATAAAACGAAGGAATTCGAGGCGCCGATAAGTCCGTACATCGTTAAACTTGATGTGGATCCGTCAGGTTATGTTCCGTACTACACAGACTTCTTCCTTGCAGATGAGACGCATACTCCATACCATGATCTCATGAATGTCGAACTCGGAACTCACTACGACGGTGGAAACCTTCTCGAAGCAAAGGGAGGCATACTCTTCCCGTTCTCGACTTACCCTGTTGAGAGAGGAGATATGTTTGCCGACTCCTATCTTACCGATTACGTCAACGGCACCTGCCTTACTGTGCCTGACAAGACAAAGGAAGCTATCCTTAACAGCGGTATGCTTCCGCAGTGGTATCTGGATATCCTTAACGGAAACAGCGAGATGACGGAAGAACAGAAGGTCAAAGCCATAACAAAGTTCGTAAGTACCCTTCATCCATACGATGAGGACACACCGTATCCGCCTGCAGATCAGGACTTTGTAGCATGGTTCATGACAGAGAGCGACACCGGTTTTTGCGTTCACTATGCAACTACTGCAGTTATCCTTCTTCGTATGGCAGGAATCCCTGCACGCTATGTCACAGGCTACGTTTCAGAGACTGAGGAGATGAACTGGGAATCAACCATCTACACCACAGATGCACATTCATGGTTCGAATTCTATCATGAGACATACGGCTGGGTACTCGGCGATTCCACACCTGATAACGGATTGTCTGCTTCCTTCTATGACATCAATGGAATAGAGAAAGCATATGAGGTCGATGATCCAAGAAACGTTGACTTCGTTGTTGAAGATTATGCATACAGAGAATATGATCCTGAAACGGAAAATGCTCCGCAGACTCCTGAGGAAGCATCGAAAAAGGAGATCCTCGAGATCAAGACTGTCCTTGAGAAAGTACTCAATATATCTCTCATCGTCGTCGTAAGCATAACAGGATTACTTATCCTGATACGCGTTGCATACTTCATCTATTGGAAGGTCAAGTTCTCAGAAAAGGATATGAACATGCGAGCCAGAAACTACTATCACTACTTCGATATGGTCTGCAAAGCATATAGAGGAACTCCATCGGAAAGGACTCTTGAACTTGCACAGATTGCAAGGTTCAGTGATCACACATTAACTGATGAGGAAATGGATGAACTCATCAGGACCGGTGAGGAATCCATCAAGAAATATCATGATTACTTACCTGCCACTAAACGTCTTAAAGGAAATATCCTAAGGATCAATTCGTTATGATCCGTTTTATCACAAACATAAAAAGTCTCCTGAAAACAGGAGACTTTTTCTTTAGGTATGAATACACCATTTATCATATCATCTACCGAGTAAAAAAATACCTCTGAGATCACTCAGAGGTTACATTAAAGATCTGATTATGCTTCGATGAGTTTCGGATCAGCACCCGTATATCTCATTATCTCTTCCATTCTCGGTTTGTCCGTGAATGAAACGAGGCTATATGCCTTTCCTGTCTTACCTGCACGGGCGGTTCTTCCGATCCTGTGAAGATAGAATTCGTTGTCTGTCGGGATGTCGTAATTAAAGACTGCATCGATATCATCAACGTCGATACCTCTTGCGACTACATCGGTTGCAACGAGGATCTCGAATTTCTCATGTCTGAATGAGTCCATCATCCTGTTTCTTGCGCCCTGACCCATATCGCCCTGGAGACATCCGCACTTGAATCCTGCAGCTTTTAATGTCTCATACACGTTTTCTGTCTGACGCTTTGTATTGCAGAAAACTATTGATTTTGTGAAACCATTTTCGCGAATGAGCTTGATTATGGTAAGGGCCTTATCCTTCTGAGGGACTTCGAGCATGAACTCTTCTATTGCAGGACGGTCCTCTGCCTTAGGCATGACGTCGATCTCCTTGGCACCCTGCATGAATGACCAGGTGATGTTAAGGACTTCACGCGGCATCGTTGCCGAGAAAAGAGCGATCTGCTTGTCTTTCGGAGTGATCCTCATGATCTCCTGGATGCTCTTGATAAAGCCCATCTTGAGCATCTCGTCTGCCTCGTCGAGAACGAGAGTATAGATTCTTCTGATGTCGATGATCCTTCTCTCGTAAAGGTCGAGAAGACGGCCCGGAGTCGCTACTACGATCTGCGGATGCTTGTTGATCCTCTCGGTCTGGAGCCTCATGCTCTGGCCTCCGATAACTGCGCACACATTAAGACCTTTGATGTACCTTCCCAGGTTCTTGATCTCGGATGCGATCTGCAGAGCAAGCTCTCTTGTAGGACACAGGATAAGTGCCTGAATGTCTTTGTTGTTGAGATCCAGGTATTCCAGGATCGGTATGGAGAATGCAAATGTCTTGCCCGTTCCCGTAGGAGCTTTTGCAATGAGACATTCGTCCTTCATGAGTATCGGGATCGACAGTTGCTGTACGGTTGTTGGCCGCGTTACTTTCATCTTGTCCAGTGAATCAAGGATCTCCTTGGACAAGTCCATGTCGTTAAAAGTGATTTCTTTCATTAATTATCCTCTTCGTCGTCGCTTTCCTTCGTGGTCACGGCAGTCGTGGTCGTGGTCGTTGCCGGAAGCGCATCATCAGTCTTCTCAAGTTCACGCTTGTACCTGAGTGACTCAAAATACGGAATGTCAAAGATATAGAATCTTCTGTCATCCTTTCCGAAAACATTATTGTATTCAAGAACTGAATAGTAGTTCCACAGATCCTCATGGAGCATCTGGAGATTTCCGCCAAGATAATTTCCGTCCTTATCGCAAACACCCATTGTCGTTACGACAGGATAGAGTTCATAAAGATCGGAAAGGAACATCTGATATTCGGACATCGGAAGATTTGCCGTCTGCATTACCAATGTTGAGAGGTAGTTAACAGAGATAGCATTGATCTCCTTTTCCGGAATATCGTAGTTAGCCCAGATAAAGTAGTCAGTGATGTAGAGCTTCTGCATCTCCTCAGGTGAGAGTTCGGAAATATCCTTTACACCAAGGATCTCCTCATAGAAGCCGTCCTTGAAGCTCGGGAGATGGTCACCGAAGAAGCAGATGACAGTCGGCTCATCAACGTTGGAGAAATACTCGATGAGCATCTTTACGGCATCATCGGAATTTCTTGCAACTGAGAAATACTGCTCAGCCTGCGGGAATGCACCCGGATTTTTCATGTAACTTACGTCAGGCTCAAAGTTTGCATATGACTTTGTATATGAACCGTGGTTCTGCATTGTTACATTAAATACGAACAAAGGATTATTGGATTCCTTCTCGTGTTCCTCATAAAGCTCGATAACCTTCTCATAGGAACACATATCGCTTATGTAGGATCTGATGAACTCAGGCTCCTGGAAATCATCGATAGCATAGAAATGGTCGAAAGCCATGTAGTTATACACATCAGGTCTGTTCCATCCGCTTGCCGTGTACGGATGAACGGCATATGCCGTATAGCCGTAACTCTTGAGGAGCCTTGAAAGAGATCCTGTGTCACTTGTTATGTACTGCTGATATGGAATACTTCCGTTAGGCATTCCGAGCATCGTGTTACCTGTAAGGAACTCAAACTCGGAGTTAGCCGTTCCGCCTCCGAATGTTGATACATAACAGTCACCCTTGATGGTGTTCTCTGTCATGGAATCCATGAACGGCTTATACGGCTTGCTGAGTTCAACTCCTTCAAACTGTGAGAAGTCGGAATATGACTCGTTCATTATGCAGATGATGTTCGGCTTCTCACCGTTCATGATACGTCTTCTCATGTTGGCTGAGAGCTTCTTATCCGTAAACATATTCGTACCATAGTTATCTGCGATATCTGCCTCAACATCATTTACACCCTGCTCGCTGTATACTGCCGGAGGGCTTACCTTAAGGTACTGAGCATTCATCGTGATAGCTACGATCATACCGTTATCGGAATAGTTGAGCGGCTGGTTCCAGACGTTGTTTACTATACCGAGTTTCTTCATGATGGAATTCTTGGTCGTTGAATATCTGTCCGTATCGAAAAGTGCGAATACCATCAATGTTCCGAGAACGATGCTCAGTGCAGCGATCCCGATCCTGGACTTCTTCTTACGCATGCTGTATCTGAATCTGGATACGATCGCGGTTACGAACATGAAAAGACATGCCGTCATTATTACGATATAACTCGGCTTGATCTCATATTCGCCTGCAACGTTCATGGCTGTCTTGATCGACACGATATCGGAAAGTGACAGCGGCTCGCCTCTGAATTCGAGCTTATAGTAGTTGATCAAAGCCATGATGAAGATCGCCGTATTCGAGAAAAGAACTGCAAATCTCAGCTTGTTAGTGATCGCGAAGAACAGGCAGTAGATCAGGAAATAGATTATGTAGTTTACAAAGTATGCTGCCATGATCTTGCCGGTGATCGAGTTCGCGTTAAGGATCTCAACGAGAAGGAACGTTACAGCAGGCATAACAGCCAGGATCACGTAGCAGATTATCTTACGCTTGTGTGAGTCGATATGAAGTACCACTGTCGCGGAGAATGCTGCCGCAACGATAGATACGACTGATATTACAAAAGCCGCATAATGGAACTGGGCATAACCGATCTCCGTAGAAGCCTGCATCCTTACTTCAGGATCGTAGCCGCTGTATGTACAGTTACCGCATTCATCGGCAATGTTGTTGGAGATCCACAGCTTCGGGCAGTGAACGTCGCTCACTCCCGTACCCGTTACGGTGTAGTAGTATTTAGCCTTTGGCTTTACGTCGAGATTAACGTTAAATCTGTAGTAGTCATCCGTCTTAAGATCAGCTACAGGGACTCTTTCCGTATAAAGCACATTGTTTCCTTTATCGAAAACGGTGAAGATCACAGTACCTTCCTTATATTCGCAGTTGGCAAAACGAAGCTCCATATAGTTGATCTTCGGGCCTGTAGGAACAAAAGGCTGAACCAACGGAGAGCCGCAGATCCTTCCGGATCTCTCGCCTCTGGTACCTGCACAAGACGAAACACGCTCGTCCTTGAAATACGGGAAAAAGGAAATAAGGAGTGCCATTAACAAAACGCCGATTATAAAAACGGCGATCCATCTCGTCTTATTCCTCGTAAAAGTAACAGTTTTTCTAAACTTACTCGTTATATTCATTCTGATTACCTGTAAAACCAAGTATATTTTAAAAGAAAAAGAAGCTTAAATAAACCAAACACCCCTTGTCAACATGACGAAGATACACCTTACAAAAGGTTAACTGTTGTTCAAATGACTCTTGACTGTAGTTTTCGAGAAATACAGTTTTACGGATATGTGGATTATAATTGATACAAATGTTCACTATCGGAAGGAGTCACATCATATGGCAAAAAGAGTTTTCCTTGTAGTACTCGACAGTTTCGGAATAGGAGGAGCAGCAGATGCAGCGCTCTTCAAAGACGAAGGCAGCAACACCTTAGGAGCGGTCTGCAGCGACGAGGATCTTAACCTTCCTAACCTCGCTAAGATGGGCCTTTTCGATATAAACGGCCATGAGGATCAAAGGATCTCAGAACACCTTAAGAAGACTTCATATCAGGAGCCGATCGGATCTTACGGAAGGCTCATCGAACTATCCATGGGCAAGGATACGACGATCGGTCACTGGGAGATCGCAGGAGTGCTTTCAGACAAGCCGATGCCTACATACCCTGACGGATTTCCGCAGGAGATCCTCGATAAGCTTAAGAAAGCTACCGGAAGAGAAATCCTTTGCAATAAGCCATATAGCGGCACCGAAGTCATCAACGATTACGGCGACGAGCACGTAAAAACAGGTGCTCTCATCGTCTATACATCCGCTGACAGCGTTCTTCAGATCGCAGCTCACGAGGATGTTATACCGGTTCCGGAGCTCTACTCGATCTGCGAGAAAGCCCGCGCCATCATGACAGGCGAACACGCAGTCGGAAGGATCATCGCCCGTCCGTTCATCGGTACTTCAGGTAATTATCAGAGGACTTCCAACCGTCACGATTTCTCCCTTACACCACCGTCATCGACTATGCTCGACATTCTCAAGGAAAAGGGCAAGGACGTTATCTCCGTCGGAAAGATCGTGGATATCTTCGCCTCCAGAGGCCTTACGGAATTTACGAGAACTTCCGGAAACACTGAGGGCATAAAGGTCATGTTCGACATGCAGAAGAGAGACTTCGACGGTCTTTGCTTCATCAATCTCGTGGACTTCGACATGCTCTATGGTCACAGAAACGACATCAAGGGTTACGCCAACGCCCTCATGGAATTCGACGAAGCTCTCGGAAAGTTCATCCCTGATATGAGATCCGACGACCTTCTCATCATCACTGCCGACCACGGCTGCGACCCGTCCACGCCGTCTACAGACCACTCCAGGGAGAACGTGCCTGTACTCATCTACGGCGAAGGCTACAACGTCCCTTACAACATGGGCACAAAGTCAGGCTTCAACAACATCGCAACCATCGTCCTTAATAGTCTTCTCGAAGACGTTAGCAGCTTTAAATACGTTCCGAAGACTCCGTCCGACAACAACATCATGAGCTACGTTGATATGACAAACCTTAAGACAAACGCCAAGATAGAGGATATCTACGGCCTCATCGACCGCGCCATCGAAGCTGATGCGGCTTCAGTATGCATCCAGCCTTGCTATGTAAAAGAAGCTTACAAATATGCATCAGGAAGACTTCCGATCTGTACCGTAATCGGTTTCCCGAACGGATATCATACTCCTGCGGTAAAGCTTTACGAAGCACTGGAAGCATGCGAGAACGGCGCTTACGAGATCGATACCGTCATCAATAACTGTATGGTAAAAGACGGTCGTTTTGATGAGATCTACGCTGAACTAGAAGCTCTCGCTGACGGTGTTCACGGCAAGGGATGCCTTCTTAAGGTGATCATTGAGACGTGCCTTCTAAATGAAGATGAGAAGATCAAGCTCTGCGATATCGTTACAAGAAGCGGAGCAGATTACATAAAGACCAGCACGGGGTTCGGCTCTGCAGGAGCAACTCTCGAAGACGTTAAGCTCATGAAGGAGAACGTCGGCCCAGATGTTAAGGTCAAGGCTGCAGGCGGCATCAGAACAAAAGACCTTGCAAAGGAGATGATCTCCAACGGGGCCTCCAGAATAGGTGCTTCCAACCTCAGCTGAATCTATTTACGTAATCCAGGACTGCCTTAAAGTAATCCTCTTTTATCGGTTCTCTCATAAGTTCATGTCTGTACGGACCAAAGTCGATCTCCTCGACAGGAACTCCGTGCGCCTTAAATTCTTCGACGACTTTCTTAACGCCCTTACCGAACGAACCGACCGGATCGTCATCACCGTATAGGAACAGACAAGGCTTTTTACAGAGGTTATTCATCGCCTCTTTGCTCTGCATGAACTTGATGAGTTTGAACATGTCATAGTAGCCCTTGTTCGTGAAGAAGAATCCGCACAACGGATCTTCAATATATTCATCAACATTCTTATCAATGACGCTGAGCCAGTCAAAAGCCGTCCTCTTCTTCGGCACTTTTTTGTTATAAGATCCGAACGCCAGAACGCTTAATAATCCTGCCTTTTTCCTGCTCCTTCCGATAAGGCACAGGAACCTCGCGACCACGATTCCGATGGAGACGATCGGCTCATATCCTTTGGTCGAACCAAAGATAAACGCGTCGTAATTTATTGAATATCTGCTATTGGAATACATGGCTCTCACAACGAATGAACCCATGCTGTGTCCGTACAAAATTTGCGGTGACTGGCCGGTAGTTTTCGCTACCAGGTCATGGAAGATGAGATTATCTTCCATCAGCGATTTATAAGCGTCTTTTCCCTCTCCGAAAAATCCCAGCGGATCTCTGTTAAGAGCACTCGTTTTACCGTGTCCCTGCATGTCGATTCCGCAGACGGTATAGCCCGCATCGTTAAGGACCTTGATCATCTCTTCGTAGCGCTCAAAATACTCCGCCATGCCGTGGCAGATCTGAATAGTTGCCTTAGAGTTTTCGACAGGATAGATAAAACCTACTGCCTTTTTACCGGGACCCGACACTGAGTCAAATTCGATAGTCTTCATCAGCGTCTCCTGTTTCCTCTTATCAAGAACAATCTGAGCAACGTAACACCCGCAGACGCCATAGCGACCACGTATGTTCTTCCTGCAGCACGGAGGACTTTCTTACAATCCTTGACCTGATCTTCGCCCACAAGGCCCATCTCTTTTATGATCTTCAGCGCCCTGTTGCTGGCGTCATATTCGACAGGAACCATAATGAGGTAGAACAGGAAAGCCACAAAGTAAGCAACGATTCCGATCGTTATGATGTTATATCCGAGCTCATAACTTCCTGCAGCCTCAGCGTAGCTTCCGCCCGCCATGATAAGGATGCCGAGCATCGCGATATATACGCCGCCTCTGGAAGCGATTCCCGCGATAGGAGCCAGGAATTGTCTGATCCTATAGAACCACCAGTTCTTTGAATCCTGGATCGCATGTCCACACTCGTGAGCAGCGACCGCGATAGCAGCGATGGAATAACTACCGTAGACCGACTGAGACAGATTTATCGTATGTTTTCGAGGATTATAATTATCGGTAAGGCTGCCCTGGATAGGCTGGATCGTAAGACCTCTTACCTCAGCATCACGAAGTATTATCTCAGCTGCTTCATCTGCAGAATATCTGGCAGTCGTCCTTACCTTCGAATACTTGTTGAAGGTGCTCTGAAGTCTTGCCTGAATGATCATGCTCACAATATATACGCCGATGGCCAGGATATAAAACATACGCTTCATCTCCGTTTTTTTCTACATTATATCACTCGAAAAAAATGCCGCCCGACATCTAAGTCGAAGCGGCATTTTCATTATCGTTATTATCCTCTGTCGATCGCGTAGTCCTTACAGATCTGAGTGAACTCAGCTGACTTCACAAACTCATTGAAAACGTCTTCTTTTGTCATTCCGTTCTTCATATTGTTAAGCCAGAAATTCATTCCGTCATCGTCAGGTTCACGACCCATGAACGTTCTGTACATTCTCGTAAGAAGTTCTTTGTTATCAAAGTTGTGATCGTTGAATTCCTTAGAGAAGAAGAATTCGTGAGCTGCCTCTGAACCCGTAAGTTCGAGGTTAGTGAGACCAAGACTCCAAAAGTTGAGACCATCAGTCTCAGGATCTCTTCCGAGGCACTCTGTGTAAAGTCTTGTGGCAAATGCCGTAGCATTCTTTGAAGCTATCGTTGCCTTCGCTCTTGTAGCTCCTGACTTAACTCCATGGGAAGCACAGATATTACACCACTCTGTTGAGTTGATGAATCCGTCAACTACCTTGTCACGGCCTTCAGTCTTAAGACTGTTCATCCAGAAGTTGAAGCCGTCCGGATCGTTTGCTGCATCTCTGTCGAAGAATGTTTTATAAAGAACTTTCAGGAAATCCTCATCGCTCAATTTTCTGTCGTTGAATTCTTTGCTCAAGAGGAACTCATTTGCACACTCCGCACCGTTAAGGTCTCCGTTACCTACATGCTCACACCAGAAGGCTTTTCCTTCAGGTTCGGATGCACGGCCAAGCGCTACTGTATAAAGTCTCTCGACAAAATCTGCGAATCCCTTCTCTTCATCTTTTTCGAGAGAAGGAGTAACTGTAGGGTCCAAGGTTACAGAATAAGAATTAGTGGTTATCTTGTACTGCTGTCCCATATACTCGACAGTATCGGAAACCGCACTCTTCTGATCAAGAAGAAGGACCAATCTGCCGTCTTCGGTGTCTGTATCGCTGATGACAAAAAACTCGTTACCGTCAACTTCAAAATACCTTGGAATATACGAATAACCCGAACCCTCTTCAAGCTCATCATATTTAATATCAGGTGCATATTGCTTGAACGGACCTAAAGGAGTATAGACAGATTTTCCGGGAACGCCCTTTCTGTTCTTATTGGTATTGTAGAAGTAATAGATCGTACCCTCAACGTATATACTGTCATCATGAGTGACATCGACAATATACCAGTAGCCGTACAGGCAGACTGCATTCCACGCATGAGTCTCGGATCTTACATATACGCACCTGATACCGAGCCTGTTCATGACAGACATAAAAAGATGAGCATAACCGTTACATACCGTAAGGCCTTTGGATGCGGAATAGATAGTTTGATCAAGTTCCGAACCGAGATCGGATATATATGTCCCGTATGTAATCTTGTCACACATCCTGTCATGTATGATCTTTTCCGCTTCTTCCGGACGCGCGCCTGACGGAATACAGCTTATGTATTCTTCTACAACAGTTTTGATCTCGTCTTTGGCTTTTTCTCTGTCAGAACCTTTCTGAAAATCAGGCCAGATATTAAACGTTATTGTCTCATATTTCACATCAGTCTTGAGCTTCGGTTCAGGATAAGTAGTGATAATTGAATTGAAATAGAAATACTCCGGATTGCTGTTCAGTACCAAAAGTGCAATATTTCTCAGACGAGCTCTATTTGTCTGATTCGCTTTCATGTTGACCGAAGAAATATCTACCGTGATTTCCGAAAAATCGTCACTGCTCAACAGAGGTTTTATTAACTCTGTGTCGATGATGTCATAAAGCTCCTTGCTCTCTTCGGTAAGTTGATCATAGTAAAAACTGTTTCCGTATGACCTCCAATAATCCTCCTCGCCGGAAGCACAGACATCAGATGCAAAAAGGAAAGGCATTATACCGATCGCGGTGATCAAAACTATGAAAAGGCATGTCAATTTCTTAGCCATGTAAATACTACCTTTCCTCTCATAATCTATCCTAATAATAAATGATACCTATCCCAAGAACAACATAAACAGGGTGTTCCTATAAAAAACGCCTCTGATCGATCTACGATCAGAGACGTTACCTGTTTATGTTACCTGTTTATGCTATCTGTTTATCCTCTGTCGATCGCGTAGTCCTTACAGATCTGCGTAAACTCGGCTGACTTCACAAACTCATTGAAGACGTCTTCCTTTGTCATTCCGTTCTTCATGTTGTTAAGCCAGAAATTCATTCCGTCAGTGTCAGGTTCACGTCCCATGAACGTTCTGTACATTCTCGTAAGAAGTTCTTTGTTATCAAAGTTGTGATCGTTGAATTCCTTAGAGAAGAAGAATTCGTAAGCTGCCTGCTTACCTGTAAGCTCAAGATTTGTAAGTCCCAAACTCCAGAACTTAAGTCCGCCCTCTTCAGGATCTCTTCCGAGACACTCGGTATAAAGCCTTGTTGCAAATGCCGTAGCATTCTTTGAAGCGATCGTTGCCTTTGCTCTTGTAGCTCCAGACTTAACACCATAGGATGCACATACGTTACACCATTCCTCAGAGTTGATGAAGCAATCAACAACTGAATCTCTTCCCTGTGTCTTGAGACAGTTCATCCAGAAGTTATAACCGTCCGGATCGTCTGCTGCATCTCTGTCAAAGAATGTCCTGTACAAGACCTTAAGGAATTCTTCGTTACCTAAGTTTCTGTCTTTGAACTCTTTGCTCAATAAGAACTCGTTTGCGCACTGGGCACCGTTAAGATCACCGTTTCCTACGTGCTCACACCAGAAGGCTTTTCCTTCAGGTT
>JAILPW010000013.1:0-125546 GCA_024699245.1 Clostridia bacterium | reverse complement strand
AGAGACTGAATACGGGATTTTCTTGTAAAATACAGCAAAAAGTTCCTGGTTATAGGGATTACTTACTGGATTCTAGCCTAAAATCCAGTATTGACTCCCTATCAGCAGGGAGAATCAACTGGTGTTTCATGGCAGGGTTTCGCGGAACAAAAAGCTGAGCATCATCATTGGATCCCATATGATAAAATCTCTGTATAGACCAACACATTATCATTCGAGGTAGATATGACATACGAAGAGATCAAGAATAACGAAGTTATCAATACATATATCAGGCTGGCAAATGAATCTTTAAGTGCTTTGGGTTATACGGAGCACGGATTCGCGCATGTAACACTTGTTGCGGAGACCACTGGGTATATCATGAAGACTCTGGGATATCCGGAAAAGACTGTGGAGCTAGCAAAGATCGCAGGTTACCTGCATGATATCGGAAATCTCGTTAACAGGGTCGACCACAGTCAGTCGGGAGCGCTGATCGCTTTCAGGATGCTTACTGAGATGGGTTATGAGCCTGAAGAGATCGGCATGGTCGTAACGGCTATCGGTAATCATGATGAAGGAACGGGTGTTCCCGTTAATGCGCTTGCTGCAGCATTGATACTCGCAGACAAGAGTGATGTTCGCCGTAACAGAGTCCAGAATCAGGACAAATCGACTTTTGATATTCATGACAGAGTCAACTACTCGGTAACCAAGTCAGAACTTAAGATCAATGAAGCACATACGATCATTAAGCTCAAGTTGTCGGTTGATACGCATTACGGATCGGTAATGGATTATTTTGAGATATTCATGCAGCGTATGATCCTGTGCCGTAAAGCTGCTGAAAAATTAGGGCTTCAGTTTAAGCTGATCATTAATGAGCAGCAGCTGATCTGAGCGTTGGGAGTGTGTTTTCGAGAGGGATTATGAATGTAATCTGATGAATCTTCATAAGGGGCAAGACAAGGGCGGAGGTAGTCCGTATAATTAGCCCATTCTGAGATTAAGAGGCTGCTTATGAAGAAGACATATATAACCACCATGCCGAACCACATCGGAGCATTCCTGAAGGCCAGCGAATGTCTGGCGTCCCTGGGGATCAATATCACGCGCGTAAGTTATAACAAAGCCGTGGATTCGCACACGCTCTTTATCGATGCGGAAGGCGAGAAGGAGCAGCTTCTTAAGGCTGACGAGGAACTGACGAAGATAGGTTACCTTCGTAATGAGAAGGATGACAAGAGTATCGTGCTCCTGGAGTTCATGTTAAGGGATGTGCCGGGAAGCGTGACTGAGGTCCTAAGGCTCATAGACAGCTACGAACTTAATATCTCGTATATAAGTTCCCAGGAAAATGAATCGGACTATCAGGCTTTTAAGATGGGGCTTTTTGTTGATGGCAGCGATAAGCTTAAGGAGTTCCTTCAGAAAGCGCAGGAGATATGCCCTGTGAGGGTCATCGATTATAACCATTCCGAGAGGGTGTTCGACAACAGTATCTTCTATCAGTCTTTCGTATCGGGACTCATGGATCTGACGGTGCTTCCCGAGTCAAAGCGCGACGACCTCATGGTAAATTCCAATCTTGTCATGCAGATACTGGATGAGCAGGGTGTGTCGTCGTATAAGACCTTCGAGAGTATAAGCAAGTTCGCGGAGCTCCTCTACAGGTGCCGGGGCGATAAGTTCCTTCCGCGCGTTACTTCCTACGACATTACGGATTCGACGAAGATCACCGTGATCGAGCCTCCGTGCGGAAGTAATACGGTGATCATCCAAAGCGGTTCCGAGGTCATGTTCATCGACTCAGGATACGCCCTGTACCGCGAGGAGATGGAGAAGATCTTCCGCGAGATCGTTCCGTCATATGATTCCATTCCTAAGCGCATCTTCCTTACTCATGCCGATGTTGATCACTGCGGTCTGCTGCCTTTGTTCGATGAGATCTACGGTTCTTCTCTGACCAGGGAATACTTCGTTCTGGAAGCTTCGGGCGAAGACAACTTCCGCGAGCAAAATCCGCTCCACAGGCCGTACGTTAAGATCTGCAAGGAAGTCACTTTATATGAATCTCCTGACCTCTCGAAAATATCCTCTGTCGGAGGCTCCGTTTCTCCTTCCGGAAACGAAGGTCCTCTTACTCAGATCGGAACTTTTAATGTGGGTGAACTTAACTTCGAAGTCTATCAGGGTAAGGGCGGACATCTTCCGGGTGAGACGGTCCTCATCGACTACGATCATAAGCTCGCTTTTACGGGAGATATCTATGTTAACATCCATGGAATGACTCCTGATCAGGCAAGGTATAACAGATACGCGCCGGTTCTCATGACCTCAGTCGATACCGATCCGAAGCTTTGTGCCATTGAACGTAATGCGATCATGCAAAGGCTCGGTGCAGGCAACTGGATGATATTCGGTGCTCACGGCCAGATGAAGGAATATGCTCCGGGGCAGTGATTTCATTGATCTGATGTGGCAAATCCTCAAATAATTCCTACTTGAAATCGAGAGACGGGTATATATAATTAGAATGGTTAGCATGTGCTAACTGATGCGCAGATACGACGTTATGTGTTTTCGAGAAAAAGAGTAAACAGAGGTGTGTTATGAAACCGGATTACAAGAACTGGATGCCAATGGGGATGGTACTGGGTTTTACGTGCGGAGCAGGTGCTTTACTGATCATAAGTATAGTGATCGCATTAACACCAATCCCTGAAGCGGTGAAGAAGGTGCTTCTTCCGATCGTGCTTGTCATAATGGCTTTGATGATTTTTGTGTCAGTCTGGACCTTCCTTATGCACAGAGCATTTTCCTATAACGGAAAAAGGAAGATGTCCAAGCAGATAATCGAGGGAGTAGCATCATATGTAAAGATCCCTGACGGCGGTAACGGACTTGATGTAGGATGCGGAAGCGCGGCTCTCACCATAGCCTGCGCCAAGAGATTTCCTAAGGCGACTTTTACGGGAATAGACAGATGGGGCAAGGAATATGCTTCATTTAATAAAGTTCTTTGTATGAAAAACTCGAAGGCGGAAGGAGTATCGAATACATCCTTCATGCAGGGGGATGCGGTAAAGCTTCCGTTCAAAGACGAGACGTTCGATGCCGTAACAAGCAACTACGTTTATCACAACATCCCGAGCAAGGACAGGCAGGCTATCCTTCTGGAGACACTTCGTACGTTGAAGAAGGGCGGATGCTTTGCGATACATGACATCATGTCAAAGTCGAAATACGGTGATATGGAGGCTTTCGTCGAGAGATTAAAGAAGATGGGATATGAAGAAGTACAGATCATCGATACCACCAAAGGCATGTTCATGAGTCCGTTTGAGGCGCATTGGATGGGTCTTACCGGTTCTGCATTATTAGTAGGGAGGAAATAACCATGGGACTTTATAAGAACTTCATTAATCAGACAAGAAAGCCTGAGGGCGTACTCGGCAAGATGATGGTAAACGGAATGAACGGAGGACATGCAAAGATGGCTGACTGGGGCATGTCTTACCTTAACGTGGGTGACCCTAAGCAGATCGTGGACATCGGATGCGGCGGAGGAAGAAATGCGGGAGAACTTCTGAAGAAATACCCGTCAGCTCATGTAACAGCCGTTGATTATTCGGAAGTTTCCGTTCAGAAGGCTTCTGCATATAACGCATCGGCGATAAAGAGCGGTCGATGCGAGGTAAGGCAGGGCGACGTGTCTAAACTGGATCTTCCGGATGAGAGATTCGATCTCGCGACGGCTTTCGAGACCATATATTTCTGGCCGGGCCTCACGGAATGCTTTACTCAGGTGGCAAGAGTCCTTAAGCCCGGAGGCATCTTCATGATCGTCAATGAGTCCGACGGTAACGATCAGGCAAGTCTTAAGTATGAGAAAATGATCGAAGGGATGAAATGTCATACCATTTCCGAGATCGAGACAGCTCTTAAAAGTGCAGGCTTCAGCAAGATCATGTCAGATCATCATACAGGTAAACCCTGGATAACCGTTATAGCTCGAAAATAAACGGACCAAAAAAAGTGCTTTGTGGGGATGACAGGATCGATCCTTCTTACTCATGGTGCAAAATGCGATATACGATCCGGAAGTGATCACTAGTCAGCCGCAAAATACATGAATGCTCGCAGATAATAAATACCAAGAGCAACTAATGCAATGCCCATAATTATCAGGATCACTGCGATAACTTTGCCGATGCCCCGGCGAAGAATATGAATGCCTGAGATAAGAGATGTAATACCCTGTATAGGGAACAACAATATCGGGATAAAGAAAAAGTAGAGGGAGAAGTTGCTGAAATCGTTATGCCACTCTCCAAGGCCGCCGGTACTGCCAGTATCAAAGTTTATGTGACCGAGGATCCAGAAAAAGTCAAAGATAAACATCAGCAGGCTGACTAAAACGATCAGCATTCCCGGGATCGACATCCCAAGGAGGATGTTACCTGTTTTCCTGCGGATCTTGTTATCGGTGCGCCTCGTAATGATAGCAACGATAAAGAAAAATGTGAAGACGATCCAGGGTATCCAAGAGTTATCGAAAATTATATCGAATTCCATTATAGTTCTTATGATTTCCATATTGTATCCATCCTTATGTTTCCATCTGTCCCGCGAATATTATAACACGATGGCAATTTGCGTGAATATGCACCTGATTCGGCAGTGATATATAATTAAATCCATAACGAGTCATTATGATGAAAGGCGAGGGCGGATCCTATGGAGAACAAAGATCGTGTAGCAGTTATCACAGGCGGAGCCAAAGGCATAGGCAGAGCGATCGCTGATGCCATGAGGGCAGAAGGCATCACGGTATATATCATAGATATACTTGAAGGTGATTGGTTCGTCGGTGATGTCGGGGATAAACAGACACTCGAGAAGTTCGCCGATCACGTTATAAGAAGTTCCGGACATGTGGATTATCTCATCAATAACGCGCTTCCAGTCATGAAAGGTATAGACGAGTGCAGTTATGAAGAATTTCAGCGCGCATTGTCTGTCGGGATAACTGCTCCATTTTATCTTACAAAACTTCTGATGCCTTACTTTGTTAAAGACGTATCTGTTATCAATATCGCATCTTCCCGTGATCGAATGAGTCAGCCGCAGACTGAAAGCTATACCGCTGCCAAAGGCGGTATCTCGGCTCTTACTCATGCCATGGCCATTAGCCTAGCGGGAAAGGCGAGAGTCAACAGCATATCTCCGGGATGGATCGATACGACAGGTTCTGAGATAGCAGGGCCTGATGCTGTCCAGCAGCCTGTGGGGCGTGTCGGTAAACCTCAGGATATCGCTTCTATGGTAATGTTCCTTTGCTCTGATAAGGCAGGCTTCATTACGGGAGAGAATATCTGTATCGACGGCGGAATGACCAGACAGATGATCTACCACGGCGAACACGGATGGGTTTATAACGGTTAAGTAAAGGGAATCACTCGATAGCAACAGGATCTTTGCTCTTGCGAGCACAGAACACGCCTGCGATCGCTGCTATGAGAGCAAGGTAGAAAAATCCTCCCATTAAGGAGAATAAAACCTGCTGGCCTGTTGTGATCCTGCCGTTCCTTCGAAGGTCGTTATAAAGCGGCAGCGTCTGTATGCCTCCGGTTATCGCGAGGCAGGCAAGGACTATCCATAGGACGAAGGATATCGCGAAGGTGAATATCGTGAGAAGGAACAGGACTGAAAAGATCGAAAGTATGCTTACGACGATCGTGTTGATGATCTGTGTAGCGAGATTGAGCTTTGCCAGGCTCCTGGTCTTACTGATATCAGGGACCTTTTTGCTCGCGAGAAATATAAAGCTCATGATGATCCCTATGAAGATAAATATTCCGAGAAGGATGTAGATTGCGACATCCTTTACTATGCCGAGACTTGCGAGAGTGCCGAGAAATCTTCTTAAGGGTCCGATATCGACATTGTTGGCGATTTCCTGCTCGCTTGCGGATCCGATATTCATGAATACGATATCCAGGATCGGAAGAAGCGGCAGACAGATTACATAAATGATATAAACGATATACGGATATTTCTTCATCTTCATATTCCTTTTTCTAAATATATTTTCCTCAAAAAATTAGTGTACCGTTTTGTGACGTCAATTTCAAATGCGGGTGTTACCGGATTTAATGAACGTTTAATAAATTCCGGATATCATTGAATCAACAACAAATGACATCGGGAGATATTGAACATGAACGAGAAGATCCTTAAAAGAACAACATTGTCCTGCATTATCATCTTTGCTTTGATGATCGTTCGTGTCCTTATAGCTCAGCTTATCTCCTTTGGTGTGGTAATGCTTATGTGGAAGCGCAGAAGATCCGCTTTGAAAGAGAAAGGAACTGTCGATGGCACCTGCAAGAACTCAAAGCAGTTGTCGATCGTTTAAAACTAAAAAGACTTTTCGGGAAATTTATCAAAACATACTGAACTATAGTATTAGTGGAGTTTGATAGATGATATAATCTTCTTTGAGCAAAATAAGAGGAAATATCATGTTAGAACAATTTTCAAGAACAGAGATCTTATTGGGAAGACCCGCGATGGAACACCTGGCAAAGTGCCGTGTGGCAGTGTTCGGCATCGGCGGTGTCGGCGGATATGTATGCGAAGCTCTGGCACGAAGCGGTGTAGGCAGATTCGACCTTGTAGACGATGACAAGGTGTGTCTGTCGAACCTGAACCGCCAGATCATCGCGACCGGTAAGACTATCGGAAGATATAAGACTGAAGTCATGAAAGAGCGCATCCTGGATATCAATCCGGAAGCGGAAGTAAACATACATAATTGTTTTTTTCTTCCCGAAAACGCTTCGGACTTTCCCTTTGACAAATACGATTACGTGATCGACGCCATTGACACCGTGACGGCCAAGATAGAACTTATCATGCAGTGCCAAAGAGCAGGCGTTCCGATCATGAGCTCAATGGGTGCTGGAAATAAGCTGGACCCGACCAAATTCCGTGTAACTGATATCTATAAGACCCAGATGGATCCTCTGGCAAAGGTAATGCGCCGCGAACTTAAAAAGCGCGGCATAAAAAAACTCAAGGTCGTCTATTCGGAAGAAGAGCCGATCCGGCCTCGTTCTGATACGAGGACCGACCGCCCTCAGGAAGAGGACAGCCATTCGGCTAGTAGAAGATCCATTCCGGGAAGCACGGCTTATGTGCCGTCGGTCGCAGGGCTTATCATTGCAGGAGAAGTAATTAAAGATCTGACAGGCACGCGTGGAGGTAACGATGAATAATACGGTAAAAGAAGTAACAGCAGAACAGTTAAAAAAATACGAAGATCTGAAACAGTTATTAAAGAGCTATGGAAGTGTGGCAGTCGCATTCTCGGGAGGAGTTGACTCGACATTTCTTCTTTATGCGGCAAAGGAAGCACTGGGCGACAAGGCTATCGCCGTTTCTGCCAAATCCTGTTCTTTCCCTGAAAGAGAACTGAACGAAGCAAAAGAGTTCTGCAGATCTCATCAGATTCGTCAGGTGATCTTTGAATCAGAGGAACTCGATATAGAGGGCTTTTCGCAAAATCCAAAGAACAGATGCTACATCTGTAAGCACGAACTGTTTGAGAAGATCATTAAGATCGCTTCTGAAGAAAACATCGCAGCGATTGCGGAAGGTTCCAACCTTGATGACAACGGTGACTATCGCCCGGGTCTTCAGGCTGTCGCCGAATTAGGGATCAAGAGCCCTCTGAGAGAAGCAGGTTTTACCAAAGAAGACATAAGAGCACTATCCAGACACTTTGATCTTCCGACATGGGAAAAGCAATCCTTTGCATGTCTTGCTTCCAGATTCGTATACGGTGAGACGATATCGAAGGAGAAACTTCAAATGGTAGATAAGGCCGAGCAGCTTTTGTTGGATCTCGGCTTCCATCAGGTGCGTGTCCGTATTCACGGAACAATGGCAAGGATCGAGATCATGCCTGAGGAGTTTTCTAAGCTTATCAGTGATGATGTCCGTAACAAGATCACGGCATCATTCAAGTCTTTTGGATTTACATATGTAACGATGGATCTTACAGGTTACAGGACCGGAAGCATGAATGAGGTATTAAAGTAACTTGTAAGAAGTGTGGTGAGAACGACATTATAAAATGCTACTACATGAGTCCTGCATTATTGCGGGACTCTTTCTTGTTTGTTTTCGGGCGTGTTATAATAGCACTGAGGGAAAGATCGTTAGAGTTTTCGATACGAGGAATTAAGGGGAATTAATATGAAGAATACTAAAGTTTTGGCAGCTGTCATATTGGCAGTATTACTTTCTGTTACGGTAGCGTCTTGCAAAAAAGACAAAGATCATTCTGTGAGGTCTTCGAAAAATACTGAGATCGAAGAGACAGAGTCCCGATTTGATGAGGAAAAGTATTATGTTATGATCGGTACTCCCATCACAGACGAAGACAGTATAAGACTTCGCTATTTCTATGGCGATGAGGTCATGGCAGTGGTGTGGAAGCATACGCCAGAGGATTATGAATACGGCGATGTTTTTGTGGCAAAAGAAGGGGTGGAGCCCGAACATATCCCAAATGAAGACGGACAATATCCGGGCACATACTTAAATGTGCTTGGCTCGGATGTTAAGCTCGAGAAGATCGGCAACTGCAGCGATCTTATGGATACTGTGGCTTTGAAGGTCACCAGTGCCGATTACGGCGGTTACGGGCAATGGAGCATCCATCTTGTTGATAAGGATGATAACGAATACTACTACGGTTTCATTAATGATGCGTACTTCGGCATCAACATGGACGGCGCCGCGACTGACGATGTGTACACTTTCGCTATTAACGACGGCAGTACGGTAATTCCGTTAGAAAAGCTGGATTCGAGTCTGGCTTAAAAATGTCCTGTATATTTCTCTGTGACAATGGAATATAGTAATTATAGATTCTATGAGCCGGCAGGAACAGTTTATGCAACGTAAGAAAATATGCATATTCATGAATGAGATCGTTCAGAACTTTCAGCAGGAATTCGGGAAGTTCTTCTCTTTCCTTGCGAACCGCGAAGGCATAGATGTCTTCATCTATACATCTTACGGCTCATATTCCTGCCCGTACGGACGTAATCTCTTATCTGAGATCGGCAAGAAGAACATCATCTATCTTCCGGATTTCTCTGTCTTCGATGCGATAGTTGCACTTCCTAATTCATTCGATATTAACGGTATGGATTCTGAATTGTATGACCTCATAAGGAAAGAAGCTTCGTGTCCTGTATTCTGCCTTCAGAGCGGCCCTGAGGATTTTAAGACTATAACCATCGATAACAAGAACACGATCAAGGAACTTACCAATCATTTCATCAAGACTCACGGATTTAAGAAGATCTACTATATGTCAGGTCCGTTCTCGTCCAAAGACTCTCCCGACAGGCTCGCAGGCTACAAAGAGGCTATGGAGGAAGCAGGTCTTGAGATCCTTCCGAACTACATATACGAAGGCAACTACTGGATAAACAGAGGCAAGAAAGCGATGGATCATTTCCTCGCAGGAACAGATGATTATCCTGAGGCTATCATCTGCGCCAATGATTATATGGCGCTTTCCATATGTGACGAACTTAAGGAACGGGGCAAGATGATCCCTGAAGATGTCGCCGTGACAGGCGTTGACGGAACCATAGACGGTGCCGAATATACTCCTTCGTTAACGACTGTAGTTATCGAGCCGGAAAAATATGCCTTGAAGCTTCTGGATCTCATTAAATATTCTTGGAACAATATAGAAGTTCCCGACATAAATCCGATCTCGGAGAAGATAAAGTTCCGCGCGAGCTGCGGCTGCGGTGAGCAGGTCGTACTCAGTAATTCAAACGCGATCAAGAAACTCGCCATTACCGAAGTCCTTCTTCGCGAAGCAGGAAGGATCACCGCCGATTACCAGAACGACTATGATCTCGATAATGCCCTGAGCGTTGCGGATTTTTACTTCCACACTCTGGAATGCGACAAGGGTTTCGTGTGTCTTTGCAAAGATGACGAATCCCATATGTCCAGGATCGAGCGTAACAAAGTCTTTACTGATCGCATGATCCTTAAGCAGGTGATGCATATCGACAGAGACCGGAAAGCGGACATCCTCAACATCGAATTCGACCGCCGCGACATCCTTCCGCCTGAGATCTTGGACACCGAATATGCCAACACATATATCCTTTATCCGCTTCACTTTAAGAGCAGGGAGTACGGCTATCTCGTCCTTATGCCGTCCCTGGACCAGTGGGCCAATTCGCTCACATGTACCTACATAAATACTCTTTCTGATGCTATCGAAAACAGCTTCTACGACAAGCAGTTCCGTTCCTTATCCGAAGCGAAAAAGATGAGCCAGACAGATCCTCTTACAGGTCTTAACAACAGGCGCGGCTTTGAGGAAGGTCTCGCGAAGATTTTGTCGGACGAAATAGGTGACAAGAAGATCTTCATCGTCAGTATCGATATGGATGAGCTCAAGCAGATAAATGATAAGTACGGACATGCTGACGGCGACTTCGCGATCACTACTCTGGCCCAAGCCCTTAAGTCTTCTCTTAAAGAAGGCGAGATCTGTGCCAGATTCGGAGGCGATGAATTTATGGCAGTACTAGTCTCGAATTCATCGAGAAGAAAAACTGACTTTGAGAAGAGTTTCCGCACTA
Organism: Clostridia bacterium; assembly: GCA_024699245.1. Classification (GTDB taxonomy): domain Bacteria; phylum Bacillota; class Clostridia; order Saccharofermentanales; family Saccharofermentanaceae; genus Saccharofermentans. The sequence goes on along the minus strand of JAILPW010000013.1, from coordinate 114,870 downwards.
AACTTATCAAGGCATCAGAAAAGATGGACAAACCTTACGAACTCGGTGCCAGCATCGGAATCTGCGAGCTTAAGGACGGCAACACCAGCCAGATCATTATCTGTATGCAGACTGCTGATCAACTGATGTACGAAGATAAAAGAAACCGCAGGAAAAAGTGATCGTCTTGTAGATTCGCCTGCGTTTAAATAGAATAGAGAAAGAAAATGCAGGCGGATAAGAAAATGAGTGAACAAACAAACTACATTCCTGATCATGACAATGGAAAGACATTATATGTCTCAGATCTGGACGGAACCCTCTTAAGAAGTGATGAGAAAACTTCAGAATATACCAATCGTGTGGTAAACAGCCTGACCGATAAAGGAATACTCTTTTCCTATGCTACGGCTCGTTCCTGGATCACTGCTCGAAAAGTAACAAAAGGCATCGATGCGAAGATCCCTCTTATCGTCTATAACGGCTCGTTTATCGTTGATAATGTTTCCGGCAAGATCCTTAAGGGCAACTACTTTGATAAGACAGCCGTCAGCGGATTATTAGACGAATTATTCAGCAACCGGATCTACCCGATCGTGTATTCGTATATCGATGAAACAGAGAAGTTTTCCTATGTTCCTGAACTTAGTACTGTAGGCTTGAAGAAGTTCACCGACAGCCGTAAAGGAGACATTAGAGAGAATCCTGTATCGTCTTCTGAAGATCTTCGAAAAGGTGACATTTTTTACGTTACCTGCATCGATACACCGGAAAAACTCTTTCCGATATATGAGAAGTATAAAGAAAAGTTCCACTGCGTCTATCAGATAGACATATATACCGATGAGCAGTGGCTTGAGATCATGCCGATGGAAGCATCCAAGGCTAATGCCGTAAATCAGCTTAAAGATATGTATCAGTGTGACAAAGTGGTTGCTTTCGGTGACGGAAAAAACGACATCGACATGTTCTCTATTGCAGATGAAGGTTATGCAGTTTCAAATGCACGCGAAGACCTTAAGAAAGTTGCTACAGGGATAATCGGATCAAACAACGAGGACGGCGTAGCAAAATGGCTGGAGACCAAAATGCTGTCTCATGAAAAGATATGCGCTATGGATGTGTACGAGAAAAAACTTTCAGAATAGATAAATGACAGGCCGATCACTCCGGGAAGAACTTATCTTACAAAGTTTTCGATAGAATGGATTACCGGTAAGATCATGAAGGTTGCTCCTGCGGCTTTGGACTTGAATGATTATTGGGATTATCGGAGATTGATGGAAGTATCGAAGATGATCTCAGACGATCTTTTCCGATGGGCCCATGAACAGGGGCGGGGAAAGGACGATCCGGATGTGGCTGAAGCATATGATGATTTCAAGGAGCATTAGCATTGGTGATATAATGATAATGTTGGTTCGTAGTTATGTGTAAACATGAATGAAAAGCTTATGAGAAAAATATTATCGCTTATTGTATTAATGTTAATGGTCTTCCCACTGTCGGGCTGCAAGCACAAAGAGAAAGACACTGTTGATATTAACGAGGAGAATTTCCCTGATCCGAAGGTGCTAGAGGAAGCAAAAGAATACGATTTTAACAACAACGGTAAGCTAAGTTTGTCTGAGCGTAAAATTATGACGGACCTCCATTTGGAGAACGTTGAAAAACTTGACGGGATCGAGTATTTCCCTAATTTAGACCACTTATCGTTTAATTATTCTGGCTGTTCGGATTATGATTTTTCAAAACTCCCGAAACTCGAATATCTGCATTTTTTTGAATGCAAGTTTAACAAGCTGGATCTCAGCGGCAATTTGGAATTGGATCAGTTGACTATATCATATTGTGAGATCGAGGAACTTAAGCTTCCTTCCGGTGATGAACTGATGGATCTGTACTGCGATAATTGCGGGCTTGCTTCTTTGGATCTTACTTCATGTCCCGGTTTGATGAGGTTTTCTGCCGATTATAATGAGTTGACTGAATTGGATCTGAGTTGCTGTCCTAAGCTTATATCTTTTTCCGGCGCGGGGAATAAGATCTCGAAGCTGGATATTAGTGCCTGTCCGGAGCTGATCAAGGCTATTGAGAATTCAGAACCGGTAATAGGTCCTTACGGTGATGATGAGGATACGATGTCTTGTCAGTATTTTTATAATGATCCTGACGATCTTAACCTTTACGGTGTGTCGATACATGTTAACGCAGATACAGAATTAATCTATTAGAGGTTGTGGAAAATGGGATTTATCAAAACTTTGTCAGATTCGATCAGCTCGAGTGTCAAGGACCAGTACCTGGAGACGTTCAGGACTGATTCGCTTGGTCAGGAATTACTCGTTAAGCGTGCATATCCTGTGAATAAGAACGGCCGCAATCAGGGCAGCAGCGACATCATCTCTGCTGGATCCAAGATAATCGTTCCTGAGGGCGCTTACGCGGTCATGCTCGACAACGGCAAGATCATCGACAGCATAACTGAACCCGGTATGTACTCATGGGACAACTCGTCGTCAGGATCAGTTTTGTCTGGCGGCATGAAGAACTTCATGGGTGACGTTTTCGATAGATTCAGATTCGCAGGCGAAGTTGCCAGGATCCAGAGACTATATTACATCAACGGCCTCGAGATAATGAACCAGACCTGCCTCGATGACATATGCTGCCCGTATCCGGACCCGTTCTACGGGAACCTCTACTTTAAGTTCAAGATAACATTCTCGTTCCGTATCATTGATCCTGCCCGTTTCTTCAAGTGCACGGGCAAGGAGACCAAAGTCAGCGACTTCATGGGCTCTCCTGCAAGTCCGAAAACTCCGTTCCTCGAAGTAAAAGATCACATGTCGGAGGCACTCAATCTCTGTGCTACCCGTGACAAAGTGCCGTTCCCGAAGCTCGTATCCAACAAGAGTAAGCTGAAGGATGCTGTCAATGAAGTTATCTCCAAAGTCTGGCTTGAGAACCGCGGCATGATCGTCGAGTCGATCGCACTTAACGATCTGACCCTTGATGCGGCTTCGAGAGCACGTGTCGAGACGTTTGATAATGCGAAGGTCTTTAGCGACGATCCTGAAGCACTCAAAGCACTGGTTGTCCTCGGATTCACGGATGCATTGAACAAAGCAGCCGGCAACCCTGCAGGAGCCGCTACGGGACTAGCAGGTCTTGGCATGGTGAATGCTGTTTCAGGGAATATGGCGGCTCAGGCCTTAAGCGGCTTGGACAGTTGTCCGTACTGCGGAAGTCCTTTGTCTTCCGGAGCTCAGGTCTGTCCTTCTTGCAACGCGGATCTCAGATCTTAATCCTCTTCGGTCAGCAGGACGCGATAAACGATGTCCTCGTATTCGGCGTACTTCTTTGCTTTCAGAAGACGCTTGATATCACGGTCCTTATCTTCGAAAAGGACTCGCCAATAAGTCCAAAGTTCTCTCATCTTGAAGAGCACGTTGATATCAGGTGACATGATCTTCTGATATTCGTGATAGAGCGTGTCGTGAAGCTTCTTGAGCTTCGCGAAGTCAGTCTGAGAAGTGACGCCTTTAAGTTTACCTGCAAGGCACGGATCAGATATCAGGCCTCTGCCCAGCATGACCGGATCAAGGTTCACGCCGAATGAATCAGATAATACTTTGTGGTCATTAACTGTGTAGATATTTCCGTTATATACAAGCGGATTTTTGGAATGTTCCAGAGCGTACGCGAAGTATTCTTTTCGTGGTTCGCCCTTGTAGTAGTCGGTCCTTATCCTCGGGTGCACGATGAGTTCGCTTACAGGAAAAATATTGAATATATCCACGAGGTTATAGAACTCTTCAGGATCAAAAAATCCGAGTCTGGTCTTAAGAGAGATCTTCATGTTTTCGGATTCGGAATATGAGTAGATATTATCCAGGAAACTTTGAAGCATATTAGGTTCCTTGAGAAATCCTGCACCTTTTGTTTTCGAGCAGACGGTGCCGGAAGGACATCCGAGATTCAGGTTAAGTTCGCGGTAACCCATTTTCTGAAGCTCTTTGGCAGACTCGATAAAATAGTCGGATCTGCTGCAGAGGATCTGAGGGACCAGGTTGATCCCGATATTATTCTCGGGAACGAGATCTTTACGCTCGCGGGGAGTCAGCGGGCAATTCTCCGAAGGCGAGATGAACGGCGCGAAGTATTTGTCGATGTTGCCGTAGATCTCGTTGTAGGTACTTCGGAATATATGATTTGTGATGCCTTCGAGCGGGGCGAAATAGATCTTCATGTGGTCCTGGTTTTCCTTCGTTATCGATAATTCAATATATTCTATCATGAGTACGATTATTGGTCTTCGGATTGAGATATAATGACACTATCATATTTACAAAAAAGAGGTATGAAATGAAAAGAAGATCCGTTGATCCCATCTATTCAATGTGTGTCCAGCCGTCTTTTATCATTGGGACGAGAAATGAGGACGGCTCGCATAATTTCGCTCCGATAACCTGGGTCAGTGCTACCCATGAGGGAGGTGACGGATATCTTTTGGTCATAAGTATGTCCGGAACAAAAAGAACGAAGCAGAATGTTATAAGAACGGGAATGTTCAGTGCGAATCTGGTCAATAGAGAAATACTTCCTCTCATGGATTATTTCGGAACGAAGCATGCCAAGGACGGAAAGAAAGATGATGTGACTTACGGCGTAAGTCACGGAGCCGTTTTGGATGTTCCGACTTTGGATGACAGTCCCTGGGTATATGAATGCGAAGTTGCAAGAACTGTTGAGACCGGAGATTCGACTACTTTCTTCTGTCATATCAGAAACATTCAGATGGATGAGAGACTGTCTCCGAAGGATATTTTCGATATCGATCTGAGGGTTTTGGATCCTGTTATCTACTCGGGCAAATATCATAGTCTGGGAGATTCGCTCGGAAGTATCGGGGATTTCAGTAACAACTAGGATATCAGGGAGTCCTGCATAGTTGCGGGACTTCTATAGTTTTCGAGAAGGGAAAAGGTCAATGGTATAATGACTTTGAAGGGAAAGGAAGGAGGTTTTATGATTCCGAATTTCAAATATCATCCGGATCCGATCGCTACAGGTGCGTTTATTAAGGGCGACCCGCAAACGTGTGAGTGCTGTGGCAAAACTACTGAGATCTGGTATAAGTCACCTTTCTATTCCATCGAGAAAGTTAAGTGTCTGTGCCCTGAGTGCATAGCAGACGGAAGCGCTGCGGAGAAGTTTAACGGCGAGTTTCAGGACGAGTGCAGTGTCGATGAAGTGTCTGATCCTTCAAAGCTCGATGAACTCGCGCACAGAACGCCCGGATACAGAGGATGGCAGCAGGAGTACTGGCCTGCGCACTGTGACGACTACTGTGCTTTTATCGCGTATGTCGGATGGGACGAACTGGTCGAGATGGGCATCGACAAGGAGATCGAAGAGACACATAAGGACGGCATCAACGGCTGGCCTCTCGATGAAGTCAAAGAAAACCTCATTAACAACGGAGGTATGCAGGGATATCTGTTCAAGTGCCTTCACTGCGGACAGTATGTTCTGCTCGCAGATTGCGACTAAGTATGAAGAAATATAATATCGGTTTTATCCTTATAGAGATCGCGGTCATGGCCGTGCTCTGTTCTATCGTGCCGATCATCGTCGCACTTAAGACGCCGCCCGAAAAGAACCTGTACGTGCTGGCGATCATTATGTCTGTGATGATAATGTTTTTTCTCTATCTTTGGTTTGCTAACCTTATCCTGTTTCCTATCGCCAAGAGGACCATGAACAAGAAAACGGATGAAGAAGGGATCATAAGGACGCGCACTTTCCACAACAAGGAGGATAACTCCTGTGCATCTATCCTGGTCATCGATGAGACTCACGAGAAGGTCGCGTACGTCTCTGTCCATAACCCGTTCAAGCTTCAGGTCGCGGATGTCAAAGACTTGACCGATATCAGGTCCAGCTACATCAAGGGACCGTTTGGCGGCACACGGTATGTGTATTACCAGTTCACTTATAAAAGGAAGAGGACCAGGATCCCGACGTTCACTTCACGACATATGTTCGCGCTCACATCAAATGTCGTTCAGGACGCGATAATCAAGGCCAACCGTTTTTACGACTCGATCACGGGTATGCAGAATAAGACCGGCTGATACTAACGTTTTCGAGCAATATAAAAAAAATTCAAAAAATCTCTCGAACCACCGAACATTTCGCATCGCTTAGTTGTTTATTAAGTAGATGCGGATAGAAGGAGGCAATTTTTAAGATGACCGACAAGGAACTCGAACAGATCTACAATCAGGCATACAAGGCCGTATACTGGACAGCAATGTCGCTCCTTAAGGATAAGGACGACGCAGAGGACGTTGTTCAGGATACGTTCATATCCTTTATCAATTCCTATTCAGATATGAAGGATACGAGCAAGGTCGTGCCGCTTTTGAAGAAGATCGCTGCCAACAAGTGTCTTAATCGTCTGAAGTTATCGAAAACAGACACCAAGGACGAAGAGTTCTTTGAAAACGTCGAGGCAGTCCCGGAAGACTTCCTGCCTGATTCCATAGTCGAGTCGGAAGAATCTCGCAGGATCATCATGGATATCATCGAAAACGCTTTGTCCGACGATATCAGAAGAACACTTATACTGTTCTATTTTGATGAGATGAGCACGAAGGAGATCGCCAAGGCGCTTGATGTTCCGGAAGGAACGGTCCGCCGTCGTCTTAACTTTGCCAGAAACAAGATCAAGAAGGAGGTCGAGAAGTATGAAGAAGAGAATAAGACGAAGTTACTCGGTATGGCTGCATTACCATTCTTGAGTAAGCTGTTTATCAAAGAAGCAGAGGCTGTGCCGTTCAAGGCGATGCCGGCTTCACTTTTAACAACCCTGTCCGCATCTGCAAAGGCTTCTACACACGGAGCCGCAACTAAACTCGCTGCATCTGCAGCAAAGAAAGGTACAGGGATAATAATGAAAAAAGCAATTATTGGTGGTGTTATAGCAGTTGTTTCAGTCGGCTCGATCGCAGGAGTCACACTCGGTGTCATGAAACTTAAGGATGACAGGAAGCCGAGAAGAGAGAGAATAAGCCGCGATGAGGATGACGAAGAAGAGGAGGAGACGATCCTCGACGAGACAGAAGGCGAGGAGGGCGTAGTCACCAGTGAGGAATTGGAGTCTTATAAGAATAACCCGCCTGAGGAGTGGCTTAATGGTGAGTGGCAGGATCTTTACTCCTGTGACGAGTTCGCGATCTCTGCGACGACCCTCTACGTAACACGTTCGGTTGCTTCGTATTACTATACTAATCCGGTCGTTATCTGGAAATTGGAGAACAAGTCTGACGACACGATAACAATAGACAGTGACGGTTTTATGACAGATACCGGAGAGACGCTCGGACTTGATAAGACTGTCCATTATGTTATCGATCCGCATGACACGATATACTCTACTCATATCGTACTGCCAGAAAAGGACAGCGTATCTGATGACGGTATTCATTTCCTGAACCAGATCGAGTATCTGTATGCCGAATTTGATGTCGGCTCTTATGATCCGGATAAGCGCATGACGATAGAGAAGTATCTGGATGAGGAAGTCCTGACTGTCGATTTCAGCTCGACTGATCCGCAGGGCTGATGATCCCTTGGAATATGGAGTATCATGAAATATCTGTTATAATCTCCTTATTATGAAATACGATTTTGATTCGGAACAGATAAGGATAATGTTTAGCTTGATCGAAGATCATCACCCTCGATGTTGACCTGATATTTTCATGGGACAATTCAATAATTTTATATCGAGGTAAACAAATATGATTCGTGAAGCAAATGTTAATGATTCCACAAGGATCGCAGAGATAGAAGTTACCAGCAGCCAATATGCGTATAAAAACATCGTTCCGGATAAGTTCCTCTTTGAAGAACTGACGGTCGAAGGCCGCGTGTCTGTCTATCAGTACTGGATATCCGAGAAACGCTTTGAACTTTATGTATATGAAGATCAGGACACAGGCATCGTCAAGGGAATGATGGGCATCGGAAAGTGCGAAGATGATGATAAGGATAATTCCTTTGAACTTCATTTTATCTATGTCGATCCTAAGTATGTGAGAATGGGTATCGGGTATGAGATGCTGAACTTTTTCGAAGAGAAAGGCAAGGAACGCGGCTTCAGGGAATATGTAATCTGGGTCCTGGAACAAAACGGGATGGGCAGGAACTTCTATGAGAAGAACGGCTATAGTCCCGACGGCAAGGATAAGATATTCAAGCGCTGGGGTACGAAGGAGATCAGATACGTAAAGAGCATATTATGAGCGATGCGCCTCCCGTTAGTTATAGCGGGAGGCGTTTTCGATGAGAGAAACATAAGTATCAAAGTTTCTTTACTCAGGTGATATAATTAACATATCAAAAGGGTAGGGTAATCTGATGTCTGCATGGAACGGTTCTCTCGAGATCTATCAGCAGATGATAGGCGGCGAATATGTAGCGACCGTTCCTGATCTTCGTGAATTCAATTTATCGCCAGGATGATCTGCGTCGCGGATGCCTATGATGCCATGAATTCCAATCGTGTCTATCGAAAAAAACTATCCCAAGAAGATATCATCAGCGAGATCGAGAAAAACAAGGGAACCCAGTTCGATCCGAAGATCGCGGATATTTTCCTAAAACTTATAAACAGCGGAAAAGTATGATGTATAATGGTCACTAGGGGATATTTACAAATAACATAGAAGTAGAGGCGAAAACATGGTTTTTGACGCGTACGAAGGATTAAGTGAAGAGTACAGAAGTTTTAATGTGATCCAGCCGGAACAGCTTAATTTCAGACAACCGGCTAATGATCCCGAACGCTTGGCAGCAACAACGCTCAACGACAGGGTAAAAAAGGACGCCAGGACACTCATCATTGTCGGAATAGTGATGATCGTTCTCGGTGCATTGATCACGACACAAAGTCTTGGCGGAATCGGTTTGATCTTATTCGGAATCGCTCCTATCATATTCGGAATAATAAAGGGTAAGTCAGGCAAGTCCTCAAACCTTGTTACGACCGGAACGCTCGTGAAGAAAGAAAAAATGAGTGCAGGCACAGTCAGTTCCAGGACCAGACGTTCATACTTCTGGCTCGTTATCGTACCTGACGATATGGACAGCACACTTTGCATCGTTCATGCAGAACCTGATACATTTGACGAACTTCGTGTAGGCGACAGAGTTCTTGTAACTAACGACGAACTCGGTTATTACGGAAAGAAAATGTACTGATACCGATAGGAGACTGTTAATTTATGAGATTTGACGAAGAACTTAAGTATTACTATTTCAGCGAGAATTCAAGGACCGACGACGAAGAGCGCTCGATCATTTACGAGCACAGTAAGAATATCATTAGAGGATACATTAAAAGAACCTTCGGACCGGAGGAGACACCGGCAGCTAACATCAAGAAGTTTGCTCCTGTTGTTGTTTTTTTTGTCGTTGTGATATTGTTGATAATCTTCTCGCTTAACAAGATGGTGGGACCTATCCTTTATACCTTCGGAGGAATTTTCGTTGTTGCCGGGATCCTTCTGGCTTTGCCCGGAAATCAGATCGATGATGAGAAGCCGAGTACGTCGAAGATCCCGAGAGGGCTCGGCTCAGCCATGGCTATCCTGGTCGGTCTTGCTGTTATAATCCCGACGATACTGGCTCCGAAGTACGGTTATGCAAAATGCATGGTGGCAGGAGGAGCTTCGTGGTTTGCGGCGGCAGGACTTTTTTTCATCGTTTATACGATCATTGACATGGCAAGGTTTTCGAGAGCCCAAAAAGATCCGGTTCAGGGAAGATGTATAGGCTATATCAAGATGCTCGAAGGCAGTGAAAATGATGCAAGGCCGGGCAGACTGTTTGTTGTCGGAACGCCTGTTTTCGAATATACAAAAAACGGGACTACTTACAGGGCTTTCCAGGAAAATAACATGAGGACCGGAAGATTGACTCCGGAGGTTGGAGAGACGGTTATCCTCGGTACGCTTCCGGAAGATCCGTATGCTGTGTTCTATCATAAGAATACAAAAGCGAAGATATTTGCATTTGTTATGTCAGCCATCGCGATCGCGGTAGGGATCTTCCTTTTCATCATGATACCTAAGGTCACCGACAGTAACGGCTTCAGGGTCAATACCATGGGCGGTGATGTTCAGATTGCCAAGGCACAGTTCAATGATAAGGATATAGAAAAAAAGATCGGAACAAGTGACTATACGATCGAATACCTTACCGTTAAGTCCGTATATGAGGAAGACGGGACATGGTATGTGGAGTTCACGAACGGAAGAAAGAGCAAGCTGGGCGCAGGTGTCGAGAAGGAGTATAGCGACGGAATATCAATATATATGATAATACCTGACGACAAGACCAAAGGTATAATAACTTACCTGGCGGAAGATTATGAATACGCGGGCAGCAAGCCTGTTGTGGGGCTCCCCAAATAAAATGACAGATAGCAAAGGCGGTGCCTCTGATCTAGAGACACCGTCTTTTTGTATGCTTCGAAAACTATACGCTCTCCCAGCTCGGTATACCCGACCATTCGGATGTATCAAAGTAGTGTCTGATCTCGTCGCAGAGCTCGTCAACTTTTGCCTCGCAATTAGGCGTCAGATCCGTCAGTGAATCAGTCAATACATTTAACATCACGTACTCGTAAAGAAGACATCTGTCGGTGGTCTTGAAGGTGAAGCATTCTTTACAGAGGAAGTAACTTCTGTCATAGTGATCATCCATGATGAGCTCGTTGATCTCATCAACTGTTGTATCCGTGTAGGTGAAATCATGCTGATTGACCTTCTTCCAGGAATCATCACCCTTGGTCGGCTCTTCAAAGTGAGAGTTGTAGTTCGCGAAGAACTTTTCCGTGCACATCCAGATCTCGCAGATCAGCTGCGTCTTCATGATGCTCACACTTGTAAAGCCCATATTTCTTACGGTGTCCGCACCATAGAAACCACTGATCGACGGGTTGCTGATATTGATGTTGATGATCATATAATAATCGCCGTTGACACAGTAAGAACTTCTCATGCGTGGTTCGTAATCACCATCGTACAGGCATATCGCAAATCCCTTATAATACTCGAAAAGCAACTGGTCAAAATAATCCTCCGGATAAAGGTCAAGGACCTCCTTGATCTCATCAAGCGCAGAATCGATCTTATCCGGATCGGTTGCAGTCTTATTCTCATTAAGAAGACCTTCCGGCGTAAGATCTGCGAACCAGAAATAGATCCCGTATTTGCTTCCGATCTCTGCTGCTTTCTTATACTGATCATTAAGTTCGCTTATGCTTCCCGTGACCTTCTGGTCATGAGCCGCCGAGTTATCGACCTTCAGACTCTCGATCAATTCCTTGGCTCCGTCTGATCCCTCGTTTTTCAGTTTCTCGTTGACGTCGCCCGGTACCCAGTCGCAGACCTTAGTTGAGTACTCTATGATCTCATCCTTCTCAAAATCATAAGTAAACTGGAAAAGACCTTCTTCGCCCCTTCCGAAATCATTCTTGAAGAAAACATCGTATATCGAACCGAACACGACCTCACCATCCATGAAAACAGGTGTCGGATAGTTCATCAAACCGATGTCATCCATCTCCACACCGTATTCCTCGGCTACGATCTGTCTCCATTCATCACGCATATCCTTGAACTTCGGCGGGTAAGGAGCGATATTCGTGAAGTACTCGGAATTTCCTACATATACGATCAATTCACAGAACAAAAGATCATCCTTGAAGTCTGTTCCGAACTTCTCCTCATACATCCTGGTGAGTGTCTCCTGAGGATTTATCATATCGTTGCTGTCGTAATTAACCTTATTGCCGTATTGCAGCTTCTGAAGCCCGTTCATGACCTTGATGCTCTCTTCATCCGTGAAACCGTATTCCTCGAGCAGTTTAAAGAACTGATAAGTCGTATTTGAATCGAAGAACAGACTGTCATACCTTTCTGATCCGATAATATATTCCAGTGCTATCGAAAAATCTGTAATACAGTCGTACGACGACGGAGCATTGGCGTTTGCAAAATACTTTGCCACATAATGCTCGGCTCCGCCTTCTACCAAAAAGTTGGCTTCGACATATTGGGTTACATCTGCTTTCTGTTCTTCAGTCAGTTCATCCGAACATACGATGCTTCCGTCACTTAGGATCGCTACATTGGCAGGTTCTCCTCCGATCGCTCCGTCAACAAAGTGAACGAGCTCATGGTAGACCGTAAGCGAAGCAACCCCATCAGGTGTATTGAATACCCAGCCGCCGATAAGTACATAGTTATTGGTGATAGCATAATAAGCACTCGCTTCAGGTCCCGCGTCTCCGTCTTCGATAACCAGGTTTTCAAGCTGAGATAAAAAGTATTCCTTATTCTCTTCATCGATCTGATCTGCGATCATCGGGAACAGCTGATATACGTATCCCTCATAATCGTAAAGAGAAGGGTTGCCGTCAACCGTCTGCGCAAACTGAATGAAATACTCATACTCGCCCCTTAAATCATCCTCGGTAAGTCCGACCTTTTGAGCGAGCTCCAATGCTTCATTCTTATAGTCTTTCGGAAGTTTGATACTGTCGGGATCAACCCATTCGGTTGTCTCGGATGTTTCTTCGGTATCTTCTTCGATAACCTCAGTTTTTGTAGTTGTTCCGGAAGTTTCAGCTGTCTCAGACGTCGCTTCTGTTTCTTTGTGATGACATCCTCCTACAGCAGCCGAACCGAAAACAAGAACGGCGGCAAGTAGCAGACTTGCCCATCTGCAAGTTTTTTTCATGATCGTTTCCCCATTTCTTCAATATCGGGAAAATTATATCACGTTTTTTTGAGGAATGGAATTGACGGATAAGGTCGATCCGTTTTGTGTGCCGGAAATCTTTTTCGAGGCATATGAATGTTATAATCATATCAATGACTTGACCAGGGGGAATACCGATATGAAGAACTATGCTTTGGGGCATCCCGTCAACAGATTGATCCACGGCTGTGACTATAATCCCGATCAGTGGCTGGACCGTCCTGATATACTCAGCAAAGATATCGAATATATGAAAAAGGCAGGTATCAACGAGGCAACTCTCGGTGTGTTTTCCTGGTCAGCCTATGAGCCGGCGGAAGGTGAATTCCATTTTGATTGGCTGATCGAAGTCATGGATAGATTATACGAGAACGGTATAAGTACGATCCTGGCTACGCCTTCAGGTGCAAGACCTGTATGGATGGATCACAAATACCCGGAAGTCATGCGTGTTGACACTATGGGACACAGGAACCGCCACGGCTTTAGGCATAATCATTGTCTGTCTTCGGAAGTTTTCAGAGACAAGGTAAGGATCATAGACGGTAAGCTCGCGAAGATCGCAGGTGACCACCCGGGTCTTATAGCGTGGCATATCTCCAATGAGTTCGGAGGCGAGTGTTTCTGCGACCTTTGTAAAGAGAAATTCAGGGATTATTTAAGGAAGCGTTTCAATAATGATATCAACTTACTTAACCATGAGTGGTGGAGTTCCTTCTGGAGCGCCAAGTATAATGATTTTTCTGATATCGAGCCGCCTTACCATAACGGTCAAAACGCTCTTATGGCACTTAAGCTCGAGTGGCACAGATTCACTACCTATAACTATGCTGATTATATCTCTGTCGAGATCGATACTATAAGGGAAGCTTCACTGAACAAGAATGTTCCGATCACGACCAATCTCATGCAGAGATTTTACGATATTGACTATAGGGAGCTGGCCAAGAGGATCGACTTTATCTCATGGGACAGTTATCCGAAGTTCCACAACGATTATGAAAGATATGAAGACACGATGATGGAATCGGCTTTTGATCATACGCTCCTCAGGTGTCTTAAGAAAGACAAGCCGTTCTTCCTGATGGAAAGCGCACCTGCACACGTAAACTGGATGGACTATAACAAATTGAAGCGTCCTCATGTTCACGATCAGTTCTCATGCCAGACTGTCGCATGCGGATCGGATTCCATTCAGTATTTCCAGTGGAGGAGATCAAGGGGAGGAGCCGAGCAGTTCCATGGTGCAGTAATGGATCACAGCGGTTCGACAGATACCAGAGTCTTTAAGGATGTGGCATACACGGGCGAGGTCCTAGGTAGGATCGCCGAGATCGAAGGCTCATTAAAGAAGAATGAAGCGGCAGTTATCTTTGAGTGGGACTGCTGGTGGTCGATAGATGTGTCAGGTGGATTTAGCAGAGCAACGAAGAAGTACGACGTTACCTGTATGGATCACTTTAAGAGCCTGATACCTTTCGGAGTTGAGGCGGATGTGATCTCCGTTAACGATGACTTTGAAGATTATAAGCTTATCATCGCGCCGATGCTCTTCCTCATAAGACCTGAGACTATAGAGAAGTTGAAGAGGTTTGTCGAAAACGGCGGCGTACTTCTGGCAACCTACATGACCGGCTACGTAAACGAGAATTCGCTGTGCTACGAAGGCGGGTTCCCGGGTGACGGATTGAAAGACCTTTTCGGTATTGTCAACGAAGAGATAGATACGCTCTATCCTTCTGACAGGAACGGCATCAGTATGGACGGCAAGACTTTGGTCGTAAAAGACTATGCCGAACTCATAAAGCCGATCGATGCCGAGATCATCGGTACATACACTGATGATTTTTATAAGGATACGGCGGCGATCACCTGTAAATGTTACGGCAAGGGAAAGGCATATTATCAGGCAGCAAGGCTCATCAATGAGGATATGGGAGATCTGGTCGGCAGAATCCTTAACGATGCGGGCATTAAGCCCCGTGATCTTCCGTCAGGTATCGAGTATCACGTAAGATACGGCGATGACCATACATATGAGTTCTACTTTAATATCGGTGAAGAACCTGCCGAGGTCAAAGACCTTGACGGAACGGATATGATCACAGGCGAAACCGTTAACGGCAGCGCGACGATCCTTCCGAGAAGATATCTGATCCTTAAGAAATGCTTTCCGTTGCCTACGAATGAACAATAAATAGCATGTTTTTTACCTTGTAAGCAAGGCAAAACTGTGTGTAAAACGTCTTGCTGATCGAACGTCATTTCGGGGGATGAAAAAGTACCAGATTAATATCAGTTCTTATCGTCGTCAGTCTTAAGGAAAGCAGACAAAACACTCGGCGCGGCAAAACTTATAAATGATATCATCTTCGAGATCTGCTGAGCGCGGATGATCGACATCGTATTGCTTATAAGCACGAGTTCCACGATGTCCCTGAGACTTGACAGAGGACGGGTGTTCTTTTTAAGAAGTTTACGGCAAAGCTTCATCTTATCTTTGCTCGCAGATGTGATAATATAAGGGCAGGAAGGGAAATGACAGCTGTTGTAAGGAGGACACGGATATGCTCGATAAGTTGGATTTTCTCAATAACCTCAGTGATGACGAACGTAAGCTCTTCACGGGTATTGGTCTCGTTGTACTTGGCGTATTTGCCATGTTTATACTATCCCAACTTCTTATGATCCCAGGAAGACTTCAAGCTCGTGCCAGATACAAGAATTATACGGGCAGAGCCTTGGGTAAGATCACGAACAGAAATATGATATCCGTTCAGCGCGGACATGACGATGAAGGCCGTCCGGAATACACGACAAAGTGCATGGTATCCTACGAGTTTACGGTAGGCGGTGTTCTCTACAAAGGAGAAGGCGAGGGCTCAGGTGCAGGCCGCGACAAATACGAAGCGGAGATATGCTACGACCCATCCGATCCTGATCAGAACTGTACGGCTTACTATTTTAATTCAAAGACAAAGTCGCACTTTATTTCAACATTTATCTACCTTGCCGTTTTCTTTGCGGTCATTATGATCGGAATATATTTCTTCATGCGCTTCAAGCAATGAAAACAGGATAAGTCAGATTCTATGAGCGCCGTACTGGCGCTCTTTTTATGCATAGACATAAGGAGCAATATAGTTGCGAAAATAAATAGTTGACAAACGCAACTAATCGGATTATCATACGACATCATAGGAGGTGGCGTATGGATAATGTTAGCCTTTTCAGAGAATACACAAGACAGCTCGAGCGTAATCTCGAAAATATCAATAAAGCTGACTGCTGTCAGTGTTCTGTTAATACGCTTCAATGTTTTCTGGTCGTGGAGATCGGAAGAAAACCGGGTATCTGCGTAAAGGAACTTTCCGAGATCTTAAGGCTGGACAAAAGCGGCATAAGCAGGGGAGTTGAAGAACTTGTTCAAAAAGGTTTTGTAACAAGAGAACCTTCCAAAGAAGACAGAAGAAGCGTTGTCCTTAAGCTCACTTCTGAAGGTAAGAAGAGATATAGCAAGATCGAGAAAGATATGAATGTTAAGTTCAAGAGTGTTTTCGAGAAGATCGATGAAGACAAAAGAGAAATGGTCATTGAGGCCTTGAAAATATTTAACGAGGCATGCAGAAAGGCAGAAGATGATGAGTAAGAAAGAATTGGCAATTGGTTGCTTTAATGAAGGAATGCTATGCTCACAGGCGGTTCTGGCGGCGTTCAAAGATGAGTGCGGGATCACTGAAGAACAGGCATTGAAACTGGGCTCGTGTTTTGGTACGGGAATGTGCAAGGGTGAAGTGTGCGGTGCATGTACGGGTGCGCTGATCGCATTATCGCTTATGTACGGACATACCACCAAGGGCGACATGAACGGAAGACAGCGCACGAACATGTTGACAAAGATGATGCTGGATCGTTTCAAGGAAGCAAACGGTTCATATATATGTAACGATCTTCTGGGTTATGATGTGTCGACTCCTGACGGACTAAATGCCGCTAAGGAGAGTGGACTTTTCAAAAAGTTCTGTCCTCTTAAAGTCGGCAGCGCCGCGGAGATCATTGAAGAAATAATAAGGAGCAAAGAAGAATGGGATGTGTAACCTTTGTAGATATTGATAAGTCGAATGCGGAAGACATCGTAGAGATCTATAACTACTACGTTTTGAATACAACAGCTTCATACAACACGGATGCGATAAGTGCAGATGATTTTCTGGCCTATTACCAGATCGATAATCCGCTTACAAGATCCTTCGCGATAAAATGTTGTGATGACCTCGCAGGATTCATAGTCCTTAAGCCGTGGAACTATAAGAAGCAGGCATATAGGCAGACTTATGAATTCACGATCTATCTGAAAAAGGAATACTGCAGAAAGGGAATCGGTAAGATCGCATTTGCTTATCTGGAGGCGATGATAAAAGACAGTGATATCGCTGTCATAATGGCAGGCTTAAGTGCCGATAACGAAGGAAGCAGAGCACTTCTTGAATCGCAGGGATTTACCGAGTGCGGCAGGTTCAAACGGATAGGTAAAAAGTTCGGGAAGTATCTCGATATCTCTTACTATCAGAAGAGTTACGAAGAGAAGTTTACCAATTAAATAATTTGATCAAGGGACTCGAGGATCCGAGTCCCTCATTTTGTGTCAAAAATCTATCAGATAGATCTCGATATTTATGAGCCTAAACGTGCCTTTAGGTTCAATACTCTTTATCTTTCCGCACAGAAGTTTACCTGCATCCATCAAACGTGCAAAGACAATATTGTCTCGCTCGGGAACATAACCGAGTTTGTCCTTGGCTTCGTTCAATACCAGGATGGCATTATCATCAAACTTGTTGTCTTCACGCTGAAGGAATAACTTATCTCCGCAGCTGATCTTATCGAGAACTGACTTGTCCTTAAGGTGCGAAGTTCCTGCGATGTAGGTATCGAACAGATATATCTCACGGCTTAGGGGTTTAATGACTTCGCCAATGCCTTTTTGATCTGCTAATGCTATGATATCTTTCTTGCTTTCGATCAATCCTGTATCCATGTCAGTGTAGCACCTCCTCCGGACAGTATTATCTGAAGGACTTCAGATAATTCAGCGCTGTACTTCTTGAATTCGGCTATCTCGTTATTGAGTTCTTCTTTCCTGGCGATCACCTTGTCTTCAGAGGACAGCAGATCGGAATAGATATACGGCTCAGTGGTGAGGATATTGTTGATCTCATATTCGAGTTTTGAAATGCGTTCTTCAAGATTATCGATCTCTACATTTCCTATCGCTTCACCGTCATCTTTAAGAACTTTCCTTACGAGGATCTCCAGGTTATCAAGTTCCTCGTCATCGTTGCAGTTATATGCTACATAAATACGGTCCCAAAGATCGCCAAGTTCTTCGTTTCCGGCTACATTAGGATTGATATCCGGGTGCAGCATCTTGGCAAGTCTTTTATAGATCCTCTTGGCTCGTTCTGCCTGATAAGCGGGAACAGTCTTGGCTTTGTCGGCGATCTCTTTCTTGGCTGCCATTTCCTTCAACTGTAGGTTATATAAAGCCATGCTCGTATCGATCTTGTTATTCATCTTCTGTACATCGATAGACTCTCCTCTGTTAAGTGCTGCCTGACAGTAGGTGATCATCTTTTTCTTCTTGATGCACTCGATCTTAAGTTCAAAGTTCTCGAGCAGGATTTCACCGAATTCCTTAAGATAGATCGCGTATATCGTTCCCGCATCCTTGTTAAGCTGATCGCGCTTAAGAAGGAGTTCCTCATATACTTTGTATTTACCGTCTTCCTTTAAGATCAATTCATTCATAGCACACCTCCATGTCAAACAGTTCATCGTACAGATATACGATCTTCCTGGCGTCGATCTCAGCCTTCTCGAAGAAGTCTGCGGCGCTCCTATACCACTTATTCTCAAACCTTATATTGCCTTCGGTCACATCGATGATGAATCGCCTGTTCTTGTAGAGAAAAGCAACTTTGCATTCCTTCTTTGAGATCCAAAAAAGATCATAGATATCAAGTTGCTTTTTGTCATTGGATGATATCTTGTCAGAAAGGAGAACGATCCTCTCCATTACTTCAATATTGCCCCACCATGACGGGTTGTTACGGATATCTTCTTGTAGCTGTCTTTTAGCCTTGGAAAGCAACTTCAGAGCTTCATCATCCTTGCCTTCTTCAGCTCTGATACCGGCCAGACGATAAGCGATATCCGGCATTGGGAAGGAATCGATATCGTAAACCTGACCTAACTTCTCCGGATGTGAGATCCTGTCATAAAGACTCTCGATCATGCTCCTGTATTTTGCTTCATCCTTCTTTACATAGAATCCGTTGTGGTACATATCTGCGATCTTATATTCGCTGTAAGCTCTTAAGACTTCATCATCACATTCCATGGCTCTCGAGAAATATTTAAAAGCCTTCTCAAAGTCAACGGTTCCTGTCTGTCCGTAATACCAGATGTACCCCAGTTCTTCTAAGGAGGGACCATAGTTATATTCGGCAGCCATTTCCAGATATTTGCCCTCGAGATCGAATCTTCGCTGAGAAAGATAAGCAAAAGCGAGATTATGCATATCCTTAGGGTCATGATAGTTCTCGATCAGATAAAGCATAGCTTCTTCAAACAGGAAGAAAGTCTCATCTGTCGGATTGTCATCGTAGTAATAATCCATTATGAATCCTTTGGCTTCTGAAAGTGTCATTATCGGTTCCTCCTTTCCTGTTTTTCTTGAGTATATACGCATCCTGCGTTCATTATTCGGACAGATTGACGATTCAAGTACAACTTGAATTTGATATTGATACTTCTATTCCTGCTCGCTAAAATATTTGTGTAAGCTCCTCTATCCTATAGGTGGATGGAGGTGATAAGAATGACAAACAGAAAAGACCGTCAGAACAAAGAAAACGAACAGATCGTTAACTTTCTTATCAACAAGTGGAAGAAGGATCTGGTCAGGGAAAAAGAAGAGTGGGATAAGGATCCGGGATGGCCTGCCAAACTGGTCAAGACAAAGTTTAAACTAAGCGGAGTTGAATTTACCGTCTTGCCGAAGGATCTGGACTTAAGCGATGACGGATGGGACCAAGGTCTCATGGAACATTTCCAGGGGAAAATGAAAAAGGATCTGGAACAGTACGGAGCAACGGATATATATAACTTCGGATTTATGGATTAAGGAGGTATGGGTATGAGCCTTGGAAGCAATATCAAACGTTTTCGAGAAGGATTGAAACTAACTCAGGAGCAGGTTGCGGATAAGGTCGGAGTGACATTCCAGGCAGTATCTTCCTGGGAACGTGACGAGTACAAGCCGGATACTGATAAGCTCATCAGGCTTGCTGAGTTCTTTGATGTGTCGCTGTCGGCTCTGGTCGAGGATCGGAAGGATTTCTTTAAGGAGAAAAAGACGATATATAACTGGGAGCATATGAGGACTTTCGTTAAGGTAACTGCGAAAAATCTCAAGCTTACCAATACGCTCAAGGCCGTGGATTATGCGACCGAAGCTCATGAGGGACAGAAACGTAAGAAGTCGGACGTGCCTTATATCTATCATCCGCTGAATCTGGCGTGTCATGCACTGTCGATGGATATCAAGGATGATGACGTTATCGCGGCGTGTCTTTTGCACGATGTGGTGGAGGACTGTGGTAAGACTACTGATGAACTTCCGGTGGATGAGGATACTCGAAAACTTGTAGTGCTTCTAACGCACGAGAAAACGAAGCCTGAAAATCGTGATGCTGTCATGAAGGAATATTACTTCGCCATCGCTTCTGATCCTAAAGCATCTCTCATCAAATGCATGGACAGATGCAATAACATAACGACAATGGCGTGGGGATTAAGCCGCGAGAGGATATACCGCATGATAAAGGAAACGGAAAAGTATTATCCTGCTTTGCTCGATGTGATAAAAGCGGAACCAAAGTATAACAATGCAGCGTGGCTTTTGCGTTATCAGATGGAGAGCATGTTGGAGATATATAAGAGACTTCTTTGATGCGGGTAACGGGTGAATTATTTGTATTTGCCGCGCAAATATATGTTATTCGAAACAAAGAAGTGATACATATCGTCAAATACTTAGAAAACAGTGTTTTCGAGATTGGTCATGATGGTTATAATGCAGACAAGAAAAGACGGAGGAAGATCCTATGAAGAACAAGAAACTGATCGCAGCTTTTTTGAGTGTCTCTATGCTTATGGCTTTGGGCGGATGCGACAAGTCCGAATCGAAAAAAACGGATGATACCGAAGAAAGTGAAACAACGGAAACTACTGCTGAAGATACGGATCCGGCGGAGACATCTGAGACCAAGGTGCCTGTCGAAGAGACTGAAGAGACTGAAAAGACTGAAGATACCGAAGAGCCTGAGGAATCCACCAAGGGAACGTATTATGGAAATTATGCAGGCGATGAGAGTAAATTCAGCGATACATATGATGATCTTCGTTATTTCGCGACTAAGTTGAATGAGAGTAACGGAGATCTTCTTTACGGATTCGGAAGGAATGATACTTCGGAAGATTATTATGATCCGGTTTGGGAGTATGTCCTTCTTGTTTACGACGGTAATGAAGTCTTGGCTTATCACGATACGGACGGAAATATCGAACAGGTTGAACAGATATTCTACGGTTACGCGCAGGACGAATGGAAGCCTGAAGAATTCCTTTTTGAATATGAGGATTTTATGGAATATCCTTTCCTTGATGATTTTCCGGGTTTCACAGATGTATATATGAATGAAATAGTTGATCCTAAGACTATTGATGATGTTCTCCCTGATGGCGGATATGGCGGACAAGTGCGGGGATTCTCAGCTGACATGAAGTATATGTATTGTCAGATCGGTCCTGAGAAGACTATCAATAAGACTAAGGAAGAATGTCTCGATCTCAAGGTGGGCGATAAGGTCAAGCTTGACGGAGAAGAGATGGAAGTTACTTCCATAGAGTTTAGAGAAGATGAGGAATCAGAGTGGACAAACTGTTATGTCATATCACTTGGCGAGATCGACTATGGCGGATATTTTGTAATCGTTCGCGTTGATGAAAACGGCGCTGCGGATGATATGTCCATATTTGATGCGTTCGGTAATCCGACATTCTCGTATTACAAGCTCTGCAAAGTTCTGATCGCTGAGGATGCGGAGATTAATTTCAAGGTCTATTTGAACGGCCAATATAAGGAGGACACGACCATCAAGGGATCTGAACTGCCGGAACATCTTTCCAAATGGGCGGATGTCTGTCCTTCTTTGACAAGTTATGAGAACGGCGGCCTTAAGGTCAACGGATACACACAGATCGGATATGATATCATAGACGGAATGTCTGATCCTGCAAGGATCGAGAACGGCGAACTTGTCTATTTTAATCTGATGATATGGAACTGGTAATATGAGCATACTTGTAAAAGACACCACAAGAGAAGAACGCGAGAGGATCGTGGCCGAATCCATAGGAAACATCTATGGTTCCTGTGACGGCTGTATGTCCGGACTTGCCGAGATGTACCAGGACTACATCGACGGCAAGAAAGAGATCCGCGAGATCAACATGGAGTTCAATGCGCGCTATGAAAAGGGCGGGGATGGCCCTTCCAGAAGCGGCTGCGGTTACGGCGGTTAAACCCTTATTGTCGAGTGGATGAGAACGAGGACGATATGAATTCGATCATCGATCAATGGAACAAAGCAGCAAAGACTTATTCCGAGAAACAGGAGAAGTCTGCTTTTTCTTTGTCGAATAAAAGAATAGTTGAGACAAGATTCCCGAGACTAAACGGCGAGAAAGTTTTAGATCTCGGCTGCGGCTACGGATGCTACACGGATTATTTCAGATGTATCGGAGGCGATGCTGTAGGCGTTGACGGCGCTCCTGCAATGATCGGTATAGCGAGGGAAAGATATCCCGAAAGTAGTTTTATCGTGGCGGATATTACGTGTCCGTTGCCGTTTGAAAGCGGCTCTTTTGACATCGTTTTCTGTAATCAGGTGCTGATGGATATTGAAGAAGTGAGAAGTGTTTTCGAAGAATGTAAGAGGATTTTAAAGCCTGAAGGGATACTTTATTATTCGATCGTTCATCCTGCCTTTTATAACGGTGAGTGGAAGGACGGAGGAAAGCTAATTACTTCTTATATCTCGCCGGGTGTCCGCTCTAATGATTTCTGGGGCGAGACGAAGCATTTTCACAGACCGTTATCATATTATTTGAATACTGCTTCTGAGGCGGGGCTGACGCTCGTTCATGCTCAAGAGCCGAATGTATATGACGGGGATGGGAAGAACGGAGATATACCGCTGTTCTTTTTCGCGGAGTACAAGACAAAAAAGTGATATAATGTCAGAGGGTGGCCCGAGCCGGCCGGAAGGGAAAATCTTGTTTTGAGGTAAGGTTATGGTTCATTCAGGGATTTTCGTATGGCTTATCATAAGCGCAGTGGTTATCATTGCGGGTGTGGTTCTGTTAGTCTTATCGATCAAAAAGGCTAAGAGTAAAGGTAAACGGATCGCCGGGATCATAGGCGGAGGTCTTATGATCGGAGGCGGTGCATTGCTGGGCTTCTATTTTATATTGGTCCTCCTTATGGTCTCTGCCGTCGATAATCATCCGACGTCGAGCACGAATAGATCCCTCTTAAGTTTTGAATACCATACTTCCGAAGGCTACTGCTTTCAATATGAGAGATTAGCCAAGAAAGGTTTCTCCGGCGAAGCAATAGATTATTCCGAAGCGAAGGAACTTGCTGATATGATCTATTTGATTCATCCATTGAACAGCGGTGATACTGAAGACTCGGTTTATGTCCATGACGATATTGAAGTTTACTGTTTTAAGGATTCTGTTTCCAATTCCCAAGGCGAGGAATATACATATTATTGTGAAGTCATCTCACGTGCCCCGGATGAAGATCTGGTCGGCATCCAATACATACGGCTCGAGCAAGATGGTGAGATTATAAAGGAACTGGGCGCAAAGCCCGTATTTGATTGATATCAAAAAAAGAAAGAGAGAATAAATTATGAGTACCAAAAAGATCGAAGGCGGCATCGCCTCTGAGTACGACGATCAGATCCTCTGGATCTCGAAGGCTGAAGCAGGAGCTGATGCTGCGCAGATCATCGATGAGACTTCATATACTCCTTGCACGGTCACAAAGATCATCTCCCGAAGCGACTTCGCAGACGAAGATGATTACAGTGCAGCCTGCGACGAGATCATGAACGACAGCACCGCCACCTGCACAGGTGAATTCGTTACTTTTGACGACGTCTACTATGTCGAGATCGACTCGACAGGCGAAGCCGAAGAGTATGACAGCATCGATTTCGAGGATGTCGAATTCTGTTGATTCCAATCATCAAAAAAGTGTCCCGTCGTAATCCGGCGGGACACTCTGTTTCTCTGTGTAACAATGTTACAAAGTCGGAATTGCAATGATCAAAAACTCCCGAAGATGAAATCATCTCCGGGAGTTTTCTCTATGCCTCACATTGGTGGAACTTTATTTCTTTTTTGGTTTGTATAGGTCGATCGCTGCCTGCAAAACGGTCATCAATGTTTCTCCTTGATTGATGTCGCCTGAACAGGTCGAACCGACAAGGTAGACTCTGCCGAATTCTTCTGTCTCGATAACTGCGTTGATGGAAACATAGCAGCCGTTTGAACCGGAATGACCGTAAGCGTGTCCTTGTCTTGCGAGCGGATAAATACCACAGCCGTATTCCATGTCATAATTCATCATCTCCGCGAGGGAAGAACTGTTCACGAGTTTTCCGGAGAAGAGGGCACGGTCGAAAGCGATTAGGTCTGCCATGCAGGTGTGGATACCTCCGCAACCACGTTCAAGACGACCTCCGTACGCGTATCCGTTCTCGTTGACCATTCCTATTTCCCTTACTTCGTCAAATTTGGTTGGGACGCTTGTCTCGTTTTGCATGACCATTGATGTCGTGTGTTCCATTTTGCACACATCGAAAATGTTCTTCTGCAGGTAGTCGCATAATTGAACTCCTTCGATCTGTTCGATGATCATTGCCAGGATAACGTAATTGGTGTTGCTGTATTCTTGTTTTGTTCCGGGTTCGAATATGAGATCAGCTTTGTAAAGGTTTTGCAGGAACTCTTCATCGGTATAACCGTCCTGCCATATCTTGGCGAAGTAATCAGGATAATTATCCATTGTGATCTCTTCCCAAAAGAGTGCAGGATCATTACAGTAATCGCTGATTCCGGACTGCATGTGAAGTACGTTGTAGATAGTGATATCCTTGCCTTTTTCATATTCAGGGAAGAACTTGTCGAGAGTATCGTTAAGTGAGAGTTTGCCCTGTTCGATCAATTGGAATATCCCTACTGCGGTGAATACTTTGGAACAGGAGCCGATATCATATGTCGTGTACGGATCGATAGGCTTTCCTTCAACGTTCTTTGCGTTAGGTCCTCCGAAAAGAACGATGTCATCATCTGTTGCGACCATTAAAGCACCTTCATAGCCGTAGAGGTTGGCTTTATTCTGACAGACTTCGATAAGCTTTTCATACTTCTTGTCGGGATTAACGTAGAAGTTGTTTTCTTCCTTCTTGAGTCCTTTGAGCGGGCCTGACTGACAACCAGCCAAAACCAAGGTCAAAACGATGCAAGCGGCCTTTAAGACAGTCTTTTTCATAGTACTTCTCCTGTGTTAAACAAACATATAATACGGCTGTCATACTACAAGATGATAACCAAGTAACTTGAAATCAACCTGAAATGTCAGAGGATGAAGCAAAGCGCGATAAGCATAAAAGCAAGGACGTATGTTCCGATTAGAAAGCCCTTGCCGAGTTTTCGCTGAAGGAATTGAGAGAAGGGATGAAAGCCTTTTACGTAGCAGACACATAGTATGCCGAAGATAAGGCTGGAGATGACGGAGACCCTGCCGCCGAAGAAGTTTAAAGGCCAATGCTCATATGTCCAGAGACGCTCGTGAAGGACCGCTTCAGTGATATAGGCGCCCAAAAGTTCGAAAACTGTTGCCGCGAGTCCGCTTAGAAGGATGATAAAAAACGGATTATGTTTACGCTTAAAGATGAATGGAAGGATCAGGGAGAAAAGACCATAGATCGGAAGGATCGGGATAGGGAGGACGCCCCTGTTGACGAACTCCTTAAGGTAGACGGATGTGATTATCGTCTCGTATGACCAGCCGACAAAACCGCAGATGATGAAATCAGATATGACGATAGGGAACTCCTCCGTAAAGAAGATCCTTGGTGTGAGTCTGTGCTTTTTCTCTGCCTGGGTCATGACTATCATCCCTGAGTGTTTTCGATAGATATAATTATGAGGAAAAGAAAGCGGAATATCAATGAGTTGAGACTATGGAACCGTAATGTTATAATAATCGGCGAAGAAATGAATTAGGGGATAAACTATGGGATGGAAATTTGTCAGAGGCATATCGAGCATCTTTTTGGCACTTTTTGCGGGATTCGTTCTTTTTGAGTTGTACAAAGCCTTGTCTTATTCGGGAACATATCCTTACCCGAGTATCGCAGGAGAAATTACCAATTGGTGGGATAGGTTTACTGTCGGTGTACTTATCTTTTGGCCGTTTTACATAGTGCCGCTCGTCGCGGCTGTTGTGCTTCTGATCATATCCTGCATCAAGATCAGAAAGCAGTAAAATAAGCCGAGAAAGAAGACGGGATCTGAACAGTATTGACGTTGAAGTGAGTATGATCCGTTTGTAAACTATAGGGAGAGATCATCATGAAGAATAGGTTATTAGTATCAACAGCTGTTGTACTATCAGCTGTGTTTTTCTTAGTTTCATGCTCGTCAAAGTCTTCTTCTCAGAAAGAAATAAATGTGCGACACAAGGAGCATATCGAAGAAACAGATGAAGAAGATGAAAGTATTATAACGACTACAACTGAATCTTCCGAAGAAACGTTTGAAACAAAGGAATCTGAATATTCTGAGCCTCCGAAACCGGAATATGAACCAATTAAAGTAGGCATCATCAACAGTGACCCGAACGAGTCAGGTTACCGATTGGCAAACGACAAAGATATGAAGGAAACATTCACTCAGGAGAACGGATATGATGCTTCTTACTTCTATTCACTTCATAATGATGAAATGATAGCTGCCGCATGGATGTTTATCGAGGACGGTGTTAATTATCTTCTTATAAGTCCGGCAGATATTTCTGACTGGGACGAAGTACTTCAGGGTGCTCAGGATGCAGGCGTGAAAGTTATCTTTTTCGACAGGTTTGCTGATGTAAGTGAAGATCAGTATGAAGCTCTTGTAGTTACGGATATGGAAAAAGAAGGTCAGCTCGCGGTCGAATGGCTCGATTCTCAGGAACTTCCTGAATACAATATCCTGCATCTTCAGGGTATCCTTGGTTCCACTGCGCAGATAAGTCGCGGAAGCCCTCTTGAGCTTATGGCGGAATCGGATTCTGATTGGAATATCACACTTGAGGAAACAGCCGAGTGGGACGCTGAATCTGCTAAGAAGATCGTCGCACAGGCGATCGATGACGGCGTAGAATTCAACATCATCTATGCTGACAATGACAATATGGCAAAAGGTGCTGCAGCTGCTCTTGATGAAGCGAACATTACTCACGGCGTTGACGGCGAAGTAATGATAGTAAGTTTTGACTGCGCCAAATATGCAATGGAAGAAGTCTTGATGGGCAACTGGAACTGCGAAATCCAGTGCAGTCCTTTTATGGCTTCGTACATCGATGAAATTATCCAAGGCGATATAGAGGAGAAAGTTGTTCTCGTCGAAGATAAGGTTTTTGATGCCGCTACGATAACGTGGGACGATGTTGATAAATACGGATTATAATTGATAATCTGATGTGATGTAAAACGCAAGAAAAGGGAACGGACATACAAGGCCTGTTCTCTTTTTTCTTGTCTACTAAAATGTAAGATTATTCGGAAATGCGATAATTTTATTGACAAAATATCAATATTTTGTTCGTTGTTAAAAAGTCAAAAAACTTTGTCCGAAATATCAGTGTTTTCAGGGCTTTGCAGAAAAAAATAACTCATTATTTGCTTTGGTATGATATATAAAATATTATATAATATGTGCGTGTTTGAGTGAGATAAAGACCCAGGGGGTACTAAATGGCAGTGCGTAAAGGCACCAAGGATTTTGTTGTCGGAATTTGCGACGATGAAATGCATATTCATGATGCGATAAAACAGATGCTGAATGAATATTCGGCATCTAATGGAATAACGGTCAGATTTATACAGTTTTTTTCAGCGGCCGATCTTCTGAAGTCAGAGGATCGTCTGGATGTTTTGCTTCTTGATATCGAGATGCCTGAGATCGACGGCATTGAAGCAGGATATGAACTTCAGAAGAACAAAGTCGATTACAAAGTGATCATGCTTACGGCCAGAGAAGACCGCTACAGGGAGGCATTCAGGATAGGTGCTTTTCGATTTGTTCCGAAGCCGGTTGATAAGAAGGAATTATTCGCAGCACTGGATGACGTCAGAGAGCACATGATCTCGTCAAAAGAAGTTACGGTCTATCGCGACGGTGTCTCTTATCAGATCCCACAGGAAAATATTCTCTATATCGAAGCAAATAAATCGGCGACCTTGATCTTCACGGGCAAGGCGGATTTCCGCTCGGAAAAGCCGCTCTCGTCCTGGATGGAAGAACTTGATGAGCGTTTGTTCTTCCAGTGTCACAAATCTTATATCGTCAATATGAGCAAGGTAGAGGATGTCGATAAAAACGTCATCACTCTTGTAAGTAACGACAAGATCCTTGTATCCAGACGTTTACGGGCGACTTTTCTCAGGGCATTCGTTACTTACGACACGAAGCACAGGTGATCGATATGAGCAGGATGATACAGGCGCTGGCGAACATAAACATGCTGTGGGAATATATTTCCTTCTTCTTTGTCGTCTTCAAAGTCGATCTTCGCGAGAACAGCATCAAAAGAAATGTCGGATTATCGGCATGTCTTCTCATATGGATCGCGGGACTTATCTTCGACCTTCAGTGGATGTCTATCAACATCGGACCGCTGCCGGTATTCGTATTTCTGATCTTCGCGATGATCTATTTCATATTCGATATGAAACTTCCGGAACTGATCCTGACCGGAATCGGACAATGGCTGTTCCTTTCCATGTTTGAAGAGCTCTTTTTTATCCTTCTCGAAAACGTTGTGATCGACAGGTTCATCAAGGAATACATCATACTCGGAACGGTTACCGGTGTTATCTGGGTACTTTATATTCTGCTCGATAAAAAAAGAGGACCGAAATCATTCAGACTTCCGAAACGAATGTGGGTGGTTATGGATCTTATCATGGCTATCCTGACGGCGATGATATCATTCTTTACTTATGTCATCTTAAAAGAGGTTCCGGAAAATAAGATGATGATCACCGGAAAATATCTTGCTTTTGTCGGAGAAGCACTCATCTTCGTTCTTCTTATCGTACTTATCTACTATTACAACTGCATGCATAGTTATCGCATGGAAAAAGAGCATCAGGAAAAACTTAACGAACAGCAAAGGGAATACTTTAATCAGCTTCTGGAAAGAGAAAACGAGACCAAGAGATTCAGGCACGAGATCGTGAATGATCTTCTGGAGATGCAGTACTTCTGTAAGGAGAAAAAATGCAGTGTCCTGAAGTCATATCTTGAGGATACTCTCGGTATAGTTCAAAACATTTCAAAGAATAACTATGATGTCGGTAACGATATCGTAAACACAGTTCTGAATTATTATCTTAAGCCTATCAACGAGAAGTGTGAGATAGATATAAGCGGTTATATGGGTGACGATCTTTCTATTGACCAGAGAGATCTTTGCGTCTTATCCGCTAACCTTATTAAGAATGCATCTGAAGCGATCGAGAAGACAGAAAGCGGCAAGATCAAATTCAGTGTCGAGCAGGGAAAGAAGTTCCTTGTAATGAAGACAGAAAATACCTTTGACGGTGATCTGAAACTTGATAAAACCGGCAAAGTCTTAACTACGAAAAATGACACTTCGAATCATGGATTCGGAATAGAAAACATAAAGAGCGTCGTAAAAAAATATAAGGGAACATACGATGCAAAAGTGGTCAACGGCATTTATCAAGCAGAGATCAGCCTTCGATTATAACCATTCAAAGTGATAAACGACCATTCAAAGGGAACACCCTTACATTATGACCCGGGATGAAATAGACTACTTACGTTTAGTACGTGGTCTGTTTTTTTGAGACAAAAAAAATAACGTCTAACTCATACACACACAACACATAAACGAAAAGACGAAAGGGACTAAAAAGTATGAATATTTACTGTACATCCGGCGGTGGCTGGCTTGATTGGTGGGAGTGGATCTTTGGCTAAAATCAGGTTTTAATTCCCCTTTGTTTCTAGCATTTGCCCTGGGGATTTAAACATACATTTTTGGTGAAAGGAGGATCTTAAAATGATTGAAGAGAAACTTAATCAGGAAGAGATGAATGATGTAGTTGAGGCTTACTTCGGTGAGTGCGGACACTCTGATGCTGATTACGAGTGCAAGAAGGATTGTATCTTCTTCTGGAACGCATTGTTTTCTGCTATTCAGTAATTAAATACAAAACTGGAAAAGGCATATTACTCTTAAAAGGTAATATGCCTTTTTAGGAGAAAAGATGATTAAGGTTGGAATTCTGGACACACCCGTGATGAGCGAGAAAAGCCACGGGAACAAAGTTGCTTCATGTATCGGCTTTGAACATCAGGATATCGAGATCATAAGTTACAAGGTCTTGGATGATAATGATCAGGGTAAAGCTATAGAACTCATAAAAGGCATCGAGTATTGCATAGCACAAAACGCGGATGTTATTAACATCAGTGCAGGGATCAGGAAGATAACCGATGATACGCTTAAAAGGCTCAGTGAGATATGCGAAAAGGCACGTTCTGAAGGAATAACGATAATTGCGGCGGCAAACAACAAAGGTGAGATAAGTTACCCCGCAAGTCTTGAGAGTGTATTGACCGTAACAGAAAAGAGATTGGTCCCGGAAGGAACTTCTAAAAGGCTTTCTCTTGCATATGATTCTTCCATGGTCACATCGAAAACAAACGACGACGATGAGTTTTTGACTGGAAACAGTTTTCTTTGTGCACTTACTACAGGGATCTTTGCAGCATTTCTTGAAGCCGGATATCTTGATCCGAAAAAAGCAAAAGACGAAAGCTTTACAGATCTTTGGCATGACCTCTATGATGACGGACTCATAACATCTTCCAAACCTTCAGGTTCCATCAGGGATTATGGTTTTGTCAGATTGACTGAAGAAAGTTTTCTCGATAACGAGATGATAGACAGATTAAAGCCGGAAAAGATATGTTCCTTGTCTGATCTGGCAAAGAAGAGATACCGCAAAGGAATACTCGGTAATCCCGCTTATCCCGTAGATGATTCTTTTAAAAAAGAACTCATAGATAAGATGATCTATTGCGAGATGAAGACGGCTTATGCCGTGACACCCGTATTCAGTGTTTTCGAGAGATACATGATCAAGAGAAGATACGGAATAACGGTGTCGAACGTATACATGTAAAAGGAAAAAATTAACGATGGACTGTACTTTATATTTGACGAATGACTGCAACATGCGGTGCAAATACTGCTATGAGGGCGCAGAAAAGAGCAGGATCATGCTTTCTGGTAAACTCATGCGAAGAGCACTCGAACTTTGCAGGGAATATGCAGGCGACAAAGAGATCGACCTGACTTTACTTGGCGGCGAACCGCTGTTAAATCGTGATGTCTTTTTGGAATTGATGGATCTTATCAAAGACGACGATAAGATCAAAGTTACGATGACGACCAACGGAACGATCTGGGATGACGAGATCATGAAAAGGATCGTTGAAAAGAAAGTTGATCTTTCCATAAGTATCGACGGAGATGAGAAGACTCATTTTACAAACAGAGTCTCTGTTAACGGATCGAACTTATATGAGAAGACACAAAAGACGATCAGATCGCTAATTGATAACAATATCCCGTTTGCAGTCAGAATGACTGTGGCAACGAATAACGTGTCGCACTTTTGTGATAATGTGGATTACTTTTACAAAATGGGGATAAAGCATATAAATGCTGCATTGAATGAATTTGAGAACTGGAATACAGAAAGCCTTCGCGAACTCGATGAACAGATGAGAAGGCTCGACGATTGGTATATTGAACATATTGATGACGGTATACTTCTTGATATGTACGACGGAAGACTCGGAGAACTTCTTGTTTATCGCCCGAGATATTACTGTTCAGCCGGAAAAAAGAATCACTTTGTGATCACTTCTAACGGCAAGATATATCCTTGTAATTACGTAGCAAATGACAGCGTCTGGGAGATAGGTGATATCTATAGCGGAATAGACAGTGAGCGATTTGAAGCGCTTAAGGATAAGTTTATTATCAAGGCTTTGGCATGTTCGGACTGCAGTATCAGACATGCATGTATCAGTACCAGATGCGGATTCAAAAACTACAAGCTGACCGGGTACCTTAACAGGGCAAGTGCTGATCTTTGTAATCTCGAGAAAATCATGATAAGACACAGCAAAAGTGTCTTCGCCAGACTTCTTGAAGCTGATAATCCAAGACTTAGAAGAGCAGTTGATTACCTGAATGAAAACGGTTATCAGGTCAGATCCCTTAAGGATGAGAATGAGATGGTAAGAAGGTGACATGCCGTGGAAATTTGCTTACATAAATACACATCAGATAATAGTGTGATCCTTCTTAACAGTCAAAGTGAGAGATGGATCAAAGTCAACAGAGAAAAATACGAGAAACTGGACGAAGGATCGAAAAAGAAATTGTTCGAGTCATACGGACTTACCAAGACTTTCAATGAGAAAAAACAGTTTAGGAGCGTCTATCTTTTTTTGACTCACCATTGTAATATGGCGTGCGAATTCTGCTTCCTTCAGTGTAGTCCTGATATCGAGATCGAGAAAGATTTCGATACGGAAAAGATAATGAAATACTACGACCTGCTGTGCTCTTCTCCCGATACGAAACTTGTCGTTACGGGAGGAGAGCCCCTCTCCAGGCCGGACATAAAAGATATCCTTAAGTCCCTTTCCGAGAAAGTCGGGAAAGAGCGTATCATCCTTCAGACTAACGGTCTTTTGTTAAACGATGAAAAGCTCGGTCAGATAAAAGACTATATTGGCTGTATAGAGATGAGCATCGAAAATGTCGTAAGAGATGAAAGGCTCCAAGCTACTATGGAAAAGAGATATGCGGCCATCAATGCAACAGGTTGCGTATTATCGTTTTCGTATGTAATAGACAGTGATTCGGAAGAATATTTGAAGGCTGCGTTGGAACTAGCCGATAGATACGATGCCTATTTTCAGATGAGATTTGTTGAGCCTATCGGAAACGGTGCAGGCTATAGTCTCGACATGTGGGAGAATCAAGATCGCCTAATGAAGAAGAGTTATCTTACCTTCCTTGACTATGTTATCGCTAACAATGGATTTGAGCGAAGATACTCGTCGGTCATAGATAATGCATTGATCCCAAGACAGAAGTGCGGCGGTTTTGGTGAAGTCGCAGCACTTCATCCGAACGGAGATGTATTCCCGTGCGGAAATATCGTTGATAAGAAGATGCTCTTGGCAAACCTTGAAGAAAATGAAACGATCGACAAGACTTATTACGACCGTGACGATGTAAAAAGCCGATTTGTAACAGGCGAGAAAAAGGAATGCCTCAACTGTGATTACCTTTATTTCTGCAACGGAATATGCGGCGCCATAGACAGAAGATATGAGCACTTCGCGGCTTATAAGAAGAGCACTTGCAGGATGAAGAAGGCTCTTCTTTATTTCGGAATGTTCGTTAAAAAGGATTCCTGGTCCAGAGAAGAGTACTTCAGAAATTACAGGGCATTCCTGATGAATGACAGCATAGATAAAATGGTGAAGCGCGATGTTGAGAAGATTTGTATTTAACAGAAGAAACACACCCGCGTGGATCTTTTTAGTGATACTTTCATGGGTATCCAGTATTGTGGCTGTCCTGATCCCTTATATGCACCAGCTTATGATCGATCAGTTATCCGGGAAAAACAGCGAGGATTTTTATGTTCTTCTCGCAGTTTTATTAGCATTGTATGTTTTCGAGATCATAGAAGGGTATTTCTATGAGTATCGAAAATGCTGTTTCCAGGAGAAGGTCAAGAAGGATCTGAGACTTAAGATCAACGATCACATCCTTCATCTGAAGCACAGTTTCTTTGTTGATAACGGAACGGAGAAGATAATCTCCAGATATTCCAAGGATTCGATCACGGTCTCTTCTTTTTACGGAGAGATGCTGATTGAACTTCTCGGCAATATCGTGATGCTCGCATCGGTCGTCTTCGTGATCACAAAAGTCGACTACAGGATCCTTCTTCTTTCTTTGGCAGTCATAATTTTATATGCTTTTATGACCATATATCTCGGAAAGAAGATAAAAAAAGAGGTAAAGAATTTCCTTAAGGCTGACGAAGAAGCCATGGGAGTCTTAAACGAGAACTGCAGCAAAGAGATCCTCATTAAGACTTATGGCCTATATGAGAAGTGCAAAAAGAAGTATGCGGAAAAGTACGAGAAGGCTTTTCTCGGAAGAAAGCGGGCGGCGCTTCTGTCAGCGGCGAATACCAGCGGAGCAAGACTTATCCTATATATCCTTCAGGGCGTTGTCTTCATAGTAGCGGGTATCGGTGTTCTTAATGGCAGGACTACCGTCGGTGCTTTGATCTCGATGATCGAATGCCAGTCCTTCCTTCTTCTTCCGTTCTTCTTCTTCGGACAGTTCAACGCGAGATACCAGGAGTATGTAACGTCCAAGGAGCGCGTTGAGGAATTATTGAAGGAAGAACCTGAGATCATAGGAAATGAAGGTCAGGTGCCTTGTATCTCTAAGATCGATATCAAGGATCTTAACTTCTCTTATCAGACAGGCAAGGACGTATTGAAGAATGTGAATCTGTCACTCGAAAAGGGCAGCATAACGGGCATTGTCGGGCGAAGCGGGATCGGTAAATCGACGCTCATCAATCTGTTGCTTGGTATATATATGCCGCCTGAAGGCAGCATATATGTGGATGAGAACGATATCTGCGGACTGCCTTTGACCGATCTTCGTAAACACATCGGATATGTTCCGCAGGAGAGCATGTTCTTCAATGAGTCTCTTAAAGAGAATCTTTTCTGTGATGATACGGATACTACAAAGATCGAACGTATCAGCAAAGACATCGACATATATGACGAGATAGAGGAAATGGAAAACGGTCCTGATACTATCGTCGGAGTAGACGGTAATACCTTATCCGGCGGACAGAAAAAGAGACTGGATTTCCTCCGGGTGTTCTGTAATGACAAGGATGTGCTCATTTTCGATGAGCCGACGGCAATGCTCGACCAGAAAAGAAGGGAACTGTTTTACAGATACCTTATGAAGATAAAAGAGCAGAAGATCATCATCGTAATATCCCACAACGATAACGAGATGACATACTTTGACCACATACATAAGATGAGAGAGGACGTAGCGCACGAATGATAAATATCACGTTGGAAGTAAACCGTAAGTGCAATTTCAGATGCACCTATTGCTATATGCAAGAGAAACTGGACTACGAGATGACTATGGAGACAGCAGCAAACTCCATCGACTGGGCCGTAAAGAAATACGAGTCCGACAGGGATCCGAATAAAAGGATCGATGTTGATTTTATCGGCGGCGAGCCGCTTTGCAGCCTGCCTTTGATCAGAAGGACGATCGCATATATCAAAGGAAGATATCCGGACATCAAGTTCGTGTATTCCATGACCACAAACGGCGCTCTTATCAATGAGGATGTTGTCTCTTTCCTTATCGAAAACGATTTCTTCATCAAGATCAGTCTCGACGGCAGAAAAGAAGATAACGACCTTAACAGAGTGTGGGTCTCCGGCAAAGGGACTTTCGATGATGTAGTCAGGAAATTCAAGTATCTTAACAGATACCAGATAGAGTTGAACCGTGGCATTCAGGTAAACAGTGTAGTTACGAAAAACAATTACAAGAACTATGCGGAGAATCTGAAGTTCCTTGTTGATGAAGGAGGATTAAGAAGCGTCGATCTCGGCATCAACAAAGGAGAAAACTGGAGTGACGATGAGATCCGCGAACTGGGTGAAGTAATGGAAAAGGCTCTGGATTTCTATCTGGAGAGCAATAAAAGCGGCAAATTCTTTAATTGGGTGTTCATCGAAAATGCATACAAGAATTATCTTCGCAAAGATGATAAAATATTGTTCAAATGCGGGGCAGGCCTCAGGTCGTTTTACATAGCATGGAACGGCGAGATATTTATGTGTCCTGCCTGCATGGAAAAAGAATTCGTGATCGGCGATATCGGAAATGATCTGGGCGGCCCATGGTACAGTGAGATCATGAGGAACAAAGGTATTGAACAGATCGACAATAAGAAATGTCAGGCTTGTGAATACCTGGACGTTTGTCCTTCAAAAGGATGTTACGTTAACAGTTTTAAAGAGAACGGATCGATCCACAAACCAAGCAGGATATCCTGTGCGATCACGAGGATGACGGCAAAGATGTACCGTGATCACAAAACAGAGATCGATGAGATAATGAGGAGAAGAGATGAGTACCTTAAGCACAGTCAAAGTTGAGAACCTTCATAAGACATACGGTTCCGGTCAGGTTCAGACCAAAGCCCTTCAGGGAATAACCGTATCAGTCGACAAAGGAGAATTCGTGGCGATCGTCGGAACATCAGGATCCGGTAAATCCACGCTCCTTCATATCCTTGGCGGAATAGACAGTCCTACAGATGGTAAAGTCTATATCGACGGAACGGAGATAAGTGATCTCAAAGGCAATGATCTCATTAAATTCCGCCGCGAGAAGATCGGCTATATCTTTCAGGATTTCAATCTCGTTCCTATCCTGACAGTGAAGGAGAATATCTGCCTTCCAGCGGGATTAGCGGGTAAGAAGGTCGACAAGGTCTACTATAAGCAGATCATAAATGCATTGGAACTTAACGAGAAAGAGCACGTTTATCCTAATGAGCTGTCGGGCGGTCAGCAGCAGCGTGTAGCTATAGCGAGAGCCCTCATCAATAAGCCTGAGATCATCCTCGCAGATGAGCCAACAGGCAATCTTGATAAGACGAACAGCAATAACGTTATCAAGCTCTTGAAGAAGATAAATAAGGATTACGGTCAGACCATAATCCTGATCACTCATGATCAGAATGTAGCATCTGAGACAGACAGGATCTTGCAGATCGAAGACGGGAGATTGGCAGATGAGCATAACGCATATTGAAAAGACCATCGCCAATAGACGCATAAGAAAGAACAGGACCAAGAGTATACTGCTCGGATTGATCATCTCCGCAGCCGTCATGCTCTTCACTGCGATCTCTATATTCTGCGTTGAATCCGAGATCGAACTTTCCAAGCTCGGCACCTCTTCGCTCGCCGATATCGCATATGTCCTTCTGGCATTTCTTATCGTCGTGATCCTCACAGCAGGCGTCTCCGTCAAGAGTATCTACGAGGTGCTGTTGGTCAATGACATGATCGAGTTTCGAAGGCTCAAACTGATCGGTGCTACATCCGATCAGCTCAAGCACATCGTCGGAAGAGAACGCCGCACCATATTCTGGAGTTACGCGATCATTGGCGCTGCACTCGGTGTTGTCATAAGCCTGTTTTTCCCTATCTCGAAAAGTATCCCTGCGATCATCCTTTGTGCTGTTGCATCCCTGATCGTAATGGATATCGTCGTAATTGGCTGTACGGGCAAGATCGTAAAGAGAGTCATGAACGTAAGCATATCTGATGATCTCGCGAATATTCAGGCTCCTAAGAAGAAAAGGAAGAGTGACGTCAGAGGACTTACAAGAAATCCGGTCGCTTTTCTCGGAAAACGTTATCTGTTTTCGGGCGGAAAAAGAACGATCCTTACATTGTTCTCCCTGACCCTGAGTTTTATGCTGTCGTTTGTCATCTTCTCGGTTATCGCTTCGTTTGACGAAGACAAACTCGCGAAGTCTGAGTATAAGCATGACAGTGATTTCATAGTAGCGCTTCAGGGCAATCACGGTGACGATGATGAGTGGATGAGAAACTCGCCTTTTACACCGGAACTTGAAGAAAAGATCCGCAATGTAAATGGTGTGGAGGACATCGTAAAGTTTAAATGTCTGGATGTGGTTTTCGAGAATGATAAGGATACTCATACCATAAGCTGCGGTGATGTGAATGTGTCTGCTTCTTCGGATGACGGTGTCGTGCCGATAATCATAAACGAGGGGGCGTACTGGTACCAGAACGGGTCGCTCAAGTTTAAAGAGGGTGACAGGATCGAAGCTGAAGTGAATGATGGTAAAAAGGTCACGCTTCTGGTAGAGGGCTTTGTTAACAGTCCGTATGACCTGAATATCTATTACACCAGTGAAGAGAATTGGGGAGAGCTTACGTCTCTTACCTGCGATCAGAAGTGGTACATCAAAGCGGATGATAAGATCTCCGGTGATTCTGTAAAAGAACTGAAGGGACTTATTGAACCGAAGGAGAATCTCTCGATGTCTTCGCTCAGTGAATACACTGCGCAGCTTAAGGATGTGTTTGCGAAGGTAAGGGTAGCGATCTATATCGTCTGCATCATCGTTTGCCTTTTCACGCTGATCAATATGTTTGATCTTACCGTAAACAATATGGAGAAGCGTAAGAAAGACATTGGAATATATCGAGCTTTGGGAATGTCCGACAGGCAGGTATGTATCCTGAATTATATCGAGATAGGTTTCCTGATCATATTGTCGGGAATCGGAGGTATAGTTATCGGTACACCTCTCGGACGTGCTATCTGCAAGATAATGGCGGATACGATGCGAAGTGAATATCTCGTATACGTTTTCCCGCTGCGTTTTCTTATCGTATATATCGTTGCATTGATCCTTATTGTCCTCATAATGAGGAGATATATCAGGGCATATGTAACTAATGTTCAGATCGTAGAGAACATCTACGGCTAAATAGTTTAATTGGGAAAAAACCAGTCGATCGTTAATGTAGGGAAGGACCGGGCTCGCATTTCTGTGACCCGGTCCTTCTCTGTTTATTTATATGTGTTTGGTAAGTTACATTATCTGTCTATCGCATAATTTACGCAGATGCCCGTAAATTCAGGTGATGTGGAGAAGTTCTCGAACAGCTGGTCTTTGGTCATTCCGTTATCCATATTTTCTACCCAGAATGACAATCCTTCACTGTCTGCTTCTCTTCCGAGAAGTGTCTTATACATCTTTGTTACGAGTTCCGTGTTACTCAGGTTAAATCCGTTGAACTCAGCTGAATAGAAGAACTCATGTGCAGCCTCGGTTCCCGTAATGTCGAGGTTGGTGAGTGCCAGACTCCAGAACGCGAGTCCTTCAGCATCAGGTTCTCTGCCGAGACATTCGGTGTAAAGCCTTGTGGCAAAATCAGTAGCGTTCTTTGAAGCTATGGT
The DNA here is from genome assembly GCA_024699245.1 of Clostridia bacterium. Lineage (GTDB taxonomy): Bacteria > Bacillota > Clostridia > Saccharofermentanales > Saccharofermentanaceae > Saccharofermentans. The sequence continues at coordinate 75,440 of JAILPW010000013.1, read as the reverse complement.
AGCTTTTGCTCTTGTTGCTCCTGATTTTACTCCGTAGGATGCACATACATTGCACCATTCGGTCGAATTGATGAAGCCGTCTACTACATTCTCTCTTCCTACAGTCTTAAGGCTGTTCATCCAGAAGTTGAATCCCTCAGGATCATCAACTGCATCTCTGTCAAAGAGTGCTTTGTAAAGAACTGTTACGAACTCTTCATCACTTAAGTTCCTGTTATTGAATTCTTCACTTAACAGGAATGCTCTTATACAGTCAGCTCCTGTAAGGTTACCGTTTATAACCTGACCTGCCCAATAAGCTTTGCCGTCAGGATCTGATTCGCGGCCGAGAGCTACTTCATACAGTCTTTCAACGAAAGCCTCAAATGAAGCGATCACTTCAGGGTTAGGAGTAGGCTCCGGAACATTAGTTGGAGGAGCAACTTTCATGTTGGCAGAGAACTTAGCCGTATAAGTTGCATCTCCTGTTACGGATGTTATCTCAGGTGTCCAACCGTCGAATGTATAGGTATACTTGTCATCTTCTTTCTTAGTCGGTGTTTCTCCGCTATAGGAAGGAGTCTGATCGTATTGAAACATACTTACCTGAAGTTCAGTTCCGTCTTCGTTAACGAACTTGATCTCGTATTCGTTGATCTCTCCGGTATAAGTTGCTGTGTATGTTGCGTCACCCGTTACGGATGTTATCTCAGGTGACCAACCGTCAAACGTATAGGTATACTTATCATCCTTTTCTTTAGTCGGAGTTTCTCCGTTATAGGTAGGAGTCTGATCATATTCCACCATATCGGATTGAAGCTCAGTTCCGTCTTCGTTAACGAACTTGATCTCGTATTCGTTTGTTTCCCTGGAATAAGTGGCTGTATACGTAGTGTCTCCTGTTACGGATGTTATCTCAGGTGACCAACCGGCAAACGTATAGGTATACATATCATCCTTTTCTTTAGTCGGGGTTTCTCCGGTATAGGATGGGATTTCCCCATATTTCACCATATCGGACTGAAGCTCTGTTCCGTCTTCGTTTAAGAAACAGATCTTATATGGTCTCGGAAGACTTTCGAAAACTGCATAATATGTTACAGCCTCGGTTAGTTCAGGAAGTTCTTCATCTTTGCCGTAAGTTTTTTCTCCGTTTTTCCATCCTGAAAACTTAAATATTTTATCTTCTGTCGGTTCTTTTGTCGGTTCTGACATGTTGTATTTCGGATGCGAATTAATACTATATTGTGTTTTTTGAAGTGGATTTGGATCATCCTCGCACATGAATTTGACCGTGCAATAAGCTTTCTTAAAGACTGCACTTAACTGTACATCGGTATCGGAATCAGGCATTAAGAATTGACCTTCGCTGGTGGGATAGAGGTTTTCAGTTCTTAATCCGTTATCCCAAATAATATAATCTAATTCATAATCCTCTTCAGGTTGTACGAGAACCTGTAAGAGATCAGTCCCATAAGATAATGTGTTTCCCGTTATGGATCCGTACTCACATTCAGAATAACTGACATTGTAGTAGTAGTAAACAGAGTAGTCTTTCACTAAATCAAAGGAATAGTCCCAACGAGTATTTATAGGTTTTCTTGATATGATGGTCTTGAGATTAGTACAAGCCTCAAATGATGCGTCGGCCAGATAGATTCCGGTAGTATCATATTCAAATACGACTTTTTCAAGATTGGTACAGTACTGAAATGCTATCGGATCGATGGCGGTTACGCTTTTAGGTATAGTTATCTCTTTAAGACTATTGCAGCGTTCAAATGTTCCGTATTCTATCTTGGTGATGCTGTCAGGTAAAGTGACGCTCTTAAGATTATAACAACCACTGAACATATAAGGATCGATGTGTGTGACAGTATTAGGGATCGTGACGGTAACAATGTCTGATTTACTTATGCCACTTAGTCCACATAAGTTTCCCGAACCGGTGATAGTGACATTTCCTTCGTCGTCCAACTCCCATGTCAGGTTTTCTCCGCAGGGCCCTGAATTATCAGCGGTTATGTTCAAACTTGGATATATTAAAATGATCATCAATGCTGAAAAAAGCAGGGTGAATATTTTCAGTTTAAAACTGTTCATAAGTACCTCCCAGAATTCTGATACTTATTAATGTTAATAAGTTTTGGTTTTACTCACACATTATTTCGTGTTTTTGAAAAAACGAAAAGCGCGATCATTCCGGGATTTAAGCAAATAAAAACCGGAAGGAGATAATTCCTTCCGGTTTGGCGTTATAAACTGATCGTAAATCTTAGGTCAGGTGTAGCGGTTGATCATAAAGTCTGTGAGTAAGATGGATCCTCCGAAAGCAATGCCCATAGCGAGATTTGTCGTGATTCCCATTATGGACAGGATGAGACCTGCGATGGATGCGCCTTTCCTTGCTCCAATCTCTCTGGCTTCTTTAAGAGAGAGGCCGGCCATTACCGTTCCGACGATTCCGATAACGATACCGAATCCGTATCCGATCATCATCAATTCGAGTGAACCCACAAACAACGAGAAGAAAAAGTCGAGGTAAGCGAGCCCGATCGAGACGATACCGAAAATAACTCCGAGTCCTTGTTTTCCTTTGTAATCAAACATAATATTTCTCCTTTGAATTTATCTCTTTCCCTTCCGACAAACTCAATGATTATGAATTGTATCATTGCTGCTCAAAGATTGATGGTCTTCTATCTGCGTGATAGATAATGCTATCTTATCATCCTTGCGTAAAATAAAAAAGTTTTGCTCTTTAACAAGAAAACGTTTCGCTCAATACACTTGTTTTGAGTATTTACCGACTTTTAGTATGTTTTTTCGAAAAACAACGAATTTGATATTGTCATTGTCATTCCATAGTGTTACAATCCATTCCATTATTCCAAAAAACGTTGCGGATAATAGAGAAAAAGGAAGGAGAGACAAAATATGAATGAAGAGAAATTGACTTCAAAAGTTTTAACAAGACTCAACGAATTTAATATCACAAACACAAATATCCTGTTGTCATCTCCGATCGATCTGTCCTTTGACGGGAATTACATTAAAGGTTATGTAGTGATTACAAAGGATAAGCTAGCGGTATGCACAATGGTGCTTCCGACAAATACGATAAACTGTTTTCGAGGTGCGGACAAAGGCGAAGACCTTGTCGATAATGAGCCCGGCGATTACGACGTCGCCGTCTACGACATTGATAAGCTTGCACATGTTCGACTCGATGCGTTTATCGGGTCGAATATTTTTTGCGGCGAATATGACGGTGAGTTCATAAACATCGCTGCATTTACCAACAGATATCAGCAGGATATGAATGTCCTCTATAGAAAACTCAAGTCGTTCCTGCACGGAGGCGAGCTTGTGGCAGAAGAGGAGACCGAATCCGAAGAAGAGGAACAGGCAGAGGAGACAAAGAAGAACAAGCGCTCCATCTTCATGCGAACGCTCAGGTACTTCCTTCGTTACCGCCTCGAAGTCATCGTCCTCATGGTGACTTACCTGGTCTCAGGTGTAATTAACATCGTCTGGCCGTACCTCGTCGGTAAAGTCCTTTTCGATCATGTTCTCGAAAAAGATGACGCATTCTTATCGCGGTTCAACCTCGCAGGCCAGTTCATGCTGGCGCTCCTTGTCGTAGCGGTCCTCATGATACTCGCACGAGTCATACAAAGCGTCTCGAACTATCTTCAGATCTTTGTGATGGCCAAGGTATCGAGCCGAATGAGTCACGATATCAGAACTGACGTATTTGATAGGATGAGCAAGCTCTCGCTGAACTTCTTCGTCAACAAGCAGACCGGTGGTCTCATGACAAGAGTCTTAAGCGATTCGGATCGAGTACGTGAATTCTTCATCGACGGACTTCCTATGATATTCGTCCACGCGATAACGATCATCGTTACCTTCACGGTAATGTACAGGCTCAACTGGAAGATGGCGCTCATCGCGTGCATACTCCTTCCGCTTCTGGTCTTTATGACAGTCAAGCTCCGTCCGGGTCTTTGGACATTGTCCGGTAAGAGACACCGTGCCGAGAAAGCGGTAACAGGCAGAGCGAACGACAACCTTACAGGCGCTCGTGTCGTTAAGGCATTCGGCCAGCAGGATAACGAGATCGAACGATTCAGACATCCGAGCAACAACCTGAAGGAAGCCGAGATCAACATCGTTAAGCTCCGTAACAGGTTTGCGATACTTTACAACATGGTAATGGAAGTATCCAGCATCTGGATATGGCTCGTCGGCGTATTCTTCGTGCTGAACACACACGAGATCGAACTCGGTGTTCTCATCACGTTCGTCGGATACGTAATGCAGCTCAACGGTCCTATGAACTTCTTCTCATGGGTATTCAGGATGTGGTCCGACAGCATTAACTCCGCCGAGAGATTGTTCGAGATAATCGATGCTATCCCTGAGATACAGGAAAAAGAAGACCCTGTAAGACTAACTGAACCAAGAGGCGAGATCGAGATCAACAACATGACCTTCGGCTACAAAGTCGGAAGACCTGTACTTAAGGACATCAACATCAAGATCAAAGAGGGTGAGATGCTCGGTATCGTCGGTAGATCCGGCGCCGGCAAATCGACTCTCGTTAACCTCATCTCGAGGCTCTACGATGTAAACGAAGGCTCCATCAAGATCGACGGAACCGACGTAAAAGACCTGGCACTCAAAGACCTTCGCCGCAACGTTGCCATGGTGTCTCAGGATACTTACATCTTTATGGGATCCGTCGCGAAAAATATCGCTTACGGCAATGAAAATGCCACAAGGGCAGACATCATCCGTGCGGCAAAACTTGCAAGCGCACATGAGTTCATCTGTAAGCTCCCTGACGGTTACGACACCATAATCGGTGCTTCGGGAAAAGAATTGTCAGGCGGTGAGAAACAGCGTCTGTCGATCGCGAGAGCGATACTTGCAGATCCTAAGATCCTTATCCTTGATGAGGCAACAGCAAGTGTTGATACGCAGACTGAAAAAGCGATACAGCATTCGCTTAAGGCTTTGGTAAAAGGAAGAACGACTTTGTCGATCGCTCATAGACTTTCGACCTTGCGTGATGCCGACAGGCTCATCGTAATCGACGGCGGCCGCATAGTCGAAGAAGGAACTGAAGAAGAACTGAACGCAATTGAAAATGGTATCTACCACAATCTTTTGGAACTTCAGAACAAGTCCATGGCACTTAACATGGATTTCTAAAAGTTAAAAAGGAGGATCATATGTCAGACAATAATACGATCAACATGTATGAGAAAAAGGCAGAGGAAATGACTGCCACACACATGATCACGGCGGAGGCTGTTTTCGAGAAGACAGAGGGAGGATTCCTAAGCCTTGAATATGATGGAAAACATTATGACAGGATAAAGGTCGTAAGGCTCTTTCCTTTCTCCGACGCGAACAGATACATCTCTGTAAGAGAGCACGACGGCAGCAGCGAGATCGGCATCATCGAGGACTTAGGTCAGATGAGCGAGAAGACTCAAAAACTTATCGAGCATCAGCTGAACCTTTGTTACTTTACTCCGGTCATCAGTAAGATCTACAAGATCAAGGACGAGTACGGCTACGCGTATTTTCACGTAATGACCGACAAGGGTGAGTGCAAGTTCGCGATCAACATGGGATCAAATGCCGTTACGAAACTGTCGGACACGAGACTCATCATCAATGACGTTGATGAGAACAGATTCGAGATCAGAGATGTAGACAAACTTTCTATGAAGGAAAGGAGGATGCTCGATTTGTTCCTGTAAATCGGGAAGATGATTCATGATATTACGTTATGAACTTCCGCAGCAGGCAAGAGACAAGATCAAGCTTACTGAAAACGAGAAGATATATTACGCCGTGCCGATCGATATCAGCGAAGAAGGCAACTGGTGCGATGATTCATATCTCGTAGTAACGACTTTGAATGTACATGTCATAAGCGGAGACAAGATCAAAAGTTTTGAGATAAAGGAACTTAAGAAGGCTACTGCTCAGGCAGGAGTAGGAAACGGCATCCTCGTAGTCGATCATAACGGAACGGAAAGGATACTCGCGAATTATTCCGCCAAGCACTTAAGCCGATATGCTTATGTTGCCAGAGGTATCAACATCCTCATCTCGGGAAGATTCGAAGAAGTCGAAAGTAACGAGTACGAGAAGATCTGTCCTAAGTGCGGACATGTTATTCCGGGCACAAAGGAATGTCCTCACTGTTCCGAGAACGGTAGATTTTTCGGAGGCTTTGTAAGGCTCGTAAGAACATACAAAGCAGACTTTCTCGGAGTATTCATGATGATGGTAGTGATCGCTATCATGACGCTTCTTAATCCTGAGGTTCAAAAGCGCCTCATTAACAACGTGCTTAAGAAAGACGGCGATATGAAGACGGCAATGCTTTATCTGGGTATCATGTTCGCATGCAGCATCGGCATCGTCATCATGAACGTTCTTAAGAGTAACGCATCCGCCAGGCTCGGTTCCAAGATATCAAGTGACTTGAGACTTCAGCTGTTCGAGAAGTATCAGAAGCTGCCACTAAGCTTCATCAATGAAAGAAGACCCGGTGAACTTCTTAACAGGATCACAGAGGATACAAAGTACATAAGCGGATTTATGGCTGATATATTCTGTAACCTGTTCGCGATACTTTTCATCTTCATCTGGGATGTCATCTTCATGCTCATCCTTAATGTGAAGCTGGCGCTTATGACACTTATATTGGTACCGATCGTTGCGGTCTTGATGGTCCGTTTTCAAAAGACTATCGGAAGGATATATCATCTTCAGTTCAAGAAGAATGACGATGTCGCAAGTGACCTTCAGGATGTGCTCTCAGGTATGCGTGTAGTCAAAAGCTACGGTAATGAGGAAGCCGAGTCCTCAAGATTCAAACACTTATCTGACGGACTGTCTCTTATCCAGAAGAGAAATGACCGTTACTGGGCGTTTACGGATCTTGTCGTAAGCTCGATCATGGGAATGGGTCTTGTAATTGTAGTGTACTTCGGAGGCAGGGATGTTTTCGGACTTAAGATGAGTGCGGGTGAACTTTATCAGTTTGTAGCATACACACTCCTCTTGTTCCAGTACGTCGGCTGGCTCGACAGACTCCCGCGAGATTTCTCGAGACTTACGAGCTGCCTTGACAGAATCTACGATATCCTCGGACAGGATGTTAAAGAAGAGGATCCGACAACCCTTACGGATATTGATATCAAGGGTGAGATCACATTCGATCATGCAACCTTCGGATATAAATCATACCAGCCTGTTCTGTCTGACATAAATGCAGTCATCAAGCCGGGCGAGATGATCGGTATCGTTGGTGCTTCGGGTACAGGTAAGTCAACTCTCATCAACCTTTTGATGAGGCTTTATGAGACTGACGACGGAAGGATCTTAGTCGATGGTGTTGATATGAAGAACATAAGCAGGAATTCATATCATTCACAGCTCGGTGTTGTTCTTCAGGAGACGTTCCTGTTCTCGGGAACGATCATAGATAACATCAGGTTCTCGAAGCCGGATGCGACCATCGATGAGATCATAAGAGCAGCTAAGCTCGCGAACGCACATGACTTCGTAAGTAAACTCCCTGACGGTTATAACACTTATGTAGGTGAGAAGGGTTACACACTCTCAGGCGGTGAGCGTCAGAGGATCGCTATCGCAAGAGCGATACTTACCGATCCGAAGATCCTCATACTTGATGAGGCGACGGCAAGCCTTGATACCGAAAGTGAGTTCATGATCCAGACAGCGCTCGATCGACTGACGAACGGTAAGACAACATTTGCGATCGCACATAGGCTCTCGACACTCAAGAATGCCGACAGGATCATGGTCATCGACGGTCACAGCATCGCCGAGATCGGAACCCACAGTGAGCTTTTGAACAACAAGGGAATCTACTATAATCTCTTTACTGCTCAGACAAGATAAGAATTAATAATTTAAATTCAAATGCACCATTACGTTGGCTTATCAAGCCATTGTGATGGTGCATTTTTTGATGCTTTGATATTGTTTTCGACAAAAAGCGACAAGAAATACAAAAATCGACAAAACAACCCGTTATATGTGTCGTCCTAAGGAACGGTACACATAACCGGAATACTGAAGGAATTCCCGTAAAATGTACAGTCCTATAGAACGGTACAGATGACGGGGATTTTCGAGAAGAAGGATTAATGAGAAAGTTATTCGTGATTTCTTGCAAGTTATTCCAAAAGTGTAGGGGCAGGATTTCTTACTTTTTATAATGAGGGCAGGAAAGAGAGGCAGGGAGTCATGAAAAAGTTTTGGGGAAAGCTGATCGTTATAGTTTATGTTTTGGTGTTCGTGGTGAACTTGGGATTTGCCGTGATAGATCTTGATGATATTATTCTGCCGGAATTCATAAAGGTAACTGAATCGCGCGGTTTGTCCGGACACCATTTGAACGTGTTTTCGGTGAGCAGGGAGAACGGAAAATATTATATTAATCACTCGATCGAGATCACCAGGGATGAGTACAAGATATGCGTCGGTTCGAAGAAGGATTTTGAAGAGCCGCAAAAGTACTCAGGCGGATCTGATGCTTTTTACTATACATTCCGTGTTAAGTATCCCTTCGAAAAAGAGAAGTACTACGAACTGGGTTATTACGGAAATGTAATAGCACAAAGGATAAAGATCGTGATGCGTAACAAAGAGCGCGATGAAGGGACTTTAGGATTAGAAAAAGCGCTGACGGATGTTTTCGAGAAGTATGATGTGAGGAGCAGCTATGTCAGTTACTATGACGGTGAAGGCGAAATGAGGACGTTGTTTTATGGGGCTATACCTACGCTTGTTACTTATGAGGACGAGAGGTATGTAAATATCAGTGATTCGTTTATGGCTGAGCTTGCGAACATGCGTATGTACAGCGGAAGAAAGAAGATGTATCCCGGTACGAACACGAAGTTGATGGCAAAGTGCGTTGAGAAGGAAATGAGGATGAAGATCTCAGACTACGTGCCTAAGGAAACAGGAGTGTTCAGTCCAAAGAATGCTTCGGTTTCAAATTTCTATGGGATAACATATTTCGTTACTCAGAGAAAAGATAATAAATTTATGTCGGTCAAGGCATCGAAGTATTACAGATTCAGGTATTTCGATCATGCTTTGAAGGGAAAGGACCTGGTGTATTTCAAGGACAGATCCTGTGATGATCTGACGGTTGTTTGTTTCGTAATCCCGGGCGAGGAGAAAAGAGGATGCATCGTTATTGAGACCGATGATCTTCTTACTAGGCAGCTGATGATAATGGATATCAAACTCGCGATCTTAACAGATGGCAAGCTTCCGGTATTAGGGGGAACGTGCTTAACGGTACATGCACTGTTTATCGGAATGGTTCAGATACTGATCCTCGCAGGAGTGATGATAGTTAAGACTTTGATCACGGATCGGAAGAAAGACCCGAATATGTCCCGCAGAATCAGATAAACTCTGATAAAATTATATTGTAGGGTTCAGGTGAACAGTCTGCGCGAGGTGATTATGATGAAAGTGTTCGGATTCATCTTTCTGTTTTTGACAGCGCTGGTTACAGTTAAGTTCGGTATGGCTTCGCTAAGATGGAGCCAGCTTCAAAAGGAAAACCGCGAGCCCTACTGGGAAGCAATCTTAAGGGATGTCTTCGGTATCAAGAAATAACGTAAGGAGTCGTAAGGCTCCTTCTTTTTTGAAACCTTCGATCATAAAAGTTGATATTTATAGTGAAGGCGGGAAAGGAACGACAGAGATGAGGAATATGTACGACAAGATTGAATGGAGTGAGCCTGACGAGGAGGACATGAAGCGCATTCGCCGCGCGATCGTCAAGAATAAGGTGGAATCCTATATTCTTTTGGGCGTCCTCGGAATCATGCTCGTGGCGGCTCTGGTCCGCATAAGGGCACTGATCGATATGTTCAGGAATCACCCCGCAAACGGCATCCTTGGCGCAGCCATCGCGATACCGTTCGTGATCTTCATTGTAAGACGTATCCACCTGTTTTCACGATACAAAATAGCAGAAGTAACCGTTGAGGAGATCGTCCTGTCCACGAGTAGCGAGAGCAGCGTGGCGGCAACGGCAACCGTGTCCCAGGGCGACATCACGCTCAGCGGCATCAACATCTTCTCCAAGCGTTATCCTGAAATCGGATCGAAGGTCCTTCTTTTTATCGAAAACGATGACTCTTGGACGGCAGGAATAATTTGAGGGTTTAGATAATGAGATCTATAAAATGCATCGCTGTTTTGCTGACCGTATTAACGTTTTTTACGGCGTGCAAAACATCAGACAAAAAACAAAAGCGCGACAAAAGAGGTAAAGACCAAGGGTGTCTCGCGAAGGTGTTTTTCGAGGAACTGGATAAGGAAACTTCTCGTATCGAACTTGCCGAAGAGCTCGGTGAGCATTCGTACACGAAGGGTTCCGGAATAATCTATTTCTGCTGGAAGTTCGATGATGAATCCGAGGCGCAGATCGTCTTCTCGAGTAATGGGAAGATCGTCCGGGTGTATGTTTATAATTCCGAGGGTGAAGAGGTCTACTTCTATAACAGATATGGTGATATTGGCGGACAGAAGGGACTATCCGATTATGTGGAGGACATGGGAATGTTCGCACATTATATGGGCACCATGCTGTTCGATGTGACAGGCGACGGTGAGATGGATATATGCGCCACGGTCGAGAAGGGCAGCGGTATCGTTTCCTACTCTGTCGTTGTATTTGATCCGGTGAATGAGATCGGGTATGAATTGAGCGGACGAAATGAAGGTATCGATTATTCCATCAAGGGAACTGAAGGCGGCGAGCTGGTCATTACCAAGAAGCGCGGCATTGAATATAATGATGTCGATGATATCCCGGTAAACGGTATCGACGGCAGGCTCGGATTTGTGAACGATGAACTGGTCTTTGTGCAGGATTGACGTTATAATGTTTCCATCAACTTGAAACGGAGTGAAATAAGATGTCACGAATTAATTGCTCGGTGCAGTTCTAATACTGACAGCAGATTGTACCGAGGATAATTGATTAGCATATGTTGTCAGGAACTGCACCTTTCGGAAAAGAATTTTCGATAAAAGAAAGGAAAGCAGAAAATGAAACAAGAAGAATTAATAAAGCTTTGGAAAGAAGAAGAGAAGATCGCCCACATCAAGGGCTGGGACTTCTCTCATCTGGACGGACGATTTGAAACCGATCAGGAAATCCCGTGGGACTACGAGAAATTGGTCAGGAAATACCTGAGACCTGACATGCGTCTCATGGACTACGACACGGGCGGAGGCGAAGTTCTCCTTACGTTCGGACATCCGTATGACAAGACTTCCGCGACTGAAGGTTATCCGCCGAACGTGGAACTTTGCAGGAAGACGTTGCTTCCTCTGGGGATCGATTTCAGGGAATGCAATGATGCGTCAAACCTTCCTTTTGACGATGAGTCCGTCGACATAATGACCAACAGGCACGGCGACTTTGATCCTGTGGAGATAAGAAGGATCCTTAAGCCCGGCGGATACTTTGTATCGCAGCAGGTCGGCGAGAGTAACGACCGCGATCTGGTGGAGCTGGTCCTTCCTGATGCACCGCGGCCGTTCGAAGGTCAGGAACTTAACCTGGCAAGCAGGAAGAAGGCGTTCGAAGATGCGGGATTTGAGATCCTGGAATCAGGCGAAGTGTTCACACCGATCAAGTTCTACGATGTAGGCGCGTTTGTCTGGTTCGCGAGAGTCATTGAATGGGAGTTCATTGATTTTTCCGTCGACAGGTGTCTCGACAGACTTCTGAAGCTTCAGGAGAGAATTGAGAAAGACGGTGTTATCGAAGGCAAGACCCACAGATACATGATCGTCGCTCAGAAGAAATAAACTATCACGGAACATCCGCTTCGGCGGATGTTTCTTTTTGCGATAAATCCAGTTTGCAATCCCTGTGACTAGGGATTCTGAACTGTATTTCTTTCTTTTTTGCCAAAGAACTAAATCCGATCGCTGATATAATCATAAACGGATAGACAAAAATGGAATAAAGGGAATAAGGATATGTTTAAAATGTTCACGAGAGCAGCAGGATGCTTTATGTTTGCTGTTATTATCACATTAAGTATCGGATGTCATGCGATAGACAGAGAGCTCTTAGGAGACAGCGCGATAAATGATTTCATCGATAGTGAAAGTAAAGACCTTGATGAGATAACAGAGCTTGTCTGTGATCCGGGAGAAGACAGATGTCTGAGCAGTTCGCGTTATGACAAACTCGGTAAGCTTAAAAATCTCGAGAAGGTAACTTTGGTAGGGATCGGATTTGAGAATGATGCTAAGAACTTTTTCGAGGAACTGACAAAGCTTGATGATCTTAAGACGGTCATAATCAAGGACTCCAGGATCGGCTCGATCGACAAACTTATTGAGATAAAAGGGCTCGAGGAACTTCGTATCATCTTGGGGACCTATGCAACGGACAGCTATAAACTCAATGATCTTGATGAGTTGAACGAACTCAAGAACTTAAGAATACTGGATCTTCAGAACGTGTTCAGGGATGAACTTCCTGATCTGAGGGGTCTTGATAACCTGGAGGAACTGACGATCTCTTCTTACGATATCGCGGAACTGCCGTATGACACCGCCAATTGGAGTAGTCTTAAATATCTGTCTATCAGTGCGACCAAGATAAGCAGCATTGATGACAGGATCATAGGTGAGCTGACTGATCTTAAGGAACTGGATATTTCTTATTCGAAGATCAGCGACGTGAGTTTCGTTCTTGAACTTCCTGAACTTGAAGTTTTCACCTACAAAATGCACAGTCAAAACGAAGTTGATATGGAGATCTTAAAAGACCACAATAATTACGACGAATCCTGGCTGCGTGACTAGATCAACACAAAAAAAACAGCACCCTTGCGAGTGCTGTTAGTGTTATTTGAAACAGTCTTAAGATCAAGTCTTCTTCTTGTTCGTGCCCCGTAAGATTCCGAGAACGATGAGCATCAGTACCAGCGTGATGCCTGCCTCAGGAAGCATGAATGTTCCGTTATAAGTGATCGAATAGATCCACGGATTCATGTCGCCTGCATACTCTGAGTAGAAGATAACTCCGGAGAGGACTGAGCAACCGAATCGGCAGAAGAAACCGAGGATCGTCAGAAGGATCGCAGGTACGAACTTGATGTAGGCGAGCCTTTTGATCGTATTCTTCAGATAGCGCTGCTCGCCGCGTGGGCAGGCGAACGATACCACGCCGACAAGTCCGTATGCGAGGACATAGTCGAGAATAACCTGAAAAGGTGTCATCATGTATCCGGTGATAATCTGAAGGACACTGAATACGAGACAAGCTCCGAATCCCCAAAGCGGACCGAAGCACAGACAGAAGATAATGAGCGGCAACGTAGCTGCAGGCGTTACGGCACCTCCCATAGGCATCTCAAAGAGCTTGATCATAGACAGCACTTCGCTCAGCGCGATACATATACCGCCTGTTACGACAGCCATGATCTTGTCTCTTCTTGCTAATTGTTTTGGAACTTGATAATCAGACATTATTAACACTCCCTTCGTCGGCATTATCCGTCCAGGTTCAGCGGGTCGGCAGTCAACTGCCCTCTCAGCCGGTCTTCCAGCTCCCCGTTGTTAAGAACGACGTGATTATATATCAAATACTTCCGTTTGTCATTATCTTTTACTCACACATACTTCAGATACGTCCTTAGCATCTCGAAAATGACCTTAAGATTTCCCGAGAACAGCAGCGTATATTCCGCTACGAAAAAGTATCCGCACTCGTCGCAAAGTCCCGGTATATCGATGCATCTTCCGCAGGTGCTGATCTTGCCGTTCTCTATAACGACGCACTGCTTGCAAGGAGTCGGGAACTTGTTTTCGATGAGGTAAGGGAAGGCGGACTTAAGATTAAAGACCGGCGCGCCTTTCTTCATCTGATCTTTTATGACCTCACAGATCTCGCGCTTCTCATCAACGCTCAGTTTCAGTTCTCTTGTATCAGGATAAGGCGTGTGGAAATTGAACGACACGGCGCGCACGTTCTTCGTGTTTTTCGCGAGCTGGCATACGTCTGCCACAGCCTCTTTGTTGAACTTATTGATCGCCATGTAAAAGCAGATGTTGTCCGCCGTAGCATGACTAATATTTTCCATTATCGTGTCGTAGGTATCGCCCCTGATGATATTGTGGCGCTCACGGTCACCGTCAAGGCTCAGGAGTATCAGATCAGCTTCAGGCAGATCGATCTTGAACGTACCGTTGGTAACGACATTTACGATTAGAAAACCCATTTGCTTAGCCTCGATTACGAGGTCGCGGAGATTCTTGCCGCTGTCGTTCCACAGGAACGTCTCACCGCCGCAGAAGAACAGGATCCTGATGCCCATATCGTAGAGAGTTTTCATCTCTTTTTTGACCTTCTCGTACGGCCTGATTACAGCGGTGATGTTATTAACTGAACAATGCTTGCAGTGGAGGTTGCACTTGTCTGTCACGATGACGGTTCCCAGGATCGGCTTCTCGGATTTGGTGAACAGAGTCTTTAGTCCGAACCTGGCAAAGTACATAAATGACGACATTTTCATATGCATTCATCCTCTTTTATCAAAAGTGTAATTTTACACTATTTTAGCACAACGCAATCTTTCTGCAAGTCGTAATCCTTTTCGAAAATGAAACCTCGGCTCCGTTTTTTCGATTATACTAGTGAAGGCTAACAAGCAGTTTTGAGAGGGAGAAAATGAGTGAGAGTGTAATGAAGCCACATCTTTGTCCGACTTGCGGCGGTAATCTGAATATTGACCTGAAACGTCAGATGTATGAATGTCCGTTCTGCGGCGTGACATTTGATTATAGTTTTTTCGAGGAAGACGATGTATTGGAGAGAGCAGAAAAGTCGCTGTCTTCCGGTGAGTTTATTTCCGCGAAAAAGGGATATGAGTTCGTACTCAGCAAGGATCCGCGTAATTTTGTTGCGCTTCGCGGAATGGCAATGATATCTCTTCGAATCAGAACGATCAACTCCATCAATCAGACGAAGCTCTATAATATGCTTAACGTTGAGAAGGCTAAGGAAGACATCGAGCATATTTTATCTGAAGCAAAAAGCGAGCATCAGGAATATTTCAAACTCATGATGGAGAATATGGACCTCGGAGTTAAGTGCGCTGACGAGACGAAAAAAATGGAGAACTACCGCGAGAGAATAAGCAGTGAAAGTGCGAAGAGGGCAGACCTGGAGATCGACAGAAATGACGTCTATGCCAATGATCCGGATCAGCCTCAGGTAAGCCGTCCGAAGTTCGTAGCCAAACTGATAGCAGGTTACGTCATATTCAGTCTGATATTGCTGTTTGCATCCGGGATCTGGCTTAAGGATTCTTATCACAAAAGCTCCTTTATCTATCCTATCCTCGGGATTGTTATTCTCGGGATCTTTGTAGCGGTCATCTCTTACAATGCACTGAAACAAGGGAAATACTACGAGCAGGATATAAGATTCATCGGAAGGAAGATCAACACCTTAAACAGCAATGTCGATAATCACAAAAAGCGCATAGATGAACTGAAGACCAAGATGCGGGCTAATCTCAAGCGGATGAACGAGATCGAGAGTCTTGCCAGAGAAACTTATTTTTCGCGAATACTGTAACACTCCCCGTTTTCTTCTTTGTCATACGATGAAGTTAAAGTCGAAAATGCCAGGAAAAAGAATAACAATTTCCAACTTGATGAATATCATCACGATCGTGTTATGGTCTTTCACGGTTTTCATGATTATATGAGATATTACTATTCGGACTCCTCCAATGGTTATCCCGGTGCCTGTATACTCGGCAAGCATAAGTACACCACCAATATTTTTTTTCAAGGAACTATTGGTGTTTTTGGGAGTCAACGTAATTTTCTACGGTATCGCAGCCTATCTGTCCTCTCGAAAAAGATCAGCGACTGTTCCGTACGTTATACTTACGGTTATAAACGGCATTTTGTTCCTTGTCCCGTTTATTCATGTATTTCGTGCTTAATTAACTCTCCTGCGCCTGATCTGATACACCGTGTTATAATAAAGACGTTACTTCATTCGCCTCGCTTGATCTTGGAGGGTATTGTTATGGATCGAGTAAAGTCTTTCGGTAGGATAAAGTTTCCCGTTATTTGCGCGTTTATAATCGCGTTAATGCTCAGTGTGGTCGGTTGTCCGGATTATCTGGAATCTGACGCCGTTCTTGAAGGTAATATCAAATTTTGCCCCAAGAAAGACGATTCAGCGCAGGCTGTAGTTTACTCAGTAGTCTGGGACGGTAACACTGATAACACTGTTTTCGAGATACCTGATACTTATGATGGTAAAGATGTCGTATGGCTTGGCGGCAAGGTCACGAGTTTTCAGATCGAGACCGACAGTCCCTACGAGTACCGGACCGGTAGTGGTGAAACGGGTATTCATACAAAGAGCGGTACTACTAAGATCGAGAAACCGTTCGACAGGGAAGTTGTTGTCATCACTTTGAAGATCGGCAAGAACATAAATTATGTTTCACATATTGCTCCTGACTTCGTTGTTTTCAAAGAAGATGACGTGTTCAAAGTTTACAGTGTGCTGATCCGATTCGAGTGCTCAGACGATAATCCTGTTTTCTATTCCAAGGACGGCAAGCTCTACAAGAGATCAGGTGATGAACTGGTAAAAGACATTAACTATGCGCAAGTAGGTCAGTAACAGTTTCGGCATCGTCATCCGGCTTAAATACATAGCCTTTTGATTTGTTATTATCTTTAGCGATCAAGTGCACACTCTCCGCATTGAGATCCTCTGACTTAAGGAGCTCGATGGTTGCGTTGACATCGTCCGCATACGTTGTCATGTCATCTTTCTGCGGCACAAAAACGTAAACATAATAGTTCGCCTCTTCCTCAAATGCATCAAGATCCACGGAACCGTCAGCGAACGCCTCATCCGGGTATTTTGTGCTGTCATAAGACACCAGGCTTACACCCTCCGCACCCGTCCATATTGCTCTAAGCTTATCGCCATACTTATCTTCATATGTCTTCTCGAAAACTTTTTCCGGATAATTATCCCAGCATCTTTCATAATCCGAACTTACATCAACAGTAAATTCAACTCCTTTTTCATCTTCGAAAACAACATGATACGGCGAGCCTTCCGAGAATATCGAATCACCGTTCGAACTTTTTGCGGTTGCTTTTGAACCATATTTCAAACTTACATATTCAGCTGCCTTTTCCTGAGCAGCCTTAGTCTTCCATGGGAATTTATTTTGATTAACATAAGCAGCTCCTGTAATGCACAAAGCAGCAACAGCCGTTACTAAGATTATGATACCTGTCTTTTTCATTTTCGCTTTCTCCCTTTGAAAAGTGCTTTCACTACTAATATCGATAATCTTTACCAAAGGTTTCAGCACTATAAAAAGCAAAAATCGTTCTTGTCTTGTTTTTGATATGAAACAATACGATTGTATTGAGATAGTAATGAATTGGTAGTAAAATAGATTGCAAACAGATAAGGAGGATAGACTATGTCCTGTACAATACAAGTAAGAGTAGATGATGAATTAAAGCAGAGATCAGATGAGCTTTTTAAGGAATTGGGAACAGATACGACTACAGCAATAAGGATATTCTTAACACAGGCTGTAGCCAATAACGGATTTCCGTTTGAGATCAAAAAAGTAACACCTAACCCGTATGCTCTCTTGACTGCTGAAGAGATCCTGAGAAAACTGGAAGACTCAAGAAAACAAGCCGAAAAAGGTGAGTATAAGGATGCAGATGAAGTGGTCTCGGATTTGAGGTCCAAATATGGAAAATAAGGTAGTCATTACTTCTAATGCTCATAAAGCTATCGTTGATAATATCTTTCATAGTCTGCAGGATTATGAAAGCCATATGTTGGGTTAATTATTCTTTAATCCCGTGTATAATCAAAGAGGGAAGATAAGTATTTGAATCAGGGGTATACATTATGAAAAAACATCTTATCAAGACAGTTTTGGCTACACTTTTAAGTTTTGTTCTCGCTGGAAGCGCTTTATTCAGTAATGCTGTATTTGCCGCATCCGATCCCGAACTGGTCAAGGTTCCCGGTGGCACGTTGGATCTTACCAACAAAACCTATAACGTTCTCGATCTGACTAATCCTGATATTGAAAAGTTTGTTACAAAAACTGATTCGCTTATGCAGAGTGTAAGAGAGATAAAGATCCCTTCAAAATCAAAAAAGAGTACGACTTTTGGTATTAGTGAGGCAGGTCTGTATTTTATGTCGGTCAACAGTTCTTCCTACTGGAGAATGGAAACCGATTTGTTTAAAAACAATCCAAACGAAAAGAATAAATCCATGAACTATACCATGGATCTTGAGAAGGGAAGCAAAACAGCGACCTTTTATAATGATTATAATACTCCTATCACGGTCTACGTTACTTTTATTAAGGCCGCGCAAGCTGATCTTTATGGTACTTACCAATACAGAGCAAAACTTACCAAAGGCAATGTTGATTATTTGGATTACTACTTCACTGCTCCGGAAGAAGGTTTGTATTATTACGGCGTCAAATACTATGCCGATTCCACATATACCACAGAAGATCCGGATGCTGTGTCCTTTGACTTGCATTTTCCAAAGGGTTCACAGAATTATACCGAGGATATCGAAAAAGAACGCAACATGTATATGATCTATCTGGAGAAAGATCAGAAGATAAATATATACGGTCAGATATCATACGCGGAATATATTGAGGTAACCTTCCATAAGGAAGTGGAGATGACAGACATAAGTGGATATTCTGAGATTAGAAACGATGATATGTACTGGTATGAATACGTTACTGATGATAAGAGGAATAATTACTATTGCGATGCGTTGACAACTCCTGAAGGAACGATTTTTGTTTGGCTGCCTAATTATGGAGGTTCTTGGACGAGATGTGATAACTATGAAGTTAAATCTTCGATTCGAAAGATATTTCCTTCCGTCGATATTAACGGATACTCTACTGTGAAAGATTCTTTCGAAGAAATAACTGAAATGAAATATTACTTTGCTCCTACCGAATCTAAGGATTACTATTTCGATTCATCTGACCTCAAACTCCAGATTGAGGCTTTTGACGGGACACCGCAGGATATCACACCTCGTACTCCTATTTCGCTCAAAAAGGATGTTGAATACATAATCTCAGCTACGCCGAGCGGAAATAACACGATAGGATCATTTGATATCCTGGAAAAGAAGGCATCTTCACCGACCACGCCGACTAATCCAACTAATCCGTCGGAGCCGAGTACTTCAACAGGTTTATCATTTGCTGACTTCGTTGAGCGTCTCTATGTTGTAGCACTTAACCGTCCGTCAGAGCCGGAAGGAAAGGCCTTCTGGTGTGAGCATGTAGGAAACGGCGACTTAAACGGTGCACAGTGCGCCAATGAGTTCCTTTTAAGTAAAGAATTCAATGACAGAAAACTAAGTAACGAAGAGTTCCTTACAGTTCTCTACAAGACGTTCTTTGACAGAGATGCAGCAGCAGATCCGGATGGCTTCAACTTCTGGATGAACAGCCTTAAGACAGAAGGTCGTGACAAAGTAGTTGACGGTTTTATCAACTCGACCGAGTGGTGCAACATCTGTGCTTCTTACGGCGTTAAGTCAGGTGCAACAAGAGCAAAGGCTACCATAGCTTCTAAGAACGCAACTGATTTTGCAACAAGGCTTTATACCTGCTGCCTTGGACGTGATGCGGAATCAGAAGGTCTTAAGTTCTGGAGTCTCGGATTGACCAACCTTGAAGTAAGCGGATATGAAGCAGCTAAGCAGTTCTTTGAGTCAGCTGAGTTCAATGGCTTTAAAACATCTGATGAAGAATACCTTAGAAGGCTTTATACGACATTCATGGGTCGTGAAGCTGATACGGACGGACTTAACTACTGGCTTAATGTCATGAAGGGCGGAATGAGCAGGGAACAGGTTCTCATCGAATTTGCCAAGTCGAAAGAGTTCTCGGAGATCTGCAATACATATGCTATAAACAGAGGCATATGACAAATGATATAATCTTTGAAAAAGATCAATCATTTGAGTATTGCAAAAATGGATATCAGAACACTTACGATCGAAGAAATAAGGCAGACATATAAGGAACATCTCCGTTATGATTTTCCGCCCGATGAGCTAAAGCCTCTGGACAGGATCGAAATATCGATCAACGAGGGTAAATACCTTTGTATCGGTGCTTTGGGAGATGATGGTAAACTTGTTGCCTATGCCTTCTTCGTGATGACAGGCGACAAATGTCTTCTCGATTATTATGCAGTCATTCCTGAACTTCGCGATAAGGGGATCGGTTCAGCTTTTCTTAGCGAAGCCGTCAGGAAAGCAGACTCATCATTCACGATGATCGAGATCGAAGATCCTTCCGAAGCAGCGGATGAAAAAGAGAAACTCATTTGTCAGAAACGAATGGATTTCTATCTGAATGCCGGGTGCATCAATACCGAAGTTCGGGTGGCTGCTTTCGGCGTCAGGTTCCTTCTTCTGGAATATCCGCTGAAGCAAAGGCATACAACTTCGGAAGTATCTGAAGGGTACAAAGATATCTATAGGGAGATCCTCCCGAAAAGGATGTTCGACGAGAACATTAAGATCATTAACTAAAAGCCAAAGAGGAACAAACTTGTATTGTTCCTCTTTTTTCTGGTTGTGCGAAGAATTGCTTCAAAACACAGCTTCTCTTTCTCGAAAACGTGTTACAATCTTCTTGGATAAGATGATACATATTTTCGATCAGGGGAGTGATATATATAGATAACTATAAATATTTCGAGAATGCCAAGGAAAACGCCTACATGACTGATACGCCATGCCAGTTTTGCGGTACGACCGAAAACTGTCTTGACGGTGTTTTCATTGAAGGTGATGAGGATTATGAATCCGTTTGCCTTAACTGCTATGATGCCAAGAAGGCTCCGAGCAAGATCCCGCCTTATGTCGCAGAGAAAGTGAATAACGATCCTCAGAAGATCAAGGACCTTTCTGACTGTCCGCCTGTTCCGTGGATCCAGAGTAACGAGTGGCCTGTGTGCTGCGGTGATTTTGGCGTGTTTATCGGCGAGTGGTCCAACACTGATTTTGACAATAATTCCGAAGACGGAAACGGTTTCGGATTCTTGCAGGTGATCCTCGCGGATGACCAGAAGCCGCGTGT
The DNA here is from genome assembly GCA_024699245.1 of Clostridia bacterium. GTDB lineage: Bacteria > Bacillota > Clostridia > Saccharofermentanales > Saccharofermentanaceae > Saccharofermentans. Next base: position 54,183 of record JAILPW010000013.1, on the reverse strand, counting down.
TGAAAGCTTCGAGAATCTTTGGAATGACATCAGCTTTGAAGCAGCGGCATTTGTATTCAGATGCCCTCACTGCGGCAAGTTAACGGCAGTCTGCCAGTATTATTGAGGGATAAGAATATGAAAATACATAGAGAAATAATTGGCTCGATAGTTTTGTCGAGCATGGTGCCGGGGTTGGTATCTTGTTCAGTGTTTAACAATCCGTGGGATAATTACAGACCATATAGTGAGATCAAGGACGAAGCTTATGAAGATGTAAGTGATATCGATCCAAAGGATAAGGGCATATTCATGAAGACTGTCGCGGGCGCTCTTAATGCCATCGATGACGGTGATGAGGATGCGCTTCAGGATCTGTTCTGCGAGGAGCTCAAAAAAACGGATGATATTGATGAGCTGACAGAAGAAATGGTGGACGGATTTGAAGGAGATATCATCGATACTACGCCGATCTATACTGATCTTGCGGCACGTACTTACGGTCAGTTCTCGAAGACAGAACCTGTAGTCTATTACAGTAACTATGTGTACGTTTACACAGATGAGCAGACGTATTATATGCAGCTGGCAATGTATGCCGTAAGGGACGATGTATCAGACGGTGATGATTATGTAGGCATCAATGCGATCGTCATAATGACTATCGACAGATACTACGATTACATAAGGGAAGAGAGCAATGGTAAGAATGGCAATTATACATCGCATTATGAGTTCGGTGACGGAACGACTCAGGATATGGAATTCGAACACTACTGCGGACTAATGTCTTCTTACGGTGACAGCGAAGAATATACGATCCTCTACTATCCGAAGGTTGGCAGGGGTGACGTTTTTAAAGTGACAGATACAAAAGATTGCATAAAAAGATCGGAACTGGAAGATATTGATTTCGAAGATGACGCGGATGAGCTTTTGTCATTGGAGCCGTATGCGATGGGTAAAATCGATCATTCCATGGAAAAAGGTGTTGAGAAAAGGGAATTGTTCTTCAAACTGAAGGGCGATGATGATAAACTCGTTTACGTCAAGTTCAAGAGCGGCAAAGGCGATCCGGAGATAAGAAAAGTTATTATCGTAGATGTAGAATATGAGGACGAATACTTTACCTGTGATATTGATAATGGTGAAACGCTCTATTCTTCCAACTGATAAATGATAAATTTATATGGCAGATAATTATTGATAATGGAGGATATATATGGCAAATTGTTTTGAAGATGAATTGACTGATATCCAGTCAGAATACATTTCACTTTGTTTGGAATATTCGGGTGAAGGTGTTGATAAGGTATACGCGTATATTTATCAGACGCCTAATGTGAGAATGTTCAATGCGTTCTACTTGATCAATGGTCAGATCAAAGCGGCCGGACAATTGGAAACTGATGTTGACTGTGACGAGTTCATGGCTGTAGGGCGAGATGATATATCGAAGATCATCGATGTGTGCAAAAAGTTTGACCGCGAGATCCCTAATGAGATGAAACTTGTTTATGATGTAAACACTCACGGATTCGATGCAAAGATGAGTTACGAGGCGTATGAGGATAAAACTCCTTTCGAGGTTTTTCTCGCGTGGCTCAGAAGTGAGAGATGAAATTGCCTGGATAAAAATGTGTGTTATACTTCTTTCTTGGAGAAGACTGACATTGTTTCTTTTTCGATAAGAAAAGGAATGTCAGCGAAGATATTTAAAGGAGAAAACTATGATCGGGAAACGCTATAAGTTTGCGTGCCTGTTTTTATGTACCGCATTGACGGCAACGTCGCTCATGGCAGCAGGCTGCGACAAAAACTCAGAAGAAAAGACAGGAACAAGCGGGAACGAGTCCATCGAGGTCGATATAACTTCGGTATCTGAGACTGCGGAAACGTCTGAAGAACAGGAAACGGAGGAAGTTGAGAAAACGGCTGATCCGGATGAGATACTCGCGAGAGCAACGGAATTGGGACTTACGGAAGAGGACCTTCGCGGTAAGTATGACCTGTTCCTTAAGTTTGACGATGTCGTCACGAAAAATCCGGAACTCGGAGATTTCAGAGGCTTTGTATATGTATTATTCCCTTTGATCGCGGATCATCTTGAAGCGGAGAATGAAGAGTACTTTTTCGATAAGCTTCAGAGGCTGACGATAAAAGAGGAAACCGGTTCGACCCAGTATGTTCCGGAGACGAATACGCTTATTGTGGGTAAGTCGGTGGTCATGATCGGCAACGAGAAAACGCGTGCGCTTAATATCGTTCACACGCTGATGCATTTTGTGGATTATTCCATTGACGGTGATACTTCGATCGCTTGTTTGATGGAGGACGGCAGCATCCGCGATATGTCTGAAGTAGCTGAGAGCGAGAAGGGCCAGATCGTTAAGGAACTTAATAATCCGATCTTCTTTGAGGGCGGCGCGGTGCTTAATGAGTGTAAGTATTATTCATATGCAACGTCTGCTTTCGCGAAGTACAGTGAGACAGTATTCATGACGGGATTTGAATATATCTTCGGAAGCGAGAAGCTGGACGAGGTTTTCTTTGATCACAATACATCCTATAAACTTACTCAGGTTCTTTCCGAGAACGGCTTTACGAATGAAGAGATCGTCAGGTTCTTCAACGGCTCGGAGGCGTTCGTCTCCATGAGCGATCCGGAGTATGCCGCTGAGGATATGATGAGCCCGCAGGAAGCACTTATAAGGCTTTACGAGAACAACAGAGACACGGATTATAAGGAAGACAAGATCTTCATGGATATCATAAGTCTCGTTTATTATGATAAGCTCGCGTCCTGTCCTGCTGATCACGATCCGATAAGTGAACTTTACTATGCAGATCAGATCGTCGGTTGGGAAAAGGAACTTGCCAAGAAGTTTAATGTTGATGAAGACAGTGCGATACTCAATAGTTATCCGATGCCGATCTTTATCGACGGCGAGATCAAGGCGACATCACTCCTTCGCATATTTAACTCCGAAGAAGAACAAAAAGCATGGGTGATGGATTACAGTTTTGATTCGAATGACAGTGTCAATTATGAGGTCATCGACGTAAATTGGATCCCTGAAAATCCGGTTGTAAAACTCAATGTAGAAGTCGGATCCGATGCGATCGAACTTATCGATTTTTACACAGTCGATAATTCAGCTGCACATGATCAGACGGTAACAGGAACTAACGGAGCTCTTACGGATCTTTACGATTCCGCATGTGAGATCGGAAGCAAATACGGCGTTCATATCTGGTTCGATGATCTCGTGCCTGCCGGAGTCCTTCCTGAAGGCGCTTCAACGGCTGATCATGATAAGATCGAGAATGCTCTTGAAAAGATCGGTAAAGTCCTTGAACTTTATCCTGAGAACTACTTCGATCAGCTTCTTTTCGAGTACTATAGCGGATTTGCGATCTGTATTTACGACGGTGAGAATATTGATTCCTGCAGGACTTCTTTTGTTGACGGTTCATATTTCATGACGGTCTTCGTTAACGTAAATGCTTCAGAAGTTGTGGGTTACTCCGGAGCAGAGGATCTGAGGGCCGAGGACTTCTCTTCCGTTGATCCTATCACCGCTCAGCTTGTCTGCGATATCTGGAATTGCACCGAGAAGTTCGTATCTAATCACAATGCCCACTTCAATACGCAGTCTTTCAACGATGATTCATGGAACGACTGCAATCCGAAGAGTTACATGTACCCGAATAACGAAGACGACAGCTTCATGAGTGTTGTCGATACTGAAGAGAATCAGCCGTATTTCGTCAGAAGGGAAGCAATGGTAAGTGCCGAGAACGACAGGCTCCTTACCTATGAATACGTAATGCTCGCTACTTTGTCCGGCAATGATACTTCGTCCTTATCGGATGAATGTAAGGCTAAACTGTTCGAGCTCAGTCGAGGCATAAGAGCAGTCTTCGACAGCACGGAATGGCCTGATGATCTCGGTTGGGAAAACATCTATTCATAAAAAATCGAAGGCATCCTCCCGCGAGGGAAGATGCCTTCTTCATATGGGGTCTTACGAGGTTAAGCCGGCTCTCCTATCAACTTATCCAGAAGATCAGAAAGCGTCTGCTTTTCTTCATCAGTCAGTCTGCCGAAGTACTCATCCAGAAACGACTCGTGCTCGCTCTTGATCTCTTCGGCCCTTACCAGGCCCATCTCCGTGAGCTTAAGAACCGTTGCTCTCTTGTCGCTCGGGTCGATGGTCCTTATAAGATATCCGTCGTCCTCCAGCTTCGTTACCACCTCAGAAGTGGAAGAAGCGTTGATACCGGCCCTCTCGGCCAGTTCCTTCTGCCTTATGCCGTCAGGGTATTCGCTGATGATCCCGAGCATGTGCTCGCGGCTCATCCCGGGGCCCTTACGTCCCGGTCCGTGCGGCGGCCTTGGTCCGAATGGCGGTGGTGGTATCATTCCCGGGATAGGGTGTGGCAGGAGTCCCGGTATCTTGCCCATCGGTCTTAAGGCACTCATCTTCATTTCTTTCGAAAACTTCATCATCTTTCGAAAAAGCTCAATATTGCTGATCATGTCCTATCATCCTTCCTAATTGTTCGGTTCCGAATTAATTGCATTATAGTTCGGTACCGAACTATTGTCAATACCGTTGAAACACGAAGTAGAGTTTGTTCGTCATTAAGAAGTAAAACACCTCGGATATTTGTCCGAAAAGTGACATCAGAGAGTGTTTTCGAGAAAGAAAAATACGGAGAAAACAATGAGCAAACAGAAACCGGCAATCATAACCGCATCCGGCATCATGATCATGTCAGTGTTGACAGGTCTTTGCGGATGTAACAATGTTACAAGCTTTGATATAAAGGCATCTTCGGCTGAGACATCGAAAACGGTCGAGATAAACGAAGCTACTCAAAATACAGCAAAAGAGGTCGAATCCGAGTCCCAAAACGAGACAGAGATCATTGAAAAAGATGCAGGATCGGCTGACGTTTTCGAAGGAGAATGGCACAGGACAAATACTCATTCGTCGACCTACGGAACGATAACCATAAGCAATGTTTCAGACGACGGATTTGACTTTGCAGGATACTTCCAAAGTTACGGCAACATGGGTCAGGAAGAGGGAAGAGCACTCTTCACCGAAGAAAATGTAGCCGTGTTCACCCAGGAAGCAACGGAATATTCCGAAGAGGCATACATCTATTTCACGATCAACGGCAGCGATCTCGAGATCTTATCAGAAGGAAATCTGACCGGAATGGGAAATCACGTGTTCGCAGACGGAACATACACGACCGGCGAGCCTATTTACTCCAACGCGAACGTATTGGCGGAGACATTCACGGATGACGAGCTTCAGGCAATGAAGGACATGCTCTCGGAAGATGACTATACGAACGGATTCATAGATAACACGGAAAACGGTATCGTAACATCCGAACAGGTCACGATGTATGACGGAACAAGTGCAAAGCACGTTAACAGCTTTTTCCCGGGCCTCGCGAACTTTGTCGGATATGATCTTCTCATAACTGAAGACGGCAAGATCTACTACCTGCACGTGGACAGAGGTTTTTCAACCAACGATCCGAACTTTCTCGGAGAGGAAATGCCTGAATATACAGTCGAGTGATATAGTGCGAATTTAATACAAAACCGTTCTGTTTTCGGACTCGTCATTTCCCGAAGTTGAAATATAATGTTGCTAATCATAAGGAGGACGCATATGAAAAAGATCGGTTTGGTGGGCGGCACTGGTCCTGAATCCACATTAATGTACTATAAGAAACTTAACGATGAGATCGACCGTTTGACAGACGGTAAGGCAATGCCTGACATCGCCATCGAGAGCGTTGATTTTCACAGAGCATGGGGATATGTAACAGAAGGAAAATACGACCTTCTGGCTGATTATCTCGGTGAGAAGCTTCAGTCTCTGGAGAAGGGTAATTCTGAAGTCATTTCACTTACGGCCGTAACCATGCACGTTGTCTTCGATGAGCTTAAAGAAAAGATCAAAAGTCCGATCGTAAGTATCCCGCAGGTCGTCAGCGAAGAAGTTGTCTCAAAAGGCATCAAACGAATTGCTCTTTTAGGAACGATCTTTACGATGGAAAAAGATTACATGAAGAAAGATCTTATTAGTTCAGGCGTGGAAGTTTTCGTTCCAAATAAAGATGAGAGAAATCTCATCGGTAAGAGAATTTACGAGGAACTGGAGCGCGGCATTGTTAATGATTCCACCCTTAAGGAGTTGACCGATATCATCAACAGAATGAAGGCTGATGACGGTATCGAAGGAGTCATCTTAGGATGCACGGAACTGCCTTTGATCCTTAATCAGGACAATTGTCCTGTAGCCTGTTTTGACGCGGTTGAGATACATCTTCGTAAGCTCATAAAAATGGCGCTGGATGACTGATTATTTACAAATAATATATTTAATTATCTGATGAATGATGTATAATCCAAACATAAGAGGTGTTACCCGTAGACGGTTAGCCTCATTGTTTGGTAAATACCGCCCTTATGAGAGCTATGGGCGGTTATTTTTTGGAATTCTTGCAAATGGCAACAACTGCAATAATCAACATGCCGACTTATATATAAACACAAATTGAACTCTTAATCAGTCTCAATTTACTTTCAAATGAAAACTGCACCAGGGAGATACTATGAACAGGCCTGAATTTGACAGCATCAAAGATTATGCTGAGTTCAGCAAATACTATTGGTATAGAGATGAACTCAGAAAGATATGTAAGGACCACGGCCTTAAGGTCGTAAGCGGCAAGATCGAACTTAATAAGATAATCGAGGAGTACTTCAATGGCAACAAGATCGTACCTGAAAAGAAGTCTTCTGCTAGGCGTAAAAAAGCGACCGTAACGGAGCTTAGCGATGATACGGGAATACTTGAGTGCGGCTTTACTTTCGGCAACAGATTCCGCGATTTTTTTTCGAAAAGGACAGGTGTAGAAAACTTCAAGTTCAATGTCGATATGGTAGCGACCGTTAAGAAGGTAAAGGAGACTTGCGACGAGTCGTTTACGCTCGGCGATCTTCTTGATATCTACTACGGCAGAAAGACATACGCGACTTACGACAAGTCCGCGCTTCAGTGGAACAAGTTCGTTAAGGATTTCTGCGCTGATGATGCGACGAACGGCTTTGAGAACAGGCTTAAGACAGCCGCGAACCTGTGGAAGATCGTCAGGGAATCTGACCGCGATAAAGTTTATTCACGCGAACTTTTGGAGGAGTTCAAAGATCGGATCTGATCATTAACAACAGACGGAGGAAGAATATGGAATTCGATGGAAGTCAGAAGATTATCGGGCGCGGAGCCCAGGCAGACGTAATTGAGTATTACGAATATGCTTATAAATTATATAAAAACACCTATCCTTCTGAATGGATAGCTTTTGAGAAAGATCAGCAGAAGGCTGTTAATATGGCAGGCTTAAGTCCGATCAGATATTACGATACAGATGATGATCATATGATCAAGATGGATCTCATTAGGGGAGTTATGCTCGAGACCAAGATGAAAGAGGGATTCGAAGGCGGCTTTGATACGATCGCAGAAGCCTTCAGACGCATCCATAACGCCGATATCAGTAATATCAATATGCCGAGAATGATCGATACCCTTAGGTTCGTAATGACAGAGGAGGAATGTGCCAAAGCAGCTCCTGTTATCGAACATCTGTCAGAAAAGTATAAAAGCTGTATCTGTCATCTGGATATGCATTTTCAAAATATCATGATCCCGGATGACGGTTCTGATTTCATAATAATAGATTGGATGAATACAAGGATAGCTCCGCCTGTATTTGACTTCGCGAGGACCTACGTAGTGATTGAAGAATTTGTAAAGGAATTGATCCCTCTTTACAGGTCGGCGATAGCTGAAGATGTAAATAGACTTGGAATCACAGAGCAGGACATGGACGATGCGATAGGTGTAATAAGGATCATAAGAAATCACGAAAAGGAGTAATCCTCAGCTCTTTGTATAATCTTGACAGTGATTAGATCACGTGTTATCTTATCAGTGATAAGATTGATACGGAGGTACATTTATGTGCGCGAAAAAAACGGAAGTCAAACCATATCATCACGGCAATCTTAAAGAAGAACTCATAGATAAGGGATTGGAATATATCGACAAATATGGTGTAGAGAGCCTGTCGATGAGAAAACTTGCAGAAGCGAGCGGAGTCAGCAGTGCGGCACCATATGCACACTTCAAAAATAAGGATGCTTTCCTTGATGCAGTGCAGGATCATATAACCGAGAGTCTTACCGAAACGTTGAAAAAGACATATGAGAAAAGCGGCGAAAGGGAAGTCCTTATCGAACTTGGTAAGAGCTATGTAATATTCTTTTACGAGAATCCATTGTACTACCAGTTCTTATTCGCGAGAAGAAGCATCGATATTGATACATTCCCGCCGTTTCAGTTCTATAGCGAAGTTGCAGCGGTTGCTCTTAAGAACATGCACAATAAAAGGCTTACCAAAGAGACGATAAGAAAAAAGACCATAACCATGTGGGCGACTGTTCACGGTCTCGCGAGATTCGCGCTCATGGATGGAGTAATTGATACGGATAATCTGGATAAAGAGATCGGACAGCTATTGTGCTCGATCGAGGTATAAGGAGTATAAGATGGTAGGTATATATTTAAGCGGAACAGGAAACACAAAACACTGTCTTGAAAAGTTGCTTTCGATAATCGATAAGGATGCGAAGATGATCCCGATCGAAGAGCCGAATTCAGTTGAAGAGATCATCTCAAACGATGAGGTTATCCTTGCTTATCCGACACAGTTTTCGAACGTGCCGTTTATGGTGAGAGATTTCATCAATAAAAACAGTATTATCTGGAAGGACAAGAAGGTGTTCTGCATGACCACGATGGGTGCGTTCTCAGGTGACGGTACAGGATGTGCTGCCAGGGTCCTTCGAAAACACGGGGCGATCATAACCGGAGGAGTGATGATCAAGATGCCGGACTCCGTTTGTGACAGTAAGATGCTCAAAAAATCCCTTGATGAAAACAGGCGTATCATCAGGGAAGCTGATGAGAAGATCGAGAGAATAGGCAACAATATGCATAACCTCGGAAAGTACCCGCAGGAGGGCTTAGGCTTCATAGCACATGTTGCAGGACTAATGGGCCAGAGGCTTTGGTTTTATAACAAAACAACCGATTACAGCACTAAGCTCAAGATAAGCGACAGCTGTGTGGGCTGCGGTAAATGTGCAACAGGTTGCCCAATGGATAATTTGACTATTACAGACGGAAAGGCTATATCAAATAACAGATGCGCGATGTGTTACAGATGTATTAGTTCTTGTCCGGTCAAGGCCATAACTTTACTTGGAAATGAAGTAGTCGAACAGGTAAGATATGAGAAATTTGTGGGATGAAAATATCAGGAGAAGATGCTTATGAAAATCGGAGTGATCCAGGCTAGTTCGCAGATAAAAAAGAATAAACTTCTGTATGATCTGGTAAGTAAATATTCCAGTGATTCAGAAGTAATAAATTTCGGATGCTTTGAGAATGAAGATGAGAAATATAGTTACATAGAGATATCTCTTTTAGCCGGTCTTCTTCTGACGAGCGGAGCGGTCGATTTTATTGTTTCAGGCTGTTCATCGGGACAGGGAATGATGCTCGCATGTAATAACATTCCCAACGTCCTGTGCGGATATATTCCGACTGCGATGGACGCATATCTGTTTGTTCAGATCAATAACGGTAATGCTGTTTCCGTTCCTTTGGGTGAGGAGTACACTTGGAAAGGTGAAGATAATCTGGAAGAGACGATCAAAAAACTCTTCTCAGAACCTTTCGGACAGGGATATCCCGAAAGCGAAGCTCAGAGGAAACTTAAGGATACGAAGCTTCTTAAGGATCTAAGACGAATGTCTCAGGTAGACGTAACGGATTTTTACGGTTCACTTGATAAGGACTTGGTCTCCAAGATCTTTTCGAAGAAGGATGTCATTACGTATGTTTTCGAGAATGCTAAGGATGAACATCTTAAAGAGTGGATAAAAGCCAACATGTGAGATTTCGCTATGTGGTATTTATATTAAAAGTATTATAAGATGGAGGAACAACGTTATCGGGAATATAGGAGAGACGAGATGGGGAACGATCAGGTTGAAAACACCAGAGAAAATAATGTGACGAAGTACAGGGAGCTTTATGAGCAGTACGGCGTCGATGAGAGAAGCCTCGGATGGACTAAGAATAAGCAGCAGATAAGATTCGCGCAGATGTTCGATCAGCTTGATGTTAAGGACGCGAATATCCTTGATATCGGATGTGGTTTCGGCGATCTTCTGAAGTATCTTAGAAGAAGAGATCCGGAATGCTCTTTTGAATATACGGGTATCGATATAGTTCCTGAATTTGTTCAGATCGCGAGTGAGAATAATCCCGGCTATACGTTCCTTAATGAAGATATCTATGAGTTTAAGCCTGATAGGAAGTTTAAGTATATAGTTGAGTGCGGATGCTTTACGGGACTTGATCCGAAGAATGAAGATGAGAGTTATAAGTTCGTCGAGTCATTCATAAAAAGGATGCTGGATCTGTGCAGCGATGACGGCGCGGTGGTATGTCACTTCCTAAGTGATAAGGTCGATTTCCGTTCGTCATTGAAGGATTTTCATATCGCACCCGAGAAGATCCTTGCCATAGCGTATAAGTTCTCGAGAAGAGTGGTCCTCGATAACAGTGTGCTTCCGTTCGAGGCGTGCCTGACGATATTTAAGGACGACTCGTTCAAAGTCGAGACGACAGTCTTTAATCGGGCTAAGACAGAATAATAAATTAACCCTTGCCGCCGTGAGACGACAAGGGTTTATTCTTGGAGATCATATCTTACAAGGGGAGGAGAAGTGATCGGCGGATGCGCCTAAAATTTCTTTATACCCTTATTTTACCTGAACGTATGCAGGTAAGTATTTGTTTTGCAGCACCAATCCTATGATCAGTGATATAAGCGACAATATTATCGCGATGATGAGCTTCGGCCAGAGCTTGCCGCTCTTCGGCTCTCCCTTTGTGATCTGAACCTGGCGCTTGATCAGATGATGACCTAATACCAGACAGACCGGTGCAAAACATAGAGTCGTCATCGCTGAGCCGAGATACACAACAGGCGGCATAGGCTGTGATGTAACAGTAGCTGCTGTTGAGTTGGCGGTCGAAAATGCTGACATTAAGATCTGCATTCCTCCCGTGATGAAGTTCTGAAGAAAGTGTACGAGCGACGCAAGTAAGATGTTGTTACGCTTTACTACCAGATAGGCAGTGACACTTCCCAGCAAAAACGTGTTGATGAATCTTATCGCATCTGTGTGCATGGCACCGAACATGATGCCTATGATAAGGATCGTCATGTAGTCTTTTCTGAAACTTCGAAAATGACTCAGGATAGCTCCTCTGGTGATAGCTTCTTCGCATATCGGCGGACAGATTACCGCTACGATAAATGCGAGAAGCACTCCTCCTTTCGTTAACATAGTGTTCAATGATCCCGTAACCTGGCTATATCGGTCGGGGAGCAAGACTCCTGCCAGGTGGATGGAAGCAAGTCCGATACCGTAGCTTCCGATCCACATCAGGATCGCACCGAAGATATCTCGTACGGTCGGTTTCCTGATGGGGAAGACCTCTTTGAACGGCGTATCATTGATAAGGCAGACGATGATGGACATTGCCAGCAATACTGCCTGAGTGATAAGCGTTCCCCAGAGTCCAATGTGCTCTGAGAGGATCCCGCCCAGAATTATCACAACGATTGTGATGATGAAAAGGACGAGGCCCTTCCAAGGCTTCCACTTTGCCTGGTTCCCTAGTTGTAGTGACATATATAACCTCCATTCGGCATCCGCCGATCACATTTTCATCTTAGGAAAGCGAAGTTAAGACATCTTCTCGAGAGAAATAAGAAATTATTCTGAATTGTTTAAGAATTGTTCTGAATTGGTAAAGACAAAGTCAAGTTCATCCGTTGACAGGTAAAAAAAATAAGTTTAAAATAACAGTGTTATATAACTTAGTTATTTAAGGAGCAAGGAAAATGCCGCCGCAGGTCAAAGTTCCGAAGGAAGCTATCGTGGATAAAGCTTTTGAACTGACGAGAGAGTATGGCTTCGAGAAAGTCACTGCTCGTATGCTTGCGGGTGAGCTCAACTGTTCCACTCAACCTATCTTTCACGTTTTCAAGAATATGGATGAATTAAGAGATGAAGTCTATGAGAAGACGGTGAGATTTCTCGAGAAGTATGTGCTTAGAAAGCCGAAGGATAATTCGACGCCATATTATCTCAACATGGGACTACGTTATATCGAATTCGCGCAGAAGGAGAAGAATCTTTTCAGACTGTTGAGCATGTCCGACAGCCGCACGAGGCTCAAGAGTTTCTACGATCTGACGAACAACATACCGGTGCCTATTGAACCTGAGGTGTTCGTCAAGACATGGATCTTCACTCACGGGATTGCCACCTTGGTCTCTACGAACACCACAAAGATATCACAAAAGGAGATCAAGGAAATGATAACCGAAGCCGGCACGAGCTTCGATATGTACAGTAAAAAGAAAAAATAGAAGTTGAGGAGGCACAGAATGAACAATACGGAACTGCACAAAGACAAAGTCGTAAAGCATAAGCTCAACATGCTTGGCCCGGGAATGTTCATGATGAAGGTCATCGGGGTCTTCGCGGCACTTGGTCTTTTGTTCTGGGCATTCGAGTGGAACAAGCTCTGCATCGCATCTTTGGCGGTCGCAGGCGGCGTCACTCTCATTTTGTTCCTGCTACTCGTTATTGAGGCCTACCAGAATAACTGCCTGGACGAGCTGTTTATCTGGAGGGAAGACGAGGAAGTGGAGGATTACTAGAAACACCATTCCCTTAATATGTTTAATTGAGTTTTTGTAAGAAGAGGTCTCGTACCTCTTTTTATATTGCTCGAAAAAACCGGCCTCATTCCCACTTATGAACAATATGTGAATGAAATTTTGCCTTTTCGAAAACTTTCGAGCAAAAATAAAAGGATGATGACATAAAAAGTGTAAAAAATTTGACTTTATATCTCGAATTTGCTCTAGCGTTGAAATATTGTGTCATAAATTTGTCGAATTTGAACTAATTGTGTTTACATTGTGAACTCAGTGTGATAAGTTGTCGAAAAATCAGAGTGATAAATGGGGGAAAACTGTATGCAATTCCTAAAAAAACCGAAGGAAACAGTATTAGGCCTATTGGCAATTGTCATTTCAGGCTTGGCCGTCGCAGCGGGAATATATGGCTTTTGTTCTTCAAAAGCAGTTGCTTCTCCGCAAGATCCGATAGATATCAAAGTATCCCACGAGCCTATAAGGATCGACAAGGTATCAACGGATTATGTTCTTCCTGAAGATGGCGGAACAACGCTTCTCCTTCATGAATTCACATCAGTAGATGATGCGATCTGCGATGACTGCGGACTTATTAGAAGTCTCGACATCGTTGAGATGGAAAATCCTGTTACCGGAAAAGAACTTCCAACGACAGTGAACTTCACCGCATCTGAAGGCGCTGCAGCGAAGATCACATGGAGCCCGGCAGACTCTATCGCCAAGGCATCCACAACTTATAAGGCAACTATAGTATTCCAGGCTAAGTCAGGCTTCTCGTTCTCAGATGAGATCAAGGCAACTTTTGACGGAGCAGATGTTGCATTCACCAATAACAACGGCAAGATCACAGTCACCAAGACTTTTGATAAGACAGGTGCAGCAGTAGTTACTCCTCCGCCGACAACTGAAGGCGACTGGGTAATCGATAAGAGCGGAATCCTTTCCGCTTACAAGGGATCCGATAAAAACGTAGTTATCCCGTCAACTGTTGACGGAATAACAGTTAAGGAGATCGCTTATAAGACATTCAACAATAACAAGACGATCGAATCAGTTACTATTCCTGATTCAGTAACGACGATCGGAAATTACGCATTCGCATACTGTACGAATCTTAAGTCCGTCACTATCGGAAACGGTGTTAAGACCATCGGAACATATGCATTCTCATCATCCGGACTTGAAGCTGTTAAGATCCCGTCTTCAGTAGAGACCATCTCATTTGCAGCTTTCTGGAAGTGCGGAAGCCTCAAGGAAGCAGAGATCCCTGAGACAGTTAATAACATTGCAAGTAAAGCTTTCGTATCTTGTTCCATCAAGAGCATCTGCATCGATCCGAACAAGTTCAGCGGAGCTTTTGACAGTACCGTGGTTCGTCACGATTTTACCGATGATTCGGATATCCTTTGTGACAAGTGCGGATACATTAGAAGAATAGATATAAGCGGAATCGATCAGCCTGTTAAGGGCACAGATCTTGATACGAGCTTTGTCTGTTCCTGTGATCAGTATGTTGACGTAACATATGCATGGGATCCTAACGATACCGTCGCAAAAGACTCAACAGTCTACACGATCACATTTACAATTTCGCCGAAATCGGGTTACAGTTGTGATGGTAACACGAAGATCTCAATAGAAGGCATCGACTACGAGTTTGTTTATAGCGATGCAAAGATAACAGTCGTTAAGAAATTCCCTCAAACAGCGGCTGCTACTTCTACTGATACGCCCGCTTCCACAGCACCATCAACTTCAACTCCTTCAATATCTCCTATAGTATCTCCTTCAACTGTAACTCCTTCGGATTCGGTCGATCCAAAGTCAATGCCGGAAGTCTCTGTTTCATTTGAAGATTTCATCGAGAGACTTTACGTCGTTGCTTTGGCAAGACCATCGGAGGCAGAGGGAAAAGCTTTCTGGGTCGACATGGTCAAGAACCACGATTTCACGGGAGCAGATTGTGCAAGAGAGTTCCTCTTGAGCAAAGAATTCAAATCCAAGACGATGACCGACGAAGAGTTCGTTGAAGTACTTTACCTCACATTCTTCGACAGGGATCCGGCAGAAGATAAGGACGGTTTCAATTTCTGGCTTGGCAGCATCAAGCAGGCAGGAAGAGATAACGCAGTCGAAGGCTTCATCAATTCAACAGAATGGTGCAACCTCTGCGCTACATACGGAATCAAGTCCGGTGCTACAACAGCAAAGGCAACTATCGCTTCGAAGAATGCCGAAGGCTTTGCTACAAGACTTTACACATGCTGTCTCGGAAGAGACCCTGAGACTGAAGGTCTCAAGTTCTGGTCACTGTCGCTGACCAACCTCGAGATCACAGGTTACGACGCAGCTAACCAGTTCTTCACATCCGCTGAGTTCAAGGGATTCGGTACTTCCGATGAGGAGTTTATCTCCAGACTCTACTTAACATTCATGGATCGTGAGAAAGACGATTCCGGTCTTAAGTTCTGGCTTAACGAGATGAACAACGGCATGAGCCGTGAACAGGTCATAAAGGAGTTCGCTAAGTCCCAGGAATTCTCCGGCATCTGCAGCGAGTATGGTATCGCACGAGGTGAATTCTGATGAGAGACACAAAACTTGTTAGATTCCTTAAGGTCTTCGCATGGCTCATGACAGTGGTCCTTCTTCTGATCATGTTCCTTCAGCAGCATTCCTTATACGCAGCTACATACCTTAACGTAACAGTTACACATTCCTGTTCTTTGCAGAGCAACCTCGGAGTATTCTATTCCGTTAAGTTCAACGGCGGCGACAGCTATTCAAACGTTAAGCTCCATCTCGAGAAGCAGGTCTTCTCCGACTCTTCTTCCAACTACACTTGGGAAGAGTATGATCTTACTGATTACACCATCAAGGACGGATGCTATGTCTTCGCTTTTAATGGTGTAAGCCCGGTCGAGATGAACAATACTTTGAAGGCAACTGTTCACGCTACAAAGGGAAGTTCCACATACTTCAGTGAAACTGATACTTTCACCGTAAAAGACTACATCACGGGCGTTCTCAAAGATCACCAGAACGGCACGACTGACACCGACAAGAAGCTCCGTACTTTGTGCGTTGACCTTCTGAACTACGGTGCTAACGCCCAGACATATTTCAACATCAACACAGGCAGTCTTCCGAACAGCGGCCTTACCACCACCCAGAGAAGCTACGCATCTGCGCTCCCTACGAGCTTCGCGTCCTGCTACTCCTACAAGGCCCTCTCGGGATCTTCCTGCAACATCGATAACTTCCTCATGGCAGATAACTATAATGCTTATATCAATGCCTACCTGAAGTTCTCGAATACACCATCCGCCGACACGGTTATGGAAGTTTCCTACAAGGCTTCCACAGGCGCTTCGAAAAAGATCACGATCCCGAGCAGCGACTTTGTCTACGACAGCAGCATCGGCTACTATGTTGCATCGATCACTGATATCGGATCACCTGACTTCAAGGCTCCTTTAACCGTTGTAGTTAAGAAGGGTTCCACAGCAATAAGCGGAACATACGTAACCAGTGTTGAGACATGCATGGGAACTATCTACGCCAACGCTTCCACATCTCTTAAGAATCTTCTTAAGTATGCGATGGCTCTCGGCAATTCTTCCAATGCATATTTCTGCAAGGAAGATCCGGTTACTCCTGTAGTTCCAACTACAGTTGTTACACCTATACCGACAACTCCGATCATCACAGGTGACTACGTAACATATAAGCAGTTCGGTGCAAAGGGTGACGGCGTGACAGATGACTACGCTGCCATCATCAAGACTCACGAAGAAGCTAATAAACTCGGTCTTCCTGTTAAGGCTGATCCGGGTGCCACATACTATGTAGCTCACATGGATCCTAATAATCCTAAGGGTGCTCTTATCAAGACCAACACTGATTGGGGCGATGCAACATTCATCATCGATGACTCCGTTATGGAACTTACCAACGGCAAGTGTGCTGAGATGGCTTGCGTACTCTTCACGGTTGAGCCAAGCGTTGCACGTCAAAAGAAGTGGATCAATCCTAAGTTCAATACTTTCCTCGGAATCGATCCTAACCTCGGGGCTTACCCTGAGTATGACGGAACTCCGGCTTCCAACTCGGTAGAGATCGCTGCGACCTTAACGAATAAAGTTTTCGGAAAGGATACGACACAGTTCTCAGGAACTTTCGGAGAGAAAGCACTCTATGCTCTTAAGACAGAATCTTATAAGAGATGGGGAAGAAACGGCTCCGCTACAGCATCGGGCGACACGCGTCCGCAGGAGGAGATCGTCATCGTCAACAAGGACGGCAGTATCGACGGCGTATCGAAGCTTCAGTGGGATTGGAAGGATATTTCTTCCATCGAGAAGTACACAATCGACGAGACAACTCTGTTCGTCACAGGCGGAACGTTCATAACAGTAGTTAACGTACTTCCTACACGTGAGTACTGCAGACGCGGCATCAGTATCGTAAGATCCAATGTCGTCATGTCAAACGTCAAGCACTACCTTATAGGCGAGGAAGCACAGTACACGGAAACCAGCACTGTGGGCGACAAGCGTTATCCGAGACTCGGCGCCCCGTATCAGGGATTCTTCAGGCTCGATCACTGCGCGTACGTTACGCTTCAGGACTGCGTCTTCTCTGACCACCTCTGCGTATATGGTATGACAAACGCTAACGGCACACCAAACAATGTCAACAAGACAGCTCCGTATGACTACTACGCTGAGTATGCTGCAGCCATCACACTCGATCACTGCACATGCGCGACTGACATCATGGATAAGAGCAGATGGGGAACAATGGGAACCAACTATTGTAAGGACATCACTGTTCAGAACAACTGCTCCATCAACCGTGTTGATGCTCATAAGGGAACTTATGACCTCACAGTCAAAGATTCCGAGATCGGATGCTGGGGTATCTGCGCAGTTGGATTCGGCGATATGGTTATCGAGAACGTAACTGGTCACTCCGATTATTTCATCTCACTTAGAAGAGACTACGGTAGTGCCTGGTACGGCGATATCTACGTCAAGAACTGCACATGGGATATCGGTACCGATTATGTTCCGGAGTTTATCCTTTGTAACTACGATCCGATGTACATGTACGGCTATGATCAGATAAAAGAAGGAAATAAGACTTACTACTGCAGCATGCCGACAACAGTCAATATTGACGGTCTTACGGTAAATGCAAGTAAGCTCAATTCCTCTAACGGAGGAGCAGTATTCTACAGATACGGACTTCAGATCTTCTCACCTGTATTCATGGGTGTAAGCCAGGAGATCGACGATGCGTTCTTAAATGATGCTACCAAGTACAAGTATCCGCTTCTCGTAACCAAGGAAGTTAATGTCAAGAACTTGACTATCATCAAGAGTGAGGAGTTCAAGAACAAGAACTTCGGTTTCGGTGAGGTATCAATAAGAAACGGACTGCTCGACAGTGTTCACGATGAGTACTTCTTCGCGAATACAAAGTTCAACTACGATTCATCGTCAACAGTGATCCGTTCGGGTTCTTGATCAGTCACAGTTTATTTCACTCATATACACAACACATGGGCTGCTTCTGACATAAGTTGGGAGCAGCCCTGTGTTTTATCGTGACAATACAAGTGTTATAATCTAAGTGGTGAAATAACCAGTTAGAGGTTTGTGTTATGTTTGGGGCAAAAAACAAAAAAGATACAAAGATCAGAACGATCCTTCTTATCGTGATCGCTTTGCTTTTGGCAGGAATCGTGGTAACTGAGATATTGATCTACAGAAGTGTCGATAAGTATAAATACCGTTTCTATGGTGAGATGACGGAAGATCTCGAAGACAGCAAATTATATAGTGATATGAGAAGCGGCAAGTCGTTCTGTTTTCTGGGCGACAGCATTACGCTCGGAGGCGCTACAGGTCTTATTCCTTGGTACTATCATATCGAGCAGGAGATCAAGGGCGATGTCTCAAACTTCTCGGATAACGGATGGTCATCCAAGACATTAAAGGAAAAAGCAGATCAGATCCCGGTAGCAGATGTTTATGTTGTAGCGATCGGAATCAATGATGTTGTTTTCGTAAAAGAAGATAAGGGTGCGCTTACTCCTGAAGAGTATGTTGAGAATCTTCAGGCAATGACTGACAGTATAAGAAGCAGGGCTCCGGAAGCGAAGTTCTACTTTGTTGCACCGTGGCCGTTTTTAGATCAGCCGGAAGATATCGAAGAATTAAGAGACGGATTCGCTGCTGAACTAGATAAGTGGTGCGATGAAAAGGGAATGGAGTTCATCGACCCGAAGGAGCCTATCGAGGCTGCATTTGATAAGGATACTCCGAGGCCGTACATGGTGGATTACCTCCACCCGAATGCCAAGGAGGGAATTGGACTTTACAGTTACGCAGTCCTTAAGGAAGCTGAATGATAATTGATCCGCTCAAAAGGCGGATCTTTTATTTATATACTATATATATGGTCATCGTTGCCCGACTTGGATAATCGGGATATAATCCTTTTGGGGAATAGATATTTTATTGGAGGTTACATATGTCTAATCTTGGTATTTTCACGCTAGTTTGCGGTATTGTCGGTCTGATTGCATTTTTATTGTTTATTCTGGGAGCAATATTGGTGATCCTTTTCGCTGTCAAGAAAAGACCTGACGGAAGAAGGCCGAAGGGTAAGCTTGTTGTTGGTATTATCCTGATGGCAGTAAGTGCTTTTGTAGGGTTTACTTGTATGGTGTTTGGATTATTCGGAGGAGTAAGTAACATGACGCTCAGTAAACCTGAGGTCTCTGAGACTCAGGAAGAGCTGAAGGAAGTTTTCGAGAATAATGATAAGAAAAAGATCTATAAGCTTCTGGCGGAAGAAAGCATAAAAGGCGACCGCGTTACCAAGGATGACATCGATGAGCTTTATGAGGAGATGGGAAGCGACATCGATGATGACGACCTTGAAATCGATGTTATCGGATATAATGCAAACGGATCGTACACGAATATCCAGTACATGCTGGGAGGCTTTGATACTGAAGACGGTGACAGATTCTATATCTATGTCGACTATGTAGTCGATGCAAAGGACGAGGACGAGATAGGAATCCATCGCATCGTGCTGAAGGATGAAGATCGTAAGAAAGTGTTCGAGGCAGGAGAAACTTTGAGTTCGAAGGAGACCAGGGAATACAGATAATTTTCTTATCCGGATATTGAACTATTATTGACAATATGTGAGCCCCAAGTGGATCAGACACTTGGGGCTCTGTTTTTGAAATTACCACAAGATATGGATAAATAGATAATAACGACTATGGCAAAAATTAAGCCTTAGGTGATCACTCACTTAAGGTTTTTTGCTGCTCGTTATTATGAAAAGAGATCTGATCCCCAAGGATCAGATCTCATAGTTTTCAAGAATATAATGGCTCTCGCCGAGGTCTTTGTTCGAGTATGAAACGTAAATGTGTTCGATCTCGTCGTCATCCTTCATGTAAAGGCTGTAGGAGATATCATATTTCAGTTTCTTCTTGTTGTACTTTTCGGTAGAACAGAAGACTACGATGTTGATCTTCTCGCCTCTTTCTTCAGCGATATCGATCAGGATGTCCTTGATCTCATCTTCTGAAGGATAGTCTCCGTCAGGGCAGCAGAGATGTACTCTGACCTTATCGAATTCAACGTAGTTCTTAATGAACTTCTTGGCTGATATATCCTCGAGAGGTGTCAGTCTGTTCTCGTTAGTAGGCACGTATGATATCTGGAAAGACTTGCATTCATCGTCGAACCATTTTTCCATATAATCATGGAAATAGTCCTGGATCTCTTCTTCGTAGAGATAGAGGTTGTAATTGCTGAGAAGTTCACCGTCCTTCTTCTTGATATACACTCTGTATTCGTCAGAAGGAAGAAGTTCCGAGCTAACATCAGCGATGCTGCTTTCCTGACCAAATTCGCCCTGCTGAGGTCCGAGATATTCAAAATGATCATCCTCGTAGATCTCATTCATCTCTTTGACCCAACTCTTCTGCTCAGCTCTTCCCAAAGGACCTACTACGCATCCTCCCAGGAAACTGCTTGTCATGAGTAAAGACACAACCAAAGCCGAAGCTCTAATCTTATTATTCATTAGTATCCCTCCATTAACCCTCATTTCATATATCAGTTATAATATCATATGACTCGAAAAATTATGGAGAAAAGTGTGGCATATGGAAAACAGGAAGACCATCAAGGTCGTGGCAGCGATAATCCGTAAAGGCGACAAGATCTTTGCTACCCAAAGAGGATACGGCGATTTCAAGGACGGTTGGGAATTTCCGGGCGGAAAGGTCGAGCCGGGTGAATCCTCAAAGGAAGCCCTTGTCCGTGAGATCAGGGAAGAGCTGGATGCCGATATAAACGTAGGCGATCTTCTTACAACAGTTGAGTACGACTATCCTCAGTTCCATCTGTCCATGGACTGCTTTTGGGCAACGCTGGTAGAGGGCTCTGAGATGAAGCTTCTGGAACATGAAGCAGCCAAGTGGCTCACCCGTGATCAGCTGGATTCTGTCGAATGGCTGCCCGCAGACACGGCAGTAATTGATATTATCAAAGAATGCCCGAATATGAATAATCTGTGAATTCGATTAATAAATTGTTAATTCCTTGACTATATCATTGAAGTTATATAGGGGTAAGAATTATAATCAAGTTACTCCTTTAAAAAAGAACAAGTGAAATACACTGCGGGGAAGAGGGCTTGGGAAAGGCCCTCTTTTTCTTGTGTTTAACAAAGTTACAAATCCCCATTTCAAAGTACTTGCAGCCGTTTGTAACCGGATCAGTCCTTATCCGGGAATAAATGATCACTCCGGAGTTTGGCCTCTATCTGTACCGGAAAATCAATCCTGTTTCTCGAAAACAATAGCCGACTATTTGTGTTACTCTATCTTCAGAGGTGCTCAAATGAATATACTTTTTATCTGCAGTCAAAACAAAAGAAGGAGCCTGACAGCCGAGAAAATGTTCGACGGCGTGGGCGGACATTCTGTGCGCTCAGCAGGAACAGAAAAAAACTCCAGGGTCAAAGTAACACCCGGCATGATCGGTTGGGCTGACCTCATCTTTTGCTTCGAGAAAAAGCACCTTCGCCGCCTCAAAGAAAAATACTCAGATGAACTATCCGGCAAGAAAGTAATAACCCTCAACATCCAAGATGACTATTCCTACATGGATGAGGAACTGCAGGAGATACTGAAGAGTTATTATGATGAGTATGTTTTTTGAATAGCTAGATATATAATTACACATATAGAAGTTTATACGAGTTGTTTCTGCTATTTGGAGATAAATATGTTTAATGATAAATTGCAAATTGTTACTATAAAGACCGTCTTCAAAGATAATATTACAGTCCCTCCGTACCAAAGACCATATAGATGGACAACGGATTCAGCTATGACTTTGTTTACAGATATATATAATGCCTGCTCTTCTAATGCTCCTGAGTATCGTATTGGATCTGTGGTTTTGTTTAGAAACTCGAAAAATAATACGATTGATATTGTAGACGGCTTGCAACGTCTTACCACGTTAACAATTCTTATGTATTGCTGTTTGGAAAAAACACAAAAATTGGATGATAGTAGTGCTATATATCCAGAATTGTTGAATGCCGAAATGAGTGAACTTTCCTCAGAGGCAATAATAAATAATTATCAAATTCTTAAACGTAAGATCAATGAGTTTGGAGAGAGCAGACTTAAGGATTTCAAGGAATATTTGCTTAATAAATGTACTGTGGTTCGTATTATTGCAAATAATGAACAAGAAGCCTTTCAGTTTTTTGATTCACAGAATTCTAGGGGAAAAGCTCTGGCGCCTCATGATTTGTTAAAATCATATCACCTCAGAGAAATGAGAAACGATAATGAAACTGAGAAGATTAGAATAATTAACGACTGGGAAGCAACGAATCAAAAGGAATTAAATCGTTTGTTTTCCGAACATTTATATCCTTTGGTTAAGTGGTATAAATTCCAAGATGGTATAGATTATTCAACGAAGAATATTAAAACTTTTAAAGGAATAATGTTAAGTAATAACTATAATTTTTCGGTATATAATCGCGCGGCTAATTTGTATATTGAACGATTCAACCATGAAGGAATGTATGAATTAGCATCTGGACATATGATTAATCAGTTTCAATTAACTCAACCTATAATTGCAGGGAAAAGGTTTTTTGAATATACCTTACACTATTTAAAACTAAAGAATGACGTGGAACAACTCATCAAAGACAGGTATGAAAGCGATGAGTTGATTCCGGAATATGGTGCTGGGGATAGATATGTTAAGCAACTATTTGTTAATATTCTAGTTTTCTGTGCAGATAGATTTAATATTGTAGAATTGACAAAAGCTAGAACGGATATGATGTATAGGTGGGCATATACTCTTAGAATAGTTATGAAATCTGTTTATAGAGAATCCGTAAACAGATATGCCAAAGGAGATAGTGATCGAGTTAAAGATGGAATAAATATGTTTTCAAAAATCAGTGAAATGCAGGATCCTTCAGAAATGGATGCTTTTATTCTCGATAAAATATCTATAGAAGAACTAAATAAATACAAAGTTAATATTGATAAGTACAACAATATTATTAACTTTATAATGAAGTAGGTAATTGTATGGAATATAGAAACGAATTTATTCAGCCAGAAGAAATAAATGTTTCAGAGATATTTAAAGGTGTAGAGTATATAGTTCCAATTTATCAAAGGAATTATGCATGGGAGACTTGTGAAATAGAACAACTTCTAGACGATATTAATGATTCTAGATATAAGTATTATCTTGGTAGTTTAATTGTTAATCAACAGTCGACTAGTATTTTTGAAGTGATTGACGGACAACAGAGATTAACTACCTTGTTTCTGCTGTTGTCATTTTTAAATTTTGAATCAGTTGGTAAAAATTCACTAAGATTTGAAGCGAGAGATAAATCGAATAGAACTCTAATTGGGATAAATAATATTAAAAACACAGAAGATGAACTTGAGATAGAATCATGGTTTTCCGAGGAAATTATAAATGGATACTCAATAATTAGGAGATATTTTTTGAGAAACCTTGAACACTCATCTAATTTCCAAACAGATTTTGAGAAAAAACTTGAGAATATATTTGTAATTCGTACTCAAGTTCCTAAGAAAATCGATCTTAATCATTATTTTGAGATAATGAATACCAGAGGAGAGCAACTGGAACTTCATGAAATAGTAAAAGGACGAATTCTTGATAAACTAGAAAAATGTGACAAGAAAATAGCCGCATCAATATGGGACGCGTGTGCTCAGATGGATAAGTATATTCAGATGTCTTTTTCAACTAGTATTCGAAAAGTTTTTTTTGGAGATAATTGGGATACATTCACACTAGGCAATTTTGAGGATATTGTTAACGCAGTTCAAATAAGTGATAAGAAACATGTTAGTGATAAAAAGGAAGCAGTTTCACATACACTTGTTGATATTCTTAAAAGTCAAAATGTAAAAAATGACAATGAAAACAAGGACGAAAATGAAGACAATGAGCGATTTGAATCTTGCATATCTTTTCCGTTTTTCTTATTACAGGTAAATAAGATAATCCATAAGGATTCAGAGGATGATAATAGTTTGGACGATAAGCATTTTATATCCCTAATGGAGAGAAATTATGAAAATGAGAACGAAGCAAAAGAATTCATTTTCTCATTATTGAAATATCGCTATTTATTCGACAAATATATAATTAAACGCGAATTTGCTAAGGATTATAAAGATGATGGTAGGTGGTCCCTTCAACGCTTAGAAAAATACGAGGATAATAGTCAAGGTGGAAAGCCGATTTACAAAGGTACTTATAATAATGATGATAATGACAATGTATCAACTAAACGATTACGTTTGCTGCAATCCTGTCTACGTATTACGTATACTTCCCCTAAGACTATGCATTGGATATCCAGTGTTTTATCTTGTTTCGATTTACTCAATGATCCTAATGAAATTTTATTTGTGTTAGAAAAATATTGTTGCGAAAAAATCAAATTAGCTGATTATAGAAATAAAACTGGATTTGCAATTGAGAGAATTGTATTTACATACCTCGACTACATACTTAGTCGAGACAATCCAGATGATTATCAGTTTCAATATAGAACTTCAATAGAACATTTTTATCCACAAAATCCAATTACTAAGGTTTATTGGAAAGCTGAAGATTTGCATTGTTTGGGTAATTTGGCTCTAATTTCTATATCTGCGAACTCAAGATTTTCAAATATGCTACCTCATCAAAAGGCGGAAGACTTTGGAGAGTATTTTACTCAAAGTCCTAAACTTGATTTAATGCGAAAAATGATGGAAGAGAATAAAGGAAAGTGGGAAGAGGGCATTGCTAAGATTCATGACCAAAAAATGAAGTCTAAACTTGATTGTGAACTAATGCGCTTTAACATCGATATATAAAGTGGCCAAAGGTTTGAAAACCATATACTTACAATGTTGACCTTGGGAATGAATTTGGTTATATAGTTGTGCCCTAAAATTGTCGCCCCAAATTTTTTAGAATTCTTGCAAAAGAATAATGTTTGGGGGGCGAAACCATGAAACTGCTTATGAAGGTTGAGAGGGCATTGCATAAGTGTCCGGAGATTGATTTTGATGAAGAACAGTGGCCGTTGATATCTGATGACGAATTTCGCGTTATTGAGAAGAAGTGTCGCGGACGCTACAGGGATGAGATATACATCTTTCCGTTTTTTCGAGAGAAGGAAGACGGAACGAAGTTTATTGATCTGTATTTTTGGTGCCAGAAAAACAAATATCAAACGTACCAGCGTTTTGTCATCTGTGAAGGGTACAGATTAACGTCAAATAAGGAGCGGAGATTTATAGAGTTTACGCGGAACAGACATTTGGAATTTGATTTATTCGAAGAGTTTTGTGACAAGGTTATGGAAGAGTTCCCGTCTTGGCATTTCTGTTACTATTCGTACCTAAGGATTGGAGAAGCTTTGGAACATATATATTATGCAAGTCACAGATCAGGGGCTAAGGAAGTTCTTTATAAAGCTGATCTTGGAGAAATTGCATGGAATCTGCATCAAATTCCTTCGGCTAACCTTGCAGGAACAAAACCACAAACAATCATTGCACATGACCTGTCTTTGAAGCTGCTTCATGTTTTGAATAGTTCGGATTCAGTGAGTGTTCTTTTTGATGAAGAGAGGATCATATACAGCAAAAAAGTCTTTTCAAGATTCAGCGGACTCATGGGTGAGAGATTGCCTAATGTAGCTCAATGGGAGTATCTTTGTGCAATATACAATGATGACGGGGAATATGGTTATAGATTTAATAGATCGATATATGACAGTTTATCCAGAGTAGGATATGTGCTTGACATAGAGGAGTATATGGAATTTTACCAATTGAAGAATGAATTGAAGGATATCATGGATTTCCCAGTGCATAACAAGAAACATATGAAATATGATATTGAAATAATGCGAAGCATAAAGTTGTTTAGAGATTCGAAATATCGATTCCTTTGTCATTATGAGGAAAGACAGCAAAGATATGAGTATGAGGGAGAAAAGTATACGATCATTATGCCGAAAGATGCAATTGATATTGAAAAAGAAGCATATCGTCAGAGCAATTGTCTGGACAAATATGTACATCGAGTTCTTAAAGGAGAAACTGATGTGCTTTTTCTTCGTAGGAAAGATGATATTAGCAGATCATATGTGACTATGGAGATAAGAAACAACATGATTGTGCAGGTAAAAGGAAGATTTAATGTTGTCCCAAGTGACGAGGTGCTTGATTTTCTTGAAGAATATTCAAAGGCAAAAGGCATTAAATATGATCGTCAGGGTTTGTCTATTAATCACTACTACAATGTTTTCCCGGAAGGCTTGTTTTAATGTGCTAGATTTGGTACATCACTTCGGAAATGAGAATAATGCCGTTTTTTGATGGTACATTGTCCCATTTTTAGCTCGTGACCATTAGTACATTTATAGCAAAGTTCTATTTGGGAGACGTTGCTATGAATGATAAGCAGATTCGTGATATCTTAGTTGCTTTTCTGAAAGTTCATTATTCCGAGATGAGAATATATCATGAGAAGAGCATCGGCGGTGCTACTTGTGATCTCATGATGGTTACGCCAAAGTGCCTGACGGGTTTTGAGATCAAGAGTGATCTTGATAATTACCAGAGATTAGATTCGCAGATCCGGTATTACGGGAGGTTCTTTACATACAACTATATAGTCGTTGGTACACGTCACGCAGGATCGATAGGAGATAAAGTTCCTGATACGTGGGGTATCCTCGTTGTGGATCAAGATTCGATCAAGGTAATGAGACAGGCTGAGTATAATAATGATCGTTCTCCAGTTTCTCAAATGTCGATCCTTTGGAAGTTGGAATTGAAGAACTTACTTAATTATTTTCATCTCCCTATGTATGCTCTCAGAGATAAGGATTACATAATAAAAAAACTGGTTGAAAATGTTCCGGCAGACCAACTTAGCCGGCAGACTGCGTATGAGCTTCTCAACAGGGATTATTCAGTCTATGATGCCGAGGACTTTACAGAATATTACAGGGCCGAGACTCCCAATGTCGGGATAGAGCATCTGATGGAACTTGTAGATAATGCTTCCGAGATGAACATGGAAAAGATGACTTTGGATCAGTGGATCGATGTCTACCGTAAGGCGAAGGAAATACGTCAAAGGAAGGCAGAGATTGAGGAAGAGTTAGCCAAGAAGCGTGAATCTCACAAGATCAAGTATACGGATATAGAGGTGGCTCCGGGAGTCCCTTGGGTTGATAAGAATATTATCACAGATTTCATTTATCACCTTTCCGGAAATCAATTATACAGAAAGGTAAATTATGAGCCTATTACGAGCAATTGGTTCATCGAAGATAAAAGAGCGGGAGATTGTGTCCTTGAGTTTGTAACCACATATGGACTTAGAGGTTATAATGCTCTTTATATCCTTGAATGTTTATTGAATCTTCGTGAGATTAAAAGATATGACAGCAGGAACAGATACGATGAGAAGTCGACTCTTGCAGCTATAGAGAAGCAGGAGATCATCCTTCAGGGATTTAAGGATTGGGTATGGCAGGATGAGGACAGGATCTGGCAGATCGAGGAAGCATATAACACCATGTTCGGCGATCTCGAGAAAGAGAGATATGACGGAAGTAAACTCGAGTTCAAAGATCTGAAGTCAGACATTCAATTATTTGATTATCAGAAAGATGCCATCCAGAGGATCATAACCGAGAAGAACACTCTATTGGCATTTGATGTGGGAGCAGGAAAGACCTACATCATGATTGCTGCAGCTATGTATATGCGTCAGCATGGTATGTCACGTAAGAATATGTTCGTGGTTCCAAACAGCATTGTCGGTCAGTGGGAGAAGTTGTTTACCGATCTTTATCCTATGGCCAAGCTTCTAGTTGTCGAGCCTAGAAGTTTCAAGGCTCCTGTAAGGCAGAAAACCATGAGGAATATGAAGGAGGGTGACTATGACGGGATAATCATCGCCTATTCCTGTTTTGATATGATCCCTCTTTCTGTTCACGTAATAGCCGATATGATGGATATGAATATTCGAAGACTTAATGATGCTATAAAGGATCTTCGATGCAATTACGAGACCGGATCCAGAGCTGCACTCGATAGACAGAAAAGAAATGTTGTTAAGATGACCCAGCAGTTCCTTGACAGCATGGATTACAAAACGATGGATATCACTTTTGATGAACTGGAGGTCAATACACTATTTGTCGACGAGGCTCATAACTATAAGAACATACACATAGATACTCACATGTCTGATATACGCGGCATTAATACCAAGGGTTCTTCCAAATGTCAGGGTCTCCTTCACAAGGTCAGATGCGTCCAAAGTCAGAATAACGGCAGGGGTGTTGTTTTTGCCACTGGTACACCGCTCTGCAATTCGATTTCTGATGCCTATACCATGCAGATATATCTTCAGTATGATGACCTAGTTGACCGCCACCTGGATGTTTTCGATAACTGGGTAAAGACCTTTGCCAAGCCTGAACGTGTGGCAGAGATCGATGTTGATACCAAGAACTACCGCATAGTCACGCGCTTTGCGAAATTCTTCAACCTGCCTGAATTATCTCTCCTTTTCTCGAAAATAGCCGTCTTCTACGCCATGGATAACTCTGACGAGCTCCCTGATTTCGAAGGCTATACTGACTGTGTCATAGAAAAGAACCAAGCCCTGAAAAAGTATATGCTCAAACTGGCATCCAGGACTGATGCCATAAGAGCGAAGGAAGTGGACAGGACTGAGGACAACATGCTCAAAGTCAGCACTGACGGCCGTAAAGCGGCGCTTGATCTTCGCCTGGTCGGTGAAGAACAACCTGCGAAGACTTCCAAGGTTACTCACTGTGTAGAGAATGTCTGGAGGATCTATCAGAAATATCCAGGATGTTCTCAACTGATCTTCTGCGATTATTCCACTCCGAAAGCAGACGATTTCAATGTTTATAAGGAATTGATGGAAGGTCTTGTCGATAAGGGTATGAGGCCTGAGGAGATCGCTTTCATTCATAGTTACAGGACTGAGGAACGTAAAGTCCAGCTGTTCAGCAACGTTAACTCCGGCAAGGTCAGAGTCCTCATTGGTTCCACCTTCAAACTCGGCATCGGATCCAATGTTCAGACCGTCCTTAAAGCCATCCATCACCTTGACGTTCCGTGGCGCCCGGCTGATATGGTCCAGCGAGAAGGAAGAATCCTCAGGCGCGGCAACACAAATGATGATGTGCTCATTTACCGCTACATTTGTGAAGGCAGTTTCGACGCATATTCATGGCAGATCCTGGAGACCAAGCAACGCTTCATATCACAGTTCCTTGAAGGCTCCGCATATCAAAGGTCTTCTGAAGATCTCGAAAACAGTGTCCTCTCATATGCCGAGGTTAAAGCTCTTGCTTTGTCTAACGAGAACATGAAGAAGCTTGCCGAGAAAGAGAATGAATTGGCAGGCGTAAAGATCCTGAGCATCAAGTATGTTGACTCTATCCAGGGCTTCAAAGAAGACATCATTAAACTCCGCGAATCGATCAAGACCCTTACCAAACAGATCGACGGAGTTCGTGCTTTCTTGCTCGAGTTGGAAACTAAGACAACTGACGACTTTAAGCAACTTCGCATTCATATACAAAATATGCTACAGGTTGCCGATCTGAATGCGCCAAACTTGAAAATAGGTGATGTATGGGGATTTGAGTTGTATACACCTGAGACTCAATTCATGAAGCCGACCCTGCTGATGAAGCGTAACGGTGCAGTCTTCTATGTCGAAATCGGTGATTCGTTATCCGGTAATGCTTTGAGGATCGCGAACTTCATAAAGCGCCTTGGAGATCATATATCAGACCTTAAACAGAAGCGTACCGAGCATGAGGACAGGATCACATCCATTGAACGTGAGATAGCAAGAGATAATCCGTATCTTATGAGAATCAAGCAGTTAGAGTTGGAAGTTGATATGTTAAGAAGATTAGTTAATGAAGCAGAATTCGAAAATGATTTTTGGCAGGGGGAAAAGCAGAAAGACAATGAGGAAAAGGATGTGCTCAATCCTGAATACAAAGAGTATTCGTACTTCAGGAGTTGTCTCGATTTTGATGATGTAAAGATCAGATATCACGAGTTGATGAAGACTAATCATCCTGATGTATCAGATGATAAGGAAGAAATAGCCAAAGAGATAAACAGACAATACGAGGAAATCAAGAGGAAACAAATTTAAACAGATTAAGATGATTCTGGTATTTGCTGCTTTGCGACTCGCAGGCAAATAAGCGGATTATCGGGAATATGAATTGAGTCTCTTAGTCCTTTGCTTTTTACGATAACCCGCTTGGTGGTAATTATTTGCCTGTGGTGGAGGTTAAGCTGTTTTATGAAGAAATCTATTTGTTGTTTTTAATTATGCCGGATATTACAATGCCTTCTTCAGTCTGATCAGGAGGTATGTTGTCGTTTGCATATCCCTGGGTGATTATCTGATGATATGCCCTCATAGCTAGATCGAGTTCGATTTCATTTTTTACAAATTTGCTGACGGTGATAAGTGTTCGCTGTGAACCAGTCAGTTCTTTTTTGTAGTATTCGAGATCCATGAGACCATTTGTTACCTCATGGTATATGCTTCCGTCTTCATTAACAAAATAACCGCAAGCTGTCATATCTGAATTATCGCCGTTTTCTCTGATAGAAGTTATGACCCTTTGGTTTGCTACTCCTTCCAAAGATACATATGTAATAACAAACGGACCAATACAGTAACCTCTACAATTTGCCTTGTTCGGATCCCATACGATATCGCCTTTCTTGAATGGTGTAGGAAAATCAAACCATAGTCTGTCGAAAACGCCAAAGAATAACGACTTTTCGCCCTCGTTATCGATATTGGGTTGTATTTCTACTACTTCAAGTTGAGGATTAAGAATCATATAGTTTGAGTATAAATCGCTTTGGAGATCATCTAACTTTATCTTTGAACACAGTATTCTGGTACGGTCAGGATCTCCATCTTCGAATAGATCATAAATTGACTCGAAAGAGGTTGTAATCTGATCAAGCCTATCGTAATTATCAATAAAGGTGTAGACGTATCTTTCATTTTTTGTGTCAACATTTTTACGGAAGTCAGCTATGTGTTTATCTTCCAGTTCCATGTATTTTCGAAGAAAGGCATGGAGACTTTCCTGCGGTTCCATTAAGCCTCTCTTTTCTATCCTGCAGTCGGGCATTGTTGCAATAAGCTCATTCCAGGCCTCGTGCTTTTCATTGATAGTCAGTGATTTGCACTGATAGATGAGCCATGCGGTTTCCAGAGAATTGAAGGTGTACCCGGTACTTCTCAAATATTCTCTGATGTCCTTTGAATTTATGAAACAATATATATCCATGTTTTTGTCCTCGATTATATGCGGATTAGATTGTTCATCTGACCTTATGATACATAGATATATGTCCGCAAAAAGTCGCATTGACCGAATGATACTTGGTTTTTGGAAAGATAGTTGATTCATGTACTGAAAACGATACATTATCATATGTAGAATTCATAAAGTAATTTATTCGAGATGATAAGTGTATTTGTTGATCGGAGACAGTAGACTATGAGTATTGAATATTTGGATGAGGAACGTAACCCGAGTTTCTATGATGATCCGTTCTTCATTTTGCCTAGGAGTTTACCTAATGATGAAAAGGAAGAAATCAGTATGAATAAAGAGGAAGAGTCATTTAAGAATGATGAATACACACAGTATGAGACAGTCACTGACGATGAAGTGGTCGAGGCAGCGACAAAGCTGATGAATGACTATGATGAAGCATTTAAGGAGTTGGCCAAATGATCGGACTTA
Source organism: Clostridia bacterium (assembly GCA_024699245.1). Classification (GTDB taxonomy): domain Bacteria; phylum Bacillota; class Clostridia; order Saccharofermentanales; family Saccharofermentanaceae; genus Saccharofermentans. The sequence goes on along the minus strand of JAILPW010000013.1, from coordinate 21,807 downwards.
GTAAAGAACAAATCTTGTTGCTTCATAACATGATATATGAGCGCTATGGTGGCGATGTCGGTGTTCTTAATGAAGGTATGCTTGATTCAGCTCTTCAGACTCCGTTTCAGACTTTTGGAGGAGAAGAGTTGATCCCTGATACCAAGGATAAGATCGTCCGTCTGACATTCGGACTTATCAAGAATCATGCTTTTCGTGATGGAAACAAACGCATCGGGGCGCTTGTCCTTCTGACACTGCTTGAACTCAATGGATATCATGTGAAGGCGACCAACTCTGAGTTTGCGGACATTATTATGGGAATAGCTGCCAGTGAGAAAGACGAAGAAGATTTGCTAAATTGGGTGGAGGATCACCTGTCCAGATAACATTTGTAGTGATTTGAACCGTCTGCCTTTAAACTGACATCAACGATTCCGTTTTCTTCGTTTAGTCCGAATCTCTCAACGAGAAGATTAATCAATTCTTCACAGCAGAAATTCGGATTTGCGTATATGACAGCCTTACCGCGCCTGATCTCAACTCTTCCTCTCGGATAGTAGTTGTATGGTTTGTTGTGAGTGATCTTAACAGGTAGAGTCTCCCAGAGAAGCCGGTGATTGTAATTATTTACATTCTTGGAATTGAGATCTAACTTCTCGGGTTCAATCACTTCTCCCGCAGGAGTAACTGGAATGCGGAATGTCAGTTGTTCCGCACTCCAGTCATCGACCTCGGTTATCCAAAAAATGCCCTTATATAGTTCTGTCATTTGACTCGTCTAAACTTTTCTCCCTCATATCTGCGTATGGGGTTGCCTCGTACGATCTCTGTATGCTTTTGCCATGCGTTGTTCAAGGCATCAGCATTGTTGTCTTCCTGCTTTGTTGCAAGAATTCCCTGTAGTCGCTTCACCGCTTTCTGCTTGTTCTGCATCTGACTTCTTTCTTCGGTACAAGTAACAACTATGCCTGTCGGTTTATGAAGAACTCGAACGCCTGTCTCAACTTTATTAACATGCTGTCCTCCCTTGCCACCACAGTGCATAGTTGTGATCTCGCAATCATTAAGGTTGAGTTCTCCGACTGTATCTGCTTCTCGAATGACGTGAATATCCATATACCAGTTCTTACGCTGATGTCCGGGTCTTATAGTACTCTTCCACACCCATAAGACTGTGCCTTCAAGTGAAGATACATCTTCCTTAAATTCTATAACGGCAGATTTATAGCCATTGCCAGAATAATCAGCATTGATCGATACTATTTTGGAACCGACAAACTCTTTAAGTAAAGCTTTACTTAACTTCTCGACTCCGATAGAACACTCCACAGGACCTTGTCCTGAACTTACCTGTATTAACATCATTGCCTCTCTTTCCCTGCCTTGAAGTTGTAGACAGGAGTCAAAACTTCCTTTATTTCCACACTGTCTGATATGACATCCTTGATCTCATCGATCCGACGATATGCAACAGGTGCTTCGTCCAGTGTTCCGGAATTGATCGATGACGAATAGATTCCTTTCATATCAGTTTTGAATGCAGATACCGTGTAGTGATTTTTTACCTCGTCTCGACGAAGTACGCGACCTGATCCGTGCGGTGCAGAATAGTTCCATTCCGAATTGCCTTTACCTTTGCCGAGAATAACTCCATCACGCATATTTATCGGAATAACTACGGCTTCACCTTCAAGTGCAGATGCCGCACCTTTACGTAAGATGCGAGTCCCGTCAGGAAGGATCCCGATATAATTATGTACTGACTCGTGATGCTCAATTTCCTTCCACTTCATTCCTTTCAGGATCTCGTGAAGAATTATCTCTCTGTTTAGTGATGCATAAGCTGTAGCGACCGCAACATCGTGAAGATAGTCATTCATAAGACTTCCTTCTACATAAGCCATTTCATACGGGACATTCTTACCCATGTTACATAGCCTTCTTCTGGCATTTTCAGTGTAGTAGTTAGCGACATCATATCCGAGATGTCTGCTTCCGGAATGAATGATTATGTAATAACCATCTGCTCCTTTATCGATTTCGATAAAGTGATTGCCGCCACCTAAGGTGCCAAGACTTTTTAGTGCCTTATCAACATTAACTGCACGTAAACATCTGAGGTCAGAGATCATCTCAAGATCAGCTCTGTTATGCGGAGATTTGCGTATGGCAAATCCCGCCGGAACGTTATCTTTGATCACTTTATCCAGCTTTGTATATTCTATGTTTTTTGTCTTGATCTTACAGACCAACATTCCGCACCCGATATCGACTCCCATAAGCTGAGGAATGATCTTGTCGTTGATGGTCATGGTAAGACCAATCGGGCCTACTTTTCCCGGATGACAGTCCGGCATTATGCATACCTTTGAATCACTGGATACTTCATTATCCAGAATCATTTTGATCTGCGATACGGCATAGTCTTCGACACTCGTGGCAAAGACTCGAGCCGATGCAAATCGACCTGTAATATTGTCCATAAAAAATCCTTTCGATATGAAAGGGTAATCAGGGAATCTCTCTATTGAGGATTAAAAAACCATCTTCAAAAGAAGGTCCCGTGTACCCTTGGTAATTAATTTCCTGTCAGTTGTAAATAATTCTTTTTGCATCATCATTGCAAGGACCTCCTCTCGTTGAAATATATCGCTGATTATAGAGAACTAATTTGCAAAAAGCAATACTGAAATAAAATAGAATTCACCAGAAAAGTTCATCGAAGATATAAGCCAGATCAGCAAACGCTTTCTTTATTAGTTCCTTCTCTCTTTTCTCCAGAGTTTGGTAATCTTCGTCAGCCTTGACGTCTCCTCTCAACAATTTTGCCAGTTCATCAAATTCATCAGCGGTGGAATTGACAAGACTATTCCACTTTTTTGCATAGAATTCATTTTCTTCATCAGACATAGCTTTGGTAATATCTATTTCGTCGAAAACAGTATTCCCTATTGCAGGAGTGTTTTTTATGAAGAATCTCAAATAATCTCTTATGATCACAGCCAGATAAAGATTCGTCATCCAATGAACATCCCAGGAGATGTTTACAATCTCAAAGTCATCGTAAGAAGAACTTTTATTTCGTTGTTTTACTTTACCGATTCTTAAGTGTTTAAGTTTATAGTTTCTTATTGCATCCTGTAAATGCCAGAACGGATATTTGAGTGTCAATAGGGCATTCTTAAATTTTTTACTCATTTCACCACCTGTTTGTTATTGATCTTTTTGTTGTTGATGTAATTCTAATAAATCCTATGGTGTGTTTTGGGTACAAGGATTGAGTAGGATCAATTCATTAACAGAGGTAGAGATCTTGCGTGTCGAAAACGGTACATATGGCATACATTTTTCAACATGTGACAAAAAGAGGACTCCTTACTCTGTATCATTGGCTCAAAATCAGATTTGGACATAAGTGAGATGGAAAAATCATTTCTCAAGAGCAACCAATAAACAGAAGAGAATACTCAATAACATAAATCGGGAGGGATAATAAATGAAGGAACGAATACTTATCTATTCAACTGAATATAATTATGACCATCATTTCTATAATCAGGCAAAAGCGGCTATTTGGTTAGTCGTCAGTGGAAGAAACATGACGGAAGCGGAGATAGTATGTGAATCTAAACCCGGTAAAATGGCATTGGGTCAATTATATGCCATAGATTATAAAAAAACTGTGGTTTGTTTTAGTCACGGGGACAGTCGTGATTTGTTCTATGAAAGGCTTGCCTTGTTTTATGAAATGATTGACTATGTTGCTGATGCTGATAAATCTCTGGTAATTATATTGCGTAGCTGTGAGGATAGGTTAAGTCGTTTGATCGAAGAGGCGTCTGAGATCATGAAAATCCCTTTGGTAATTCATGACTTGAAAAGTTGTTCAACAGAAAAGAATGATGATGAGCAGGGAAGAAAACATTCCGGTTTGTACAGGTTTTCGTGCACAGGAAAGATAATTGATCTTCTGGCGTTGGACGAAGGTTTTGTCTCGGAAGTCGATGAAGTGGCTACAAAACAGGCGGAGACTTTGGAGAAGGCTATGCAAGGTCTTAATGTAAACTGTAAAGTTGTAAATATCTGTTGCGGGCCTGCGTTCAAAAGATTTGAAACAGAATTTAAAGGAGTTAAAGTCTCAGAAGTTTATGCACTTAAAGAAGATATTCAGATGGCATTGGCAGCCTATTTAGTTCGAATTGAAGTGGTTCCCGGCAAGATGTGTTATAGGATAGAGATACCGAACGAAAAGAGAAGTATAATCCGCCTCAGGAGCATTCTTGATACTGAGGATTTCAAAGAATCATCTCTTCTTCAAGTTGGATTGGGAAGAGATATCTTAGGAAATCCGATTTACTGCGATATTGCCAAGATGCCGAGCATTCTTATAGCAGGTAACTCCGGATCCGGAAAATCAATCTGCATCAATACGATCCTGGTAAGTATTATCAGTAAGGCTTCTCCGGATGAAGTGAGGCTTATCTTAATCGATCCCAAAGTTGTGGAACTTTCAGTCTATAACGGAATACCGCATCTTATGACTCCTGTGATAAGTGATTATCAAGAAGTGCTTCGAGTGCTTGAGAGTGTCGAAACTGAAATGGATCGCAGATATTCGTTGTTTGTTCGAGAGTGTGTAAGAGATATCAAACAGTACAACGAACATCGTGGATCAAATGTGAGAAAGAAACTGTCGATAATAGTTATTGTGATCGATGAGATTGCCGATCTGATGATTATCTGTCGACGTAAGTTTCAAGAATTATTAAGCCGCTTGACTACAAAAGGGAGAGCAGCCGGAATTCATCTGATAGTCGCTACCCAAAAACCATGTTCAGAAGTGATTTCTGAGACCATCGACAACAGTTTTCCTTCGCGTATCTCTTTTACTGTTGATTCGGAAAAAACAAGCCAGCTCGTACTCGGGAGACCGGGCGCGGAGGCACTTTATGGTTGTGGAGACATGCTCTATTACCCGAGCAATTTTTCTTTGCCGGTCAGGGTACAGGGCGCTTTTGTATCTGATGATGAAGTTGAAGCAATAGTGAGTTTTCTTAAATCTAAATGCGAATATAATACTAAGGATAAATACGAATCTCTATATCTGTCTTCTGGATGTTTAAATAGCAATTTCGATACCAATGTGGAAGATAAATTTTTCTGCGATGCGGTTGACTTAGTTATAAGTGAGGGCATTGCTTCTGTTTCCTTACTCCAAAGAAGGTTGGGGATTGGATATCCTCACGCAGCTCGAATCATAGATAAAATGGAAAAAATGGGTTACGTTGGTCCGTTCTTGGGATCAAAACCAAGAGAAGTGCTGATCGACAAAGATGAGTGGGAACGAATAAAAGGCGAAGAGGATGAAGAATGATAACGAGCCCGATCATCCGTACTTATATGCGAAGGATGATCGCACCAGAAGTTTCAGAGCAGTACATGTTTGGGATGAAGACGGGAGCGCCTTGGTTGAGGGAGTAGCTAATCTGCTTATTCTCCTCGATCCGCCTATTCCATATAAACCCGGTGTTCCGTGCAACAAAGTCTTTGTTGAGGAAATAGTCCGCTGCTATGATGACAAGACAGTTAATATCGGATACAGCAGAGACAATACTTTAGTCTATGAAGTAGGAAGGACGGTTTATTCAGTTGATTCCTGCAAGAGCAAGGAAAGCGTATTGCTCAAAAGATTGTATAAACCTGGTTTTCGAGGAGAATACTCACTTTATCGAGTTGACTGCAGAGAATCCTATAAAAGCATAAGGCAGAAGACTCCTGATCATTCTGTGCTAGAATAATCTCTAATCAACAGACTGTAGGAGAATCAATGGCACTTCTTGATAAGGACATCAGAGAACCGCTGTTCTGGTACTTCGAAGAAAAGTACGGGATGGTCAGGTTCATAGAAGAGAAGACGATAGGTAAGTCGCGGGCTGACATTATGCTCGTGACCGTTGACGCCTTGATCGGAATTGAGATCAAGAGTGATGCTGACACCTACACCCGCCTTAAGAGTCAGGTCCGCAACTACAACAAGTTCTTCGATTACAACTACGTGGTCGTCGGCAAGAGCCACGCAAAGCACATCGAAGAGCACGTCCCGGACTTCTGGGGTATCGTGTCCTGCTATGAGGGCGAGGACGACCTTGTTTTCGAGTTGGTCAGAATGCCGCAGCCTAATCCCAAGGTCAAGCCGGACAACAAACTCTCCATCCTTTGGCGCCGCGAACTCAACACCATCAGTCAGCAGTGCCTCAAGTACAAGTACACACATTTGAGCAAGATGGCTCTTCGTAAGAAGATTCTCGAAAACATCGACAAAGACCAGTTGGATCTGCTCATCTCCAGAGAGTTATTCAACCGCGATTACACAACGATTTAATAATATGAGCATATGAGACGTTTTTGGGACATTGGTTAAGATATCCTTTGAGAGTAAATGTTTGTCTGAAGAACTTTATTAGGGTGAATAATTATGGAATTGGATATTAACAAGACATGTTGCTTCACGGGACATAAGCCCGAGAAGATCAAAGAAGATATTGATGTAATAAAAGCTAACCTGAGGAAGGAGATCATGAAAGCTATTGATCTCGGCTATGATACGTTCATATCAGGAATGGCTGATGGAGTTGATGTTTGGGCTGCAGAGACAGTTTTAGATATTAAGAAAGAGAAAGACGACATTAAACTGATATGTGCAGTTGCATACAACGGAACGGAGAAAAATCGAACACCGGAGAAACAGGAGAAGTTCCATGACATCCTTAGAAGAGCTGACGGAACTGAATATATGAATCGTAAGTATGCTCCATGGGTGTTTTTCGCCAGAGATGAATGGATGATCGATCGTGCCTCATATGTTATTGCCGTATTTAACGGCACGAGGGGCGGAACAGAGCATACTCTTAAATATGCAGCTGAGAAAGAGAGAAAGATAGTATACGTGAACATGAAAGAGATCGAATCTTAACTTCCCATCAAGAGCCATTAACAATACTTTAGCCATAATACCAGGGGTTATCTCGGAAACGGGGACCCCTATTGTTGTTGCAGTGATTTTGATTGAGTGATTAAATGTTTATGGCAAATACTATATGTAAGGGGAAGCGTATATGAGGTATATAGAGGGAAGATTCGACCAGTTTGAGAGTCTGGATAAGAACATCACCGGAATGGAAAAGTACGAGATCATCGAGGAGTACCGTTCTAGGCAGATGGAGATGGCGAGTGCCGGATTAGGTCAGATCAAGGAGTACTTCACTAACAAGGGCGAAGTTGATCAGCAGCTTCCGTACAAGACAGAAACGGATCAGATCCCTGAAGGAAAGAGCAAGAAGGCCGGCTGGGGGATCCTGATATTTGTGATCTTATTGTTCATCGCGGTTATTGTTGCAGCTGCTATGGGAAATGTCGTAATCGCTTTAGGAATTTTCTTCGGAGGATTTATCGTTCTTGCGCTATATGCGGCGATCACGGGTAATGCCAGATCTTCGTCTTATTATGAGGGTCAGACTTCTACCGGCACCAGGAAGACCGCGCTCTGGCTGGCTGCTTTCGGAGTTGCAGTTGTAGTTCCTCTTTTCTTTATTCCTAAGTTCGGAACAAAGGGATCCATGATCCTTATGGGAGCGAGCCTGTTTGGAATGGTCGCTGTATATATGATCGTCGGTCTTATAGATTTTCTGACACTCAAGGTTCGTAAGTACACCGAGAAGGTTTCGGCGAACTGTGTCGGCTACGTAAGGACCGTGAAGAGCAGCAGATCAAATAGTTCACATGGAGGTTCGGTACAGTATTATCTGACCACATCACCCCTTTTCGAATATTATTATGAGGGACAGATGTACAGGGGACTTTATGACCGCCCGTTAGATGACAGGAACGGAGATGTCGAACTGGGCTCCACGACTATCCTGATCGATCCGAAGCATCCGGAGGATATCTATCACGGAAGTGTTGTTGCTCCGCTTAAGGGTGTCGGCATTGGTATTCTCTGTGCGGTAATTGCAGGATTTCTCTTCTATAACTTCTTTACGACTGATTATGCGGAACAGGCTAAGAACGAGATAAGTATATTTAAGATCATGTCCGTTATGAAAGATCCTGAATCCTTTGATCCTGAAGATTTCGGTCTTGGGGATCTTTCGGATATCCCGAGTGAGATTACTGATGAATTGATCGAAGAACACTATGGAACGGATACCTGGTATGTTGAGGAAGCGAAGGTCGACTATGTTAGCGGGGATAATGACGGAAATTATACGGTCTATCTGTTAGACGAGGCTTTCCCTTCGCTTGACCAGCACTATGAAGCGGGTTCGAAAGAACTGATATTCTACCGTGTCGAAGAATATGATGAGAATGGCGAGACCAAGATAATGAAGCATCCTTTCCTGTGGCTCAATGCAGACAATTACAGTTATATCGGCGATCACGGAGCCTACGAGAAGTGACCCTTTAATCTTTAACAAGTCTTTAACTTTTGTTAGCGCTATGTTTATACTACCCCTGTAAGATGTAACCATAAAATCTTACGGGGGTTAAAAATATGAAAGAGAATACATTCATCATCAACAAGGAGTTCAAAACAGAAGAACTTAACATCAAGGGTTATGACATCAGCAGCATCAGCAAGGCAAGAGCCCTTAACGAGAATTTCAAGGCATCCTGCAAGTTCGATTTTGATCCACAGCATCTTGCAGAAGTTATCGGAAACAAGGGTAAAGTCTATACCTACAGGACCAAAGGCGGAATCGTTGCTCTTTACGTAGTATCCCGCGATGGCAACACATATACATGTAACGAGACATATCATGCTTCTGATCTTTCAGAAGACATTATCGAGAAGATGGATAAGCAGGTAGCTTTCCTCGTTGCTCAGGCAGCTTCAGTATCCAAAGACGGCAAGGCTATCTTCAAGGGCGTTGATCTTCCTAAGCTTTCATCCAAGACCGGTAAGTATAACTGGCTGATGGGTCTTGCTATGTGCCTTTCATTCGGAACAATGTTCTGTGTTGCAATGAAGACTCCTGCGGGTATCGGAGTGGGTATCGCAATGGGTATTGCCATGGGATTGTGCTTCACAGAGTCCTTCTACTTTTATGAGGGTGCAGTTACAGAGGAAGCAAAGACCGCTGAGGCTTAAGAGCACTTTCGTGCATCTTACCGCCCCTTAATGCATCTTACCACCAGATCAATTGTAAAGCCTTAAGCCATTAAATATACTCAGCCCAACAACACCGAAGGGCAGGTATCTTTAATGGCTTTTGTATTTATTCTCCTTATAGTCCTCTTAGTAGTCGAGACAGGTTTTCTTATTCTTTCTCGAAAACTCTCTCCAGCCAAAAACTCCTGGACAATAACTCGTCTCATAGTAAACTTCTCGCAGCTTTTGATCTTCATCATCATGCTGCTTCTTCCAGCTATCGACACATCGTTCAGGTTCAAGGGTCTCATCATAACCCTCATCCTAAGGATCGTCGTCTCAGGTATCTTCGCTCTTATCTATCGCAAGAAGACGAATCCGAAGAAGATCTCAGCTAAGATCTTCAGCCTGATCATCAGCTTCATCCTCATCCCGTCATCCATGATCCCGGCATTTATCTTCAGCGATTATGCAGGAAGACCAACTACAGGACCATACACAGTTAACCATTGTAACGCTATCCTCATTGATAAGAGCAGACTTGAGACTTTTGAGAACGACGGCTCTTACAGGGAAGTCCCTGTCTATTTCTTCTATCCTGCAGAAGCAAAGGAAGGCGAGAAGTTCCCGTTAGTAGTATTTGACCACGGTGCTTTCGGCTATTACGAGAGTAATGCCTCGTCTTACTTGGAACTTGCCAGCAACGGCTATGTGGTTGTAAGCCTCGAGCACCCTTATCACTCGTTCTTTACTCATGACACCGACGGCAAGCTCATCACCGTCAGCCCTGACTTCATGAACAGTGTCATGAACACCCAGGATGTTTCAGAAGAAGAAATCTATAAGATCTCCAGAGACTGGATGAACATCCGTGTGGCAGATATGAACTTTGCGTTAGATTCCATAATCGATGCAACAGATAATGGAACAACAGATAACTTCTGGTTCGAAGACAATGATTCCCGGAACTCAGTCCTGACTGCTCTTTCATACATCAACACAGACAAGATCGGTCTCATGGGTCACTCCATGGGCGGTGCCACATCTGTTCAGGTCGGCCTCGAAAGAGATGACATCGATGCAGTTATCGATATAGACGGAACAATGCTCGGAAGCATCATCGGAGCAGAAGGTAACAAGTACATTCTCGAAGATGTAACATACGACATCCCGCTCTTTGAGATTGAGAACGAGAATGCTCACAAAGAGGCTCTTCAGGCTATTGAAGAGGATTACCCGTATCCGAATAACATGATCAAAGAATCCGCTACCACATACTACGGTACCTGGTTCACAGGCGCTCTTCACATGGATTACACGGATCTTCCGCTCTTTTCTCCGTTCCTTGCCAAGATGCTCGGTTCAGGTGATGTAGATAACGAATATATAACCGATACCCTTAATTCGCTTGAAGTAGATTTTTATGATTGTTATCTTAAAGATAAAGGACAGTTCTCTGTCGAAGATCATTATCTGGGAGTTAAATAATGGAAATCAGGATCAAGAAGATCGATGGTGAGATCCGGGAATATATAGAGATCGGCTGTCGTGAGGAAGGAAGCAAAGTCAAGGCGATAGTCCGCTTTGTCAAAGGCCTAGACGGCAGTGTCTCCGGTTCCAAAGGTGACAAGATATACGAGATACCCATAGTTGATATCTTCTATATCGAGTCAGTCGATAACAAGACCTTCATTTATTCTTCGAAGGATAACTATGAGACCAGCCTCAAACTATACGAATTTGAGGACCTTCTTAAAGAGAAGAGCTTCCTTCGTATCTCCAAATCCGTGATCCTCAACGTCATGAAGGTCGATTCCATTAAGCCTGCTCTTAACGGCCGCTTCCTTTGTAAACTTACCAACGGTGAGAACGTCATAATCTCCCGTAAATACGTATCAGAATTCAAAGACTTCATCAGAAAGAAGGCAAACTCATGAAAGAACACATTAAAGACAATCTGATGGATTTCTTCATAATAGTCACCCTGGTAAATGTGGCCATCTTCATAGTCGGTATAGTTATGGCTCCTGAAGAGAGATTCGGCTACACGGCTTTCATAGTACCTGTCATAGACGGTATCCTGGGCATCATCCCGGGACTCGTCATGTATTCGAAGAGAGAACTGACAGTTAAGCAGATGATAGTAAGAAACATCATCCAGCTGATATCGATTGAACTGATAATAGTATTCTTTACTTTCGGTTTCTCGGGCATCTCCTTGGACAACATCTCGCGTCTTATAGCAGTTGTCGGCTCTGTGGCCTTCGTCTTTGTAGGTGTTATAATATTCAGGTTCATCCTTGATTCAAGGACGGCAAGGAAGATGACGGATGACCTGAAGGTCTTCCAGAGTATACACGGGGAGAACTAAAACATGCGCATAAAGATGATAATATCCTTCATCATTTCACTGATGTTTATGGGATTATTTATCTGGGGCTTAAGTAACTGGTCCTACATCTATATGCTCTTTACTGCCATCATTTCCGCAGCATTCCTTTATAATGCCATGAGGCTTCTCGGTAAACTCCATCCTTCCAAAGAAAAGCAGATCATCAAGGCCTTTCTGTGGATGACATTTCTCTTCTATCTGTTCTTCCTTTTCCAACTGACATTCAACGTCCTAAGGGGCGATTCCGTCCTTATCTTCAGTAACAAGGATCTCATGGATGCGTACCTTTGTAACAGAACCAACTTCATTCCGTTCAAGTCGATAATCGAGCCGTTCAAAGACGGTTATCCATTCAGCTACATTATCGTCAATATCTTCGGCAACATCGCTGCTTTAGCTCCGATGGGTTTCTTTCTTCCGATGCTTTTCCGTGGAGCTCGCAAACTCCTGCCATTCACCATCATTGTTGCCTTAGTGGTAGTTTTTATCGAGTTCACCCAGTTCCTGTTTACAGTTGGCTCAGTTGATATCGATGACCTGATCCTCAATGCAGCTGGTGCCGTCATTGTCTTCCTGATCCTGAAGATCCCTCTCGTTAAGAATCTTATCGCCAAACTGTTTCCGATATCAGAGCAGTAACTTTTTGAGATACGGGAGGATATAAAAATGGACAGAATAGACCTGGTAGAAAAGATACTGAAAACTCACGATCTTCAATATATCGTCAAAAAAGGTTTTGATGAATATGAGAAAGCAGACTTCATTTATTATGAGGTGACTAACGGCACTCATAAACTCGGCATCGACATAGCCAAGGAATATACGATCTTCTTTGTGGACTGGCATGCACACTACAGCTTTGATATTGAGGATGAGTTTGTCCGGGATCTGAACGATATACTGGATAACAAGATGTGTGCGGCCTGTTCGTACTTGAATGGTCGCGCGGGAGCGGCAGGAAACTACTATGCTCATCAGTTGAATGAAGAATTCATTGAAGATGAGTTTGGTACGGGAAAGACCGTCAAGTGCTATTTCTTTGATGAGGGGCTGGATAGGGAGTTTAAAGTATGAGTACAAGTCAGTATTATTCAGATAATGCAGAAGAGTTCTATAAATCAACTGTAAATGCGGATATGTCAGCAACATATGATCGTTTTCTAAAATATATACCGCATGGATCCAAAATTTTAGATTTTGGTTGTGGTTCTGGAAGAGATTCTAAAGCGTTCATTGGAATGGGATATCTGGTTGAAGCTGTAGATGGTTCTGAAGAACTTTGTAGATTAGCCAGTGAGCTTTTGGGAATGGAAGTAAAATGTATGGATTTTAAGGAGCTTAATAAGCTAAGTGAATACAATGCGATATGGGCATGTGCTTCCTTACTTCATATTCCAAGCATAGAATTACCACAGTTATTGGAAAAAATGAAAGATTCAATAGATGGGAATGGCGTGATGTATATTTCGTTTAAGCACGGAGATTATGAGGGGTGGAGGAATGGAAGATTCTTTGTTGATATGACTTCAGAAGGCTTTTCGAAAATATTAAGTAAAGTAGATGGAGTATATTTACTTGAAGAGTGGTATTCTGAAGATGTAAGGAACGAGAATAATACTAAGTGGTATAACGTCATAGTTGGCAAGGGGAAAACCAATGGATTTTTCAGTAAATGTTGATGGTAAGTACTACAATACCCTTGAAGTAGAGAGTTTTTCAAAAATGATGGATTCTCCATCATTTTGTTATAAGTTTTATTGGCTCGATGCCATAGTGACATTAGTGTTAGAAAACAATCTACAGACTTCTTTCAATGACATAATAGATGAAATGATAGCGGATGCTTGGTATTCAGTGGTGGAGTATCATATACACCTAAGTGGGATAATTTATAAGGACAAAGATAATCTCGAAAAGGCTGTTAATATTTTAAATGAACATTCACGACTTAATGGAAATGCTTCTCGAGAAGAAATAAAGAATGTAATAAAAGAATATGATAGATATATCAGCAAAGAAAAGAAAGCACTCACTAACATGGTGCCATATAGGGCGTTGTCCGGATTTTTTATCAATCATAATATGGGTCCTCTAGATGATTCCGTTGGAAGAATGGTAGAAAGAATAAAAGCTTTTGATTCAAGATATTCAAAGCTGCCTTACACATTGGGTGTAAGTAGTGGATTAGCTCGAGAAGTGTATTTCAACGAAGAATGGGCCAGTTTGATTAAAGATAATGCGGTGTCCATTAGAGGATGGATCCAAAATGAAAAGGTTAAGTGGCTTCAGCGTAATAATCCGGAAATACCGGGCTTGGTGTATAAATTATCACCTGCTGATATTAAGAAGAGAAAACTTACAGCAGTTCGTAATTTATGGGAGGGTGTTTTTCGGTATTCAGAGATTAATGATGTGTTCACTGGTCAAAAGATCGATCCGAATAATTACGATGTAGATCATTTTATTCCATTTTCCTTTGTAATGAATGATGAATTATGGAATTTACTGCCGATGGAACCATTACTAAATTCGATTAAAAACAACAATCTGCCATCTTGGGATGAATTCTTCAGTGGTTTTGCGTACAATCAGTTTGTTCTTTATGGATATATATATAAGAAAACTGATATATTTGCTTTATATGAAAAGTGTTTTAACGATAATCTTCATTCTGTTTGGGCTACACAGGAATTATATAGAATGGGGAATAGCCAAGAAGAGTTTTATAATATCCTTTCAAAAAATATGCGTCCTGTATACGACTCTGCTAGAAGGCAGGGATACAGTTTATGGAATTTTCCGTATTATGAAACGGAAGAAAGGATATGATTCCTTTGCTTTTCTGAATGGTTCAAACATAGAAGAATTGTGTGCCAATTTGATAGGGATCTGTAATTGTGAGTGATTGGCTGCTAAAATGTAATTGAGATTTAGATATGTAGAGGAGGATATCGTCAGTTTGAATCAGTTTCTAACAAACTATACGGAATTAACCTTTCTAGAAAAAATAAAAGAAAATCTTAGACGCAGCACTGCATTTTGTTTTTCTGTTAGCTTTATCAAAAGAGCAGGACTTTTGTTGCTGTATAAAGATATAGAAGCTGCTGTTGAGAGAGGCTGTAGTGGAAGGATAATAACCTCTACTTATCAGAATTTTACAGATATCGAATCTCTTAAAGCTTTTTACTATTTGGAGGGGAAATTTCCTAACTTCAAATGTCATGTTGATTACGAAAGTTTTCATGATAGCGGGTATGCTACTCTTGGATATCATTCGAAAGGGTATCTTTTCGAGTTTGATGATCGTAGAGAATTGGTAATTGGATCATCCAATATAACAAGATATGCTCTTCTGAAGAATATTGAATGGGACTTGTCTGTTTCTGATAACTATGAGCCTGGTGTCTATGATGACGCTATGAAAGAGTTTGAAGAAAAGTGGAAAGCTACAGAACCTCTGACAACAGAACTTATATCAAAATATACGATTAGACTTAATTATTCTATAGAGCGTTGGGATATGGATTATGATCTCTCCAGCTCCAAGATAAAACCTAATTATATGCAGAAGAAGGCTTTGAAGGAACTCAATAGATATCGAGCCATTGGTGTTAATAGAGCACTAACTATTGCTTCTGCTGGTAGTGGAAAGACATACCTTGCTGCTTTCGATGCACTTAACTTTAACCCAAAGAGACTGCTTTATATTGTTCATGAAGGTTCGATTCTTAAGAAGTCGTTGGAAACATTTCAGGAAGTGTTCGGAAAGAATGTAACATATGGCATATATAGTGGAACAAGCAAAGAATCAGATGCTGACTTTGTATTTGCGACAAATATTACTATGTGTAATACATTAGAACTCTTTTCAAAGAATGAGTTTGATTACATTATTATAGATGAATGTCATCACGCAACTGCTCAAACCTATAAGAAAATTATTGGGTATTTTGAACCTGAATTCTTGTTGGGATTAACAGCTACACCTGAGCGCTTGGACAATCAAGATGTTTTCGAATTGTTTGATCATAATGTGCCATATGAATTGAGACTTCGTGATGCTATTGCTAATGACTTAGTTGTACCATTTAAGTACTACGGCATAAGAGATCAATTGGTTGATTACGGTCTGACTGGTAAAGAAGAGCGTCGTTTGATTGCTCAAATGGCAGATGAAGGCCATTGTTTATTTATATCAGAACAGATAGAAAACCATCGTCCTCAAGGAAAACTTAAAGCTTTGGCTTTCTGTAGAAATGTTACTCATGCGAGAATGATGTGTGAGGCTCTAGGGGAAACATATAAAACCGCGTATCTTACCGGCAAAAATGACGTTGGTGAGCGTGTTCGAGCGTACAATGATCTTCAGAGTGATACTTGTGATCTTGAGATACTGTTTACGGTAGACATATTAAATGAGGGTGTTGATATACCGGGTGTTAATATGGTTCTGTTCTTGAGACCTACAGAATCAACTACTATTTTTATTCAGCAACTTGGACGTGGGCTCCGAAAATTCATGAATAAAGAATATGTTACGGTTCTGGATTTCATTGGTAACAGTTACAAAAGAAGCGTTCAAATTGCTTTTGCTCTTGGTTCTTTATCCGAGAATTTTGTCATGGAAAAACGACTGATGGCATCTCTTGTTAAGGATGATTTCACAGCTCTTGGTTTAAAAGACTATGGAGTTGAGATCAATATTGATGATCTTAGTAAGGAAGAGATCCTTGAATATATAGACAAGGAAAACTTTAATGCTATGAAGTATCTCAAGCAGGATTACTTCAATTTCAAGAAATATATAGGGGCTGAATATTATCCTAAACATGTTGATTACATAAATAACGACTGTGCTCCAGACTTAATTCGCTTCATGAGTGTTAAGTCGCAAGGCCGGAAAAACTGTAGTTACTATAACTTTATGAAAGGAATTGGAGAAGAACAACTTCCTGTATTCAGTGAAGAACAGATTGGATTTATTAACTATCTTTCTGGTCTTTTGCCTCTTGTAAGAGTACACGAATACCAAATAGTTAGACAACTCATATCAGGGCCCAAGACATATTCCGAACTAGATACAGTGTTAAGAGAAGAGGTTAATGAGTATAACGTAGAAGAACTAGATCATGCGTTAGTATTTATGAAATATATTTCCCGTGAAGAAGATAATATATGTCTTAATGTTGAAATCGATGAACAATTGGCTGATTATGTTGAAGATTTAATAGAATATGGTTTGATTAGATATACAATTGATAATGGAGATGAGACTGGATTTAAACTTTGGTTGAATTATAGAATGGACCAGGTTCAGATGAAACTTCTTAAGAATCCTTCAAGCAATCAGGTTGGAACCTACTATTATGATGATTATTTGGTTATTTTTGCTTCCTTGAAAAAGGATTTAGATGAATCAGATAAGTTGAATTACAAAGACAAGTTTTTGGAACCGGGATTGTTCCAGTGGGAATCAATGACAAATCTTCCTCAATCACAGCTTGAGAAATTGAAAAGCAGTAGCTATGCTCACCTCTTTATTCGTAAGGTTTCGGAGGAAAATGGTATAGTATTACCTTTTACATACGTTGGAAAAGGTCATTTGGAGAACCCGCGCAAAACAGCAGGTGGTAATGGAACATATCTATTCGATATTCATATGGAAAATGAATTGCCTGAGTATTTACAGTATGATTTTGGATTGTTGGATAAATGAAAAATAAAGTTATAAAAAGAGGGGGCTATTTATGACTACGTGGCTTGTGAGCGTCAATCCAAACTATTATGATTACGAGAAAGCTTTTGCGAATCTGGGGTATATTGAGTATAAATCAGTTGGCAATAATGAGATTGGCGAATTAGCATATATTTACATTAACACTACTTATAAGGCTATAAAATATAAAACTGTTGTTGTTGAAGTTGGCATGGCATATGAAGAAACCTCGAATTATTGGTTATCTAGATATCATAATCCTAGTGAAAAACAAAAATATAGTAGATATAAATTGATTGAGCCAATAAGTGATAACAGATTAAAACTTAGTACATTTAATTTTTTTGGAATTACAAATCCCGCTGGCGGATTAAAGATTAAAGAAGATCTATTGCTGCATATTGAGTCTGTTTTTGCTGGAAAAGCTGATGAAGATCTTGAGTTATCTGAAAGAAGAGAAAGATTTGTGAATACAGTAGATGTATTAAGTTCAGCTTTTCCTGATATATCGGTTGTTTTTGATGACGAGAAGATGGTGATGAGTGTCAAGTATTGTGACGTAAAAATATCCGATATTATTATTGAAAAAAATATGTATCGCATTAAAAACGGATGGTACATTTCAAAGGCAGATAAAACTGAGGTACAGAATGTTTGTGAATTGCAAAATAATCTTTTCCCGCTGGAGGAAACATTAGCCATTGGCCAACTGTTTCAGAATATTGAGAGGAATAGTGAAAATCTATTAAGAAAACAATGCATTAAAGATATGAGAGAAGTAGACGATTATGTCCAAACTCATCAGCTAAGAGGAACGGAAAGAGAGATAATAGCCAAAGCTAGAATTAATCAGAGTGCATTTCGTAAAGGATTAATAGCACGATATAAATCGTGTTGTATGTGTGGAATTAGTAAGCGTGAAGTACTAATTGCTAGTCATATTAAAGCGTGGGCAGATAGCTCTGCAGAAGAAAGGATCGACTTTGATAATGGCCTATTACTATGCCCTAATCATGATAAATTGTTTGACAGACACCTTATTTCATTTAATGAAACAGGGAAGATTATGATTTCAAAAAGCCTTATCAATAGTGATATTAGATTATTGGGTATTGATAGTGACATCAGCATAGAAATCTCAAATGTTAAAAATCAATATATGCAGTATCATCGTGAGATTTTCGGTAAACTTGAAGCTATGACTATTCTTTGTGAATAAATTTCTTCGTTTGATAATGTTTATATGAAATATCACAGAGACACTATTTTCTTGCGATGAATAGATCGTTTTTAACACATAAGTACTGCCCCGTTTTTAGTACTTGGCAAATGCTATCCTTCCATCAAATAAACGATGGAGGGCATAGCAATGAGTGCTTTTGAAAGAATAATCGGATACGATAGCATTAAAAATGAATTGATTCAGATTTGTGACATGATCCATAACAAGGACGTGTATGAAAAACTTGGAGCAAAGTTGCCGCAGGGTGTTTTGATCCATGGAGAACCGGGGCTGGGGAAGACTTTGATGGCGAAGTGTTTCATTGAAGAGTGTGGGTTGGAGACTTATACCATCAGACGTAATAGGGGAAATGATGACTTTGTCGGATTGATAACGGATGTTTTCGAGAAGGCTAAGGAAAATGCGCCTGCGTTGATATTTCTTGATGATATGGATAAGTTCGCAAATGAGGACCAGACTCATCGTAATGCCGAGGAATATGTTGCTGTTCAGTCAGGTATAGATGAGATTAAGGGATATGATGTTTTTGTATTGGCGACAGCCAATGATCTGGATAATCTCCCCAATTCACTCCTGCGTTCGGGACGTTTTGACCGTAAGATTGAGGTCGAGTGTCCTTCAGAGACTGACTCGCGCGCGATCATCGAATTCTATTTGTCTGACAAGAAAGTAGATAAAAACCTGAATATTGATGATCTCGCAAAGATGATTAGTTATAGTTCTTGTGCAGATCTGGAGAATATTCTTAACCAGGCAGCTATTAATTCTGCATATGAGCGTAAAGACTGCATAGAGATCGATGATCTGGTCAAGGCGGTTCTGAGGATGGAGTACAATTCTCCTGAGAATCTGACAAATACCTCTGTGGAAGAGTTACATAAGGTAGCTCTTCATGAAGCGGGGCACTTGGTTGTTAGTGAGGTATTAACTCCTGGAAGCGTAGGATTGGCTTCTATAAGAACTCAGGGTGGAGGAGGCATCGGTGGGTTTATTCACGGATGTAAAGACCACGAGAGAATGCTTTATCGTGTTTATATTGCATTGGCAGGCAAGGCAGCGGTAGAGTTGTATTATTCGGAAGAGTCAACGGGAGGCTGTGGACATGATATTTTTAGGGCAGCTGACATGTTGAGAGGCAGTATATGTCACGGTGCGTTACTGGGATTTGGTATGTTTGATGTTTCCGGTAGAGAATACAGGATATCTCCAAATTTGAATGCAAATAGTGAAGCAGTTGTTCAGGCGGAACTCGAGAGATTCATGTTGAAAACCAGAGAGATTCTCATTAAAAACAGAAAGTTCTTGGAAAAATCAACAGAAGCTTTGCTTGAGAAGGAGACACTGTTATTCTCTGATATTAAGAAGATTAGAAATGAAGTTGAGATAGTTGAGGTGACTATATAATTTGAAACTTCATTTACAGAACAGAATCTCGACTTTTCATACCATAACTGACATTTACCATATATTCTTTTTTCTCTATGTAATCTTGTGCCTTTGATAATAGTGTGTAATCGAAGATGTTTCTAAAATCAATACATCTATCAACGATATATTTATATGTCTCCACTTTATATTCTTTTCTTTCTGATTCGTATTCGTGTTTGAATTTTTCTTTTTCTTCAAATAAATGCTTTCTTCTTGTTGCTTTGAGTTTGATTCCTCCTAACAAAAAGCATAAAGCACCTACTAAAGGAATGGTAAAAATCCAATGGAATGATTTAAGATAAAATATGGCATCATTTATATAGAATAAAAAGAAGCAACTCATTAGAGCTGTAACACCAAAAGTAGCAAAAGCAATGCTAGTTTTAATTAACCCTCCCATGCCCTTAAGATTCTTCTCTCTTCTGTTGAATTCAGTCTTTTTAATATCCCATTCTGTATCTTTTGGAAATAAAAATTGCCAACCGATGTCAGTGACCAGATCCGATATTGCAAAATAAGTAACACCTTTATACATATAATGAACGATTTGTATTGGTAACAGAACCATCATGCTGTTTTTTGAATAAGCTCTCCTGTAGGATCTATAATCTTCTATTATCTTAGAATTAATATTTCTTTTTATCTTCGTATTTATATCCTCATCTGTTTTAGTGAAACAAACTTCTGTAGTTTGTTGATAAAAACTATGATCAAATGAAAAATCTACTTTTATATCGTCATAGTAGTAGTTTTTTTCCTTGTAGGAAGTCCTTTGAGTATTAATTTGAACTGGATAAGAAGGCTCATTTTCTATGAGACTAAAGGTGTAATTTAGCAAAACAGTATTGATGTATTCTTTTGCTTTTTCATCATACCTTGCACTTGAATAACTCAGAAAAGGGAAAAAGATTCTGATTTCCTTACTTTCTGAGCCACTTATTGGATACTTTTCTGTTGTCTCAACAAGTACATCTTTGTATCTTTCTAAGATTGGGTCATATTTTCGTTCCCACTCTCTATGTATCGTTCCTCCTGTGCAAGACCAATCATATTCTAGTTCATAATCCTCGGCAGAGCACACCACATATTTGTTTTCTACGGAAAGGATTATAGCGTATTTGAAAAAGTCATAAGCAATTGTATCAGAATTATAAAGTTCCTCAAATAGCTTTCCAATATTTGCCTTTGGGTCCTTTTTTGCATTGAATACTTTGTATCTCGACCACATCTCTAGTTCGTTAATTCGATCTATGGAATGCAAGGCTTTTTCATTATCAGCGTCTAAATCAAGGGCTCTGTTATAGTAATCCTTAGCTTGAGTATTATTACCTGATGCTTCATAACGTTCTGCTCTTTTTATGAAATTGTTTACTTCTGACGAATGATCTATTTCTACATAGAGTTTGGAAAGTTCAGAGCGACTATATTGGACTCCACAATTTTGACACTCAAACAAGTTATCTCCGTTGATCTTCAGAGAGGTAGAACCACAAACTTCACATTGTATTTTACGCACAATCATATCCTCCATATCTAGGAAATAAATCAAGGATCTTAAGCCAACAAATTCATTGCGAGGTACGATTTAATGAAATTACCAAGTACTACATATAAATTATCTTATCAAAGGGTAAGTAAATCAATGCTATGAAAGAAGTGTTTTTAATTATTTTACATTGTCTATTATTTGTTTTTTTTCTATGAGAGAAGATAATCCGCTAGCATCACTCATCCTTACCCACGTCTTATTGCTTTACGAAACTCAGACTTAGATATACCTTGTGGCGTATCTGGATACACACCTCTTTTATACATTTTTACGCATTTGACTTTGAACTCATACGAATAACGCATATAAATACCCTCCTTGCTGTTGTCCAGCAAAGAGGGTACATATC
>JAILPW010000010.1:0-23384 GCA_024699245.1 Clostridia bacterium | reverse complement strand
AGTACATTAGGTTCTACAACGAGGAACGACCTGCACACGCATTGAATTATCTGACTCCAAAACAATATCGAATGATCTACCAAAAAGTTTAGGTGTATCTTTTTCTTGCTTGAGTGTCTACTTTTGATTGACTAGTGCATTCCTGGAAGCTGACGGACCCTTTTTCGAGAATAAATGCAACCTAAGGTCGGAAAAATAAAATCAGATTTTACGAAATCCAACCTAGGGTTGGAAAAGCCTGTGATAGAATATTGCGAAAAGGGTTGGATTTTTCATGGATATCAATTTTGCACAGGAAAAAGACCTGGAAACGGTCAGAAGCATTACCCAAACGACGATCAAAGAGATCTATCCGAAGTATTACCCGGCGGGAGCGGTGGATTTTTTCATCAGGCACCACTCGGATGACAGGATCGCTTCGGACATCAAAAAGGGAAGAGTTTACATCCTTACGGATGAAGGTCAAAAGGTCGGAACAGTTACCATAGAGGATAATCACATCTTTCGTCTTTTTGTTCTTCCGAAGTACCAGGGTAAAGGTTACGGAAGAGCTTTGATGGATCATGCCGAGAAGAAGGCTTTTGAGAACAGCGATACTATCGTTCTCGACTCATCCCTGCCTGCCAAGAAGATCTATATGAAGCGCGGCTTTAAGGAGACGGAGTATCATGTGATCGACACGGGCAACGGCGACTTCCTGTGTTATGATGTTATGGAAAAACACAAATAAGGGACAGACATATGAGCATACTTCTTTACAAGTTCTTTTCGTTTCTTCAGACACTTAACACATCCGGCAGGATCGTTTTAGGTGCGCTTCTTATCATCCTGGGGATCGTTGTAGTCCTTGTTAAGGACAAGGCCACAAAGAACCTCGGATTTTGGACGCTTATATCCGGCATTAACGGAGTTCTGTCAGGAACCTTAGGCATTTTGAGAATTCGAGGGAGCGCGGAGATTTTAGCGAGAGCCTCGTCCTTGTTTACGGTATTGGGGATGCTTCTTACGACCGCGGCTTATGTGTTCCTCTTCCTTTATGCCAAGGCGAGATACAGTGCCAAGGGTCTTTTACCTGTTATCTTGATCAAGCTGGCGGGATTTCCGGTCACCATGATCCTTAATATCATAATGAATCCGCTTGTCTTATCGGACAAGATCAACCTATATCTTTTCTTATCGTGCATCACTACGACGATCTTTGATATCGCGGTTCTGATTATCCTGACACGCATTTACATAAAGAACAGGAGCAGGGAAGAACACCTTCCTATGCTCTGGCTCGTACCGCTCATTCAAGTCATCGGATTCCTGTTTGAGATCATGGTTAGTCTTATAGTAGTGATCCTGCCTTCGTCTTCAGGAGTCTGCGATGTAATGAGCCTTATTTCTATAGTCATCGTCATGGCCGTGGTTCCTGTCTTTGCCGTCTATATTCTCATTAAGGCTCCTCAGTCATCGAAAACACTCGACGACTGAGCATATACATGACCTCATTTGCAAACCGCAGGAAGATTAGCTCTGCCTTATTGCAAACGGAAATTCTTTTTTGCTATCATCGAAGTTGATATGATTTATCCATAAGCCCGACCGGGCGGAAATGGAGGATAAAATGGCAAACATCTTCGAACTGAAAGACATGGCAAAAACAGCAGTGTCGGAAAATGATCATGACAAAACTTGTGAGACGTTTAATCTTATCCTCCGTAATTCTTCTGAAGCGCTTCCGGAGGACAAAGAATTCTTAGATAAGCTCAATGAGGCTCTTAAACTTTTAAGGGAATACAAGAGAGTCAACCGCGAGATCAATACGATCGAGAACAGGAAAATGTCACTTCTCGACAGACGCGGAGACTTAATAGACGAAGCAGATTACGTCAATAAGAGATTTGATCGCTTCGTTGAAAAAAACAGCAAGAAAAATTCTCCGAGATCATATAGTAGTATCGAATGCGCCCTTCTTCTGTTTTTGGCGATCGTTTTGTTGGCAGGTGCTCTTTGGGGATGGTGGACGCTTATAGTTACGGGTACTATCATTGTTATTATTGTGATCATTCTCATTGTAAATAAGATCTCCAATATGAGAGATCTCAAAAAAATGATCGCTTCTACCGAGAAAAGAGTGGCGGAATTTGATGCCGAGCTTGAGGCAAAAAAGAACGAGAGAGAGAAGATCCTTTCTGAGTACAACAAAAAAGCGGATGAGATTATCAGTATGGTATCCTGATCTGATGCCAAAGAGGTAGCTTATGAAATACAACAGATTCTTCAGTTGGAGAGAACCAAGCTCGTCTGAGAAAGATCACATTTCAAGATGGGTCGGCCCCTTGCTTAACCACAACCTGAAAGAGTGGGTCGCACTGGGATCGATCTTTACCATACTGATGCATGCTATAGCAATCGCCGTGATCTTCGGGAAAGAGAAGTTTACCGGAGGCGTCGTGATCTATTCTTTCATCAGCTTTTTTCTCTGGATCCCCACAATATTTCAGCTTCGATTAATAAGGACGTTCAAGGCCGGAAAATATTCCATTCGTGCTGTCCGGATCGATCATCTGAATGTCGTAAATCACAAGATCTCCAAAAGTTATTATGCGGAGGTTTTCATAGATGAAAAGATCCACAAGATATGGATCTCGCGTGACGTATATCGCGAACTTAAAAATGGCGATCTTGCTCTGCTCATCAAGTATGACATCGAGAACAGTGAGATCTACGAGATAGCTCCTCCTATCGATTAATATTTTCATTCTCGAAAAAACTTGCAACTTCCTTTGCGCGGTGCTAATATATCAAACAGATATATCAAATTGATACATGGAGGGCAAAAGCTTGGCAAGGGAAAGAAAGATCGATATGGTGATCCTGGGACTTTTAAGTCATGAGGATCTGACGGGATACGATATCAAAAAGAGGATCGACGGTGCCATCAGTTTTTTCTGGAAGGGAAGCTTCGGAAATATCTATCCTGCTTTGAAGGATATGGAGGACCAGGAACTCATCACTAAAAAGGATGTTTCTGACAGCGGTCGCGAGAAGATCGCGTACCACATCACAAGGCGCGGAAAGAAGACTCTTGGTGACTGGCTCAAGGATGAACAGGCAAATAACGAGCTTCGTTATGAGACGCTGCTGAAACTGTTTTTCGGCGGTGTTCAGGATAAGAAAGTATCGGTTAGGAATATAGAAGTTTTCGAGGAGCAGGTGAGGGGTGACCTTGAGCTCCTGAAGGAGTATGCGAAGACTTTGAAGAATAGTCTTGATGATGAGGATCATCTGTATTTCTATCTCACGGTAACATTCGGAATCGATTCTTATGAGGCGTACCTTAAGTGGTGTGCCAAGGCCAAGAAGCTTCTGGCGTAAAGAGGTGACGACGATGAGACAGAAGATCAGGAAGGCGATGCTGATCATGGCTTTTCTGTTGTTTCCGGTGACCATCTGGTACTTCTCGCCGTATCTGATAATCGAGGCGATGTCTAAGCATATCATGAACGGAAGCTTTATCGTGTTCGTGTCGATGTTTATATTATCGTTGTTTCTCGGAAGGGTCTGGTGCGGATATCTTTGTCCTGCGGGAGGACTTCAGGAATGCGTTGCCATGTGTAACGTGAAGGCGGCAAAAGGCGGCTGGAGAAATAAGATCAAATTTGTTATCTGGATCCTTTGGATAATCGGGATAATAGTGACTTTTATTCTCGGGAAAAATGATGTTACGATCGATCCGTTCTTTCAGACTGATCACGGGATATCGATCGCGAGTATCAACAACTACATAATCTATTACGGCGTTCTTTTGATACTTGTAATTCCGTCGATGATACACGGAAAAAGATCAGCATGCCATTACATCTGCTGGATGGCTCCGTTCATGATAATAGGAAGTTCCATCGGAAGATTTCTTCATCTGCCGCAGCTTCATATCGAGGCGGAAAAAGACAAGTGCATCTCATGCGGGAAGTGCAGTAAAGCATGTCCGATGGGGCTTGATGTGAAGGAAATGGTCGCAAAGGGAGAGAACGCGAAGTGTACGGAGTGCATACAGTGCGGAGCGTGCGTTGACGAATGTCCTAAGGATGTTCTGAAGTATAAGATGTTTTGGAGGTAAGGTCATGCATTTCGGTTTTTCATATGTGGGACTAATTTACCTCATTATGCTCATAACACCTAACCTGATATGGACAAAAAACCGCCCGAAGGATTATGAGAAATACGAGAAGAATGAGAACAGGATCCTTTTGGTTTTTGAGAGGGTCGGAAATGTTCTTGTTACGTGCGCGGCGCTGATATTCAAAGACTTTAACTTAAGGCCGTGGACGAACTGGTCGTGGTGGCTGGTGATATCTTTTTCGATGATGATACTGTATGAGATATTCTGGATCAGATATTTCATGAGCGGGAAGACCATGGCGGATTTCTACAGTAGTCTTTTGGGAATTCCGGTGGCGGGTGCGACGTTGCCGGTCATAGCGTTTTTGTTGCTGGCGGTCTATGGCGGGAATATTGTTATGTTGGTCTCCATCATAATTCTCGGGATTGGGCATATCGGGATCCATCTGATGCACAGGAAAGAGGCGGTGAGCGGGGTCTGAAATAGACGGCGTTATCGCGGAACGGATATTATTTACAAGTTGCGCGGAGAGGTTATAATCTTCTTAATGGTTTATGAAAGGGAAGGATTATGACAGGCGGCAACTTTTTTGACGGATCTGATCGAAGAAATGATGCAGCATACGGTTGCGAAGTCAGCGATTATGCATTGGATCAGGTTGATTATCCGAGAGATTCATTCGCGAGCATTGCGATCAGAGTAATGGTTCTCATGCTGTCGTTCTTTTTCTATTATTTCTTTCAGATCGCCTTCTTCTTGCCGGGATTCAATTATCTGAACGCGGGGATCTTTGTTCTCGCGACGATCCTTTTTCTTCTGGCATTTACGAGTGACGGAAATACGGCAGCGATCAAGAATTTCAAAGGTAAGAAAATGCCGTACGGATCACCGAATATCTACAAGGCGTGCAGCGGTTCACGTCCTGAGGATGCGCGCGGGATCGGCAGCACCTGGATATCGATGAAGGGAAATTATTATGCTATCTCGTTTTTTGAGAATAAATACCGCGATTCGAATATAAAGCAGGTTTACGATACGGTCCAGAGAAGTCCTTCGATCATATGGATGAGCTCCAAGGTCTGGGTGCTTACGGCGTTCGCGAGCCTTTTGGCCTCGCCGTTTTTCTATAGGCTGGCCAATCCTGTTTTCGGGCAGGCGGCGGAGACGGATATTGCGGCCTTGGTTATGGACAGGCTGGTCTTTTATTTCCCGTCCGTGCTGGCACTTCTTTGTGCCGTTGCCTGTCTTGTTTTCCGTAAAACAAGGCACAAGCTTCTTTATGCCTGCGCCAAAAGGATCGTGGAGAATAACTACGCGGCCGACATGAGGGTCAAGACCTACGGCATGATCGAGAATGCCATGAGCCGGAAGTGGTTCTATAACGAGTGCCCGAACTGCGGCAACACCGCTTCCAAAAATGTCACGGCCTGTGAGTTTTGCGGCAGCCCTCTCGAGATCGTGTCATATAACGAGATCGATCACGACAGGATGCACCGCCTGGAGATGAAGGAGGATGAGCATGTATAAGTTTTTCAAACACTCCCTCCTTATCGGGATCATCGGCATCATCTTTTGCATAGTGGTCTTTGTGACGAACATTTTCCATAACCTCGTCATGCCTCTTATCGAAAACACCGGACTCGAAGGCACAACGCTCTCCGTAGTGGACAGCATTATCTCTACCCTGCCGCTGCTCCTTATAATCCCGCTAGTGATCTATATCATCGCCGGGCATATCTACGTTCAGAGACATCTCGAAAACGCGGAGGCCAAAGCCTCCAGAAAACTTCTCAAAGAGAACGCCGCAAAGCAGGTCGTTCTCGATGACAAAGTGGACTTCCTGAAGCACAAATACTACTCCAACTGCCCGAACTGCGGTTCCGTCAGAGTCGAGGACGAGCGCGAGTGCAAATTCTGCGGAACGTCGCTGGTTATTAAGTAAAAATATAATGTTGAGTATGATACAAAAAGACCTCAGGATCGCTCCTGAGGTCTTCATTGTTTCACATCGTATCTTTCAGATGATCATTACTCTGTAATGTCGGTCTGATCTGTAGAATACGGATCGTTCTCGTCATACAAAACATAACCGCTTTTTACGCCGTTGAAGAATTCGAATTCCACCTCACGGCTGTCAGCCAGATAATTCCAGGAATCGGCAACAACAAGAGGATAAGGATATTCGTCTGTTCCGTTTTCGGCGATATCCTTCAAAACTTCAATGACCATCTCGGCCTTCTTTTCATCATCTGCGTTTGCAAACTCATCAAAATCAAGGCTCTCATTGATCTTATCGAAAACGGCATCATATTTAGCCAGTTCCTCAGCCGCAGATTCTTCCTCTGAAACCGAAGAATCAATGGGATCATCTTCGCTTATCGATGTGTAAGATTCTGTCGTCCTTTGAACGCCATCGTCCTCGGAAACAGTCGTTGTTGTTTCCGCATTTGTGCATCCCGAAAGAATAAAGCATCCAAGGATCAACAATGTAAGATAATTCTTTTTCATTTTAATCAAACTCCACGTCATCAATTAATACTACTGTATCATATTCCGAATCACCGACATCTGTTACCGCAAATACAATACTATTTACATCGAAAGGATCAATACCTGAACTGGAAAGATCAAGATCACAGAATATCCAACCTGTTTGATAAGTTGATGTATCACCTCCCGGGAAATCAATCGTAGTAAGTTTCTCGGAAGCACTGTCTTTCCATGTTGCCGTATTAATTGAATTTTTCATCAATTCGACCTTTGTTCCATCTCTTAGTACTGCATAGACGGCAAATGCGTCATCATATCGTGAGCCGACAAATTCTGTTACTTCTTCCGAAACCATATTATAAGAAGTTGGTAAACAGGATTCTCATAACCGATCGCAGCAGCTGCACCACAATTAACTACAGCATCCAGGAGTGCAGAACTTGTATTGCCGGTGTCACCGTAAGAATGACAGCTTCCGAACATTACCACACAACCTTCCATGAGCTGACCTTTATTATAGTATTCGCCAAAGAAAGTGCTGTATACTTTGAAGTATTTACCAGACGAACCTGATTTTCTCTCTATTCTGCTTGCACCTATATCCTTGTTTGTTTTTGTAGCGCCGGTGACAGGAATCGGTAAGTAATCTTTATATGATGTGACCAAGTTTCAAAATCGCGTGAAAGACCCCGCGGTCTGTGATAAGATGTAGCCATGAGCAAAGACGCTTTTTCTTTTGGCGGTCTTTGCTCTTTTTTTGTTCGAAAAAGGGAGGTGCGCACATGGCTGCTTTTGACAGGGTTTTATCGGGAATTCCGCAGATGGACGAGTGCTTCGACAACATAAGGCTCGGCGACAACGTTGTATGGCGTGTCGATGATCTTGATGAGTTCAGGCTCTTTGTAAAGCCCTATGTGGAGCAGGCCAAGAAGGACGGGCGCAATCTCATCTATATCAGGTTCGCGTCGCACGAGCCTTTTTTCGAAGAGCAGGACGGACTTAAGATAGTGAACGTGGAACTGTCGCACAGGTTCGAGACGTTCACGGTGGATATACACGAGATAATCAGGAAGGAAGGCGTCGACGCGTTTTATGTGTTTGACTGCCTGTCGGAACTTCAGACGGCCTGGGCGACCGATCTCATGATGGGTAACTTTTTTCAGGTTACATGCCCGTATCTTTTTGTCCTGGATACTGTCGCGTTTTTCCCGCTAATACGCGGCAAGCATTCGTTCCAGGCCATCGCGAAGATCCGTGACACCACGCAGCTCTTCCTGGATGTCTATTCGGATAACCAAAATGTTTACGTACGTCCGGACAAAGTTTGGAACCGTTATTCCGAGACGATGTTCCTGCCTCATATCTATGAGCCGTTGACGGGTGTTTTCCAACCGATCCTGGACGGCGTAAAGGCAGCGAAGTTTTATCAGATCCTGGGCAACGAAGCGACTACTGACCGCGACAATATGGACAGCTGGGATCGCTTTTTCGAGATGACAAAGACCATGCACGAGAATGGCATGGACGTAACCGAGCAGTGCAACCGCATGTGCAATATCATGATGACCCGCGACGAGCGCATGAGGGTCATGATCAAGGAGAATTTCCGGCCTGAGGATTACCTTAACGTCAAAAAGCGAATGATTGGCACCGGCATGATCGGCGGCAAGGCGACCGGCATGCTCCTGGCGCGCAAGATCATCGAGAACAAGCGCCCGGACATCTTCGCGAAGTTCGAGCCGCACGATTCCTTCTACATCGGATCGGATGTTTTCTATACTTTCATTGTCGAAAACCATTTCTGGGACGTCCGCGTCAGACAGCGCCGTCCGGAGGAATATTTCAGCCTGGCTGACGAGTTCGCCGACAGGCTTAGAAAAGGCGTGTTCTCACGCGAGATGGAGGAGGCACTCGTCAAGCTTCTCGAGTACTACGGCCAGGAC
Organism: Clostridia bacterium; assembly: GCA_024699245.1. Taxonomy (GTDB): domain Bacteria; phylum Bacillota; class Clostridia; order Saccharofermentanales; family Saccharofermentanaceae; genus Saccharofermentans. The sequence goes on along the minus strand of JAILPW010000010.1, from coordinate 14,843 downwards.
CCTATCATCGTCCGCTCCAGTTCCATTCTCGAGGACGGATTCGGCAACGCTTTCGCGGGCAAATACGAATCTGTTTTCTGTCCGAACTGCGGCGACATGGACCAGCGTCTTCAGGAACTCGAGGACGCGATCCGCACCGTATACGCCAGCACCATGAGCAGGTCTGCTCTCGACTATCGAAGCAGACGCGGACTTCAGGCCAGAGACGAGCAGATGGCTCTTCTCGTGCAGCGCGTATCAGGCTCCTACTACGGCGATTACTACATGCCGTGCGCGGCGGGCGTCGGATACTCCTATAGCCCGTACCGCTTCATGGAATCACTTGATCCTTCCGCGGGAATGCTGCGGCTTGTCATGGGCCTCGGAACTTCCGCCGTCGACCGAACCGAGGGTTCGTATCCGCGTCTCGTGAGCCTTGATAATCCGAAGGCCACCACAGCCAAGACCATCGGCGAGAAGCATACTTTTTCCCAGCGAAAACTCGAGCTCATCAACCGCGGCGAAGGCGTCCTCGAACAGGTCAAGATGGAGATGATCCTGCCTTATATGCCGAACTATCTGAAGCGACTTCTGATGGAGCACGACTACGAAGTCGAGAGCAATTTCCGCGAGCGCGGAAGGCCACGCGAAGTCCTCTTTATCTCATGTCAGGGCATCGTCGAGAAAGATATCATAATGCAGCAGATGCGCGACATCCTCTCGACCATCCAAAGCGAATACGACTACCCGGTGGACACCGAGTTCACCATCAATCTTTCCGAGAGCGGCGACTACGTTATCAACATCCTTCAGTGCCGCCCTCTGCAGGTCTTCAAAGACTCCGACCAGAACACTTTGCCCGAAGTTTCCGATACCGACAAAGTCCTCTTCGACTGCAGGAATTCCGCCATGGGATTGTCCCGTTCCGAGAAGCTCGATTACATCCTTTATATCGACCCGGTCAATTACTACAACATGCCGTACAAGGACAAGTACAAAGTCGCCCGCGCCATCGGCTCCATCAACTGGAACATGCGCGATCAAAACAAGAAGATGCTCCTCATGGTTCCTGGCAGGATCGGCACCACGTCGCCTGAACTCGGTGTACCGACAGCCTTCGCCGACATAAGCGAATTCGAAGCGATCTGCGAGATCGCCGACTCTAAAGCAGGCTACAATCCGGAGCTTTCGTACGGCAGCCATTTTTTCCAGGACCTTGTCGAATCCGGCATCCTTTATAACGCCATTTTCGAAAACAATAAGACCTTGGCATATGACCGCGAAGTTCTGAATGAGTTTGACAACGTTTTCGAGGATACGGAGGACCTTAAGGACATCGTGTATTTCTATGATGTTTCCGCACAAAATGTACTGTTGTGTAATGACATGAAAAGCGACAGGATAATCTGTCTTATCAAAGGAGAATGAAAGTGAAGAACCGATTGATACAAGTCGCCGCGGCCGTGCCCGATCTCAAGGTGGGCGACGTCGACTACAACACCGAGAGGATCATCTCGATAATAAAGTCACAACCCGATGCAGGCGTCATCGTGTTCCCGGAACTATGCATAACGGGCTACACCTGCGCCGACTTGTTTCTGAGCGACATCCTGGTGCAGCGCGCATCGGAGGCACTGATCAAGATCGCTTCCTGCGCGACATCCGTGACGGCTGTCGTCGGCTTTCCTTTGATCGTGGACAACAACTTATATAACTGCGCGGCGGTCCTCTCGGGCGGCGATATTAAAGCCGTTATCCCGAAGACTTTTATCCCTAACTACAAAGAATTCTACGAGATGCGATGGTTCGCATCAGGCCGCGACCTTGTAGGCCGCACCGTAAAGATCGGCGGTAAAGAAGTGCCGATCGGAAGTGATATCTTACTCGAAGATACTTCTTCCGGCGCGGTCCTCGGCGTCGAGATCTGCGAAGATCTCTGGGTGCCTGATAAACCTAGCACGCATGCGACTTTGGCGGGCGCGAATATCATCGTTAATCTTTCTGCTTCCGACGAACTTATCGGCAAGAAAGAATACAGGATTTCGCTCGTCAGACAGCAGAGCGGTTCGTGCTACTGCGCATACATCTACGTCTCCTGCGGAGCAATGGAGAGCAGCACCGATCTGGTGTTCTCCGGCCACACAATAATCGCGCAGAACGGAAGCCTTCTTTCTGAGTCGATATTTCCAACCTATCCTCATGTCGAGACGGCTCTTGTTGATCTTTCCACCATCAATCATGACAGGATAAAACAGAATACTTTCGAGAACGGGAAGTTGTACCGACGTGTTCCGGTTCAGATCAAACCGGCAGGTGCTGCCGAGCCGTCGATCGAAGAACTCTCCGGCATATTGGACCGCTTCGATTATTTCGTCGCGCCGAACCCGTTTGTGCCTGCCGATAATAACGAGCGCGACATGCGCTGCAGGCAGATATTGCAGATCCAGGCGAACGGCCTGGCGACACGCGTCCGTTCAACAGGTATCAGGAATCTGGTCATCGGAATCTCCGGCGGACTTGATTCCACTCTGGCGCTCATCGTCTGCGCCGAAGCCCGCAAGTTGATTCCCGATATTCATATCATCGCCTATACTCTGCCCAACCGCGGAAACACGTCGGAACTTACCCACACGAACGCTGACCGCCTGATGTCGCTCCTCGCGGACGAGTCGCATGAGATCGCCATCGAAGAGGGCGTTAATCTCCACCTGTCCCAGCTGGGACATGAGCTCACTTATCAGGGTGAAGGCGACGTGACTTACGAGAATGCCCAGGCACGAATGAGAACATACATCCTGATGGATGCCGCCAACATGCGCGGCGGACTCGTCGTCGGTACCGGCGACCTGTCCGAACTCGCCCTCGGATGGTGCACATATAACGGCGACCACATGTCCATGTACGCCGTAAACAGCTCAGTTCCGAAAACCCTCGTCCGTTTCATCTGCAGTTCCTACGCAGACATCTGCGGCAATGACGACCTTCGCGAAGTCCTGCTGTCGATCTGCGACACACCGATCACGCCGGAACTAACTCCGACAAAAAACGACAAGATCGCTCAAAAAACAGAAGACCTCATCGGCCGTTACGACCTCAACGACCTGTTCCTTTTCTACACACTCCGTTACGGTTTCGAACCCGCGCGGACAGTCGCCTATGCGATGCGTGCTTATCCTTCAATTCCTTCCGAAAACATTCGCGAAGCAGCACGCAGATTTTTCAAGCGCTTCTTCTCGCAGCAGTTCAAGAGAAGCTGCCTTCCGGACGGTCCCAAAGTCGGTTCCGTCACGCTCTCGCCCCGCGGTGACTGGCGAATGCCAAGCGACGCCTCGGTTTCTTTGTGGCTGTCTGAGATCTGAGAAGTGATATAATCCCAATTAGTATTTTATTAGCGAGGTCTGATATGGGATTTTTTGATATTTTCGGAAGCGATGACGATACGTCATACGGCTACAAGAGTTTTAGGAACACACACGGTTGGGACAACGACAGGATGCTCGAACTTCTGTCGGCAAAAGGCGTACCTTTCGGTTCGCCGAAGATCGGCTGGATCAGAGCCTTCGGCAAGGAACGCCAGGTAGTCGTCTTCAGCGGTGCCGACAAGACCAACTACATATATGTGGATGCTAATCCAAAGAAGATCATCGTCAGCATGGCACCGAAGCCGGGTCAGATCGGCGGCGCCAAAGATCACATCGATCCCGATGACATCGAAGAAGTCGAACATGATACCGTCAGTGCAACCCTCAAATCCATGGAGCCGGTAGACGTCATGATCGGCATCGTAAAAGAAATCCTCGACGAGAACAAATAAGGTATTGACTCTCACATTATGTGAGGTGAGCTCTATAGTTCCGTGAAGGAAAACCAAGTCCCCAAAGTACGCATGCTTTGAGGATATTTTTATGCTGATCTTTATTTTTCCAACCTAAGGTCGCAGATACTAAATTCAGGTTTCGTGAATCCAACCTAAGGTTGTAAAAACAAATACACATGTTACTAGAATCCGCCCAAAGATTGTAAAAACAAAAATGTATGCTGCATAAATCCAACCTAAGGTTGGAAAGGCTAATGCACATGTTTAATAATCACAACCTTAGGTTGGAAAAAGCAAACAGGGATTTTGTAAATCCAACCCAAGGTTGGAAACAAGGCGGAGGGAGCAGATATTGACAAGAAGTGCCGGCGGGATTAGTATTTAGATAAATTTCTAATTAGATGAATATCGAAATAGGTGGAGTATGGCATTCGAAGATACATTTAAAGCTTTATCAGATCCGGTCAGGCGCAGGATACTGACGATCCTCAAAGAAGGAATGATGTCGGCGGGGGATATCGCGTCGCATTTTGACATGACGGCGGCGACAGTGTCGTACCATCTGTCGATCCTTAAGAAAGCGGGTTTGGTCTTTGAGAAGAAAGAGAAGAATTTTATCTATTACGGGCTCAATCTGAGCGTGGTGGAAGAGATGATGCTTTGGCTTAATGATCTGAAAGGGGCTGAGGTTGATGGAGAGAAAAAGGGTAGTCGCGATAATAAGCTGCGTGGTCGTAAGTCTGCTTCCGATCGTCGCGGGACTATTAATGCTTGACAGACTTCCCGAGAAGCTGCCGATACATTTTAATGCTGAGGGCGTCGCGGACCAGTATGCGGGTAGGATGACGGCGATCCTGGCGTTGCCGACCATCTGCGCAGTGATAACGGTCTTTCTCGCGCTGATCTCGAACAAGGCTACGAGATGGAATTTCAAGCTGTTCCTGACAATCGCTGCAATCGGGCCTATGCTATCGCTGAGCATCCAGTCGGTCATACTTATGACAGGTCTCGAAAAAGATGCCGACGTCTCGATCGCTTTTGTCGTGATCGGCATCGTTTTCATCTTGGCGGGAAATTACATTCCGACGGTCAGACCGAACTCGATTGTCGGTGTCAGGTATCCGTGGATCATGGACGATGATGAAGCGTGGACCAAGACCCAGAGGCTCGGCGGCAAAATGATGTTCTTCTTCGGGATCATCGTCACGATCCAGGCAATCACCAAGCTCGGCGGCGTCAACGGAATGATAACTTTTTTGCTCGGAGGCACCATCTTATTAGTCATAATAACGGCAATATATTCGTACGCTGTAGCCCGCGCATGATCGGTGTTGACAGATCCGTGATCGAGGAGTAGACTCGACCGTAACAACGAAGAAAGGAGTTCATATCGTGAACCGTTTGACAGTCACAACACATACAGTCACATCAACTAAGTTTACAAAACTTGGTACATTTGTATTGTGTTGAAACGGATCGCAGATAAGAACTTAATTCAAACAGAAATTACGACCACTTATCTTTTCCGGATAAGTGGTTTTTTATTCGGGAAAGAAGCGGCAAAGGAGGACAAAATGGACTTACATGATTACAAAGACGTGGCGGAGAATTACGACCTTTACCTTGAGTCGATGTACCGCGTTTTTGACAAGCACGAGAACTTCCGGGAATTCTATCTTGATCTTGCTCGAAAATACGGGCAGGGCGGCGTCGTAGACATTGCCTGCGGCACGGGCGCCGTGCTCCTGTATCTCGCCGAAAACGGCATCGAGATCGACGGCTCGGACATCTCCGAAGAGATGTGCAAAGTCGCAGCCCAGAAGGCAGCGAACCTTGACCTTGATCTCAAGATCTACCCCGCGGACATGACGAAGTTCAGTTCCGGACGCAAGTATTCTCTCGCGATAATCGCACGAAGCGGATTCATGCATCTGCCGTCCCAGGAACTTCAGATCGCGGCCCTCAGAAACATCCGCGAGCAGCTTTTGCCGAACGGTATATTAACGTTCAATACGTTTGATCCGTGGCCGCCTGTTCAGGCCGAACAGATGAACGTCGGACCTGAAGATTACCGCTTTGACTGCGAGTACATAAACAGCAACGGCAACAAGGAAAAGATCTATAACGCGATCTCCTACGATCCGTACTCGCAGCAGATGTCAGGTAATTGGAAATTTATCGAGTACAATGATAAGGATGAAGTTATCTCCGAGAGGATAAGACCTCTTCTTATGAGACAAACGTACCGCTCCGAGATCTATCTTCTGGCCGAGCTTTGCGGCTTCGAGATCATCGATATCTACAGAGGCTACAAAGGCGATAAGGAAGATATGAACGACATTGATTCTGCGCGTAAGTTCAGGAGCAACATTATCTGGATATTGAAAAGAAAAGACTGAGGTTTACAAAAATGGAAGACATAAGACCGATGAGGATCGAAGACATACCGGAGTGCGTGAGCGTGATAAGATCCGCGTTCAAGACAGTTGCTGACGATCTCGGGTTTACACCCGAAAATGCACCGCGTTTTACCGCGTTTGCAACGGACGAGAAAAGGCTTTGGTACCAGTACTGTGAAGAGCATCGTCCGATGTATGTTTTCGAGAAAGACGGGAGGATAATCGGGTACTATTCACTGGCGATCTTAAACGACGACGAGATCGAGCTTAATAACCTCTCGGTACTGCCAGACCAAAGACACAACGGGATAGGCAAAAAACTGTTGGAGGATTGTTTTTCGAGAGCACAAAAAAGAGGTGCCAAGAAGGTCAAGATCGGCATCGTGGAAGAGAACAAAATACTGCGCATATGGTACGAGAGTTTCGGCTTCTTGCACACGGATTCCGTGAAGTACGATTTCTTTCCGTTCACTTGCGGATATATGGAGAAAGAGGTGTAAAAAATGAGATTGGTTTTTCCAACCTTAGAGGTCAAGGATCAGGCGATCGACTTCATAAATGAGCTGCGCGAATACGGCTCCGAGATCGACGGAACAGGGTCGCTCGACGAGATGCTGAGGACCGCCACTTACGAGGACTGGCTTAAGAAGGTAATCGAGGATGTCGATGTTGCAAATCTTCGCCCGGGACGCGTGCCGGCACTGACATATTTTTATGTGCGCGAGGACGACAACAAGATAGTGGGTATGACGAACATCCGTCTTCGTCTTAATGATTTTCTGCGGACCCAGGGCGGCCACATCGGATACTGCATCCGCCCGACCGAGAGGCGCAAGGGTTACGCGACGTCGATGCTCGGCGAAGCTTTGCGGGTCTGCGGTATCATGGGAATAGACAAGGCCATCGTCACCTGCGACACCGTGAACACCGCATCGGCGAAGACGATTCAAAACAACGGAGGCGTTCTGGATGCGGAGTTCTATAGCGACGTTTTCGAGACTGATATACAAAGATATATAATCGATATAAGTGAGGAATAAAAATGTTACGACTAAGACCATATAGAAAAAGCGATGCCGACCTGATCACAGGATGGTTCAAAAGTGAGCGCATATTCAGGTTCTGGTGCGCGGACAGGTTCGATCATTACCCGATCACTCCGTTTGACCTGAATGACCAGTATGAAAATTCCGAAGGCTGCGAAGATGTTTACCATTTTACTGCCTATGACGAAGAGGGAATCTGCGGACATATGAACATCCGTTTTCCCGACGCATCCGACATCAACACCGTAAGGTTCGGATACGTTATCCTTGATGATTCGAGAAGAGGGCAGGGACTCGGCAAAGAGATGATCAGACTTGCTGCGGAATATGCGTTCGATATCATGGGCGCAAGTAGGATAACCATCGGTGTTTTCGAGGAGAATAAGGCGGCGCTCAATTGCTACCTTAAGTCAGGGTTTAAGGATACCGGTATTGTGGAAAATTATTCTATCGGCGGCGAGAACTGGAACTGTCTTGAACTGGAGATGAGAAAGGAAGATAAGGCTAGATGAAAGCAACAATAGTTTTGATAGCAGATGACGAGGCGGAGAATTACGGCCGTAAGCTCATGCTCAGGGCACACCGTGCAGGCGGCATGGGATTTGAGATGGCGAGGCTTCCGCAGCACGTGTCATTAAAGCAGCCGTTCGTGATACCTTCGCTCGAAAAGATGGAGGAATTCTTCGATTCCTATGCGAAGAAACTGAAGCCGTTTGTTATAGAATTCGTCGGCATCCAAATGTTCCCGTCAGTTGTGCTCGGAGGAATGAAGTCAGGAGTCATGATGCTGGAGGCTAAGTCCTCACCTGAGCTTCTGGATGCACAGAAGAAATTGAACGAAGGATTGGTCGAACTTTTCGGACCATGTCCTGCTGAACATGATGACGATTACATGTTCCACATGACCTTCGCGATCGGCGGTGCGGATCTTGATTCTTATCAGAAAGCTTATGATGAACTTATAAAGGATAACTATAACAGATCATTCAGATACAGCAGGCTCGGTCTTCTGTATTACGACGACGACAACATCGTTCCGGGAAGTTACTTCTGTTATAAGATATGTGAACTCTGATAGTATTGTGAAACCTCGGGCAGTGTTTTGGTGATTATCTGAGTGAAAGTAATCCTTTGCCGCAATTTTTCCGACTTTTGGTTGGAACAAAACGAAGAAATGCCTCGTCCTATAGACAGATGGAAAAATCGGCGAGTGTTTTCGAGAGGAAAAGGAACTTAAGGTTGGATCTCAAGACATAGCCCGTTGAGAAACCTTACATCGAGTGTAAGTGGTATTCGGGCAGGGCACGTATTATGATTGAACCATAAGAAATGACTCGGCAAGAGGAGGAAAAGAAAATGACAGACACAAGAACGATTTACGAACTGAACAAAGAGGAATTCGAGGAGCTCAGATTCTTTATGCTCTATGATGATGAGAACGAGTTTTATGATTGCATCGACGAGATCGAAGACGAGGATGTAATAAGGAGATTCGGGGAGACGACATTTCGCCGCGAGGATTTTTCCTGTAACAGGATCCTCACTCCTATCGCAATGACAACTCCTGCAGCTTGATTTTACATATACTTCATACCACCCAAAGGCCTTCCCGTAGAGGGGAGGCTTTCTTTTTGTGGAGAAACGGGAAGTGTGGTATCATTAGTCAAATTGATTTGAGGTGACTTTAAGGTATGAAGAGAAGGTTTATCCCGATTCTCGTGATCGTTTGTGCAGCGCTGGCTCTGAGCTCGTGCGATTTCTCGCTGCAGGAAATGATCGACGAGCAGGCAGAAAAGAACCTTCGCGAGAATCATCCTGAGGTATTGGAGATCAATCCTGCACCGCCTGCTTCGGAGGAGACCACTGAGACTTCGGAGGAGACAACGGAGCCCACAAGTACGCCTACTCCTACACCTTCCGATGAGACGGAAGAGGAAACGAGCGAGACAGCTGCGCCGACCCCGACCTCAACTCCTACACCAACGCCAAGTCCGACTCCGACTTCGACGCCTACACCGACACCTTCACCTACATCCACGCCTAAGCCGACCGCGACTCCGAAGCCGACAGCTACACCTAAACCTACGGCCACACCTAAGCCTACGGCTACGTCAAAACCGGATCCGACGGCAACGACTAAGCCTAAGCCGACAGCAACGTCCACACCGACTCCGACCCCATCGCCGGAGTCTACCGAGACGACTGCTGCCACGACTTCGGGAAGCGCGAACTATCCGCTTCTGATGAGCCCGAGCTCCAATTCAGCCGAGATCGGAACATCAGGCGCCACTTATACGTTGCCGTCAGGCTACAGTTTCGTATCCGAGAAGGATGAAGGCTTTGCGGATTTCAAGGCATACGGCGATTCACTGGTGCTCGCAGTCAAGAAAGATTCCGATCCGGGAGTAGCTATGGCGATCTCACTTTGTAAGAACTATACGGGCGGACAGAACCTGTTCATCTCCGATTTTTCCGATGCCATCATGGCAAGTTACGAAGCTGAAGGCATCGATACCATCTCTGATTCCGGCTACATAACCATCGGCGGAGTCCAGTACGGTATGTATGATATCTACATCAACGGCGACAGCAAGATAGTCTACAGATCCGTCTGCATCGGCGAGAACGAGCTTTATCATGTTCTTGCAATAGGCGCGAGCCTCGACGATGTCAAAGACATATTCAGCGGATTTAATTGAGGTTTAACATGAAAATGCTTAAGGTCATCGGAATCGTATTGCTCATCCTGATCATCGTTATCCTGGTGATCTTGTGCGCCGTGCTGATCTTTCTGTTCTTCGCGCCTTCCGTGGGAAAGCTCCCCGATAAGTCTGAAAGGGAATCTTTCTCTTCGAAAAATGATCTTTACTACGACGGCAAGTTCCATAACGAAAACGACGTCACCACTATGAGCAGCGGTGATCCTTACTCGAGCAGCCGCAAGACTCCTAAGACCATGATCGCATCTTCTGATCCGAGCCTCATCGAAAACCCTGAAGACGGCGACCTGACGTTCACCTGGATCGGCCATTCGTCGTTCCTTCTTCAGATGGGAGAGACCAAGATCCTCGTTGATCCCGTCATGAGCGACCGCTCGTCACCTGTCGGTTTTGCGGGTCCGAAGAGGTTTTCCGAGCTGCCGTGGACTACAGACGAGCTTCCGGAGATCGACGTTCTTTTCATATCTCACGATCATTACGATCACCTGGACTATCAGACCATCAAAGCCATCAAAGATAAGGTCGGAAAGGTCATCGTTCCTCTCGGCGTCGACACCATCCTCAAAGGTTGGGGCGTCGATGAGGGCAAGATCACGGCACTTAACTGGTGGGAGAGCGTCACCATCGACGGAATTACCTATACACTTACGCCGTCCCAGCACTTCACGGGCCGTAACCCGATCAAGGGCAACAGCACCCTCTGGGGAGGATTATATCTTTCCGACGGATATCACAAAGTCTATTACACCGGTGACGGCGGCTATTACGACATCTTCAGCCGCGTCGGTGAGACTTTGGGCGCGCCTGATCTCATGATCGCCGAGTGCGGTCAATACGATCCTTCCTGGGCAAAGATCCACATGTTCCCTGAGCAGACCGTCCAGGCAGGCGTTGACGCGAAGGCAGCCTGGCTCATCCCTGTCCACTGGGGCACCTTCAGTATCTGTAACACCGACTGGGACGATTCTATCATCCGTGCTTCGGAGGCATCGAAAACATCCGGCCTCAACCTTGCCACACCGCGCATAGGCCAGACCGTTGACTATGATGAGATCAGCAGCTTCACCGAGGCTTGGTGGGAGGAATACGCGTAATGCAACTTGTCAAAAAGTGACCGTCTGATTTTGGATAAATTGACTAATAATAAAGCAAAGTTTAAAATATTTTCAATGTTTTAATGAGGAAGTATTAAACAGATTATAAAATAGTTTTCCCGACTAGGAGGTTAGGGATCCTATTAGCGCCCGGACCCACGTGGTTGACGAGGAATGGCAGTTATCGAAAGACTCGGCGGATTCTGCCACGGCTTTTTCGAAGGGCCGACAAGGGGAAAGTAAAAAGCGGAAACAACACCGTAACAGAGGTTCCCCCGACTTCGAGGCTTTAAGTTTGAAGGAGAAATAACGATGAGAGTTGTTATACAAGATAATTACGACAATATGTGTAAGTGGGCTGCCAACTACATCGCAGCAAAGATAAATGCTCACAAGGAGCAAAGACCGTTCGTTCTCGGACTTCCTACAGGTTCCTCCCCGATCGGTGTTTACAAGGAACTCATCAAGAAAAACAAGGCAGGCGAAGTATCCTTTGCCAATGTCGTTACTTTCAATATGGACGAGTACCTCGGACTTCCTCATGAGCATGACCAGAGCTACTGGTACTTCATGCACGACAATTTCTTCGATCATCTGGTCGACATGAAGGCAGAGAACATCAACATCCTTAACGGAATGACTGATGATCCGGAAGGCGAGTGTGCTCGCTACGAGGAGAAGATCGCATCTTACGGCGGGATCGACCTGTTCATGGGCGGTATCGGCGTTGACGGTCACCTCGCATTCAACGAGCCATACACATCACTTTCTTCCAGAACAGGCGTAAGAGACCTTACGACTGACACAAGGATCGTCAATTCCCGTTTCTTCGGAGGCGACCCTGAGAAGGTGCCTGCACAGGCTCTCTCAGTTGGTATCGGAACTGTTACCGATTCCAAGGAAGTTCTCGTTCTCATCTCAGGTCACAACAAGGCAAGAGCTCTTGCAGCTACTGTCGAGGGCGGCGTAAGCCAGAAGTGGACATGCAGTGCGCTCCAGATGCACAATGCAGCCATCATCGCTTGCGATGAGGAAGCATGCGGCGAGCTCACCGTTGACACATACAAGTATTTTCTTGATATCGAAAAAAAGGAAAGACTTTGAGGTTTGACAATGTATACGATTAAAGATTTGTACGATCTGGACCATACTCTCGCAAAGGATTATCTGTCCGGATTCACTTATCCGTGGGAAGCTTTGAAGGGCATCAAGGATATGATCCTTGCTTTGGGTCCTACACTCGGCGACGATTATGAGGAAGTATCCGAGAATGTTTGGGTCCACAAGACAGCTACAGTTTTCCCGTCAGCTTATCTTGGTGCTCCATGCATCATCGGTCCCGAGACCGAAGTAAGACACTGTGCCTTCATCAGAGGCAGTGCACTCGTAGGTGCCAACTGTGTAGTCGGCAACTCATGCGAGCTTAAGAACGTAATCCTTTTCGATCACGTTCAGACACCTCACTACAATTATGTAGGAGACAGTATCCTCGGATACTACTCACATATGGGTGCAGGTTCGATCACTTCCAACGTAAAATCAGATAAGAAACTCGTTGTAGTCCACAACGGAACAGAGAACATCGAGACAGGTATCAAGAAGTTCGGTGCCATGCTCGGTGACTATGTTGAAGTCGGATGCAATACAGTCTGCAATCCTGGAACGGTTATCGGCAGACACAGCAATATCTATCCTACGTCATGCGTAAGAGGCGTTGTTCCTGAGAACAGCATCTTCAAGGACAACGGTGTGATCGTACAAAAAGTGTAAACAGTTAGGAGACATCATGGGAAAGTATTTTGGAACAGACGGCTTCAGAGGCGAAGCCAACAAGAACCTTGATTATGAGCACGCTATCAAGATCGGTCGTTTCCTCGGCTGGTACTACGGTGCTAAGCAGGGCAAGAAAGCTAAGGTAGTTATCGGTAAAGATACAAGACGTTCAAGCTACATGTTCGAGTATGCTCTTTGCACGGGCCTTATGGCTTCCGGTGCAGACGCTTATATCATGCACGTAACAACAACACCTTCAGTATCCTACATCGCACGTGTTGATGATTTTGACTGCGGCATCATGATCTCCGCTTCTCACAACCCGTATTACGATAACGGCATCAAGCTTCTTAACAGCAACGGTGAGAAGATGGACGAAGAGACGATACTTCTCGTTGAGGATTACATCGACGGCAAGATCGAAGTTCCTCTCGCTGAAAGAGATGCTATCGGAAGAACAGTTGACTATGTGGCAGGACGTAACCGTTACATCGGTTATCTCATCTCCATGTCCAAGTACAGCTTTAAGGATAAGAAGGTTGGTCTTGATTGTGCCAACGGTGCTTCATGGTCCATTGCAAGAGGCGTTTTCGATGCCCTCGGAGCAAAGACATATGTTATCAACGACGAGCCTGACGGCTATAACATTAACACAGATTGCGGAAGCACACACATCGAGCATCTGCAGAAGTTCGTTGTCGAGAAGGGTCTCGATATCGGATTTGCTTATGACGGTGACGCAGACCGCTGCCTCGCTGTTGACGAGAAAGGTAACGTTGTTACAGGTGACCATATCCTCTACATCTACGGTAAGTACATGAAGGAGAGAGGCAAGCTCATCAACAACAAAGTCGTTACGACAGTTATGTCCAACTTCGGACTTTACAAGGCTCTCGACAAGATCGGTATCGAGTACGAGAAGACCAAGGTCGGCGATAAGTACGTATACGAGAACATGGTAGAGACAGGCAACCGTATCGGCGGTGAGCAGAGCGGTCACATCATCTTCTCCAAGTATGCTACAACAGGTGACGGTATCCTTACTTCATTGAAGCTCATGGAAGTTATGCTCGCTAAGGAAAAGCCGATGAGCGAACTTGCTGCTCCTGTAGTATTCTATCCGCAGGTTCTTAAGAACGTTCGTGTTAAGAGTAAGCCTGAAGCTCAGAATGATCCTGATGTTCAGAAGGCAGTTGCTTCCGTAGCTGAGGCACTCGGTGACAGCGGCCGTATCCTCGTTCGTGAGAGCGGCACGGAGCCTGTTATCCGCGTAATGGTCGAGGCTGACACAGAAGAGCTCTGTGAGAAATACGTAGACAGCGTTATCGATGTGATCAAGGCAAAAGGACATATCGAGGGCTGATTCCGTTTGAACAGTTTATCCTTGAAGGGGATGACTCAAAAGGAATACGTTTCACTGCTATCTAAAATAAAAATATCAACAGCCGTGATGCAGAAGCGTTGCGGCTGTTTTATAATCTGATCATACTAAACAAAAAGCAGACAATAATTTGTTTGAGTTTGTAAGATTGACCCTCCAAAGAACCCTGTGATAAATTCCAAGTATATACTTGACCACTAGTGAGGGAGGATATATGTTTTGCAGACAGACAGACAGACAGATAAGAGCAATTAGTCTCTTTTTATCGATAATCTTCATCCTTTTATGTTTTCCTCATACGGTTGGTGTTTATGCTAAAACAACAGAGACAAAGTACTATTCTGTTCAAGACTATAGCTATAAAGTGTCTTTAACTGTGATCTCAACTTGGCAGGATCATGCAAACATAGATCTTACAATATCCAATAATGGTGATACTTCTATCGAGGATTGGTATCTTACCTTTAACTCTCCATATCAAATAGAAATCATCTGGAATGCTTCAGTGGTTGAAGCAGCTGCTGACGGCACCTGTACGATAAAGAACGCAGGCTACAATCAGGATATTCTCCCAAACTCACAAGTAACGGTAGGAATGACATTATCTTCAGTTGATCCGGAAATAGCAGATCTT
>JAILPW010000034.1:0-37492 GCA_024699245.1 Clostridia bacterium | reverse complement strand
AATCATAAAGCTGCAAAGGAATTTGCCAAACGCTGGTCTGGCAAGAACTGGTCTGAAGATCAGTATGCGAGAACCTTCTGGATGGATCTTTTGAAGTCCGTCTATGATATTGAATATAACGATACGAGCAATGTTATCTTTGAATACCGCACCAGTGCGAGCGGCAAGATCGATCTGTGGCTTCGTAATCTCTCGACTATGATCGAGATGAAAAGTTCGGGGGTCGATCTCGATAAACCGGAACCGAGACAGGGCGAGTTCAAGACACCATTTAAGCAGGTCTACGATTATGCCGTGAGCTTCCCTCGAAATGAACAGCCTGACTATCTCATTACCTGCAACTTTGAGACGTTCCGTATTTACAGCAGAAAAGAGTATGGTGATACTGATCTGGAGAGTAAGGTACAGGAGTTTACCGTTGACGATCTTGGTAATAAACCTGAATACTTAAGTTTCTTAATTGACCCCCAAAACAGCAGACTTTATCACGAGCGCGAGATATCCGAGACAGCAGGCCAGCTTATCGGAAAGCTCTACAATATGCTCCGAAAACAGTATATTGACCCGGATACTGAAGAGGCAAAGCATTCCCTGAACGTGCTCTGCGTGCGTCTCGTGTTCTGTCTATTCTGCGAGGATGCGGGACTTTTCGGTGAGATGGATGCATTTTATAACTTTTTAAAGAATGTTCCTGCCGAAAATATCCGAATAAATCTTCAGCGACTCTTCCGTGCACTCGATACTCCGAAAGAGAGTCGCGACCCATATGATACCCCTATAAAGGTGTTCCCCTATGTTAATGGTGGTCTTTTCCGTGATGAGGTCGAGATACCGAACTTCACAGAAGAGATTAAAGGATTTCTGCTTCAAGAGCTTTCTCAGAGCGTTGACTGGTCAAAAATATCCCCGACAATCTTCGGCGGCATCTTCGAATCCACCTTAAACCCCGAGACAAGACGCAAGGGCGGCATGCATTACACAACCCCCGAGAATATCCATAAAGTCATCGATCCACTTTTCTTAAACGATCTCAAAGCCGAGTTCGAGGCTATCAAGAACGACAATGATCTGTCTGTCATACAAAAACGGAACAGATACAAGAAGTTCCATCATAAGCTATGTACTCTTACTTTTCTGGATCCGGCGGCAGGCTCGGGGAATTTCCTCACGGAGACTTATATCTGTCTCAGACAGCTTGAGTTCGCCGTAATAAGCGAGATGAACAGGGGCAAGAATATCGGGATGTTCGATTCTGCCGCAGAGGGCGAGATCCAGGAGCGCATCAAACTGTCACAGTTCTACGGTATTGAGATAAACGATTTCGCCGTATCGGTTGCTGAGACCGCGCTTTGGATATCGAGATTAAAAGCCAATCAGGAAGCCGTAATCGTCTATGACTTAGACGAGAAGGACTTCCCTCTTGAAGAACGCGCAAACATCATCTGTGAGAATGCTCTTCGCTTTGACTGGTGTGACCTAATAGAACCCTCAGCTTTATCGTACATAATGGGTAACCCGCCATTTGTGGGATCTTCTTTAAGAACGGATAGTCAAACTGAAGATATGGAAGTTATCGCTTTCAAAGATCAAAAAGGCTGGGGAAAGGTTGATTATTGTGCAGCTTGGTATTATATGGTAGCCAATTATATTGGCAATTCCAACATTAAAGCTGCTTTTGTATCTACAAACTCTCTTTGTCAAGGGGAGCAAGTACAGCCTATGTGGCAAAGGCTTTTTGCACTTGGATTCCATATAGATTTCGCATGGAAGACATTTGTTTGGAACAGTGAAACTGTTGATCAAGCCCATGTTCATTGTATTATCATCGGTTTTTCTAGAGTATTATCTTCTCCATATTTCATGACCGACAATGGAAGAATACCAGCAGATAACATTAACGGATATCTAATAGATGCTCCCAATGTATTTCTTCCCACAAGAAGCAAGGCGATAGACAACTTCCATTTAAAGATGGTGCAAGGTTGCAAAGCAGTTGATGGTGGCGGTTTCTCATTAACTCCAGAGGAAAGAGCGGATTTTATAAACAGATATCCTTCGCTTGAGGATCTTATACACCCATATTTAGGTTCGGAAGAATTTATCAATGGCAAGAAACGTTATTGTCTCTGGCTTAAGGATATTGATAGTTCACGATATGCTGACAATCCTTTTATTACTGAAAGGCTGGACATTATCCGAAATCAGCGTTTAAACAGTCCTACGAAAGAGTTTAGAGATTATGCTAATAAGCCACACTTGTTTGTGCAAGATCGACAGCCTGATTCAGATTATTTGATGATACCAAGAGTATCGACACAACGCCGATACTATATCCCTATAGGGTATCTTTCAAAAAATGTTATAGTCCCAGATTCAACATATGTTATTCCTAATGCAGGGTTGTTCGATTTTGGATTGATAACATCTAGCATTCATAATGCTTGGATGCGCGTAGTTGCTGGGCGATTAAAGAGTGATTATAGGTATTCCCCCGTTGTATATAACAATTTTGCTTATCCGGTTAACTCAGACAAAGCGATTATAGAGCGGACCGCTCAGGGGATCCTTGACGCACGTGCGCTCTATCCGGACAAAAGCCTTGCCGATCTGTACGATCCGGACAAGATGCCGTCGGAACTTAAGGCTGCTCACGAAGCCAATGATAAGGCGGTCATGGACGCATATGGTTTCGTGTACGATATGACCGAGCCTGAGATCGTCGCAGAGCTCATGAAGATGTATCAAAAACTTACGGAAAAGCAAAGAAAAGATATGAAAAATCTAAAATCTGCCGAATAAGCCTCTCTGTGAGTCGAATATCGTTAAATTATGAAGAGTGTATAATTAAGATATGAAACACGACAAACGCACTATAAAACTGATCGCCATGATCGTTATGATCGGCATTAGTGCTACGGCACTTACCGCTTGTCTCAGCAAATGCTCCAATAAAGGTATTGCTAATGAGACTGTAGAGAGCGTTATTGCTACCGAGTCTGTTGAAACGACTGAGGCTTCTGAGCCTACAGCAACTCCGACTGTTACGGTCAAACCTACTGTGACTCCAAAACCTACTGCTACGGTAACTCCTGCAACCACTGTTACTGAGGATGGTGACGAGGGTACAGAGGCTACTACGACAGCAACAGCTACGCCTACGACAGCTGAGACGAAACCTACTGCGGCCGCTCCTACTGAGGCTCCTGCTACTCAGCCCGCTGCGACTGAAGCACCTGCTCCTACGGAAGTTCCTGCTACACAGCCTACGGCTACAGAGGCTCCTGCAGCAACTGCAACTCCTACACCGGAGCCTACAGCTGAGCCTACGCCGGAGCCGGTAGCTGATCCGTTGCTGTACTGCACTGCTGATGTTCAGGTTAACGCCGGAGCAAACGATAAATCTACAGACTTCGTAATTTATGGCGTAACGCTTGAGAGAAATGCTGAAGATAAACCTTGGCACGTATACGACTGGGACGCTCTGGAAGCAGAAATATATACTCGTTACGCACAGTGGTACGAAGAAACTTATGGTGAGACTTGTCCTGGTTGTGGTGGATACGGTGCTCAATACAGCAATCACCGCGACATTAGAGCTAATCCTTAAGACTTAACATTCTCGGTCCTCGGAGTTTCAGCTTCGAGGGGTATTTTTAGGTACTAAAAGGGTCTTAGCTGTCACTTAAGGCAATAAGACTTGATGAAAACGGCCTAATTTGAATTGGTTATAATTAAGATAACAAAACAGGGTGAGATACCGAAAGGATCTCGCCCTGTTTTGTTGTCATCAAATGTGAAAGGAGGTAAACACTATGGATTTCAAAGAGATTCTTAAAGAACTCGAGATATCTATCCTTAAGTGTGATATGGATTCTTTAAGGACAACAATAAAGAATGTCCTTGAAGATACAGAGCGCCAAAAGGAAGAGATACGATCTGAGTATCAGAAAGAAATTGATCGTCTCAATGCTGAGTTGAGATCGAAAAACGATGAAAACAGATAAGAATTATTTATCGATTTTTCATTTTTGCAACGGGCTGCTTATGCAGCCCGTTGCAATTTAAAAGCAACAATACGAATTATCAAATTAATCAGAACGAGGATAGCAATATGAAGAAATTTTTATTATTAGGGGCTTCATTCGGAGCCATCGTGGCTTTAGCTTTTTACTTCGTCGGAGCTCCTTATCTGCACAGCATGATTAAGATGCCGCTCTTTTCTCCAGAGAAGGCTTGGCTGCTTTCAGTTGCTTTATTTATAGGAATTATCATGTATTTCCTATATAAAAGCGCTGAAAACACCGATAATCGCAGCTTATCGGCTGATAAGCGACAAGCTCTTAACCACGCTCCCTCGAAGGAGTATTTCTCAAGGAATCCGGATGGTCTTACAGTTGGCAAGCACAACCATAAATACGTGCGGATTCCCTTCTTAGACTCGCCAGAGCACCAGTTGATTATAGGAGCTCCCGGAGATGGTAAGAGCACCACTATAGAGAATGCAATTCTTTGGAACTTCAACTTTGCAGCCCCTGAGGATCGTTTATGCAGCATATTGGCAGTCGATGTTAAGCCGGAGCTCTCCCGAAAGGGAGTTTACGAGGGACGCGAAGATATCAAGATCATCAATCCTTCTATCATGAAGTCCTGCGGATTTGATATCTTCTATGGTCTAACACAGAGTTCTTCTGATGATGAGCTGGCAGAGCGTTGTACCATGATCGCCAACACAGTCATCAAAGATACCGGATCTGACAATGTTTATTTTGCTGAGGCGGCGAGGAACATCTTCACAGCCTTCCTGATGTATGGATTCCGCAAAGGGTTCACCTTTGGTAGGTGCATCGATGAGATGCTTGATGCGCCGGCTGAGGATCTCATCGCTCAGATTCTTTCTGATGAAGATATGAATGAGCACAGGAAGATTAAGCGCCTGATTCGTGAGTTCGATGGTAAAACTTCTGACGGCAGTCAAGATGTCATGATGACCTTGAAGAAAGATCTCGCGATATTCGACACCGACTCTGTTAAGGCATGCTTCGCTGCCGATAATCCCGATAAGGTCTCCCCTGTTGATCTCGTCAACGGAACATCGATCTTCTTGGCTATCCCCGATCATCTTCTAATCCAGTATGCCACTGTCTTCCGCCTGATCCTGAACATGTGCATGACTCATATCATGGCGCAGGACGAGTCTAAGAGACAGAATAAGCGCTCGATTTGGGTTCTTGTTGATGAAGCTGGATCTATAGGAAAGTTACCTATACTTGGCGATGTTCTTGCTCGGGGCAGATCCAAAGGAATTCAGTGTAGCCTCGTGATTCAGTCTGAAGGTCAGCTGGATACTACCTATGGTCGTGATATGACCAGAACAATCAAGGATTGTTGCAAGACTACCATCGTCTTCGGCTCTAACGACGTTCGTACATGCGAGGATCTTGCTAAGAGAACCGGAATGTACACCGAGTCGAAGACATCAACGACCACCCGTGGTGGTACGTTGTCCGGAGATTCGTCGAAAAATGAATCTTCGGAATACCGTCCCGTAGTGGACGTCGCCGATATTCAGAATTTGACGCTTAACGGCAAAGTTCTGATATTCGCGCGAGGCGACTGGTTTCTCGTTGACAAGGCTCCTTATTTCAAAGTGCCAATGTTGAACGAGAAATCTGTCGAAATCAAGAAACAGAATGACGAGTTCCACCGTAGGAACTCGTCGGACTGATTCTTGATAGCCGTCCTTCGGGACGGCAGGTACGGCTCGCTTCCTCTACGTCAGAGGAAGTGCTCTCCGCACAGGAGCCCTTCGGGAGAACCGCTCTGCGAGAGCTGCCGGCAGGCGTCCTGGACCTTACAAGTGCTAAGCACGAAGTAAGGTCCAAGGACATGTACCTTATGAATAAGGGCCTTTGCCCTCACCACCCAATTTAAGGAGATAGAAGATGAGTTTTAACGTAGGAATTACTGTGATGAAATGTAGCTTAAATCCATCGCAAACCGTCAATGCCAAGACCGGAAAAAAGTCAAAAACCTGTCCTGTCGATAAAGCTTGGAATGAGATGAACGATGAGCGTATTGGAAGAGATCAGACTATCGACAAGGATATGACAGATAAAAATGTTTGGATGATGGGCTCAACTCATGACGATGTTGTTGGCATGACTCAACAAGAAATTGACCGCGTTAATAAAGAACGTCACGCTAACGGTTTAAAATCTATACGTAAGGATACCGTCACCATCATTTCAATAATTGAGAAACCGTCGATGGAATACATGAAGAACCTGTCGTATGAAGATAAAATAGATTTCTTAAATGATAGTAATAAAGTTTTGACAGAACTGATTCACCAGTGGAATCCAAACTGGCACATTATTGAGGCTGTTCAGCATCATGACGAATTTGGAGGGCTATCAGCTCACAATCATAATTTGATTTTAGTTTCTTCTGTTAATAAGGATGGCGTTCCTTTCTTTAATGCAAAACGCGAAGTCAATATTAAATTCTACAACTTTATCCATAAAAATTATCCTATTTTGATGCGAGAGATAGGCCATAACATATCCGACTGTAAGACCTTTGATATGCTATCTGAGGAAGAAAAAGAAGAACGCAAACTCAATCCCCCGAAGCATGGCATAAGTTCACAAGAATATAAACAGGAGCACATGAAAGATCTTGCGCAAGAATACCAGCAACTCCTCACTGAGAACAAGGTGCTAAAAGAAGAAATCGCACAGAAAGATTCCCTGATTGATAAATTAAAAGCTGAGGTAGAGAAGTATAAAGCCATGGCTGAGGATCTAAAGAAGAAGATTGTATCGATTGCCCAAAAGGCTGGATCTCGGCTAATGAAACTGTTGGGAGTCGATAACATTGATGTTACCAGAGAATTCCCATCTAAGGAAATCAGTGCAAGTATTAAGGAGATGACAGAGGGCTTAAAAGGTATTGACGCACGTCAATGCCGTGTCATTCCAGATCCTGAGCATATTGGTAAATACCGTGTTGCTTTAAAGGCGGCAAGCGGTATTTACGAAACTATCAAGGGCGGTTTTGATTCCCGAAATTCGGCAGAACGATACCGAAGAAATCTCAGTGAGGCTACTTTGGAACAGGGTGAGCACCTCAAAGACGGAATCAAGTACTGATATCTTCTACACGCCGTTCGCAAGGACGGCTTTTTTGTTATTTCTAAAAATCTTGAAGAAAGGAGCAGGTCGAGTTGGTGAACACGACTGATATTATCATATGACCGATGACGAATTAATGATATTATTACGGAGTAACCCGGAATTGGTCTCAAGGGTAATATCCATGGCAAAAACCAAAACCGAGGCCAAGAAACTCTATGTAGCAGTGCGCCACCAACTCAAGATATCTCCTCTTAATACTAAGAACAAGAAGCTCAAGGGTTATTGGTACACTCACATATACGTCGACGGTAAAAGAAAGGTGGTGCAGAAGGCTACCGAAGACGAACTTTACGACTTCTTATACGACTTCTATCGTGAGCAAGAGAGCCTCCCTAAGACGTACGAAGATGTATTCAATGCGTTTGTTGAATACAAACGCGAACACGGAAGATCCAAGTCTACACTTAAGGAATACCAACGTATCAACGGATTTCTTAAGAAAAGCATCAGGAACAAAGCAATCGTTCTTATATCAGAAGACGAGTTGAGGAAATGGCTTATTAATGATTTCCTTAAGAGAAATCCAAAAAAAGAAGCATTAAAGAAGATGCTTCAGCTCTTAAAGGCTGTATTCTCGTTTGGGATTCGAAAGAAAGTTTGCTTAACGAATCCTGCACAGGATCTTCTTGTCGAGGACTATCTCAAATTCTGTAACTTGACCACAAGAACGAATGAAGAACGCTCTTTCTCCGAAGAAGAAATCGAGAAGCTGAGATCATACGGACTTCAGGATCGACTGAATCCCCATGCAGCAGTAATGCTCGTTGCGATGGAGACTGGTATGAGGGCCGGCGAGCTTCCGGCAATCAGAAAAGATGACATCAAGGACGGATATATCTACGTTCATCGTCAACAGATCAGAGATCCGAAGACCAGCACAAATAGCAAGATCAGTTTTAGAGAAGTCGAGTACACAAAGAATGAACGCGCCAATCCGAGAGGCGGAAGAAAGATACCTATCACTAGAGCTTGTCAGGAAGCCCTGAATATAGCTCTTAATCTCCCCGGAGAGTCCGAGTACCTCTTCCACCACTCTGATGGAGCACCAGTCTTAAAGGATTCGTATGAGTACTATTTAAGACGCCGGTGCAAATCGTTAGGAATTAAGACACGCAACAATCACGCATTTAGAGTAGCGTTCAACGCAAGGCTTATTAAGGCTGGAGTTGATGCAAATCAGCGGTGCTATGTGCTTGGACACGGAATGCAAACTAACGAGAAGCACTACTCATTCGGCGATGAAAGAACCGTTGAGCAAGTCAAAAACAGACTTGTAGAGATTACTTAAAAAAGGTTCAACCAGGTTCAACCACTTTTAAGCCGAATGAAAAGGGGTCGGAAATGACTCCAACCCCTTGAAAATACTGGTGTTCGCGAGCGGATTCGAACCGCTGGCCTACCGCTTAGGAGGCGGTCGCTCTATCCTGCTGAGCTACGCAAACGCTTTCATTCTTAACGAACAGGTCTTAGTATATCACAAAAAATATCGTTCCGACCATAACAATTAAGGATATTATCAAAAGAATAGCCGGAGCGCCTGTGGTACTGCTGTTTCTGTTCGCAAAAATCAATCTTCTCGGTATAGCTACGACTAATCCTGTGATCAGTGCATCGGCGGCAATTAAGAGAACAACATATACCAAGAGCTTGGAATACGGGTATTCTCCTGCCAAAGGAACGGAAAGGAACGTGCTGATTGCAGGATATTCGTAAAATCTTATGAAATCCCTTATATCGTTTTTGACTCCTACCCTTCTCGTAAGATACGGAATAAGATTGATGATAGCGAGGAATCCGCCCAAAAGAAGCGCCATAATAAGAGGATCGAAAAATCTAATCGGGAACCTGTCTCCGACAACTTTGTTCAGAATGATGCAGGTCGTTATCGAAATTATAGAAGCGCCGAAAAGAGCGATCTTATTGATCACGAATTTCCAGAATTCAGTGACATCTTTATTCGGGACTGCCGTAAAGATGTTGTATTGAGGCGGAGCAGAAAAATAGACTCCATGCTTATAGAAAAGCGAGAGTATTACAGATATGAGCATCAATAGAAGTGCAGCTTCCATGATAGCTACAAATCCCTTGGTAATATGGAGTAATCCAAGTGTCAGCGACGTTATGATCATAACGATAAATCCAAGTCCTGTAGGAATAAGAATATTCCATCCGAACTCAGGTCTGTCATAGTCATAACGGGATACTGACGAGAATGCCAATGCCATCGGTGTCAGATAGTGCATATCGTAAATACTTTCCAGATTGAGCCTGAATACGTCCAAAGGTATCTTACTTCCGACATATTTAAGAAGATAAGAATAACCAAGACCGAACAAAACTACATAGATATAATTGATGATAATATTTGCCGTTAAGTTCTTATGCGGAACAAAAAATCTGATGGTAATGCTCCATAAGATCACCATAAAGAAGATGACTCCCGCCCAGGCAACACATTCAAGGACGCTCTCGCACTTCATAGCGAGAGACAGGATGATCCCTACAAGGAAGATGACCGACTTATTATTCAGATATAAAGGTGCAGCCTTGGATCTTCCGACCTGTATTCCGCCCGGAGCTTCTGATCTTTTCTTATAGTCATCGAATGGTGTATCGACTCTTGTGTTCTTTCCGAATATCGCCATTCCTTTTATACCATCCAGTTCATGTATTCCTTGAAGAATTTATATGCCGTATTCATTGTAGTTACGTATTCAGTCGAACCCGGAACATCATAGAAAACGCCCGGTATAAACGTGCGGACTTCCGACATAGGGATCCCGTCTACACTGTTGGAGACGATAACCGAGTTCGGGTCAGTTGCGATCCCGTCCTCAGGTCCCATATCACTTCCTGAAGTAGGAACAGGTGTTGCCGTGATTTCTCCTGATCCGTCATCATCGAGCTGATCATCAGGTAACGTTGTCTCATAAACTGTCTTAAGATCAAGAGAACCATCCGGCTTTTTGAACATAGTCAGATCCTCAAACGGATATACGTAAAAACCGTTGCTGTCTCTTACGCTCTCAGGATCTGTTCCGGTGATCTGGATCAATCCTGCCAGAGTATTCAGGTAGTTATTCTTGTCGAATCCGGCCTTAGAGTTCTCGAGACATTCAGAAGCAAGATCAACAAAAGCAGAAATGTCTGTAGTAACACCCGGCACGATCTCTGTGGTTCCGTCTGATTTCATGGCAAGTCTTGATACATCCTGAAGCTCGATAAGAGCATGGCAGATGTTATAAGATTGAGTAGCCCAGTTCTCGCCGGAGATGACGTAAGCACCCGTAAGAGACGCCTTGTTGCGGCTTCCTGTCGTAGGATCGATATTGATTCCATCCCAGACTACCCTCTTGATCCTGCCGTCCATTATCTCGATCTCGACATAATCAATGTAGCCCTTCTTATCCTTTGTCAGAGATTGGGCAAAGTATGTACCGTCCTTAAGGCCTGCCGGCGGATTATACTCGCTATAAGAAACATCATCAGAAGTAGATCCGTATCTGGACAAGGCAACAGGCATCTGCTTTCCCATAGTCTGAACAGTGAGCATCTTGATCTCTTTCTGCTCATACGCGATCGGATTATCCTCATCCTCGACACGCTTGTAGCCGATTATTGTCGAACCATCCTTGTTGATACCGACATAGGAATGAAGTTCCTTGTTCTCATTATCGAAAACACTTATATCTGCGATATAACCGATTATGTTTTCTTCTTTGTCATACGCCATATAAACATGGTTTACACCCTGAGTACTCTCTACCAGATCATGCTTAAGCTCGGCATAAGATTCAGCCTTTATGACATCACTGAAGATCTCTTTATAGTATTCCTGCTTACGGATCTTCATCTTGCCGTAGGAAACGTAGACACCCAAAGAAATGACCAGGCCACTCAGGATTACCATAACTGCCAGATCAATGATCATTTTACGAAGTTGGGCTCTAGTCATCATGAGGCATCACCCGCCTTCCTCTTAACTATCTCTTTGTGAGAAAGCGTTCCAAGATAATAATCGATCGAAGGCGTTGCAATATTTACCAGAAGTACCGGTGCACAAAGACCCGTGATCGGATCGACCTTATCATAGATAAACACCGTAAGACATGCACAGAAGAATGCAACGACCATTCTCATGATCGGATTAATCGGCATGGTCGAGAAATCTCCCAGAACAAATATAGCAAAGAACAAAACTCCTGATGTAAGGATAAATATTCCAAAAGAAGCAAGTCCTGATTTATTAATAAATTCCGTAAGATGAACCAGAGGATACATTAATATAACTCCGATAAGATAACCGAAGAATGCATATCCCCTGACGATCTTCTTAAGCAAGAGATAGAATACGCCGATTATGATAGCGATACCGCTTCCGACACCTATAAATGTCGCAAAGCTTCCTGCCAGGACCTCTACTGCGTAGATGGAAGAAGCATCACCCATAGCAGCGGTTCTTCCCGAGAAATCGACAAGAGTCTCCAGTTTGAAAAAGTCTGTCAAAGGCTCAGAAAAGCCCGTTAGTTTCCCCGGTATAACCACCTGAACAAAAAGCCTTGCTGCTATTGCAGGATTCAAAAGGTTGGTGCCTACGCCGCCAAAAAGCTGTTTAACAACAAATGCTCCTATAAAAGCTCCCAGGATAACAACATCGACGGAAGTATCAGGCGGAAGCAAAAGTGCAAATATGGTACCGCTTATGACGGAACTTATATCAAGATAATCTCTATTGATCGTATCAGGTCTCAGTAATCTCGAAAAAACAAAATCCAAGAAGAAGAACAGCATTTGAGAGAAAACAAGCAATATAAGCGCTCTGAGGCCATAATAAACTACAGCTAATATGATACACGGGATCAGCGCGATAAGAACGTTTATATAGATAAACGGTGCATTCTTCTCGGAATGGATAAACGGAGCAAAGTAACCTTTTGTCATACGTACTTTCCTCCTTCGAACGGAAGAACGATGGTATCTTCGTCTATCATATCTTCAGTAAATCCGTCCTCGTTCTCGGCATATGCTTCAAGAAGTGATGCATCACCGATATCGATCTTATCCATCGTAAATCTCGTTCTGCTGTTATTTGAAAGTTCTTTATTAGTCTTGCTCGGTTTTTTGATCTTAGCTGCAAATGAAGCGATCGTTCCCGTAAGGTCAAGACCTGCGGGACATACGTATGAGCAGGCGCCGCAAGCTATGCATTTGTAAGCGTTTTCGAGCATGGCCTTGGTATCAAGACCAGAATCAATGAGCTTATAGCAGATACTCGGAGTGATATCCATCGGGCAGGCATCATAGCACATACCGCAGTGGATGCACGGAGTCTTCGGAGACTCGAGCATCTTGATGACTGTGATAGCTGAAGTCGTCTTTATTATCGGAGTATCAAGATCCGTGCACGACAGACCCGTAAGTGCGTTGCCCCACACGATCCTGCATGAAGAAAAAACAGGAGACATCTTGCTTAGAACGTCACGAATCGGGGTTCCGATCGGAACCAGGACGTTATGACCGTCTGTGGTATCACCTGATACCGATACGATCCTGCTGCAGAAAGGCATGTTATCGGCGACTGCCTCCCAAACCGCATTTAAGGTCGAGCAGTTGAAAAGGACTGCGCCTACGCTTTCTTCGAGAGTATCATTCTCGTTAAGTTCAACGGAATAAAGCGCTCTAGCAATAAGTCTGAAATGACCCTGAGGAAATCTTTCCTTAAAATGCAGGACCTCAAATGTAAGATCAGGGTGGTCACCCTTTATGCCGTCTATGGAATTCTGAAGATAGCCGAGCTCGAGTTTTCGATCAGAAGAAATAAGAAATCTGATCTTGTTAATGCCAAGGATACCTGCTACGACTACTGCACCCATGACAATATAATCAGGGGTATCACAGATCCTGTGAAGGTCACAGGTGGCGTAAGGCTCGCTCTGAAGGCAGTTTACGAGAAGTTCCTTTACCTTGAGCTTCTTGGCACGGTTGATCTTGGCGATCGTAGGGATTCCCTCACCGCCCATGCCGACGATACCGGCACTTTTGATGATTCCCATAGCGGTACTTGCATCTACATTGAGATCCTGTCTTGGTCTTAAAGAAGGATGGTAAGTTCTCTTTCTGTCACTTTCTATGACAATTGCCTTGGTCGTAACACCGTTTGGAAGAGTTATGGTCTTGATCTCGATTACCTTACCGGAAATTCCTGAATGAACAGGAACCGAAAACGTTCCCGGAGCAGGAGCTCCGACACACTGACCGATCTGAACCTCATCTCCGGGTTCAACTGTCGGGATAGCATCGACACCATAGTGCTGCTTCATCGGAAGAATGATCTTCTGCGGATAGATTCGCTCGATCATAGATTCGCACACATAACGAGTACGCCTTGAAAAATTCAAGGCGTTCTCAGGTAATATGCTTTTTATGAAAGAGTATTTTTTTGCAGACATCAAACCATCCTCATTTTCGATGAATCAAGGCTTAGTCGGCGTAACCCTCCAGACGCTTAGAAACACTGGATCTGCCGAGCTTACGAATAGCTTTGGCCTCGATCTGTCTGATTCTCTCTCTTGTAACACCAAGAGTTCTTCCTACCTCTTCGAGAGTTCTCTGTCTGCCATCATCAAGACCGAAACGAAGCTTAATGACCTTAGCTTCACGCTCGGATAATACGGACAATACATTTACTAATTCTTCCTTAAGGAGAACACGTGCAACTTCCTCGTCAGGAGACAATGTCTCATCACTGGAGATAAAGTCTACGAGGTGACTGTCCTCTTCCTCACCTACAGGCTTATCGATGGATACAGGATCCTGTGAGATACGCTGGATCTCTCTGATCTTCTCAGGAGACAATTCCATCTTCTCTGCAAGTTCGTTAACGTCAGGCTCTCTGCCGAGTTCCTGAACGAGCTGTCTCTGGATCCTTGTAAGCTTGTTGATAGTCTCAACCATGTGAACAGGAATACGGATAGTTCTTGCCTGATCGGCAATAGCTCTTGTGATAGCCTGTCTGATCCACCATGTAGCATAAGTACTGAACTTAAATCCCTTAGTGTAGTCGAACTTATCAACAGCCTTTATAAGACCAATGTTTCCTTCCTGGATAAGATCCAAGAGAGAAAGACCTCTGTTCATATATTTCTTAGCAATGGATACGACGAGTCTCAGGTTGGATTCAACGAGAACATCCTTAGCTGACTCATCACCCTCGCTCATTCTGGAAGCGAGGTCTCTCTCATCATCTGCTGAGAGCAACGGGATCTTACCGATCTCCTTGAGATACATTCTGATAGAGTCATCAACTCCGATATCCTCTGAAGATGTGAATTCCAAAGCCTTGGAAGAATCAATATCCTGTTCGATGGATATGCCTGCTTTTTCTGCTTCTGACGCTAACGCACCCGCGTCTTCAGGACCAATTTCAAACTCGTCTGTAATATTGTCAAAATCGCTCTCGGAAATTACATTCTTATTCTTACCTGCGATCTTCTTGATTGCCTTAAGTGCACTTGCTAAATCTGCCATGTTTCCTCCAAAATACCATTATTGAAAAGCCTAATGATCAATCAACATAATCCTTAAGCTTTTTGCTCCTGCTGGGATGGCGGAGCTTACGGATCGCCTTGGCTTCAATCTGCCTAATGCGTTCACGCGTTACGCCAAACTCTTTGCCGACTTCTTCCAATGTACGCTGTCTACCGTCATCAAGACCGAACCTTCTTCTCAATACCTTGGCTTCTCTGTCACTCAGAGTGTCCAACGTTTCCAACAATTCTTCTTTAAGAAGTTCTCTTGATACGACTTCATCAGGCGAAGCGGTTTCATCGCTGGCGATAAAGTCTACGAGGTGGCTGTCTTCCTCCTCGCCGACCGGTTTGTCAATCGACACAGGGTCCTGAGAAATCTTCTGGATCTCACGGATTTTTTCTTCCGACAGACCCATCTTATCTGCAAGCTCTTTTGTATCGGGCTCACGTCCAAGTTCCTGTATCAATTGTCTTTCTATTCTGTTGAGCTTATTGATCGTCTCGACCATATGCACCGGGATACGTATTGTTCTTGCTTGATCCGCTATTGCTCTTGAAATAGCCTGTCTTATCCACCAAGTTGCATATGTACTGAACTTAAAGCCCATTGAATAGTCGAATTTGTCAACGGCCTTAATAAGACCGATATTTCCTTCCTGGATAAGATCCAAGAGAGAAAGTCCTCTATTCATATATTTCTTCGCAATGGAAACTACCAAGCGAAGATTTGATTCGATGAGAGTGTTTTTGGCATCCTCATCGCCATCGAGCATTTTCTTTGCTAATTCCTGTTCTTGATCACCGCTAAGAAGCGGAACCTTACCGATCTCCTTGAGATACATCCTTACAGAGTCATCTACATTGATCTCTTCACTGGATGCATCCCTAATAGATTCTTCGGCAGCCTCATCAGGATCTTCCTTATCAGTAATAGTGACGCCCATCTTTTCAAGTTCTTGCGTAAGTCTTACAGAGTCCGCAAGGCCGTTTTCAAGATCAGCAGCTTCATTTTCAACAATCTCTTGTCTCAATGATCCGCCACTCTTGTCAGCTAGCTTTTTAAGCTTTGCAAGTTTCTTGTCAAAATCAGCCATCAACTACTCCTTATTTTTTCTTGGAAGTTTCTGTAGCCACCTTGTTTTCAGAGAATTTAGCTTTACCGGATTTAACGGTATAAATACCATTCTTGGAGTAAACCTTAAGTTCAACGTCGTCCTCATCTGCACTGGAACCCGCTGACCTAAGAGCAGAACAGTAATTGTTAAACAGGAGTTCTGCCGTTGCCTCGTCAACCTCATCACCTGTCAACATTGAAACCTTCTGACAGGAAATGCCCTGAATGGAATAACCCGGTGTATTACCATCAGCATCCTTCGTTTCATCAATTTTGATGATATTTTCAACGATAGAATGCATCTTATCTTCCATCTTCGCATGAACCTCAGTTCTTTTCTTGTAAAGAGGGAATGAAACTACTACCGTGACCAAAAGGCAAACTGCAGCTGCTCCGATAATGATAGCTACAACCTTTTTAGGTGCCTTAACATCCTTAGCCTGTATCTCAAACTGCTTAGTCTCAACACCTTCGTCAAGAGCATCGCTTTTAGCATTTCTCTCAACTACAGGGGTTACACGATCAGGCATAGTGGAAAACTGATTCTTTGCTCCGGTGTTAGTTTTCTTCTCGAACTTCTCCATCGGGAATACGATGTCCTTAAGTTCTGCATCAACCGGAATTACTTCTCCTATCGGAAAAACAGCATTACAGAATATGCAATCACACATTTCGTCTGCTGAATTGTACATTACGAGTGAACCGCAATTTTTGCACAAACCTTGCAAAACAGCCATTTAAAAACCTACCTTCAATTTTCATAAATCGCGCATAAGCGCATTAAAAGACAAATTACAATATAACCTCCACGGGAGAATATGTCAACTATTTATATTATTAATATAGAAAATTACTCGTTCGTGTTATAATCACCACAAACATAAAGGAATCAAGCCAAATGGAATCAAAAAAGACAATGCCGACAAATGAACATGAGCAATTTATGCTAATGGCACTCAAAGAGGCTCAGAAAGCATACAAACTCGAAGAATGCCCGATAGGTTGCGTAATCGTAAAAGATGGCAAAGTCATAGCCCGCGCCCACAACATGAGGATCACTCATAACAGTGCATTAAGCCACGCCGAGATCCTGGCGATCAAGAAAGCCTGCAAAAAACTTGATTCCTGGCGTCTTTCCGACTGTGATCTTTACGTCACTTTGGAGCCTTGTACCATGTGTTCCGGAGCTATTATCCAGGCAAGGATCAGAAAAGTATACTTTGCCGCATACGAACCTAAAGGCGGTGCAGTATGCTCCTGCAACGACATTTTTAACATCGCCCACGGCCATAATCACCAGGTCCTTTTTGAGGGGGGCATTCTTCAAGAAGAGAGTTCCAACATGCTTAAGGAATTCTTCAGGGAAGTTCGCGAGAGCAAGAAATCAAAGAACAAATTCCCTGCCCTTACGGACGAGCCAAATGATCTTTTCCTTGACCTTGATTCCTGAAGCCTCTACTGAAGCGGCATAAAGATCAAGCTGGAGCTTGTGTTTCTCCTCCAAGATCTTTTTGATCTCAGCATCATCGTCACTTCTGATCCGGTCAGTCTTGTAGTCAACGATCACCGCTTCATCACCTTCCATGAACATTACATCAAGTACACCTTGTGCAAGGGTGTCATCATCAGTATCCTTAACTTGCAAGGAGAACATCATAGGTCTTTCAAACCATGCTCTATTATTCATTTCTGCTTCTGCAATTCTTCCGAAAACTCTAGAAGAAACAAACGCCTGTAATTCATTGCTAAAACTCTCGATAACAGGTAACATCTTTTCTTTGATCACACCCTGTCCCTTAAGATAATCAATTTCATTTTTCAAGGCTTCGTCAGAACTTTGCCCTTCCTTGATGTCTGAATAGATAGAACAGAAATCCAAAAAATGCAAAAGATTATGTATGAGAGTTCCCTTTGAAGAAGCTGTGGAATAACTGTCTTTATTCTCAAAATATCTAATATCAGGAACAACAAGGTTAATAGCAACCTTCTGTACTTCCTCTGTATCAGACAATCTCTGCTCTTCCCTCTTCAGTTCAGAAACACTCGTTTTGGCTGGTGCTGTAATCGATTCTTCAAACTTGTATGGAGGAAACTTAGGATTACCCTGTTCATCAAACTCTGACACACACAAGCTTGGTTTCAAGTGTTCGACTTCCTCAAACTTTGGAACAGAGTATGACACATCCAAATCCGTCTCATCAACAACCACAACATCAACACCATTAAAAATGGAAACATCTTTTACGTTAGGAACCGGCATGGAATACAGTTCGGTTCTTAAATCTTCTGCTGAACTCAATCTTCCAAGAGCCAACATCAATTCAGTAGAGATCCTTTTTGCCGACAGATGGCTATCTCGTCCTATTTTCTCTCCACCTCTGACCCAAGAATTCTCGCAAAGAACTTTATCAGAACTAGATATCTTATCCGCCAGTACAACAGATAATTTCTTTTGAGCCCTAGTCAGCGCAACATATAACAGTCGTAATTCTTCCGACATTACCTCCAAGTGATGTCGATCATTGTACATATCATTTTCGAATGAAGGAATCCTATATATAATATCATCTTCGATATAGTCGTAGCAGATAAAACCCACTTTTTCATCAAACTTTATGTACTTATCCGGGCTTCTTGGGTCTACTCTATCTATTTCTTTACTAAGATTTGTCACTATTACAAACGGATACTCTAAGCCCTTACTCTTGTGAGAAGTCATTACTCTAACTGAATTCTCACTGGTAAGATCATATTCAAAACCTGCAGGATCTGATATTTCATGCTTTAGCTCATCCAGAACCTGAGAAATGTAGTTCAAATCTCCTGATCGTCCTGAAAACTCGCTGCACATCCAATTTTTAAACTCGCGAAGTTTTGAAACATCTCCCATATTCTGATTTTTAACTGTAGCCAGAATCCCTGTTTCTGCATATATCTTTTCAACCAACTCACCCACTTCAAATATCATTGACTCGGATCTAAGGTTTTCAAGAACCTCCAAAAAATCATTCACTTTATTGTATAAAGCAAGATTCGAAGGATGTTTCTGGTTTGCATATGCTCTGACTTTCACAATAAGATTCATGTGAAGCAAATCCTCTTCCTTATTGCAATTCATACAGAACAACGTTATCTCAGCAAGTTCATTTACAGTAAAATTCGAGAATCTGAATCCTGCCAACATAACGCCAACCAAACACTCATCTCTGTGCTCATTTCCCAGAACGGATATTAAAGCACAAATGGAAGCAATATCCGGATCCTCATAAATATTCTGAGAATCATTGCAGATCGTCGGAATACCTAAAGCATTCAAGTAAGCTGTTATCTTTCTTGATATCTTATTGGTCCTTGTCAGTATACATATATCTTCAGGCTTATTTTGCGGATTAGATAAATACTCCTTTACCTCACTTAAAACGCCCCTGAATTCTCGTCCGAAAACCTTAGTTTCATCATCAGATTCGGATCCAAAAAGACTATCAGGATTCTCATCTTTATCTTTAACCTCCTTAACAAGCAAAACTTTAGGAATATCATTCCCGCGCACAACCTTCTTAGGAGGATTAAGATATTGAGATTCATCATATTCTATTTCAGTAGCATCAGAACTCATAAGCTGTCTGAATACAATATTCACGAAATCAAGAATTTCAGGTGTGCTCCTGAAATTGGTATTTAACGGAATCAACTTACCCTTCGATTTATCCCCATATTCTATGCTCTTTTGAATAAAATTACCCGGATTTGCATATCTGAATTTATAGATACTTTGTTTAACATCACCTACAGTAAAGACATTTTTATTAGATATCCGAGCAACTATTTTATCTTGAAGTGAACTGTTGTCCTGATATTCATCAACATATATTTCACTGAATTTCTCACGATAAATCTTTCCAATAGTCGGATCGCTCAATATTTTCAACGCATAATGTTCTTGATCTGGAAAATCAATAAGTCTCGACATTCTTTTGATTTTTCCGAAAGAAGAATCCATTCTCAAAAGCAAATCCTTAAATTCACTTAACAAGGCAGTCCTTTTTTTCTGAAGATCCAGAAGTCCATCTATTCCATGTTTTATAAATATATCACTACTGAATTTCGGCAGATAATTACCCGCTCTTCCTGACATACCACTTACAGAAGAACCAGCGAAAAACACAATAGAAAGGCATGGAGCAACAGTCTCCTTAAACTCATCGCTGGATTTACCACTTTTATCCAAAGACAGATTCTTGATCCTCAAAAGACTATCTTTAATAAATTCGAATTTTTCCTCAGAAGATCCTTCAAAAGAACAAACCTTTTCTGCTTCGGAAATAATTGTTCTGATAATGTATTCCATACCAGAATAATAGGTTTCGTTAACGATATCTGCAAAAGGAAGAATATCTAGGGCTTTATTAGCCGAGATCAATACCAGGGAGTAATAATCCACTGTTTTCCT
This sequence comes from Clostridia bacterium, assembly GCA_024699245.1. Taxonomy (GTDB): domain Bacteria; phylum Bacillota; class Clostridia; order Saccharofermentanales; family Saccharofermentanaceae; genus Saccharofermentans. The sequence goes on along the minus strand of JAILPW010000034.1, from coordinate 17,203 downwards.
TATAAGATCTGAAAGCATTATGATTCTTCCTGAATCATCACTTTCACGTCTGTTTTGAATCACTTTTTCAATATATTCGTCATAATTTGGAAGACTCCTCAGATTCTTATATACTGCGACAAGATTAGCCTCAAGTGCTTGGTCGTTTCTTCCATCACCAAACATACAAGTTAATCTATAAAACTCAGATTTCTTGAGCGATTCAAGATCGTTATACGAAAGATATTTACTGCTTACGGCCTCTCTTGCAGCATTCTCCATAATCACATTAAGTTCCGGACCCGATACAACCGGGAAACCTGCTTCAATATCTATGCCTTCAAGTTCACTTCCTTTTTCCCTAATTACTCTGGAACAAAAAGAATCTATACTTTGAATATATGCAGAAGGAAGAAGATTCAATTGATCCTTGAGTCTTTTTACCACAACCGGGTCTTCCTCAGAATCGATCTTTTCTTTAAATGCTTTTCCTATCTTCGAAACCATATTGGCCGCAGCAGCTTTTGTAAAGGTCATTACAAGAAGTCTGTCAATCGTAACTTCCCCTTTTATGATCTTTTGAATGATTCTTTCAACAAGAACAGTTGTCTTTCCTGAACCAGCAGCCGCCGATACGAGAATATTATCTATACCTTCCCCGATTACTTTCTTTTGCTGATCCGAAAACTCTATACCTTTTTTCTCAGTCTCATTATCTATTAATTCATTTTTCTGGTCCGAAAATTCCATGGTGTTTCACTCCGCTTTCTAAGTGTTTCAACAGCTTTTTCATTCTTATTGCTTATTTTCTTATCAGTAATCTCATAATCAGTTCTATCCGTCATTAAACGACTAGGATGATTACCGCAAAGCCCTCTATATGCACAATAATCACATTTTGAGCTCATATAAGTTTTGCCCTTAGGATTTACAAGCGCATCCGCTTTTCCAATTGAAATCTGCTCGCATGTTCTCTGCATCAAGGCTTTTACCAAAGAACACACTTCTTTGATTGTCTCCGGATCAAATGGTGATTGTTTGTATGAATAATCCGAAGCCCCTTTACCATTGATATTGCTCGCAGGCTCAAGTCTTGTTTCAATATATCCGACATTATCAATATCAGATCCCTGCATTTGTTCAACCAATGCATAAGCAAATAATTGTATCTGCAAACCATAAGCAAGTTGTTCAGGATCAATTTCTTTTTTTCCGGTTTTATAATCAACAATACGATATCTGTTCAATTCGCTATTATAATCAACTCTGTCTATAGCACCTTTAAATTCAAAGACAACACCATTTTGTGTGGTAAATGACAGTTTGTTTTCCTGGTTTTGAAGTTCTTTTTCAAAGCCACAAGGAACAAAACCGGAGTCTGCACAGTATTCTATTAGTTTTGGGACAGCCCTCATAAATATTCTTCTGGCTTTAGAACCCAGGCAAATTTTATAGTATTCTGACTCTTTATCAGAAATATCAGATTCCGCAAAAGTTTTCTCAAAGGCTTTGTCTGCTACTTCTCCAAGGAAAGATTGCTCTTCCAACTTTTTCAAATATGTTCTTAGTTTATCCGGAGTATCATATTCAGAGGCAACGTCTTTCATTGTCATCTCAAACATAGAATGAACCAAAGAACCTATCTGATTAATCTGAATAGAGGTACCATCACTTCTCTTCCTGATTTTCAAAACCTTATCAAGCATATACTCCAAAGAACAATAATTAAACGTTTCAAAAGAAGATACACTTCCCGTGTACTTACCATTCAAAATGGCAATTATTGTCTCTTCATCAATAGAAGAACTTCTGATATCATGTTTTTTCTCAACAGGACGACCATATACAGGAGTATAAAAATCGATGTTTTTAGCTATTTTCTCTGCATACGATTTTTGAAGGAAAGTATATATCTCACTATCCACATCTGCTACCGTGTTGACCATAAGTATTTTATCCGTAGCAGCATTGATTATCTGCGCTGACTTTATGAATTCCTCCCTGAATTTCGTTCTGATCTTATCCGGAAGATCAATAGTCATCTCACTATTCAATCTCTGCAATTCTTCATTACTCATGATTCCTTCCGAATGCTTAGAAAACGGGAAATTCTCAGAAGTACAACCCACCATGAAAAGAATTTTGCATGGAGAATTACAAGCACTGTCAGAGTCAACCAATTCAATAGAATCAACTGTCAGCGGAATGGTAGCCAACGATTTATTCTTCATATCTGTCTTGATCAGAGAGGAAAATGCTTCTGGTGTTACAGAAACATCATTTAGTTCTGTGTTAAATGCTGCAAGAAGGATCATTATTTCCTTGTAGCTCCTAACAAGCAAGGATGCAGAAACAGTATCATTTCTAGACACAAACTCATCTCTAAGATATTCTAGATTCGGTCTGAGTGTATCAATATATTCCATAAGATCCTTGGCTTTAGTTGAGATCAATTCATCATGGAAAACACGTTCAGCAACATCCTTAAGAGGAACAAGCACCTTCTTTACCACATCATTCCAAAGAATACTTCCTCCAAATGCCTCTACTTTATTGTTGATATAGATCGTAAACTTAGTGTTTTTATACCTATTCTCATCAAAAATCTTATTTCCAAAGGTTATGTTTTCCTGAAGGCAGAAGTTTTCAAAATAGTCCATCTGCTCAAATGTAACAGGAAGGAGTCCCGTTCTCAAAATTCCAATTATCTTATCAATTGGATAGTTTTGAATAGGAAGATCCAAGAGCAATTCAATAAGACGCATCACAGGAGATCCTTGAAGTATCAATCTCTTGTCTATAAAAGCGTCCAATTTGAATAATCTCATGATGGATTTAAAGCGATCTGTAAGATCATCATCCGGGATAAATACTCTGATATCTCTGTATCTGTAGCCTTCCTCTCTTGTAAGGCGTATGATCTCATTACATACAAAAGAAAGGGAATCATCTTTATCAACTAATTTCAATAATTCAATTGAGCCATCCGGAGAGTCATGTTGAATACTCTCATCAAAGGCATAAGCTGAAGCCACTTCGCCTAAGTGATTTTCTTTGGATTCATAATTTCCATCGAAATCAACAACGTTGAATACCAATCCCTCTTTACGCATAGAGTCCATTAAAGTCTTTCCAAAGAAAAATACTTCTTTGTCCTCGTTGTCCTTGTCATACAAAACATAAATATCCATCTCACATCCAAGACGGTCTAATGCAGACAAAAACTTAAACTCTTGAGGAGTAAAGGATCTTGATGATCCAAATCCCTGAATAATCAATCTGGTACTTCGAAGGTTTCTGACATACGAATACAATCGTTTGTTTGGAATATCTCCATTGGATATGGCCTTATCTATAAAACTCGATGCCCTTATAAGATCACTCTCCAACAAAGAAAAACCATATTTCTCATTGATTTCTCCTATATATTCCATCAACAACTTGATGTCATATACCTTTTCATAAAAAACATCCTCCGGCTTTTCATTGCTAATAACTTCATCCAGGTCTAAAGGTGTTATTCCAAATCTGGAAAAATCTCCCAAAATAGCAATAAGCTTGTCAATATATTCGAACTTACCAACAAATTTGCTTATAATCTTAAATTCACTTCCGTGCTTCACAAGAATGTTATAAATCACATTACGAAGCATCACATCATCAAATCCGGTAATAGATTCGTCTCCGGAGTTAGATACGATCCTTTGCGCAAACTTGAGAAAACTAAGAACATCCTGTTTTAAGATTCCGGATGTAACTCTATCGTTACCTGCCTTGATATCTTTCTTACCATTCTTGGCCAAAGCATTAAAAACTTCTCTCTCAACAGAGGCTTTAGAGGATTCTGGGACAATAAATAGAACTTCACAATCACGGTCGACTTCGGTATTAATAATCGACCTCAACGAACTCTTAAGAGATTTGAGGCATTTTATTGTAATCATATAGCCACCCCTTATACTCAAGTTTCTTATACAAGTATACTATAAAGACCCGGCCAAAAATCGTACATTTGACCGGGTCCTTTAAATATCTTGTTAAGATTCTGTTATGTGAGCTTGTCGAGGTTACAGCCGTTCATCTCACGCATATTCGTGTCATTTCTCTCCAAAGCGCTCTCGATGGCTTCCTGCTCCTTAGGTCTCTTGATCTTAAGAGTTGTAGTCTTGATCATGTCCTTTTCAGAAAAGACGTAGTTTCTAACGATCTTATAAGAAGGCATCTGGTGGTTAGCATCACGGAGCTTGTCGTTAAGATACATGGTTATCTCGCTGTCGCTGGCTTCACCCTTGGTTCCGACTGCCTTGGCGATAGCTTTTCTGTCGATATAGAACTTAGCGCAGATATCGATAGCCTCACGCTCATTCCTGTTACCCCATACAAATGCCTCGATGACACCGGGTATGTCCAGAAGGAGGCTCTCGATCTCCTCAGGGAAGGCCTTCTTACCGTTGGTAAGAACGATCATGGACTTAACTCGGCCTGTTACGTGGATACAGCCCTTCTTATCGATGAAGCCCATGTCTCCTGTATGGAACCAGCCGTCTGCGTCGATGACTTCCTTGGTAGCTTCTTCGTTCTGATAGTATCCCTTCATGACACAGTCGGATTTTGTAAGGATCTCGCCGACTTTGTTAGGAGCGTCAACTCCGTCGATCGCTGCCTTGATACCTACCATCGGGCGGCCTACACTGCCGTAGACATTACAAGCAAGAGTGGTTGTCGCGATAACAGGTGAAGTCTCGGTAAGACCGTAACCCATCATGAAATCGATACCGATGTTATTGAAGAATTCAACATATTTCTTGTCGATGCCCGCACCGCCTATAACGACCATACGGAGGTTACCGCCGAGCTTCTTGAGGATATCAGCGAATACGACACGGCGAAGGTCGAGACCGAAGTGTCTCAGGAACCTTGTAACCGGGATCATTATGCTGATGAGCTTTTTCTTGCCGGACTGCTCGATACCTTCATTGATCTTCTCGTAAATGTTTTCGAAAAGCAAAGGTACGGAGATACAGAAGTCAACATGCCACTCGGATACGTTCTTGACGATGTATCGAAGTCCGTCCGAAAAACATGCGCAGCTTCCTCTCGAGATGAGGAAGAAGTCACAGGTGTTCTCGAATGTATGGTGCAAAGGAAGGATGGAGAAGTATCTCTCGCCCCTGCCTGCGTAAAGTGTCTGTGAAATATAATATACGTTGGAACAGATATTCTTGTTCGTGAGCATGACACCCTTACTAGCGGATGTCGTACCGGATGTGAACAGGATTATCTTGGTCTCGTCAGGATCGATCTTGTTGGTGGTGAACTTGTCATCACCTTCATCGATGAGCTTTGTGCCCTGTCTTATAAGATCATAAAGATCCACGAAGCGCTCGTCATCAGGCCACTTGAGCTTCTCGCTGATGCCTTCGACGTACATGCAGACAAACTTCTCTATACAAAGCTTGTACTCGCCCTTGTCCATCTTTTCTGCGATGGAGAGCATCATCTCATGATGCTTCTGCTGGTAGAAAAGGACCTTAGCCTCGCTTCTTTCAAGGAGCTGGACCAGCTCGCCTTCTGGAAGAGCCCTGTCAAGAGGGATTCCGATACTGCCGCTTCCGAGTATAGCTGAATAAGAAACAAACCACTCATAGCAGTTCTCGCCGACTACGCCAAGCTTGTCTCCGAAATAATTCGAATTGATGATGTATGTGCCGAGCGCCTTTATGTCTTTACCGAATTGAGAAAAAGTCCTGTGTTCCTCAGGCAAAGTAGGCTTTCTTCTGAATATAGCAACATCCAGTTCAGCATGTTTTTCTGCTGCATCCAGAATAAGATCGCGGATAGTCTCATATCTGTCCGCCTCATAAAGCGCTGTTCCCTTAACTTCGCGCATACTTCCTCCAAGTGCTTTTTTACTCTTGAAATATTAGCATTTAAAGTCAGATTAGTCCATAATGCAAAGCCACATAGCGTTCATTTATATTTGCCGCATTTTCCTTTTCAAAAAAGATGTTGCAAATATTCGTTTTTTTATTATTATAAGTATGAATTTGAAAAAACGGAGATATCTATGTCTGATACAGCACATTTAGACAAACAATACCCTACAAAGCGTACCTGGGACGCTAAGGTTGCTAAGTTCTTCTTTCTGTTATATACATCAACGGTTATCAACCTCAAGTGCATCCACAGAGAGAACTTTCCTAACAATTATCCATATGTGATCGCTTCCAACCACCAGTCCTATGCTGACGGTGTATGGATCGCTAAATACCTTCCGAAGGGCCATTTCAAGAAGATGTGCTGCCTTGCAGGCGCTGACCTCGAGACAAGCCACGGCAAGATCGGGAGACTTATCATGAAGGTCGGACGCGGTATCGCCGTTGACAGATACGGTAACCCTGTAAGAGGACTTATCAAGGCCAAGAAGGAAGTCGAAAAGGGTGATATCTGCCTGGTATTCCCTGAAGGAACAAGATCTTCCACAGGTGAGATCGGAGAACTCAAGGACGGCGCTTCCTATATAGCTATCAAGGCTAACGTTCCTCTTGTACCGGTATTCGTATCAGGCGCTTATCAGATCTGGAACAGACATATGCCTAAGATGAAGACCTTCAAGGGCTTCATGAAGAGAAAGAAAATGAGGATCATCATCGGAGAGCCGATGTATGGCAAGGATTTCGATAATGATGCCCACAAGATGACGGCTGCTCTTGATGAATGGATGAGAAAGATGCATGCCCTCTATTTTGACCCTGAGAATTGCGAAAGGTGACCTTTTTAGATCACCTTTTTTCTTGCTTTGGAAAATATGCGAGATTAAGAGCTTCCGGGAAAACTTCGAACCTTATCCTGTGACCGTATATCAGTTCACCGTCGCAGTTACCCGACAGCTGGAATGAATTATCCTTACATGTGATGATGCCGCTCGTAGCCTTAAACATCCTTACCGATTCGTCCTGGACGTGTTTTCCGTCAAGACCAGCCATAATGAAAAGTTTGCCGTTATGAAGTCTTCCCCTGTTCTCTGTTACGCAAATATCGAGGACTCCGTCGTCTATCTTCGCATTCGGAGCTAAGCAGCAACCGTTATTGTATTTACCGTTACAAATGGATAGTGACAGGAATTCTTCATCCTCACAGATCTCGTTGGTCTCACTGTCGATAAGCTCCAGACTATAGTCCATCTTATATGACTTCATCTTCTGGAATCCGCGCAAAGCTCCCTGGATATTGGCCATCTGTCTGTCAGCCTTCTTGTTCTTATCCAGGAATTCCTTGGCATAGTACAAAGCCGTAGTCTCAAATCCGAATGAAGCTATATTGATGAAATATCTGGACCATACAGGAAGATGATTACCCAATACGTCATAACTGTCGATCCTTACAAGATCGATCGGAACGACATTAAGATCCTGAAGCATCAGTACACCCTTTTCCGGATGCTGAAGAAGATAATCAGGAGTTATCGTCTGTGCAAAATGGTTTACGGAACCCAACGGGATGATGGCAAGCGGCGTTGATCTATAAGCAAGGCCGTTAACGACTTCGTGAATAACGTTATCGCCTCCGCAGACGACGATGGTTACGTTATCGTCAGACTGTTCGCTGGCTTCAACCGCATAATCCGTTGATTGACTGGCATTTTGGATATAGCGAAGCTCAATGTGATTTCTCATATCTTCGTTCAAGGAAGCAATGGTATCTTCGAGCTTGCGAAGTTCTTTTGAATTGATCTCATTGCTTATTATGAACAAATAACGCATCGCATTGTCCCTTCGTGTTATTGATTAGTACGAGATTACTTCTCTGTCTGAGACGACAACTTAAAGACCAGATCGACTACATCTCCTACAGTCTTAACGGCATCCAGATCCTCATCCGGCATCCTTATGCTGTAGACTTCTTCCAGATCAACGACCAGTTCGTAGAGCTGCAAGGAATCAAGATCCAGTTCTTCAAAAATCATCGTGTCGGGTCTGATATCTGTTGGTGATATTTCGAGCATATCCGTAATTATCTTTATAAGATCGTCCAAGATGAGGTCCTTCATCTTAGGTTCATCCAAAGATACATCATCGTTCATACCTTCTCGAGGATCGCCATTGTCACCCATTTTATTCTCTCCTTCGGCCTTCTTCGGCCACTTTCTTAGCTGTTTTCCTTATCGAATCCGAACCGCTGTAACGCTTGAGCTGGGATGCGATATAGTCATCTATCTCCGATACCATCTTAATGAGCTTTTCCTGATCTTCCGGAGAATACGGCTCGAGTATTCTCTTAGCAAGCACCGTGTGGAACTTAGTGTGGATCCTGCAGGCGAGCTTACCGTTCTTGGTAAGGCTGATCCTGACGATCCTTCGATCTGCTTCATCTCTCTTTCTGACGACATAACCCTTCTTAACAAGACGATCGATCGCAACCGTAAGAGTTCCCGTCGTAATTCCGAGATCAGTAGCTGTCTCAGTCATTGTCCTTGCTTCATAAGGTCCTATCGCATCAAGAGTATGCATCTCCGCATTGGAAAGATCGGAGAAATAACCCTTGGACAGAGCCTGCTCTTCGGTAAGAAGTACATTCTCATAAATCCTTACGAGAAGCTCGCTCAGTTGTGCTTCTTCTGCTCGCATGATACTTCCTCCATAAATCAAAAATAAGCAACAAATATTATACCCTATTTATGTTTGTAATTCAAAGCAATTCCTTGATGTCCAGAAGCTTAGGGTATTCGCCTCCGAATAACGAAAGTCTCGTAACCTCGGCATTCAGGGCAGCATCTTCGTCATAGCCTTCATATTTGCAAAGAGCCGACATCAGTACGTCAGGCCTTAGGTTCTTTACAGAACCCGCACAGACATAAAGCTCGCAAATATCCTTATCCTCAGGCATCTTCTGTGCCTTGGACAAAAGAAGCGGCCTGATATCTGTCTCGACTATCTTTCCTTTGGATTTCTTCTCTACCTTTATCTCATCTTTTTCGAAAAGGCGCAGCATCGGCTCTTGTACTCCCGGTGCCTTGATCCTGTACATGGCCGTCGTAACAACGCTCATAAGAGAATTCTTCGGTTCATCGATATTGATCCCGCCATAGAGCTTAACACCCCTCGGAAGATTCTTATTGACCTTCTCCATGAACTCTTCGGCATCGACAACGCGGCTTAAGGAGATATCGACGTAATCGCCCAAAGTATCGATACCTACTCCCAAAGGAAGCGCGAAGACCATCATCGGCCTCGGGTTATAACCCTGGGTATAAAGGATAGGCATCTCAGCCCTTCTTATCGCACGGTCGAAAGTATGCATCAGATCGAGATGTCCCACAAAGGAAGCATCTCCAACTCTTTCGAAAAGGCACCTTACAACGTACTCGGTCTGGTGCTGCTGTCTTGTCATCTCAAGGCTTCTCTCATTTTGGAGCATAGCATTCACCTACCTTAAAACACTGGGCACCACAAGCAGAGCACTTTGTCCTGCACGGAGGAGTGATCTCTTCCCTATATGCCTTTTCTCTTTCTTTCTTGAAAAAACTCATGTTGACACCAACATCGATATGCTCCCACGGAAGATGCTCATCATCCACGTCAAAACCCTTGGCGAACATCTCCCAGGTAAGACCATGCTCGGTCAGAGTTTCCATCCAGGTATCATACTTAAAATGATCATCCCAGGCATCGTAGAAACAACCTTTGCGGTAACCTGCTTCGATAACATCGCAGAGCCTTCTGTCGCCCCTCGCGAGGACAGACTCCCAAAGCGAAGTCTCAACATCGTGCCAAATGTACTTGATGTTCTTGGACTTAAGAAGCGACCTCAGATGCGACTGCTTCTGAAGGAACTCCTCCTTCGTATTCTGCTTTTCCCACTGGAAAGGCGTAAACGGCTTCGGGATATACATTGAAGTCGATACGGTGATCTCAGGTCTTCTCGCCTTTATCCCCTGTTCCCTGCATACATCAAAGTAGAGTTTCTCGATCTTACGGGCAAGATCAGCGATTCCTTCAACGTCTTCCATCGTCTCTGTCGGAAGACCGAGCATGAAGTATAGTTTAACCGTGCTCCATCCGCCCGCGAACGCGAGGCTTAGGGATTTCATGATATCTTCTTCGCAGATACCCTTATTTATGACGTCGCGAAGTCTCTGCGTTCCTGCTTCAGGCGCGAACGTAAGACCCGACTTTCTTGTCTGGGATACTTTCTCCATAAGATCCAAAGCAAAGTTATCAATACGCAAAGAAGGAAGCGACAGACTCGTGTGGCGTCCTTCGAACGCATCAAGAAGTCCGTCGGTAAGTTCCTTAAGACCCGTGTAGTCACTTGATGACAGCGACAAAATTCCGAGCTCGTCGTAGCCTGTGTTATGCTCGATCTCTATTCCCTGTCTGCACAAAGTCTCGGCAGATTTCTCTCTTACAGGTCGATAGATGAATCCCGCCTGACAGAATCTGCAGCCTCTGATACATCCTCTGAATATCTCGAGATAAGCTCTGTCATGGATGATCCTTATATTCGGGATAACAGGATTTGTCGGATAAGGAACATTATCCAGATCCTTGATGATCCTTTTTCGAATAGTATCGGGAGCTTCCTCGGAAAGCTTTTTAAGACCTGCATATCTGCCGTTTTCATATTCCGGCTCATAAAGACTCGGAACATAGACTCCTTCCAGCTGAGACAGCTCGACCAGAAGCTTTTTCCTGTCCTTCTTACCCTCATCCTTATATTTCTTGATTACCTTCGTAACCTCGACAATGAGTTCTTCTCCCTCACCCATCATGGCCAGATCGAAAAAGTCCGCCATCGGTTCAATGTTATACGCGCAAGGTCCTCCGCAAACGACGATAGGATCATTCTCGGTGCGGTCCTTGGTCCTGAACGGGATCTTGCCGAGATCGAGCATCTGAAGAACGTTCGTGTAGCACATCTCATAGCCCAATGTAAAAGCTACCACGTCGAAATCCTTAAGAGGAGATTTGCTCTCCATGGAATAAAGCTCGATACCGCTTTTTCTCATTACGGCATCCATGTCGACCCACGGCGAGAAAACACGCTCGCACCAACACTCCTCCATGTCGTTAAGACACTTATAGAGGATCTGCAGAGCAAGGTTACTCATTCCTATTTCATAAACATCAGGGAAACAGAAAGCTGTACGAACTTCCTTACATGTGCCTGTCTTCTCGAGCTGTTCCAATACATTTTCCTTAATAACGGAACCGAACTCGCCTCCGACGTAGCGTCCGGGGCTTTCCACCGACATGAGATCCTTACGTGATATCTTGACCTGATTCATCGAGATCACTCCTAATGATTTCTTTTCGAATAATTATATCAGACTGAAGAAACTTCGAAAGTCACTTTGCACATCACATTTTTACTATTCATTTTTTGCAAATCATACGATCCCTTATGTAATCCGTTCCAATATCGTTGAATGCCCGTCATTACTTAGCTAGGATGAGCTTAAAAATATGGGGGGGGGACACGACTGTGAAAAAAAAACTTATTGCTGCGATAGTTTTCTGCTTGTTCCTGACTTCATGCAATTCCCGCTTTACACATGGGGTTTCAAGAGAGTGGCATAGTTTTGATGATCATGATTTCTCCAGTACAAAAAACATATCCGAGATAGCAGATCTTCTGGACAGTTCGGGAAGATACTGTATGTATAGCGACCTCAAGGACAACAAAGACATACTGTTCTATTTTGATCTTCTGGACGATGACGAATATGTAAAAGTACATGTCGGCTCGTCAGATTACGTGCTGTTTTACTATACCGTCACAGGCTACGGGAAAAAGATCGAAGACGTGTCTAACGTAAAAAGCAGCATCACCGGCTCACATCTTTCCGTTACAGCCGATATCACTATCTATGACGGTCCTTCTTCGGGATGCCTGCCTCAAACCGACTACTGCCGTTGCATCGTAAAAGTTGACGGTGATTTCGACTCATTCAGTATGAATGATAAGGTTTACCGCCCCTTTGACGGAGGAATATTCTTCCTCGGGTCCAAGAGAGGTATCGTAGGAACCGATCTTAGTATAAAAGTACCTCTTGTCTATCAGCAGATCACCTTGGAAGAATGCGTCGAAAATCCGAACTTCTACCTCATGAAAACCGAGGACGGGATCAGTCTTCTTAACAAGGACTATGATCTGATCTTTGGTCGAGACGATCTGAATTTTGTTTTTCTCGAAAACGATAACCTGCTCATCACATATAAATACGATGACCGATACTATATCCATAAGGTCGACTCAAGCGGAAAAGAACTCCAAGATCCTATAGAAGGCTGGCTTGAAATACCATCAAACAGTAACAGTTATGGTCAATATGTATTCAGTGTCGGCATCGGACAAACGGGCGTCATTGACGAAGATCTGAATGAGATAATCAAACCTGAATACGACTGGATAGAAATATACGAAAGCCATGTTCCCGATTTATGGATAGTCGGAAAAAACGATAAATGTGCCGTGTTTGATCTTAACGGTGAGCAGAAGACCGGTTTTCTTTACGATACGGTCTATGAAGCCGTACAGGCATACAATGATAATCAGGCATAAAAAATCTCCCGTTATCGGATAACGGGAGATCTCATTATCTATCTGATTCAGATCACTTGCTGAGTCTTGCTTCCAAAGCAGCCTTCTGATCTTCGTAACCAGGCTTACCGAGAAGAGCGAACATGTTCTTCTTGTAAGCTTCAACACCAGGCTGGTTGAATGGGTTTACAGCAAGGAGGTAACCGGAGATACCGCAAGCCTTCTCGAAGAAATAAACAAGCTGACCAAACCAATATGGTGTAAGCTCAGGCATGTGAACGATCATGTTCGGAACCTTACCGTCAACGTGTGCGAGTACTGTTCCCTGCATAGCCTTAAGGTTAACGTCGTTCATGTCCATACCTGAAAGGAAGTTAAGACCATCAAGGTTCTTAGGATCGTTAGGGATCTCGAATGTACGGCGAGCCTTGTCGATCTGTACGACTGTCTCGAAGAGCATTCTTCTTCCGTCCTGGATATACTGACCCATGGAATGAAGATCTGTTGTGTTATCAACACCTGCAGGGAAGATTCCTCTGCCGTCCTTACCCTCGGACTCACCGTAGAGCTGTTTCCACCACTCTGTCATGTAGTGGAAAGAAGGCTCGTAGTTGACCATAACTTCTGTTGAATAACCGGAACGAAGGAGGCAGTTACGAACTGCTGCATACTTGTAGCATGGGTTATCCATAACGGACATCTTCTTGAATTCCTTGGAAGCGTCCTTGGCGCCCTTCATAACTTCCTTAATGTCGATACCGGAAACAGCGATAGGAAGAAGACCTACAGCTGTAAGAACCGAGAAACGTCCTCCGACATCATCAGGTACTACGAATGTCTCATAGCCTTCCTTGTCAGCGAGGCCCTTCAAAGCTCCTCTTGCCTTATCTGTTGTTGCATAGATCCTTGCCTTAGCTTCTGCTTTACCGTACTTCTTCTCCATGTAAGCCTTGAAGATCCTGAAAGCGATAGCAGGCTCAGTTGTTGTACCGGACTTGGAAATGATATTGACGGAGATGTCTTTGCCCTCGATAACATCCATCAAATCTGCCAAATATGTAGCACTGATTGAATTTCCGCAGAAAAGAACGATAGGACTCTTTCTTGTCTTCTTAGGTGCGATATTAGCGAAAGAATGGTTCAGAAGCTCGATAGCAGCTCTTGCGCCCAGATATGAACCGCCGATACCGATAACGATGAGAACATCGGAATCCTTACGGATCTTAGCTGCTGCTTTCTTGATTCTGGAAAACTCTTCCTTATCGTAGTAAGTAGGAAGGTCGAGCCAACCGAGGAAATCGTTTCCGGGGCCGTTCTTCTTGTGAAGCATGTCGTGAGCCGTCTTAACCTGTGGCTCCATACGAAGGACAGCTTCTTCGCCTCCGATGAAAGGAAGCACATTGGAAATGTCCAAATTGATCATAATGTTTCTCCTCACACTAGTCTTTTTTTGTAAAAACTAATAGAAAGTATATCACCACAGGCCCTTTTCGTGAACTAAAAAAAGCACATTTTCTTCGTTTTTTTGCCCTTAATGATTCTTTTCGAAAACTTTAAGATATAATCATACATATGAGTTCAGAAAATATTGCAAAAGCCAAGATAATAATCCTTCATCTCGTATCGGATGCACCGGGTCTTACTTACCATATGCTCATGGATAAGTGCCTGGAATCTCTTTACATGGATTATTTCACGTTCTCTCAGGGCTATAACGAACTTATAGCTGCAAGCCTTCTGGAGAAGGTCTCAGAGAGCGACGGCACCGATCAGGTTACAGCCGATTCTTCCGAGGATATCCTCTACATTACCGAAAGCGGAAAAGCTGTTTTGGACGATATTAAGGGAACACTAAATCAAAACACGCTCAACTTCCTTATGAAAGCGAAGGAAGACCTTCTAAGCCAGGTATCAGACAGGAACAGCATCAAAGCCAATATCCGTGCTGTCGACGATGTTTTCTACGCTGATCTGAGCATAAATGACGACAAAGGTCCCGTATTCTCAACATCAATAAGATGTGAAGATAAGGAAAGCTGCACGAAGATCTGTAATTCATGGAAACAGAATCCTTCCGAAGCATTCAAGTCGTTTTCGGATCTTCTCAAATAAAGGATCAATAAAAACTACTGTGTCCTACCGGCTTAAGGCGGGATACTGCTTCTTCGAAGTTCTCGGCCATATTATTCTCCAATGTTCTCTTAACCGTCTGCATACAATCATAGGTACGCATTGTTGAAGGAACTATGTCATCATACGCTGAAGTCTCATTTTCTATACCGACAAGTTCTTTTTCCAGTTCTTTGAGCTTTTGTGCGCATTCGGCCCTAAGTCTCTGGTTACTGTGGATCTTTATATCCACACCGTTGTTATATTCCCTGCGTTTAACTTTGGCCCTTACAGCGCCAAAGATCACGATCGCAGGCCAGGTAAGGATTATCAATATAAACGAGATCATAGTGCTGACAAGATCCGACTTGACAGCAAATACAAAAACAAAACATATCGTATAGACCACTGCCTCTGCAATAGATGCAATGATCAGGTACGGCCAAAAGAATTTGAATGCGGAATGCTTTGGAATCTTCGTATCATCAGGAATATTATCCATTCGTTCCTTGGTATCAATAAATTCAGCTTCTTTTATCTCTAACTGTCTATACTTTTCAGCCATAAAAGAAGCCAATTCGATGCTTTCTTCCCTTGTTAACACTTCTCCCATTTTCTGTTGATCCTCCATATATGATTAAAGATTATATCAAAAGGATTTAATTGTTCATAACAGAAAAGGAAAAACTTGCAAATAAAAAGACTGTCCGGGGTTAGACAGTCTATTACAAACTCATTCCAAGATTTTAAGAGGTCGCTTAAATCTTTATGGTTTTAGTATAACGATACATTGTGGACTATTTATGTTTAAATTTTAACAAAATGTAAACAAGACAGTTCAAAATTGGATTAAGTTTGAAAATGCAACATATTATCCCGATAATTATAAAAAAATTGCTATCTTATTCAACAAAATCAAACTCAAAATCGTCGATCCTTACTGTATCGCCTTCCTGAATACCCTTTTCACGAAGCGCGTCAATAACACCTGCGTTGATAAGCGATCTCTGGAAATAAGACAAAGACTCAGGGTCATCGAAGTTAGTGGACTCCATCGTAACCTTAGCCCACTGACCGCAAATATTGTAAACTCCGTCTTCATCGACCTCGATCGTAAACTGTTCCTTAGGTTCGAATTTGTAAACCTTCTCTTCTTCGATCGAATCGAAGATAGGTGTAGCAGGAAGCTTACTTACGAGTTCAGATACTTTATCGATCAAAGGCTTGATACCGATCATAGCAGCGCCTGATGTTACGAAAACATCTTCGTATCCCATCTCCTTAACTGCTTCTACAAACATCTCTACTTCCTCTTCGGAAGCCAAGTCTGATTTATTGGCAACTACGACCTGAGGCCGGGATGCGAGCTGCTCATTAAAAAGCCTTAACTCTTCATTGATGCTCTTAAAGTCATCGATCGGATCTCTGCCGTCTGCACTTGAGACGTCAACTACATGAATGAGAAGTCTTGTTCTCTCGATGTGTCTTAAGAAATCATGGCCGAGACCTGCGCCCTCATGAGCGTTATCGATAAGACCCGGAATATCGGCGATTACAAAACTGGTATCAAAATCCTGAACGACTCCGAGAACAGGCTCGAGAGTGGTAAACGGATAATCAGCGATCTTAGGCTTAGCCTTTGTCATAACCGAAAGGAGTGTGGATTTACCTGCATTAGGATATCCTACAAGACCTACGTCAGCTATAAGCTTAAGCTCAATGGAAAGATTCTTCTCCTCACCCGGGATACCGGCTCTCGCAAATCTTGGGGCCTGTCTTACGGCATTAGCATAGTGCATATTGCCGAGTCCACCCTTACCGCCTTTTGCAACGATGACTTCCTGACCATCCTCGGAAAGATCCGCGATGATCCTGTCAGTATCAACATCCTTGATTATGGTTCCGACAGGAACAGCGATCTTAAGGTCCTCACCGCCCTTGCCGTACATCTTTCGATTCATGCCCTTCTCGCCGTTTTTAGCGACGAACTTATGCTTAAATCTGAAGCTTTGGAGCGTAGATATCTTAGATGTTGCTACAAATACAACATCTCCGCCTTTTCCGCCGTCACCTCCGTCAGGACCGCCGTTGGTTACATATTTTTCGGTATGAAAAGATACACAGCCGTTTCCGCCGTCTCCTGCTTTAACATAGATTTTTGCATGATCGATAAACATAAGACACCTTTAAATCTTTAGTAAAAAAACAGTCTGCCGAGAGTTCCCGACAGACCGAATAATTCAACGTTGATCAATAGATCACTCAGCGATAGGATATACGCTAACCTGCTTTCTATCCTTACCGAGACGCTCGTACTTAACTTTTCCGTCGATACGTGCATAGAGAGTATCATCAGATCCGATACCTACGTTTGTACCAGGATGGATCTTTGTTCCACGCTGTCTGACAAGAATGTTACCGGCGAGCACGTGCTGTCCGTCGCCCTTCTTAGCTCCAAGTCTCTTGGATTCAGAGTCACGGCCGTTCTTGGTCGAACCCATTCCCTTCTTATGAGCAAAGAGCTGTAAATTCATCTTAATCATAGTGATTACACCTCCGATGTTCTAATTTC